>CAYTWH010000049.1:0-23870 GCA_964442075.1 uncultured Bacteroidales bacterium
ACACTTACACACTTTAGTGATATAGCAAAGTTTCAACATATAGTTGTTGAGTAGAAACTCGTGAACATTGAGCTAAGAAACAACAGAGATAATAAATTACACCTTATTCCCTACTTTAAACTATCATTATCCTATTTTTAACTAGGCATTGCCCTACTTTTAATAGGCCTTGCCCTACTTTTAATAGGCCTTGCCCTACTTTCAATAGGCCTTGCCCTGCTTTTAACTAGGCTTTGCCCTACTTTTACTAGGCCTTGCCCTACTTTTAATAGGCTTTGCCCTACTTTTAACTAGGCTTTGCCCTACTTTTAATAGGCTTTACCCTGCTTTTAACTAGGCCTTGCCCTGCTTTTAACTAGGCTTTACCCTACTTTTTATACCTTATTTACTGCAACTTAACTATTTTCACAAAAAAAAAGCCCCGATTTTCGGAGCTTTAATATTTTATAAGATATTTAATTATTTATTTTCGGAGTCTTCTTGCTCAATATAAACTTCTGCGCCGGGAACAGGTTCGCCTGTTACTGATGCAGGACGACCAGGAAACTGTGCTGCCAAATCCTCATAAATGCTTGTACTACCCGGCACATTCTGATTTGCAGCCAAACGCACATTTTGGTAAAATGCCAATGCATTATGATAAATATCGGTACTTAGCAACATACCGGTATCTTCCATACTTTCTAAAATACTATTTGATTGTTTTATCAAATCTAAAAATATACTACGAGCCAACCTGTCTTTGTCAAATTCTTCTTTACTCAAATAAAAAGGCACAAGCTTTGGGTTTTGTACCATATATGTATCTACTTTATCTATCCAGTATTGAGTATTATTGCCAATACTACCATACTGTCTGCGTTCTTCGGGAGTTAGGTTTATAACCTTGCCAGATAATACACTTACTATTTCCTCCATACTTTTGTTTAGTTTACCAATTTCCTCTTCAGTAAACGATACTTTAATTAAATTGTCTAATGCCATAACTTAAGTTTTTTAAATAAATTAATAATTTTGATTATTTCTCTTAAATACAGCCACAAATGGCTATATTCTTGTATTTACCAAAAATACAGATAATGATTTAAATTACCAAATATTTTTTTATTAATTCTGCGTTTTTTTGTTCTCCTTTTTTTTTGTTACTTTTGTTAATCTATACATTTGATGAATAAATAAATAATTATGAATTGGAGCAGAAATCATGAAAGATGTACAAGTTGTAAAACAACACTTTTCAAACATAAAGGTAACGGACTTTGTGCTAAGTGTTATCCAATTGATAGAGAAATTAAAAAAATGAAATCATTAAATGAAAAAAAACTTGATATATATATAATTAAGAACATTTTTATACCTGATATACCAAAACTAAAATCAAAAGATGTTAGAACTCAAAAAGAAATAATCCAAAAAGAAATAGAATTTAAAAAATTAAGATATTTAAGACAATATGGTTGTATTGAATCAGGTGATATTGTAGTAAACATTGTTTTATTGGAAAATATACTGAATGATATAAGAGGTAGGATAATAAAGAATAATGATAACTTATAAACAAATCATCTTTCTGTATTCAAAAAACAATTCGTTGAAGAACAACGAAAAATAATAGCACTTAATCTTTTATTAATGTTAATTAAATAATCTTTAATATGAAAATCACGCTTTCTATATTTTGTTTTATAATAGTATCAAATTTTACAAATGCTCAATGGCAACAAACTAATGGCTTAGCTGGTGAAAGAATTGATTGTTTCGCAATTAAAGATTCAATGATTGTCGCTGGCACATGTTTTTCTGGTGTTTTTATATCATCAAACAATGGGGCAGACTGGATAGAGGCAAATAATGGTTTAACTGATACATATATTCATTCATTAACTTTTTATGAAGAAGAAATAATAGCAGGTACTTTTAGTAAAGGTATATTTAAAACAGCCAATTTTGGTAACACATGGACAACATTTAATACAGGGCTAAATGACAGTATAATCTCAGCGTTAGTAGTATGCGATTCAACTTTATTTGCAGGAACAGGTAATGGTAAGATATTCACATGTTCTAATAATATTTGGATACAATCAAATGTTCCATTTATTTCTAAAGTAAACGCTTTAGATGTTAGTGGCATAAATATTTATGCAGCATCTTATGGAGAAGGTGTATTTGTATCAACGGATAAAGGTTTAAACTGGACTCCACGAAACAATGGATTATTAAATGAAAATAAAGAGATTACACAGATGGCGGCAAAAGATTCTATAGTTGTTATTGGAACATCTTATTCTGGCTCTGGTATATTTGTATCTACTGACTATGGTGTAAATTGGACTTTAAAAAACAATGGCTTTCCTGGTAATTCTCCTGCTTCCATTAATTCTATTGAAATTTCTGAAAGTAAAATATATGTTGGTGTTAATTCTTCTGGTGTTTATGTTTCATCAAATAATGGAGATAATTGGATGCCAAGTTATGGAGTTCTACATTCAGATGTATATGCTTTAGCATGTAGAGATAGTAATGTTTTTGCAGGTTCAGGATCAGGAATTTCTTTATCTAATAATAATGGGGGAAATTGGAAAGCAATAAATAATGGATTTCCTCCAAATTCAATAATTGAGTTCTTAACAACTATTGGAGATACAATTTTTGCAAGTGGACGTGCATTTACAGGAGGATACACGTATTTAGGTGTTCATTTATCTTTGGATTCTGGCAATACTTGGACAACCTACAGTAATGGATTGTTAGACAAGATTGTACGAAATATTGGCGTGAAAAATAATATTATTTATGCAGCAGGAAATTATTTGTTCAAATCAGAGGATGGCTGTAATACATGGTCATATTTATCTGGACTAGGAATGGGTGGAGTTGCCAATATTCTTATAAAAGACAATTTGTTTTTTTGTAGCTCAGGTGGAGGGTCGTCAGTACAAGGCGCATGGATTTCTCATGATTATGGCTTTAACTGGAATCAAATAAATAATGGACTAAATGGTATTAATGCAACTATAATTAATTCAATGTTATTGTGTGGAACGAATATCCTTGCAAGTACTTATGCTGGCCTTTATATAACAACAGATAATGGGAATAATTGGACTTTGGTAAATAATTCTTTTGGAGAATCTATTGTTACGAATGGTGTAAATACTTTTACAAGTAGTGGTAATGAGATTTATGTGTCAATTGATGATGGTATTACATGGACATTAGCCAGCAATAGTTTACCCTCAGGTGTTAATACACTTGAAATAAAAGGGAACAAATTATTTGCAGGAACTTATAATGGTATATTTTTTTCAAATGATTTAGGATTTAACTGGATTAATATTAGTGATGGATTACCTGTAAATACAAGGATTACTAAATTGAATGCTTCAGAAACATATCTTTATGCTGGGACTGAAAAGGTAGGAATATGGAAAAGATTGTTATCTAATATAAATGGGATAGTTAATAATAATACTATTGAAATAAATTTAACAATCTATCCGAACCCCACAAAAGGTCTAATTACAATAGAGGCAAAAGGAATAATAGGAATTGAGGTAATGGATTTTCAGGGGAGAACCATGATAAACACCGTCATTGCGAGCAAAGCGAAGCAATCTGCCAATAATAGTGAGATTACCACGTCCTGCCTTAGGCGGACTCGCAATGACGAAATAGACCTTAGCCAAAACCCAAAAGGAATCTATATTATAAAAGTAACAACAGAAAAAGGTGTAGCTGTTGGGAAAGTTGTTTTGGAGTAAAGAAAACTGAAAATAGGAGTACCTAGTCAAATAAAGTCTACAAAAAACACCTAAATTAACAAAACTCATAGACTTTTTTTTCAATTATTTCATATATGACATTGGTTATTTGCTAAATATAGAGCTTGCTGTAATTTAGACTTGTTCGAGATAGGTTTTTCTGTATTTTCGTATCTTAACTTTAAATTAAAAAAAATGAAAAATAATAATTTACAGGAATTAAAAAAAAGAAAATATGATTTTGATGTAGCATTTAACGATAGGTATTTTTCTTTAATTGCACCATATAATTTCCCCGAATGGAAACAAATAAATAATATTCAACAAATATTTATAGATAGAACTATAATCCCTGAACAAACACTATTAAATTTTTCTAAACTTGATTTATGGATTATTGAAGATAATAAAATACAGAATATATATAGTAGTGAAATTTCGGGATTTATTAGATGTGCTGATTTTTTAAATCAAAAAGTTGACCCCAATATCGCAAGTCTGTGACTTGAGATTAATGAAAAACGTTATTTAGAATTAGTATAAATAAGAATAATTCGTATCTTTGTAGCTTAATTTAAAAAGATAAAATAATATGGCAGAGTTTAATAAATTTATTCACCGCTGCCGCCAGTTTGCAACTGGTGGTTAATGGAAAAAGCAGAGACCACAAGTTTGGAAACTTGCCTTTACTTTTTCATTTATTATTTGAAATTCTATATTTAAAATTTATTAACCAAATTTACATTACGAGAATTCGAAATTAATTTATCATACAAATTTTAGCTTACATCCCCATCACATCTTCATAATATTCATAGGCATCTACAATATCAAGATAAATACCATCAAACCCCAAATCAATAATTTTATCTAAATACGAGCTTGGAGTACCAAAAATTATTTGTTTCCACTCATCTTTCCAGTAGTACACTTTATAGTTTCCTTCCCAGTCGGGATTTTCCTGATATAACCATTCCGGTGCATTCTTTGACGGTTTTCCATTATCCTTAGTCCACTCATTATTCCAGTAATATCTGTAATCTTCTGCTTCGCCAATACTCATATATGCAATTACATATCCTCCGTTTCCCTGATTCAAACTTTCTTTAATTTTTTGTATATCAGAAACAGTAAATTCAGTTATTCCATCAATAGAAAAATCCATTATTACCAAATCAAAATTTGTTTCAGCTATACTGTTAATAAAGGCATCCTTATTGCTTTCGTCAGCAGGTTGTAAATAGTATAAAAACGATTTAATATCCGATACATTATCAATTGTGTCAACTTCGGGTTCATATCCTGAGTTAATAGTTAAATAATTTAAATTTCTAACGGTAGCACAAGAAACATAAGATTTTAATCTGCAATAAGATGCAGCATCCTCAATTTTTGCATTTGTAGCATCATCATAATGAGGGAAATCTTCTGAATTGCTGAAAACATAATCGGTTACCAGAACAATTTTATCACTCTCAACAAACTTGTCAAGATAAGTCGCTATTTCAGTTCTTATTCCTGATTGTGTTGCTTCGCCGTCGTTATCATAACCGTAACTTAAGTCTTCTTTGCCAATTCCGTCAATAAATTGTAAATAACCCGATTCATTAACTAATGATTCCCCGTTCTGCGGAATTATTAAAAATTCAGAATTACCCAGTTTTGCATGATCGGATATTTCTCTAACAAATTTAACCATCTCAGATCTAAAATCAACATCCTTAAGCTCTTTCTTTTTATTACAGCCAAAAGAAAAAACAAGCAAAAAAAACATTGATATGAGAAATAAATTCCGGCTTATTCTGTTCATAATATTAAATAAATAAAATTTTTTTCTTCTTTGATTTTCTTTTATGATGTAAAAGTAATATTTTTAAACTTTCAATTTATATGTTCACAATATATATAAACACAAATCTTAATTTATTATGAAAAAAATAGGTAAAATTATCAAGTGGTTTTTTATTATTCTAGCAGTATTAATTGGTATTCTCATAGCTATTCCATTCATTTTTAAAGGAAAACTTATAGAGCTTGCAAAAGAGGAAATTAATAAAACAGTTAAAGCACAAGTTGGTTTTGGAGAATTCGATCTTTCAATTTTCAGCTCTTTTCCTGCCCTGAATTTCGAGATAAATGATGTTGTTGTTGTAGGAATTGATGAATTTGAAGGAGATACACTTGCTGGTTTAAAACAATTAAGCATAGAAGTTGGTTTGCTTAGTGTAATGGGCGATCAAATTAAAGTTAAATCGGTAATAATTGACCATCCAAATATTTATGCAAAAGTATTACCCGATGGATTAGCTAACTGGGATATTGCAATTGAAGATACAGATATTGACAGTACTGTTACAGAAGAACCGGAGGAAGAACTTGCATATAAACTTGCCTTAAAAGAATTTAAAATAATAGAAGGAAATATAATTTATGATGACAAAGATATGGGGGTTTATGCCGAAATTAAAAACCTGAATTTTGAGTTAAATGGAGATTTGGCAATGGATATAACCACTTTAAATACAAAAACAAATATTGAAGAACTTACTGTTGATATGGAGGGTATAAAGTATTTAAACAAGTCAAAAATGGAGCTAATTGCAGATGTTGATGCCGACCTTGAAAATTTCAAGTTTACATTTAAAGAAAATGTGTTTAGGGTAAATGAACTTGAACTTGGCTTTGATGGCTGGATTGCCATGCCTGATACAAATATTGATATGGATATTACTTTTGAAGCAAAGAAAACAGAATTTAAAAATATTCTTTCACTTGTTCCGGTTGTTTATTTAAGCGATTTTAATGATGTTAAAACGGCAGGGAAATTAGCATTAAACGGTTTTGCAAAAGGAACATATAACGATGTTCAATTGCCAGCTTTTGATTTGACTTTGATAGTAGAAAATGCAATGTTTAAATATCCCGATCTGCCAGGCAGCGCAGACAATATTAACATAGACCTTAATCTTAAAAATGAAGATGGTAATGAAGACCATACTGTAATTAACCTGAAAAAATTCCATATTGATTTTGCAGGAAATCCCTTTGATATGAAAATGCTTGTTACCACGCCTGTAAGTGATGCAAATATTGATGGAAGTATTAAAGGAACAATTGATCTTGCAAAAATGAAAGATATTGTTCCACTTGATGATATGACAATGGATGGAATTATAAAATCAGACATGGAAATGAAAGGAAAAATGTCAAGTATTGAAAATGAACAATACGAAAACTTTCATGCAGTTGGCAGCATTGTTTTAGATAATTTCAATTACAAAAGTGAAGATTTACCACAAGGTATTACAATATCAAAATCTGAAATGGTGCTTTCTCCTCAATTTATTGAATTAACCTCATTTGATGCCATAATAGGTAAAAGTGATATGCACATGAATGGTAAAATCGAGAATTTCCTTGCATACTATTTTAAAGATGAACTTTTAAAAGGAAACTTTAATTTTAACTCTGAATTTCTTGATCTAAATGAATTTATGGAAGACGAAGAAACAACAGCTACAACAACCGAAGGAACAGAAGCAGTAGAAGAAGAACTTGAAGTAGTTGAAATACCTGAAAACATAGATTTCATTTTAAACACTTCTATTAATAAATTGCTTTATGATAAGCTTGAAATTACAAATATTACTGGTGATTTAGGACTTAACGCAGGTAAAGCTAAAATGAAAGACCTAAAAATGGAGTTACTTGATGGTTCAATGATAATGAATGGTGCATATTCTACAGAAGACATTACAAAACCTTTATTTGATTTTAATTTGAACATTAACAATTTTAATATTCCAAAAACATTTGATGCATTTAACACTGTTCAGGAAATTGTTCCTGTAGCTAAAAACTGTACCGGTAATTTTTCAATGGGCATAGATTTTACAGGAATTTTACAACAAAATATGGAACCTGATCTAAGCACAGTTAATGGAAAAGGAAATTTGCAAACAAAAAGCATAGTAGTTAATAATGCCGGTATTTTTAGTAAGATTGGGGAATTACTTAAGTCTGATAAATTTAACACTATGAATTTATCCGATATAAATTTTACCTTTAAAATTGAAAATGGAAATATTACCGTAGATCCTTTTGATGCAAAATATAATAAGTCAACTATTGTTATGGGTGGAACTCAGGGAATTGACCAGACTATCAATTATAATATGAACTTTAATATTCCAAGCTCAGAATTTGGCGGTGCTGCAAATCAGGTGGTAAATAATTTGTTTTCACAAGTTGGCAATGTTGGTGTTGACGTGCAAATACCTGAAACAATTGATTTTAATGCAATTATTGGAGGAACGTTGGATGACCCTACTGTTAAATTAGACCTTAAAGACCAGGCATCAAATGTTGTTGATGATATAAAAGATCAGGTAAAAGATAAAATAAATGATGAGATTGATAAAGCAAAAACGGAAGCAATTCGCAAAGCAGAAGAACAAGCTGCAAAATTATTAGCAGAGGCCGACAAGAAAGGTAAACAACTAATAGCCGCTGCTGAAAAATCAGCAACGGGAATAAAAAATACAGCTAAAACAGCTGCAAAAAAAGTTAAAGACGAAGCTTATGCTCAAGCAGATAATTTAATTAAAAAAGCAGGGAATAATCCTATTAAAAAAGCAGCAGCAAAAGAAGCAGCAAAAAAAATGCGTTCTGAAGCCGATAAAAAAGCCGCGAAAATTGAAAAAGAAGCAGCAACAAAAGCAGATGGAGTAGTTAATAAAGCTAAAACAGAATCTGGTAATCTTAATCGTACCGCCAAACAACAAGGCGATAAGCTAATTGAAAAAGCTAAGAATAGTTGATATTGTAGAAGGTTGATTTAAATATTAAAATTGAATTATAATTATAAATATACTACTAAGTATAAGTACATATTGCTTGTACTTTTATTTTCTTTTTTATTTAATCTAACAAGTTTTGGAAAAGACAAGTGCATTAAGATTAAAAATAAAGATGCAATTGCACTGTACGACAAAGCTGAGAAGTTGTTAAAATTAAAAGATAAAAGGAAACATCAAGAAGCATACGGTTTACTGGTTAAAGCTACAAAAATAGAACCTCAATATTATAATGCATATTACAGGCTTGCAATGATAAATTATAATTGGGCATTAAAAGCTATGACAGATCGACTTGATAAAATTAATCTTGTAAAATATAATACACAATTTGTAAAATATCTTGAAAAAGTAATAGAAATATGTCCTCTTCATGAAGATTATTTGTCGTATTATTATCTTGGTGATTATTACTATGTTGATGGGGAATTTGCTGAGGCTCAAAAATATTTGACACTTTACATTGAGTTAAATGAAAACGGGCAGGACAAAATGAATGTTGCCTTAAATTATGTTCAACATATAAAAAATTACCAAAAATTATTAAGCAATCCTGTAGAGTTTAACCCTGTTAAGCTTGATGGTGTTTGCACAAAAGAAGATGAATTTTTGCCATTAATTTCTCCTGACGGAGAATATGCTTTTTTTACTCACAGGTATTTTAAAAGAAATAAAAACACCGGAGCCGATAAAAAAATGGTTGAAGAATTTTCGTATAGCAAAAGGGCAAACTCGCATACAAGCGAAAAAGAAGTATATAACAAAGGAGTACCTATGCCTAAACCATTTAATCAGGACTTAAATCAAGGGGGCGTTTCAATAACAATTGATAATAATCATCTGTATATTACTATATGCCAACTTGAAAAAGTTCGCACCGAAAAAGGGTTTACAAATTATGAAAATTGTGATATTTATGTTTCGCATTTTTATGATGGAGAATGGACAACACTAGAAAATCTCGGACAAAATATTAATGGCAGAACAACATGGGAGGGGCAACCATCAATTTCTGCTGATGGAAAAACATTATATTTTGCAAGTGCAAGACCGGATGGATACGGAGGAATAGATATTTATTATTCAACTATTGATGGTAAAGGAAACTGGGGTTCTGCAAAAAATATTGGGAAGCGTATTAACACACCCAAAAATGACAAATCTCCTTTTATGCATTCAGATAGTCAGACTTTATATTTTGCATCTGATGGGAGATATGGTGTTGGCGGATTTGATATTTATTTTTCAAAAAATGAAAAAGAAGCATGGACAGAACCTAAAAACATTGGATATCCGATTAACACAAAGGAAGATGAGCTTGGGTTTATTGTAAGTACAAATGGCAGGAAAGCTTATTTTGCGTCTAATAGACTAAGCCAGGATGAAGGATATGATATTTATTCGTTTGACCTCTACAAAAAAGCAAGACCAAAAGAAGTATTATTAGCAAAGGGATATTTAAACGATTCAAAGGGAAAAGCCATACAGGATGCAGAAGTTATAATTAAAAGTACATCTACAGGAAAAACATCGGAAGCAATAGTTGATAAAATGACCGGAAAATATGCTGTTGCAATTACTGTTGAACCTGACGAAGAATTTATTATGACTGTTAGAAAGCAAAACTATACTTTTACTTCGGCGTATATTAAGCCTAAAGAAACAACATTATTGGCTCCTGTAGAAATTGACATGGAAATAAAACCAATAGAGGTGGGTCAACAAGTAGAAATTAATGATATTTATTTTGCTACAGCTTCTTCTGTTTTTGATAAAGCAAGTATGGTAGTTCTTAATAATTTTATTGAATGGTTAGAAGACAACCCATCTGTAAAAATTGAAATTCATGGACATACCGATAATACCGGTGATGAAGAAAAAAATATGATCTTATCGGAAAAACGAGCTAAATCTGTTACTAATTATCTCATGTTGTTTGGAATCGAAAATGACAGAATAGTTGCACATAAAGGATTTGGTCAAGACAAACCTGTTGCTACAAATAAAACAGAAAAAGGCAGATCAAAAAACAGAAGAACAGAATTTGTGATTGTAGAGAAGTAATAGGTTTATACCAAAATAAAAAACTTTAACTCAACAATTCCTTAAAGCATTTTGTCTTTTTTATATTCACAAACACAACAATTTCCTATAGTAAACATTTCCCCATTTTTAATTAATCGGTAATTGAATTAAAGTATCAGGAAATGAATCAAGCCACATATCTTTAATTACAAAAAGCTTTGGTTGAGCAAAAACAGAATCAATCATATTATGATTTCTAATTGTTGACCATTCATTTGGTGTAGCTTTAATTAAATCAGGATTTGTAACAGTTGTAATATAAGAGTTCCAGTATTCTGAAATAATACCAATTTCTCCTAAAGATTCAAATTCTTTTACTACGCTCGCTGAAGATTTCAAGCTTTTGGGGTTTGTATTTATGTAATAGTGAATAGGGCTATAAGAGCCAATAAGAACTGTAATTACAATAAAATATTTAAAAATATTTGATTTAAGATTTATAGGATAATTATCAATATAGAGCAGAAAAGCCAACCAGAATGAAATATATGCTCCTGTAAAATATCTTCGTGGCATATTGTTTTTTAGTGCCCAAGCAGAAACTAAAGTGGTAAAAATAACGGCAAACCCATCTAAAATAAAAATATTTATCCATTTACTATTTCCAACTTTCAAATGCTTTTTTCTTATAAAAAAGAAAAAGAATATTAACAATGCTGTAATAAAATATGCATATATACATGTTACAGGGTTATCTATTTTGAAAGTGAAAATTTCAATCATAGTATCCCTAATAAGTATTACAGCTTTGTAAATTGAGCTAACATTGTTAAATATATTTTCATTGTAATCAGTTACTCTTACGGAATTACTTTTTGCATACCAAATAAATAACGCACAAAGAAAAAATCCAATTACTGTAAAATAAGTTTGTGGTTTTGTAAGCAACTTAATCGGGTTGCCTTTTTGCTTAATATAATATAACAAAAGAAGTGCAAGAATAATAAATATTGTGAGTATTGCAGTATCTGATACCCATACCGATAAAATTAGTGATAAAGTTATAATACATAGTAACAGATATTTTTTGTAGAGAACAATATTGTTTTTGGAAATATAATTAATCAGGTATATTGCAATCCCAATTAAGCTGTATTGTACCCCAAAATTATAACGTACCAAGCCAATAAAATGAAAAAGTGGGAAAAACCAAATCATAGCAAAAACTATTTTACTAAAGTTTGATTTGAATAAGGTTGAAAATGAAAAATATCCAAGAATCAAAATCAGGTAATGTGATATTGATTCTGAAGTTAATGCCGAAAAATTGAAAATTTTAAAAAAGAATTGCCCGATTAATGGAATTAACGAACCATATCTGTCTTGTCCCCAAAAATAAAAATCATTGGGGAGTTTGAAATAATGAGTCATTAAAACAGATATTGCATCGTCGGAATTTAGTAATGGATAAAAGTTTGAAGAGAATATTAAAAACGATAATACAATTATTATCCCAACAGTCATATATACAAACAAATGCTTTTTCATATTACCATTTAACATGTTTATTACAAATACAACATCAATTAAATTATAAAGATAAGAAATTAATGAAAAAGAAATAAAAAAACTAAAACACTGGCTTTTATGTCGTGCAAAATTATGCTAAAAAGAGTTTTATTCCGATGTAAAATTAACCTGTAAATTTTCCAAATTAAAAGGGCCCCTGAGGACCCTTTTAAATTACTTTAGCTTGAAATTAATAGGTAACTGAAAAACTACTTTTACAGCTTTACCTTTATGTTTGCCTGGTTTCCATTTTGGCATCAATTTAATTACCCTAACAGCTTCTTTGTCTAAGTGCTTATTAACAGATCTCATTACTTTAACATTAGAAACAGAACCGTTTTTCTCAATAATAAATTGAACAAAAACTTTTCCAGAAATACCTTTCTCTTTTGCAATTTCTGGATAAGTAGTGTTTTTTGCAACCCAGTGACTTACGCCTTCCAATCCTCCATCAGGAAATTCAGGTTTTTCGTCAAGATCATAAAAGTTAAATACTTCTTTTCCTTTTTTAACTACTGTGTCTTGTCCTAAAACAGCTTGAATGTTCTTATTCTCAATTGCTTCAGCAAATTCTTCATTTATCACCCATGTTTCATTATCAGAAACTGCCTGGGCATTGCTATTTTCAGAACATGAAAATGCGATAAATAGGGCTACAAACACAGGTATTATTAACAAATACCTTAGTTTTGACCAATTTGGCGTTTTTATTTTTGTCATCATAATAAAGCGTTTTTTAATTAATAAATGATTAAAATTATTTGTTAAAGCATTAGTCTTTAATCCAAAAGATAATGACAATAACAATTGCTGATATTCGGAGGTTTTATGGCCATTATTTAATACTCCTTTATCAGCCAGGTATTCATGAACTCCTTTTATTGAATTTTTATATGCTAGTAAAATTGGATTAAACCAAAATACTATTGTAATTATTTCTAATAATAATATATCAAATGTGTGAAATTGTTTAATGTGTATTTTTTCATGATCTGCAATTTTTCTATATTCATTATTATCTTCTGTTTTAGAAATGAAAATTAAGTTTAAAAATGAAAATGATGGATGAAGATTATCTATAAAAACAAACTTATACCTGCCAATTTTATTTATTCCAAATTTCCTTATAATTCTGCTAATTCTAAATAACTTATAAATAAATAATGCTGAGAAAAGTGTAAATCCTGAAATATATATTAATGATATTGGACTGAAAAAATTATTGCTTTTATCGATATCAGATAATTTCTTGGCATAAATATTTACAGGGTCAAGCATATATGAGAAAATATAATTTTCGGAAACAAAAAAAGATTTAAAATTGAAAAAAGGTATAATAACAGATATTAATATTGAAATTAATAGATAAATCCTGTTAATCTTAAAGAATGTGTTTCTACTGAAAAAAATCCAATATGCTATATAAAAAACAGCTAGACATATTGATGCTTGAAATAAATATATTAAAGTATTTTCCATTTTACTTTTCTTTTTGTTCTTTTATTATTTTTTTTAATGCATCTAAATCTTTAATGCTTATTTTGTTATCATTTGTAAAAAAAGACATTAATTGCATGTATGAATTGCTGAAATAGTCTTTTACAAAATTTCCTAAAAATGCTTCTTTATACTTATCTTTAGATACTAAAGGAAAATATTCATGTGTTTTTCCATAAGCTTTATAATCAACAAAACCCTTCTTCTCAAGTATTCTAACTATTGTTGAAACTGTATTATATGCAGGTTTTGGATTGGAAATTTTTTCTATAATATCTTTTACAAAGCCTTTTTCTAGATCCCAAAGTATTTGCATTATTTGTTCTTCTGATTTTGTTAATTCTTTCATTCCTGCATAATTTAATTTTTAAAAAACTATTATCAAAAATTATACTACAAACATACAACTAATTGTTTAGTTATACAACTAAAAACACAGTTATGTTACAATTCTCATGAACGACCCAGCCTAAGGAGCTGTAATTCAGGAGTAAAAATTTAACCTGTTTTTTCGTCAAAAACTAATTTAAAGTATTTCTAACCCAAAATATTATATTAAGAAAATTTAACTTGGCAGAAATTATTTTTAATTATATCTTCGCTTACTTTTTAAAACTAAGATATTGTCAGATTCTATAGTAATAATACCAACTTATAACGAAAAAGAAAATATTGAATCAATTATTGAAGCAGTATTTTCTTTAGAAAAGGATTTTCATATTCTAATTGTTGAAGATAATTCTCCGGATGGTACAGCCGATATTGTCAAAGGGTTGCAAAAAAAGCACCCTGAATCGTTAAATATTTTAGAAAGAAAAGGTAAGCTTGGTTTGGGAACGGCATATTTAGCCGGATTTAACTGGTCATTAGAAAGAGATTACCAATATATTTTTGAAATGGATGCAGACTTTTCTCATCCACCCCAAAAATTAGAAGATTTATATAAAGCTTGCTCAGAAGAAGGAGCAGATTTGGCTATAGGCTCAAGATATATTAATGGTGTTAATGTTGTAAATTGGCCTATTGGAAGAATAATTATGTCGTATTATGCATCTGCGTATGTGCGTATGATTACAAGAATGAAGATAAAAGATACTACGGCAGGATTTAAATGTTATACAAGAAAAGTGCTTGAAGCAATTCATTTAGACCAAATTAAGCTTAAAGGATATGCTTTTCAAATTGAAATGAAATTTACAGTCTGGAAATTAGGTTTTAAACTAAAAGAAGTTCCAATAATTTTCACCGATAGACAAAAAGGTAAATCAAAAATGAGTGGGGGAATATTCAATGAAGCTGTTTGGGGGGTAATTAAAATGAAAATTCGTAGTTGGTTTAAAAAGTATGAGAGAAAACAAGCATAATTTACCCGATTATATTATTCAAAATGCAAATATTGTCAATGCAAATACCATTGAAAAAGGTTCTGTATTTATTAAAGACAATAAAATCTCTAAAATTCAATACGGACAAATAACAGAAACTTTGCAATCCGGAATTAAAACAATAAATGCAACCGGAAAATATCTGATGCCGGGTGTAATAGATGATCAGGTACATTTCAGAGAACCGGGACTAAGCCATAAAGGGAATATTTATTCAGAATCTAAAGCTGCAGTTGCAGGTGGGATTACTTCTTTTATGGAAATGCCAAATACAATTCCACAATCGACAACAATTGATTTGCTTGAAGAAAAATATAGAATTGCAGCAGAAAAATCTCTTGCAAATTATTCATTTTATATAGGGGCAACAAACAACAATCTTGAAGAACTTCTTAAAATCAATCCTAAAAATGTTTGTGGTATTAAAATTTTCATGGGTTCATCTACCGGCAATATGCTTGTTAATGATGTGAAAATACTTTCTGAAATTTTTGAAAAAGTTCGCACTTTAATAGCAGTACATTGCGAAGATGATGATATTATTAATAAAAACACATTAAAATTTAAAAATGATTTTGGTGAAAATGTCCCAATAAAACATCATCCCAACATTAGAAGTGTTGAAGCTTGCTATAGCTCATCATCAGTAGCTGTTGAATTAGCTAAAAAATATAATACAAGACTTCATATTCTTCATTTGTCAACAGAAAAAGAAATTGGCTTATTACAAAATTCAACAAACTATAAAGAGAAAAAAATTACAAGCGAAGTATGTGTTCATCATCTTTGGTTCAATGATTCAGATTATGAAAAATATGGAACTAAAATAAAATGGAATCCCGCAATTAAAAAAGAAAGCGATAGAAAAGCATTGATAGATGCATTAAATAAAAATACAATTGATGTAATTGCTACAGATCATGCTCCACATTTGATAGAAGAAAAACAGAACACTTATTTTAAAGCTTCTTCAGGAGGGCCTTTGGTTCAACATTCACTAGTTGTAATGTTAGAACTGTTTCATAAAAAACAAATATCTCTTGAAAAAATTGTTGAAAAAATGTGTCACACACCTGCTGAAATTTTTAATATTGATAAACGTGGCTACATTAAAGAAGGGTACTGGGCAGACTTAGTATTATTTGATTTAAATTCTTCATGGGAAGTTAAAAAAGACAATATTTTATATAAATGTAATTGGTCTCCATTTGAAGGACAAGTTTTCGCCTCAGAAATCACTCATACAATGGTAAATGGGAACCTTGTTTATGAAAAAGGATCTTTTTTCGAAAAAATAAAAGGCAAAAGGCTAATCTTTACTCAATAATTTACGTATAAGCATTTAAATCTATTAAAATATTGACATAGAGCCATAAAACTATGATTAAAAATACTTTTATTTTTTTAACTCTCATTTTTCTTGTTTTTAGCATTTCAGCTCAAGAATTGGATGAAAAAAATGATGAGCCTAAAACACTCCTAAGTGATGATGTTGAAATCAACGGTTTTGGAAGTTTATTTATGACATTAACAAAAATAGATAATTCAAGCATACACATGATAGGCGGAGGAGGAGCATTTATTTTTAATAAAAAGTTTTTTTTTGGTGGATACGGTTTGGGAATGACTACCAATTTGTGTGCAGACAGAGGACAATTTAAAGAAAAAGAAATGGATTTTGGATACGGAGGAATATTGCTGGGATATGTTATTAATAATGATGCCAGATTTCATCCTGCAATATCTGTTTTAATTGGCTGGGGAAATATTTCTTCAAGAAGCCTTACATCAACATACATGGATAGAGAAAATTACGATAATTTTTTTACTGTTTCTCCAATTTTAGAATTAGAAATAAGAATCGTAAAAAATTTCAGAATAGGCATAGGTGCAACATATCATTATTTTTCAGGAATTAGTTTTAGCGATTATACCGATAATGATTTTTCTAATCCCGGTGCATATCTATCCTTTAAATTTGGAGAGTTTTAAACTTTTCGTTAATGAAAATTATATCAATGTAATTATAATTCTGTATCTTTCCATTTTCAAACATTCTAATATATATCGATGTTTTTTAAAAGAAAAATATTGTTTTTGTTTATTTTTTCTGTTTTGCTCACAATTGTTGCATATTTTGTGGAAAATAGTAAATACGGCTTAAAGCAAAGCAGAATTAATGTAGAAGAATTTACCTCAACACTATTAAACAAACAAACCATTCTTGATACCTTACTTGTTGATTTTGTTAAACAAACAAGTGAAAAAGATGTTTTAGAGATTTTTTCAAATGAAAAATATTCACAAGCAATAGAAAAACAAGGTTTTGTTTATTTGATTTATGAAGATAATGTGCTAAAATTCTGGTCAGATAATTCTCTTGCAGTAAATGATGTTTTTACTAAGTCGGGTTTTGAAAAAGGTTCTGTTGTATGTTTGGATAATGCCTGGGTTTTATCTGATATTAAGCAATATAACAACAGAATATATGTTGGATTGATACTTGTAAAATATTCATACTCTTATGAAAACAAATTTATTCAAAACGATTTTCAGAAAGATTTTAAAATATCACAGGATGTTGAATTATCAAAAATCCCATCAAGCGAGGGATTAGCAGTTGTTGATGCAAATAGAGAGTTTTTGTTCTCATTAATTCCTGATTATAATCCTGAAAAAACAAGTAAAAATCCATATTTATCGGCTATTTTATATTGCCTTGCCTTGCTTGTTGTTTTACTATTCTTTTATCAGGTAATTAAATATTTATATAAAATAAAACCAAGCAATTTTTGGCTTATTGTATTATTGGCAGATCTGGTTTTTATTAGATATTTAATGATGTATTTTAATTTTCCTGCATCATTTTATTCGTTAGAATTTTTTGGACCTCAATATTTTGGTGCTTCACAATGGCTGCCATCATTAGGAGATTTTTTTATAAATACATTGTTTTTAGCTTTTTTTGCAATAACTGTTTATAAGTTTTTTAAATTTAAGCAATTAACAAAATCCCTTGCATTGATATATGCATTGGTATTATTGTTTTTTATTGAATTATTTTTTGCATTTGTAGTTTTTCTTGCTAAAACACTAATATACAATTCCAATATCTCATTTGAGATTCACAATATTTTATATACTAATATACATAGCTTTATTGCATTATTGATTTTTGGCTTATTGCTTCTATCATTTATAATAATCTGTCTTAAAGTATTTTATATTTTTAAAACTTATTTTTCAATTCGATATTTATTACTGCTACTGCTAGTTTCGTTAGCGTTATCGCAACTCACCCTTTATATTATTAATTACAAAAGCGATTTGTTTTCTTTAATATCTTTAATATTTTTCTTTTTTGGACTTATATATTATGCAAAATTAAAGCAAGTTAAAACTTTTACTTCAATTATTACTTTTGTTTCAATCGTAGCTTTATTTGTTACGGGTTTTATTTATATACATAACATCGAAAAAGAAAATAAGATTAGAAAATTACTGGTGGTTAATCTTGCAAACGAAAGAGATCCTATTGGTGAAATTCAGTTGGAAGAATTTGAGGCAAAATTAAAAGAAGATAAATATATAATTGATCTTTTATCCGGACCATACAGTAATACGGATTTAATATTAAATCATTTGTTGAAAAATTATTTACACGGATACTTAGGAAAATACGACTTAATAATTACAGCGTGCAGTTATTTAGACAGTATAGAATTTAAATCTGAAAACAAAGTATATAATTGTTATGAGTTTTTCGATAATATAATTGATAATGAGGGATTAAAAATACAAAATACAAATTTTTATTATTTAGATAATAACAATGGCAGAATAAGTTATTTGGGTAATATTGAATATATATTGCCAATTGATTCTTTCGTAGTTACTTTGTTTATTGAGCTTAATTCTAGATTAATTTCAACAGAGCTTGGTTACCCGGAACTGCTTTTGGAAAAAGATTTTCAAAATTCTAATATCAATAAATATTCTTATGCAAAATATAGAAAAAATAGCTTGATTGCGCAACAAGGAATATTTACTTACAATCTAAAACCTGATATTTTTAAAAACACAAATAATGATTTTGAATTTTATACTTACAATAATTTTAGTCATTTAGTTTACAAGGTTGATGATAATAATCTGATAGTATTAAGTAAACCTTCGGTTGATATTTTTAATCTGATCATTGCTTTTTCATATATATTTATATTTTTCTTCTTATTGTCAATGGGCTATTTTATTTATAGTTCCCTTCCTTTTAAACTAAATAATTTTAAAACCAAAATTCAAATATCAATGATATCTTTAATGTTTTTGTCTTTAATTTTTATTGGCGCAATTTCAATATATTATAATATAAATCAATATCAAAAAAATCATTTTAAGAATATTAGTGAAAAAACACAATCTGTTTTAGTTGAATTAGAACACAAACTTGGCGATTATAATATTATCACAAATGATGATCAAGAATATTTAACATATTTACTTATTAAATTCTCCAATGTATTTTTCTCAGATATAAATCTTTATGATTTAGATGGACATTTACTTGCTACCTCACGACCGGAAATATTTAGTAAAGGACTTATAAATACACAAATCAATTCAAGGGCATTTAAAGAGCTCAAGATAACAAACAAGTCTGAATACATACATAAAGAAAAAATTGGAGAATTATCATATTTGTCAGCTTATGTGCCATTTAATAATAAGCACAACAAACAACTTGCTTATTTGAATTTACCTTATTTTACAAAGCAAAATGTACTTACTGCCGAAATATCAAATTTAATTATTGCGATAATAAATATTTATCTTCTGTTATTTATTATTACTACTGTTGTATCACTTGTTATTTCAAAAAGCATTACTAAGCCCTTAAGACTTATTCAGAAAAAGTTTCAAAATATTCATTTAGGAAAAACTAATGAACAGATCATATATAATAAACAAGATGAAATAGGGGAATTAATATCCGAGTATAACAGAATGATGGAAGAGCTTGCCAAAAATGTTGAACTTCTTTCAAAATCGGAACGAGAAAGTGCCTGGCGCGAAATGGCAAAACAGATAGCCCATGAAATTAAAAACCCGCTAACCCCTATGAAACTGAATATTCAACATTTGCAAAAAGCATGGGAAAATAAAGATAAAAATTATAATGCATTGCATAAGAAAGTAACTCAAAATTTAGTTGAGCAAATAGATTCGCTTTCAATGATAGCTACCGAGTTTTCAAATTTTGCTAAGATGCCTAAAACCAACAATGAGATTGTTAATGTGGCAGATAAAATTAATAATGTAATCAATTTATTTAAAAACATATCTCAAAATATAGAAATAGAGCTTAATAATCATGAAAAAGTAAATGTGTTTGTTGATAAAGAACAGTTGTTGCGGGTTTTTAACAATTTGATAAACAATGCTATTCAGGCAATTCCAGCAGATAGAGATGGGTCAATTAAAATTGAACTTAATGTAAAAAATAATATGGCAATTATTTCTATTACTGATAATGGTTCCGGTATTTCGGGTGATTTAAAAGAAAAAATATTTGAACCTAATTTTACTACAAAAACAAGTGGAATGGGACTTGGGCTAGCAATGGCAAAAAATATTATTGAAGATGCGAATGGTAAGATTTGGTTTGAAACTGAAGTAAATAAGGGATCAAGTTTTTATGTTGAATTGCCTTTGTATATATCCTAAATCTATACAGGATTGCAAAAAAGAGATGTCCTATTTCGGAATTTTATGCTTCATATATTTGAAATTATGCAAAATAATTAAATTTAATTTCCAAAAAACTTTCAAATGAAATGTTATAGTATTAACTTTGCGCTTAATATAAATTTTTAATTTTTTAACAATGAATAAAGGAACAGTGAAATTTTTTAATGTAACTAAAGGATTTGGATTCATTAAAGATGAGGACTCAGACAAAGAATACTTTGTACATAGTTCTGGATTAATTGACGAAATTCGTGAAGATGATGTCGTTGAATTTGAATTACAGGAAGGTAAAAAAGGATTAAATGCAGTAAATGTCAAAGTAGTTTAATATTTATTTTTAATTTTTTTGTAATAGAAAGCCTATCAAAATTGATAGGCTTTTTTTTTAAATTTGTCCCGACACTAAATAAGTTGGCAAAAAAATGAATGTTATTTTAAAAATACTTGTAAAACTAGCAGTAGTTTTGCACGTTTTTAATAACTAAGATACAATCAAATGAGAGATAATAAATACAATAAATTAACGGAATTTGATAAAAATATTATATTACAAAAAGGAACAGAAAAACCTTTTACGGGGAAATACAACGACAATAAAGAAAAAGGCATTTATACCTGTAAGCAATGTGACTCGCCCCTATATAAGTCTGACAATAAATTTAATAGCGGTTGCGGCTGGCCCAGTTTTGATGATGAGATCAAGGGAGCGGTTAAAAGAATTCCTGATGCTGATGGAGTAAGAACCGAAATTTTATGCAATAACTGCGGAGGACATCTTGGTCATGTTTTTACGGGAGAAGGCTATACTGAAAAAGATATACGACATTGTGTAAACTCTGTGTCTTTAAATTTTATTTCTGTAGAAACCGGAAAAGCCATTTTTGCATCAGGTTGTTTTTGGGGGGTTGAACATTATTTTAAAAAGGCAAAAGGTGTTATATCAACAAAGGCAGGATATACAGGAGGAACAACAGATAACCCAAGTTATGAAGATGTATTCACAGGCAATACAGGACATGCAGAAGTAATTGAGATTATTTACGATAAGAAAAAGACATCTTATGAAGAACTTGTTAAATTGTTCTTCGAAACACATGACCCAACTCAAGTTAACAGGCAGGGTCCGGATATAGGAACCCAATACAGGTCTGAAATCTTTTATATTGACAATGAACAAAAATCTATTGCAGAAAGCTTAATAAAAATATTAGAAAAAAAAGGTTTAAAAATTGCTACCAAAATAACAAAAGCAAAAAAGGTTTGGGGTGCAGAAAATTATCATCAGGATTATTACAATAAGAAAGGAGGTACACCTTATTGCCACTCTTATACAAAAAGATTTTAATTATTTAGATTAGTAGTAAAAAAAAGACGTAGTGAAAACACTACGTCCAAGTTCAATATTATTTTTTATTTTTTCTATTCCCAAGTTACAGATAGTTCTACTGTCATATTGCTACTTCAATATAATAATTAATAGATTCACATCCACTAAATGTTATTTCTCCATTAGAGTAGTCTCTGCTTTTTCAATTAACCACCAGTTGCAAACTGGCGGCTGTTGGTGCTCAATTGTTATTTGTGGGCACGGATTACTCTTCGTTAAATCCGCGCCATTGGGGCTTTAAATTCTCCCTCAAATCCCCCAAATTATTTTTTTCTTAATGTTATCAAGCTTTTGTCAATAGGAATTAATTCTATTCTTTGCTTGTCATTTGATTGATTTGAAAGGCTTTTTGAATTTGCCCATGTTACAGATAAATCAAACTCGAAGTCACTTGTTGATGACCAAAAATTTAAAGTGCTTGAATAGTTAGTGTAATTAGATGGAGTAAAATAGTAACCGCCCATATAGTCATCAGCATCTGGTGTATCATCATCATAAAATAATATTGTGTATGTCAAGGATAGATTTGTAATAGTAAAAGGCAGTCCATTAGAATATGAAAATGGTAAATTTCCATATACAGCATCTGTAATAGTTCCTCCTGTAAAATATGTAGATGTCTGTGCTTCATTCATTATTACCCAATAAATATCTGGTCCCGCACTGAAATCCCAATTTGAACCACTACCGTTAACTTGAGGATAATCCAATAAACTTAGTTGATTAATAGTCACTTTTGTTGGTGGATTTAAAATATTAACTGTTTGCGAAGTAGAATTAGTACCACCAGCACCTGTTGCTGTTAATTGAACTGTGAAAGTGCCACCAGAAGTGTATGTATGAGTAGGATTTGCCGTAGTGGACGTACTACCATCGCCAAAGTTCCAACTATAAGAAGTCGAATTTTGGGATGTATTTGTAAATGTGACTAAACATGGAGCAAAATTACCAGCTCCAGTATATGTGAAACTTGCTATTGGTCCAGTTGGATTAGAAACATTTACTGTTTTTGAAATAGAATTAGTGCCACCAGCACCTGTTGCAGTTAATTGAACCGTAAATGTACCACCTGTAGTGAAAGTGTGTTGAGGATTTTCACCCGTTGAAGTACCACCGTCCCCAAAATCCCAACTATAAGAAGTCGAATTTAATGAAGAATTAGTGAATGTTACAATACATGGAGCGTTACCTCCCGCACCAGTAAATGAAAAAGCGGCTACTGGCTCTAATTCACTTATCGTGATACTCGCTGTTGCATCATCACTTTTTTTACCATTTTTAGAGAAAACGGTCATTTTCACACTAAAAGTACCTTCAGTGGTATAAGAATGTGATGGATTTTCTGCTTTTGATGTTTGTCCATCTCCAAATTCCCATTCAAAACTATCACCATCAGTTGAAGAATTTGTAAACATAATTGCTTCGTTTACATTTGCCGACATTTTACTTGCTGTAAATTTTGCAGATGGCTCTTTTTGACATCCAACAAAAATTAATGATGCAACAATAAATAAATAAAATACTTTTTTCATAATATAAAATTTTAAAAATTAATAAATAAAAATAATGTGCTAATCAACTAATTAAATAGTAATCTTAGCAGTATCGCTTTCCACTCCTATTTCTTCGCCATCTATTA
>CAYTWH010000050.1:0-23626 GCA_964442075.1 uncultured Bacteroidales bacterium
GTAATAGACTACTTAAAAGTTGGGAATAAGGTGTAAATTATTATCTCTGTTGTTTATCATGAAATTATTTAACAAACTTTGCTGTACCAATTATTTTGTTATCGGAATATATAATTAATGTATAAAAGCCCTGTTTAATATTATTGGTGTTTGTTTTAAATTCTTGTTTTCCTTTTAAAAAAGTTCCAATATTTTTTTTCATAACACTTTTTCCTAAATTATCATACACATATATATATACATTTCCTTTATAGGGCATATTAAATTTAATATTCATATTTTTCCCTACAGGATTTGGTGAAATTACGAGTTCCTTATTAATAGTATTATTATTTAATACTTGGGTTTGAATATCTCCCACATATCCAACTCTTGTATTGTCGCCTTTATATGTTGACCAAAGTACTTTATTGGGCGAGTAGGGAGTGTTTAAATTGTAAACATTAATAAATGTAGAATCAGTACTAGCTCCAAATGTATTAGTGTACGATAATGCTGTAATATCCATAATTGAATCGCCATTTATATCGCCAATACAAACACCATTCATAAATGTCCATCCGTAAGGTCTTATAGGAAAACCGCTAACTTCGCCGCTACCATCCATATTATATGCATGAATAAATCCATATCCACTGGTATCGGTCATATTTGAACCAAAAACTAATTCAAATTCACTATCATTATCAACATCGGCAATTGATATGTATCCTTCTAATCCACCAGATTTAATTATAGGAAAGTTAGGAAGCAAATTACCTAAATCATCCCATCCGTATAGCATATCATCAATGCTGGCACCAATAGGTCGACTCATAAAAATATTCCAGCTAGCATTAATCTTCACAACTGTAGGTGTTGAATATGTCCAACTGTTGTCTGGTACTATCAAAGGCCAGTTAGTATAATCACTACCATCGTTATTTGTAACATAAAAATGAGGTAAGTCTCCATGTGTAGCTCCAATAATTTCGCAGTTATTATCATTATCAAGATCAGCAATAATTGGCGACTGATAACTATATTTCTGAAAAGGTTCAGTAACATTAGGAAATCCGAGTTTTGGCTGGCCATCTAAACCAAATATATAACGAGAGGTGGTAGAACAAACTACTATATCCTTTTGTCCATCGTTATCTACATCGGCTACTGATGGTGTAACTGCAGGCGTTCCATTAAGAGTAACAGGCCAGTCATTACTATATGAGCTACCATCGTGTTTAAGAATATGTATTCTCCCTACAGGATATGTTCTTTCACTAACAATTATTTCCATGCTTCCATCATTGTCAACATCAGAAAGCACAGGAGATGTTAAAATCCAGTTATCATTAAAACTAAGAGGCCATCCAGCAAGAGTATTGCCATTGATATCAAAAACATAAATTCTTCCGTTGCTGGGAGATCCACCAGTTACCTGAACAATTTCAACTTGACCATCACCATTAACATCACCAATTGAAGGTGGGTATATTGCTACACCTATTAATGATTTTTGCCATATTAAACCCTGATATGAATATGCATAAATAGTATTGTTTGTAGCAAAAATTATATCACTTATACTATCTCCATTTATATCAGCAAGAGCTACATTACGCATATTTTTAAAACTTGCATTTGCAATAACTCCAATAGGGAATCCACTAAGTTGAGAGAAATTTTTATTACTATGCGATGTTTGTAATGCTGCTTCAACATTTGTAACAGATATAATGTTGTTTTCGTTAAGTTTTGCTATTCGCCATTGTTGTGCATTGCAATAAAAAGCAATTAATAATAAATACGAAAGTATTATAGCCCTCATTAGTATAAAATTTTAAATTTAAACAATATTAATAATTTTCACTTCTTATACCTAAACTCAATTTTATCTAAATTATCGTGTTCGGTTCTAACTACATTGATAATCTGAATTACCGCATAGTTGCTTGTATTACGAATTTTTGCAACATAAACATCGCCCATTTCCAAACCCGTGGCACATGCATTGGGAACAACTGCTATTGAGCCGCCTGTGTATGCATCTACGGCATCAACCAGAGTTATATAATCGTAGTTTAACTGATTTGCTCTTTTAAATAAGGTGGCATTTGCTGCTGTCCATGAATTTAAAAAATAGTATGGCGTAAAAGTGATAGATGAATCAGACAGGTTTTCCATATCTTTTACATCATCAATATCAGATTGTGTGCGTGCTATGTTGTTTACCAAATCCCAGGCATTGTTGTTTGGGCTCATTAAATTCCAAATTCCTCCATAATGTTCTTCATCAAGAAAAATTACTGTATTGATATATGCAACAAGAGTTGTTGTTTCTCCTGCTGCATCAGTTAAATTAAACTCCCATGTTTCTGAGCCTTCTTCAATTTCGGCAGTATAAGTAGAAAACATAATAAATTCCTGACATAATAGGTTTGAGTCTAACAGGGGTGTTGCCACATTATTAAAATCTCTTTTTATTTTAATATTATTTAATACCTCGTGGCTTGTTTCGTTAGATTTGGCATTAATAGCAAACTTAATTTCACCGGCTACAGGAACTGAATTATGTTCGAATATAACAGTTAGTTGCGGATAATAATGCTGTGTTGTTATTGTAAATCCTATGTTTGATTCTTTTTCTTGCTCGTCTGTTGCAGTAAACAGCCATTGTTCTGTTCCTGTTTCACTATTGCTTAAAAATGAGTATGAGTATATTTCATTTTCAATATTAATTGTTGAATCTATGGCAACTGTTGTATCTGTTCCAAATATTCTTAAAATTTTAAAGTTCTTTATCTTTTTATCAGATTTTGCATTTTTGTAAATGTTAACACTAACATAAAAAGCGTTACTGCATGGCATAGACGTATCTTCATAAACAAACGTGGGTCCTTCAATAAATTTAATTATGGGCTTATAAATTTTTATTTCTTCTTCGGCTTTGTGTTTACAGCAAACAGCACTTATTGCAAGTAATAGTAAAAATGATATTTTTTTAATCTTTTTCAAGATAATTAGAGCTTACTTTTTATCTTTTCACCTTTTCTTTCCACAACATTGCCTTTTGAATCATATTCTATACTTCCATAAAAAATTCCTTTTTCATAATATGCTTCTTTCTTTATGCTTCCATTCTCGTACCACCACATATTGTGTCCGTCTAGTTTGCCCATGCTGTATAATGCTTTAATTCTCATATTTCCATTCTTATACCAGTAATACCATATTCCATGCTTTTTACCTTTAATATAATCTACTTCTAATTTTTTCTGAGCATTTGAATACCAGTATACCCAGTGTCCTATTTTTTTTCCCTCATCATAAGTTCCTTTTAATCCTCTTTCTCCTGTTTTATGATACCCAAAACATTTTCCCGAATATGGTGTATCATCGTTTTTTAAATATGCTATTTTATCTCGTTTTTCTAAAAAAGAATAATCAATGCCTTGCGCAAATGTTTGGTTTAAAAATGCCTGAAAATATTTTTCAAGAATTTCTTCTTCTGTTCTCCTATCTAAAACGTTTTTGTTTTTTTTATCTCTAACACCTATGGTAATATTAAAATCTTTATCTCCCGGACAATATTTACATATGCAATATGTTAAAGTAACTTTAAGTTTTTTACCTTTTATTTCTTTTATTCTTATATTTTTCCACTTCAGAATATTAGCATTAGTTTTAGGCATTCCATATTCCGATTTTAATATCTTAATAAAATTAGCAACATTTAAAAGTTCTTTTGTAGCACAGGTTAAAAGCAACTTTGTTCCCGGTCCTTTTTTAGAATTCCATAAAAGAACTTTAAAATTATCGTAAGCTAATGCAATGGCTTCGCTTAATAAAAATAATGAATCGTCTAATTCTACAATTAATTCTTTCTTTAAATTAATATTACTAATAAGTTCGCCATATTTTGTATAACCAATTAATGAAATAAAAAGAGTGTCATTTTTATATTTATCATTAATTTCAATCTCAAACTTACCAAGTGAATCAGCCATTGTGCCGACAGAGGAATTTCTTACAAAAATATTTGCATAAGGAATATGATTATAAGTGTCGCATTCTATAATCTTTCCCTTAATTGTAATACTGCTGTCTCCTTGTGATAATACAGAAAAGAAGCAATAAAAGACAAATAGTATCGTAAGAAATAATTTTGTCATAAAATCTAAAATATTCAATTACAATAATAGTGAAAAATAAATTGTTCATCAAAATAATAATTTGTTTGTCGTTTATCGTTTGATGTTTGTCGCTTGTTGTCAATTGCTTACTAACCCCGAGTACTTGAGGTCAATTTTTTGTAAACGATAACTATAATTTTATGTTGTAAATCATTTAATAAAATCATTAATAATGTCTATTTTTATGCCTTATTGAAAATTAAGTCTCATCCTTAAAAAAAATAAAATGAAAAAACATAATTTTTACGCAGGTCCTTCAATTTTACCACAATATACAATTGAAGAAACAGCAAAAGCTGTAAAAGATTTTGCAGGCACAGGATTGTCAGTAATGGAAGTTTCGCACAGGAGTAAAGAAGTTGTAGCAGTTATGGATGAAGCTATTGCTTTATTTAAAGAATTATTGAAAATTCCTGAAGGATATTCTGTTTTATTTCTTGGAGGAGGCGCAAGTACTCAATTTATGATGATACCCTATAATTTACTTCAAGGTAAAGCTGCTTATTTAAATACCGGAGGCTGGGCTGCAAAAGCAATAAAAGAGGCTAAAGCATTTGGCGAAGTTATTGAACTTGCTTCTTCAAAAGAATCAAATTACAATTACATACCCAAAGGCTGGGAAGTACCAAGTGATGTTGATTATTTTCATATTACAACAAACAATACACTATACGGAACCGAAATTCGTAAAGACATTGATGTAAACGTACCTTTAGTGGCAGATATGTCATCAGATATTTTCAGCAGACCTATTGATGTTTCAAAATACGCTTTAATATATGGTGGTGCTCAAAAAAACCTTGCTCCTGCCGGCATTACATTTGTTATCGTAAAAGATGAGATACTTGGAAAAGTTGAAAGACATATTCCTACAATATTAGACTACAGAACTCATATTGATAAAGAATCAATGTTCAATACACCACCTGTGCTACCTTTATTTGCAGCATTGCAAACATTAAAATGGTTAAAAGGACTTGGAGGACTTGAAGGAATTGAAAAAATCAATATCCAAAAAGCTCAAATCTTGTACAATGAAATTGACAGAAATAAACTTTTCAAAGCTAATGTAGAACTTGAAGAAGATCGTTCATTAATGAATATTTGCTTTGGCTTAAACGAAGATTATAAAGAGCTTGAAAAAGAATTTGTTGATTTTGCTACAAATAAAGGAATGGTAGGAATTAAAGGACATCGTTCAGTTGGAGGTTTCAGAGCTTCAACATATAATGCCTTACCAACAGAAAGTGTAGAAGCTTTAGTTAGTGTAATGAAAGAATTTGAAAGTATAAAATAACATAAAACATTTAATATAATTATGGCAAAAATATTAGTAGCAACCGAAAAACCCTTTGCAAAAGCAGCGGTTGATAGCATCATGGAAATTGCAGAAAAAGCAAATTACGAATTGATATTATTAGAAAAATATACAGATAAAAGTGAACTTTTAAAAGCTGTTGCAGATGTTGACGCAATAATAATAAGAAGCGACAAAGCTACACGCGAAGTAATTGAAGCAGCAAAAAATCTGAAAATTATTGTTCGTGCCGGTGCAGGATATGATAATATTGATCTTGAAGCAGCAACAGAAAATAATGTAGTAGCAATGAATACACCAGGACAAAATTCAAATGCAGTTGCAGAATTAGCACTTGGAATGATGGTTTATATTGCACGTGGTTTATTTAATGGTAAATCTGGAAGTGAGTTAAAAGGCAAAAAACTTGGAATTCATGCTTATGGAAATGTTGGCAAATATGTAGCAGATATTGCAAAAGGATTTGGGATGGAATGTTATGCTTACGATCCGTTCATTCCACAAGAAACAATAACAAATGATGGCGTAGCAGTTTTAGGTTCTGCAGAAGAACTTTATTCTACTTGTCAATATGTTTCTGTACATATACCTGCAAATGACCATACAAAAAAATCAATTAACTTTGATTTGTTGAATAAAATGCCAAAAGGTGCTGTATTAGTTAATACTGCTCGTAAAGAAGTTATACACGAAGAAGAAATGATAAAACTTATGACAGAAAGATATGATTTTAGATATGTTTCAGATATTGCACCTGATAATACAGATGAGTTTACCGACAAATTTGAAGGAAGATTTTTCTTTAGTCCTAAAAAAATGGGAGCTCAAACCGCAGAAGCAAATATAAATGCAGGAATAGCATCTATTACACAAATTATCAACTTTTTGGAAAAAGGAGATAAAACTTTTCAGGTAAATTAAACCTATAACCAAATCAAATAATATGATGAAAATTTTAGCAAATGACGGATTAGGTTCTGCCGGATCAGAAACATTAAGAAATGCTGGGTTCACATTAGTTACTGAAAAAGTTGAACAAGAGAATTTAATAGATGAAATCAATAAAAACAAATATGATGCACTACTTGTTAGAAGCGCAACAAACATTACTAAAGAACTAATTGATTCATGTAAATCTATTAAATTAATTGCACGTGTTGGAACAGGAATGGATCATATTCAGGTTGAATATGCTATGGAAAAAGGAATTAAAGTTTTAAGCACTCCATTAGAATCTTCTCCTGCTGTTGCTGAATTGGTTTTTGCTCATTTATTTTCAATAAATCGCAGATTATTTGATTCAAATAGAAATTTACATAGAAATATCAATGATTTTAAAATCTTTAAAAAAAGATACAAAGATGGAACTGAATTAAACGGAAAAACAATTGGTATAATGGGCTTTGGCAGAATAGGACAAGAAGTTGCAAAACGCGCATTGGGTCTTGGAATGAATGTTTTAGCCTACGATAAATTTATAGATGATGTAACTATTAAATTATTGATACCAAATCTTAAACCTATTTTTATTTCTATTGAAACAAAATCATTAGAAATAGTATTGAAAAATAGTGATTTTATTACTCTTCATCTGCCTTTTTCATTTAACCAGAAATCAATAATCACAAAAAATGAAATTAACATGATGAAAGAAGGAGCAATATTAATAAATGCTTCAAAAGGAGGAGTTATAGATGAAGACGATTTAATAGAAGCTCTGAAATCAGGTAAAATCAGTCATGCAGGATTAGATGTTTTTTGTGACGAACCACATCCACGAAAAGATTTAATAGAATTAGAAAATGTTTCAATAACACCACATGTTGGTGGAGCTACAATTGAAGCACAGGAAAGAATAAGCATTACTCTATCGGAACAGATAATAATGTTTTTTAATAAAATTTAAATTCTATAAACAATTAATTATGGCTATATTAAAACCATTTAAAGGATTAAGACCACCAAAAGAATTTGTAGAGGATTTGGCAAGCCTTCCGTATGACGTAATGAATACTGAAGAAGCAAAAAAAATGGCTGAAGGTAAAGAATGTTCATTATTAAGAATTACTAGAGCAGAAATTGATTTTGAAGAAGATATTGATAATCACTCCCAAGAAGTATATGATAAAGCAGTTGAGAATTTTAAAAAATTTAACGAAAAAAAATGGTTGGTAAAAGATGAAGAAGCCAAATTTTATATCTATGCTCAAACCATGAATGGGAAAACTCAATATGGTTTAGTTGGTTGTGCATCTGTTGATGATTATATGAACGGAATTATTAAAAAACATGAACTTACTCGCCCTGACAAAGAAGAAGACAGGATGATACATGTAAGAATAAACAATGCAAACGTAGAACCAGTATTTTTTACTTATCCTGCTAATAACGAGATTGACGAAGTTGTTGAAAATATTGTAAAAAACCAAGAACCTGAATATGATTTCACAGCAGATGATGGCTTTGGTCATCACTTTTGGATAATTAACGATGCTGAAATCAATAAAAAAATTGAAGAAATATTTGCTGAAAAAATACCTTATACTTATGTTGCTGATGGTCATCACAGAACTGCAGCAGCAGCATTAGTAGGTAATGAAAAACGCAAAAAAAACCCTAATTATAATGGAGATGAAGAATTCAATTATTTTTTAGCTGTGCATTTTCCTGATAATCAACTAACAATTATCGACTACAATAGAGTAATTAAGGACTTGAATGGATTAAGTGAGAGCGAACTTTTAGAAAAATTAAGTGAAGATTTTGATGTAAAATTAGAAGGAAGTGAAATTTACAAACCAAATAAATTACATGAATTTAGCATGTATTTGAGTGGTAAATGGTATTCAATGCTAACTAAAGAAGGAAGATATGATGATAATGATCCTATATGTGTTCTTGATGTAACAATTCTTTCAAACCTTATTTTAGAAAAACATTTAGCAATTGAAGATTTAAGAAGATCTAAAAGAATAGATTTTGTTGGTGGTATTAGAGGTCTTGGAGAAATACAAAAAAGAGTTGATAGTGGAGAAATGGCTGTTGCATTTGCTTTATATCCTGTTTCCATGAATCAATTAATAAATATTGCAGATACCGGAAATATTATGCCACCTAAAACAACTTGGTTTGAACCAAAATTAAGAAGTGGGTTAGTTATTCACTTATTAGATTAATTGTAAAAGTCCCTCCTAACCTCCCCAAAGGGAAGGAACTAGAAGGAAAAAATTCACAGAGCATTTACTCTGTAATTTTATAATTATAACCATATATAAAGAGTCCAATACGTTAAATATTTAGTAAATGCCAATAGCTGAAAATATTAAAAAACTTTCCTCAAGTATTCCTGAAAATGTTAAACTAGTTGCTGTTTCTAAAACAAAACCAATTGTAGACATTTTACAGGTTTATAATACCGGATATAAAATTTTTGGAGAAAATAAAGTACAGGATCTGGCAACAAAATATGAGCAATTGCCAAAAGATATTGAGTGGCACATGATTGGTCATCTACAAACAAATAAAGTTAAATATATTGCCGGTTTTGTAAGCCTGATCCATTCTGTTGATAGCTTTAAACTATTAAAAACTATTAACAAAGAAGCCGAAAAGAATAATAGAACAATAAATTGTTTATTACAAATTCACATAGCAAGTGAAGATACTAAATTTGGATTTTCAATTAATGAGATTGAAGATATTCTAAAATCAAAAGAATATTCAGAACTCGCGAATATTAAAATTGTTGGACTTATGGGAATAGGAACATTCACAGATAAAGAAAATATTATTCGCAATGAATTTAAATTTCTAAATGAATGTTTTTCTAAACTTAAAAGCGATTATTTTAATAATGATAATGAATTTAAAGAAATTTCAATGGGAATGACAAATGATTATAAAATTGCCATTGAAGAAGGAAGTACAATAGTTCGAATTGGAACTTTAATTTTTGGAGCAAGAAATTATTAATAACACCTAAAATTTTGGTCTATTATTAAATCCTGAAAATCAGCATTAAATTGTCCAAATGATATATATATTTTATTTTTTATTATAAAATAAACATTAATTTATGAAACATTTAATATATTTACAGCGTAAATGCTGATTTACGATCTTATATCAAGATGTTTTCATAAACGATAAAACATATAAAAACTGATATAACTTGGGATTAAACGTTCTTTTAATTACAGTAATTTAAATATGTGTGTTTTTTATAACTATAAATAATTTAAAAAAAAATATTGTTAATTTTTTATCTTTTAAAAAAAAATAGTATTTTAGCCGAAATTAAAATTATAGTTCAACTCAAAGTGAATATAAAATGAAAATTAATTTTTTACGATTCAAAACAATTGGTGTTGTAGCATTATTTAGTGCAGCAATAATGATTTATTCTTGTAAATCAGACGGTGAAAATGTTGAAGATGATATTGATGATTCAATTGATATAGATGATGAAATTGCAGATGACTTTAATAAAGCAAAGCAAGTTTTCTATTCTTTGCCTTCACCAATAGAAACAGCGATGTTAATGAAACGTGCTGGAGCAAAGTATAATGAAGAATATTTAAATTCTATTGAGAATGTTTCAAATTATACCACAAACAAAAGCATGTCTCTTAATTTAGGTGTTTATAGTGCAGATTTAAGTTTTGCAAGTATGTTTGACCAGTCTCAAGCAGCTATTAAATACCTTACTGCTACAAAAAGACTTGCTGAAGAACTTGGTATTCTTAATGCTATAGACAAGTCTATAATAGTAAGAATGGAAGAAAATATTAACAACAGAGACTCCTTGATGGAGATTATTTCTGAAACATTTATGAACTCAAATTCGTTTCTTAAAGAAAACGACAGAGAAGAAACAGCAGCTATTATTTTAGTTGGAGGATGGTTAGAAGGACTATATATTGCTTCAAAAATCGCAAAATCTACTTCATCAAATAAAGAGCTTGTTGAAAGAATAATCGACCAAAGATTATCTTTAAGCACATTATTAAGTTTATTAAATGAATACAAAGAGGACGAAAATGTTAGTTCACTAATTCCAAAAATGGAAAGTTTAAAAGCTATATTTGATCAAATTCAGGTTTCTTCTTCAAAAATTGAACCTGTTACTGATACTGAATCAAATGTTACAATATTAAAAACTCAAACAGAAACTTCTATAAGTCCTGAAGTTTTTGATAATTTGTGTAATGAAATTGAAAAAATTAGAAACGAAATTGTTCAGTAAATATTTTTTTATTATGAAAAAGACATTAAGAATATTTTTAGTTATAGGTTTACTTGCATTTATTCCATTTACAAGTAATGCTCAATGTAAAACTTTTGCAAAAAAAGTATGTAAATTACAGCTGTTACCATACGTTCATGACGGAATATATAATGCTACAGTATTATCAGAAGGTGAAACTGCTGAATTGTTTAAAACATTTTACTCGGGACAAGAGTATCGAATTGCTATTTGTGGAGCCGAAGAATTGCCTCCAATAGAATATCAAGTTTTAGATTCTGACAGAAATTTATTATTTGATAATAAGGATACAGATTTCTCAACAACATGGGATTTTAAATTAGAATCAAGCCAGATGTTGATTATTTCAATTCAAGTTCAAACTACAGATGAATTAAATGATGAAATTTTAAGTGGATGTGTATCATTACTAATAGGATTTATGAATGTTGAAAGTTCATTCGACCAGTTTTAAAAACAATTATAATATTATATAAAAAAAGACCGATATATTATCGGTCTTTTTTTTATCTCTTATATTAAAGATTCTATTTTGGCTCTCCTTGTTCACTCCATCCTCTTGATCTATAATAATCTTGAATTAAATTATTGAAATAATCTTTTTCAAGCTTTTCTCCTCTCATAAAACCGGCAAGAGATATTTCTTTAAAAAAACGTTCAGGCAATATGTCATCTTTATATGTTCTGCCATTTCTTAAATTATACTTTCGAGATAAATCATTTATTTTAGTTCCAATCTGCAAAAGAGAATTACTTGTATAATCAAATCCTGTTGCTGCATTAAGAACTTTCACCAAACTATCCAATCCTTCGGGCACAAAATCACAAACGACTAAACTGTTTCTAATATTTACTGTGTCAATTCCTTCTGCAACAGTAGAAACAATATCTTCAATTTTAAATTCGGGTCCAAATTCCTGTTCGGCAATCCAAAGTCTTGTATGGCTTGCAAAATCGGCAACCGACATAGCTACTCCCATTGTTAAAGCACCAAGAGGATTAATTCCAGAAAGCTCCATTCCATTAATATTTATTGCAAATTCTTCGCTACCATTTCCAATTTTCTCTGCTGCAACTTTTGTTCCGTCAGCAAAAATATCCCCTACTCCTTTTCTAAAAGCCATTTTCTTTAACATTTCCCTCTGCGCTTCTGCATTTCCCCATTTCATTTCAATACCATCCCAACTATCAACAAGTCCTTTCTCATAACATTCCATTGCAAAACCCATTGTTCCACCAGTACTTATTGTATCAAATCCAAGATCATTACAAATTTCATTTGCTAAAGCAACATCTTTAATACTATTTACTTCGCATCCCGAACCAAAAAATGCTGTTGTTTCATATTCAGGCCCTTCAATTTCATGTCCATCCCATCTTGCCCATTTTGAACATCTAATTGCACAATTATAACATGAAGTGTCTTCCCAATTCAACTCTTCTCGAGCAGCCTCTGAGCTAATTTTCTCAAAATCATCATATTGAACTTTTTGCCAATTTTTTGTTGGCAAATATTCCATTTCCTGACCACTACGAATACATTTCATCGTTCCTTTGATTCTACGAAATTTTACGCCATCATTATTAAGAATAGCTTTTGTTAAATTTTTATTCTCTTCGTTAAATTTTTCTTTATCAAAATATTTAATTTCATTATCACCATCAACTACAATAGCTTTAAGATTTTTAGAGCCCATAACTGCCCCTACTCCTCCTCTACCAAAATTTCTATGTTTATCTACTCCAATACATGAAATTTTAGATAAATTTTCACCAGCTTGACCAATAGCTGCTACTCGTGGATCAATTCCTTTATGATCGTTTAATAGTTTATCACTTGTATCAAAAATACCTTTTCCCCATAATTCAGAAGCATCTAATACTTCAAGTCTATCATTATATAAATAAATATAAACCGGTACATTTGATTTTCCTGTAATAATAAAATAATCAAATCCAGCACGCTTCAGTGCTGGGCCAAAATTACCTCCACAATGTGAATCTTGTGCAGAATTAGTTAATGGTGATTTTGTAACTAAAGTAGTTCTTGCACTTGTCTGAATTTTAGTTCCAGTAAAAGGACCATTAACAAAAATTAATGGATTTTCAGAACCAAGGGCATCAGGATTAGGTGCAATTTTATCAAGTATTGCAAATCCCAAACCTTTTCCACCAATATATTCCCTAGTAAGCTCTTTATCAGTGTCAAGAATTTCATATTTCCCTGATGATAAATCTATTTTTAAAAATTTTCCTGTATAAGACATAAATAAAGAATTTAAATTATTAATTCTATTTTCTATAAATATCAATTAAGTCTGTTAATATTGAATAACCTGTTTCTATTCTTCCTGCTCCGGGACCAACAATTGTTACATCACCGAGAAGGTCAGTTGTAAATGTTAATGCATTTGTTGCACCCATAATTCCTGCCAAAGGATGAGTCATAGAAACCATTTGTGGAGATACAGAACCAATAACAGTTCCATCAGCTTTTTTCTCTACATTACCAATAAGTTTCCATCTTGCATTTTCTGCTTTTGCTTTTTCAATATCAGCAGGAGTAATTTTTGTAATTCCTTCACAAGAAACATCAGAAATATCAAGTTTTGCTCCCATAACGATATTTGCAAGAATTGTAACTTTTCCTCTTGCATCATGACCTTCAACATCACCGGTTGGATCTGCTTCTGCATAACCTAATTCTTGAGCAATTTTTAATACTTCGTCATAAGCCATTCCTTTTTCCATTTCAGAAAGCATATAATTTGTTGTTCCATTTAGAATACCTGCAATTTTTGAAATTTCACAACCTGCAAGCGGTCCATCAGCTAAGTTAATTACCGGTGTTCCTGCACAAACAGTTCCTTCTATCATAAATTTAACTCCATTTGCATCTGCAAGTTCTTTAAATTCGGGATACTTTAATGCAGCAGGACCTTTATTGCTGGTTACTACTGATTTACCGGAAGTAAATGCTGCCCTACAATGATCAATTGCAGGACCTCCTGTAGTTAAATCAGTATAAGTTAATTCACACAAAACATCAGCATTACATTCTTTAATTAATGTAATATTATCCATATCAGTTATATCTTGAGTAAACTTTTGTTTTGCTTTTGCTTCTTCTATCATCTGAGTAATATTTAATCCATTTGGATTATAAGCATTTCCATATGCAAAATCAGCTACAGCAACAACATCAAAATCATAATTGTATTTTTCTTTTAAGTAATCTTTTTTGTCAAGTAATATTTCGCATAATCCCTGACCAACGGTACCAAAACCTAATAAAGCTATTTTTTGTTTCATCTTAATTTAATTTATGTTTAAATTTTTAAAATAATCCTTGTACATATCCCCCATCAATTTGCAATGATACGCCTGTTATATACCCTGCTCCTTCTGAAGCAAGAAAACAAACTGTTTGAGCAAATTCTTCGGGAGTTCCTATTCGTTTCATAGGAATAATATTATTAATATTTTCATAAAAATCATTTTCTGTTCCTTTGCCACTTGTTTCATAAGTTTTAGCAAGATTTTTCACTCTATCGGTCATAGTAAAACCCGGGCAAACTGAATTAACCGTTATTCCATAAGATGCAATCTGATTTGATAAAGATTTTGCAAAACCCAAAACTCCTGCTCTTGATGTATTAGACAGAATTAAATTATTAATTGGTTGTTTTGCAGAAACAGAAGTAATATTTATTATTCGTCCCCATTTATTCTTTTTCATATAAGGCAAAACCTTATAACTAAGATTAATTGTACTTAATAAATTCAGTTCAATTGCATTGTTATAATCTTCAAGGGAAAAATCATCATGCATTCCTGAAGGTGGTCCGCCTGCATTACAAATTAAAATGTCAATTGTATTAAACTCATCAATGATCTGATCAATCATTTTTTCAACCTGTTCTTTATTTGTAACATCAGTAATAAAAGTTTTAACTACTCCACCTGTTTTTGCTATTATTTCATCTCTGGTTTTGTTAAGAACTTCACTATTTCGCGAGCATATCATTACTTTTGCTCCTTCTTCTGACAGTTGTAATGCCACAGCTTTTCCAAGTCCCTTGCTTGAAGCAGTAACTAATGCAATTTTATCTTTAATTTTTAAATCCATTTTGATAAAATTTTACAGAAGAGGTTTAATACATTCTGAAAGTCGCTTTATTGCCTCGATTAATTGTTCTTTAGATGAAAAAGAAAAATTAATCCTCATGTGATTTTTCGCAGGATTTTCCCCATAAAACTGCTCACCAGGAACAAATGCTACTTTATGGTCTATTGCATCGAAAAATAATTTTGCAGTATCTATATGTTCAGGTACAGTTACCCATAAAAATAATCCTCCTTCTGAAGTTGTCCATGTAACTCCGGTCTCTTTTGGGAAATATTTTTTCATTGTATTAAGAAAAACCTCAAGTTTCTCTTTGTAATAAATTCTACATTTATCAAAATGAGCATCAAGATCCATTTCCGTTAAGTATGCAGCACATAAATCCTGATTGTATTTTGGAGTATTTAAAACATTTCCCTCTTTAATATTTGTCATTTTCTGAATAACTTCAGGAGAACCAATATTAAACCCAACTCTCAACCCAGGACAAAATATTTTAGAAAAAGTATACAAACCTATTACATTTCCGCCACCTGTATAAAGTTTTTGGTCTAATGAAAAAATAGAAGGGATAGCTTCTCCGTAATATCTTAAATCTCTATATGGACTATCTTCAATAATAGGAATATCATACTCATAACTTATTTTTAAAAGTTCTTTTCTTTTTTCCAAACTCATTGTAATTCCTGTTGGATTTTGAAAATCGGGAACTACATATATGAATTTAGGCATTGTATTTTTATTCTGTAATTGTTTTATAGTACCTCTTAAAACATCAATATTTGTTCCATCTTGCTCAATATCAACACCAATAAATTTTGGTTTTTCCATTTCAAAAGCAACCAATGCTCCTGCAAATGTTGGTCTGTCAAGCAATACAATATCTCCCTCATTAAGAAAAACTCTTCCTGTTAAGTCTAAACCATGCTGACCTGATGTTGTAATAAGTATGTTTTTCTTCTCTACTTTAATATTATCTCTTTTCAAAAAACCAATTACTGCATCAAAAAGACTTTGCTCACCGGGAATAGCTGAATATTGCATTATTTTATCAATATCATTATTCAAAATTTTTTCTGATACTGCCCTAAATTCTGATTTTTGGAAAACTTCAGGAGAAGGTAATCCTCCAGCCAAAGAAATTATTTCGGGATTTGATAAATATTTTAATGTTTTCCCTATTGGATAACCTTCAAAATCTTTAATATTATTAGCATATCTGTCTACCCAGTTAATCATTACTATATAAGTTTATTAGTTAGAATTGATGTAATTTTTCTTTTCAAAAATACAAAAAAACCACAATTATAAAACATGTTATTTAATATTTTGTTTGATAAATAATCTTATTTATATTATTACAAAGAATCAAACATAAATAATCCGATCAAATACTTAAATGTAATTCGCTATAAATAAGCAATTGCTAAAATATATATTTGTTTATTTTTATAAAATAATTTATTTTTGAAAATAATAGATTCAATTAAAATAATTAAACAGAAATGATTAAGAATATTTTGATATTAGAGATTAATTGCAGAAGTGTTATTGCGACCATATAAAGAAGCTGGATTTAGCTTCGGTTCAACATTTTATATGAAATATTTAACGTTTCTTGTAAACTGGGTTATTCAAATAAAATTTGTAAAAATACAGAACGAAAGCAAATCGGATTAAAACAAATACTTAATAAATAACTATTAAATGGATATTGAAAAAAACATAAAATTAGCTTCAGAAGCATTAAAAAATGCTGATGCTTTATTAATTACTGCCGGTGCAGGTATTGGAGTTGATTCCGGCTTGCCAGACTTTAGGGGTACTTCAGGCTTTTGGAAAGAATATCCGCCAATTGCAAAACTTGGTGTTTCATTTAGCGAAATGGCTAATCCTAAATGGTTTTTTGAAAAACCCGAACTTGCATGGGCTTTTTACGGACACAGATTAAATTTATATAGAGAAACAATTCCACACAAAGGATATTTTCAATTGCTTGAAATTGGAGAAGAAAAACCCGGTGGGTATTTTGTTTTCACATCAAATGTTGACGGACAATTTCAAAAAGCAGGATATAATGACGAATATATTGAGGAATGTCATGGATCGATACATCATTTTCAATGTATTGAGCCATGTTGTAATAATATATGGGATGCAAATGAAGAAGAGGTAATTATTGATATGGGTTCGTTTCAGGCACAGGAGCCTTTTCCTAAATGTGCAAATTGTGGCAGTATTGCACGACCAAATATTTTAATGTTTGGCGATTGGCATTGGATACACCAACGCAGTTCTGAACAGAGTAATGATTTAGAAAACTGGTTAATAAACAATTATCAATCAGCAATGAATATTGTTATTATTGAGCTGGGAGCAGGAACATCTGTTGCAACTGTACGTTATAAATCTGAAGAAATTGCAAGTAAGTTTGATGCAACTTTAATTAGAATAAATCCACGCGATTTTCAAGTTCCATCAGGACATATTTCAATTCCACTGGGAGCAAAAGAAGGAATAGAGAAAATTATGAATTTTTGTAAATGAAGAAACATTATAATATAACCATTACAGGAAGAATTCAGGGAATATTTTTCAGAGGAGCAACAAGAAATATTGCAAGGTATTTAAACATTAACGGCTTTGTTAAAAATAATTCTGACGGAACAGTTTATATCGAAGTAGAAGGAACAAGCGAAAATTTATCTGAATTTATAAAGTGGTGCAAAAAAGGTCCAGATAATGCAATTGTTGATGAAGTTGTTGTTGAAAAGGAAAAGTTGAAAAACTTAAAAGGATTTAGTGTTCAATATTAATTAGTTTGGTAACCATTTTTTGTTAAAAACTTTATTTTCAGAACTAATATTATATTTATTAAATCCTTATTTTTGCAGTAAATAAAAATTTATTATCATGAAAAAAATATTACTAATTGCTACAGCTTGTTTTCTTTTTACTTTTATGATCTCATGTGAAGAAGATTGTAAAGAATGTAAAATTGTAACTTATGATGTTAATGGAGATTTTGAAGCAGAAACTACTCCTGAAGAATATTGTGGTGACAATCTTGCAGAAATCGACGGAAAATCAGACACTGATACTCAGGGTATTAAAACAGAATACGTTTGTAATTGATTTTCATAGTTAAAGTAGCAAATCTTATTAGTAAAAGATTGTAACCCTCATATAAGATGGTCTTAAATTACATTTGGATTGCCTTTTTCCTTATTGCTTTTGTTGTTGCCCTTACTAAATTAATTTTTTTGGGCGATACAGAAATATTTTCTTCCCTTGTAAACAGCACTTTTGATATGGCCAAAACCGGCTTTGAGTTGTCTCTTGGACTTACCGGTGTGATGACTTTATGGCTCGGATTAATGAAAATCGGCGAAAAAGGTGGAGTAATTGGTTTAATGTCAAGAGCAGTTGGTCCGTTCTTTAGTCGTTTATTTCCCGAGATACCGAAAGGTCATCCTGTTACAGGATCAATAATGATGAATATTGCAGCAAATATGCTTGGACTTGATAATGCTGCAACACCTATTGGGTTAAAAGCAATGGAGCAGCTACAAGAATTAAATCCAAAAAAAGATACTGCTTCAAACCCTATGATAACATTTTTGGTGCTTAATACTTCAGGTTTAACACTAATCCCAATTAGTGTAATGGTTTATAGAGCACAACTTGGTGCAGCAAACCCGGCTGATATATTTTTACCAATTCTACTAACTACTTTTTTTTCAACTCTGGCAGGAATAATTACAGTTTCTATTATTCAGAAAATTAACTTATTTAATAAAGTTATATTGGCTTATTTGGGTGGATTTAGTTTAATAATTGCCGGTATTACATGGTACTTATCATCAATTCCACAAGATCAAGTAAGTGTTATTTCAATTGTTGCCAGTAATCTTATTTTATTTAGCATTATAACTTTGTTTATAGTATTGGCATTAAGAAAAAAAGTAAATGTTTATGAAACGTTTATTGAGGGTGCAAAAGAAGGATTTAAAATTGCAATTAAAATAATCCCGTTTCTTGTTGCTATTTTAGTTGCTATTGGTGTTTTTAGAGCATCTGGTGCTTTAGATTTTATTGTAGGAGGGATTGGATATTTTATTTCATTTTTAGGTTTTGATACAGGTTTTGTTGAAGCTTTGCCAACTGCATTTATGAAACCATTGAGCGGAAGCGGAGCAAGAGGAATGATGATTGATGCAATGACAACACATGGAGCAGATTCATTTATTGGTCGTTTAGCTTGCACATTTCAGGGAGCTACAGATACAACATTTTATATTATTGCGGTATATTTTGGTTCTGTGGGTATAAGAAAAACCCGTCATGCAATTACCAGCGGATTAATTGCAGATCTGGCAGGTATAATTGCTGCAATATTCTTTGCTTATTTATTTTTCGGATAAACTATTTTTGAACTTTTATTATTCCTAAATTGAAATATATTCTATTAATCTCGTCCTTTATGATGGAGAGAAGGAAAAATGTTTTTTTTGAAAATTCATGAAATTAAAAATGGCAATTTTTGTTTTAATTATACTAACAATTTACAGCTCTATAAGCTATTACATATTTATTAGAGGATTGCAAACAATATCTGAATCTCCTGTTAGTAAGAAATGGTTTATTATTGTTTTTATATTTCTCACATTATCACCGATAATCGGAAAAATATTAGAAAATGTATGGATATCTCAGTTAAGTGAAATATTTGTATGGATAGGCTCTTTTTGGATTGCCGTATTTATATACTCATTTATAATTATTGTATTTCTTGATCTTACCCGAATACTTAATTACTTTTTTAGTATTTACCCTTCATTTATAACTGCTAATTATGCAAAAACCAAATTTCTTACTGCCTGTATTGCTTTTGGTATTATTGTATTTACTCTGATTATAGGATATATTAATGCTATAAATCCGCAAATAAAAACATTAAACATTAATATAAATAAAAAAGTTGAAGGGAAAAAATCTATAAACATTGTTGCCTTAAGCGATATTCACTTAGGAACAACAATTAACAAGCAAAGAACAATAACACTTATTAATCAAATAAATAAATTAAAACCTGACATTGTACTGATTGCTGGTGATATTATTGATGATAACATGGAGTTGGTAAAACATTACGAACTTTTGAAATACTTTAAAGAAATTAAATCAAAACATGGTGTATATGCTGTAACAGGAAATCACGAATATATAAGTAGAGCATACAAAGAAGCAGAATATTTTAAGAAAAATAACATTATTTTAATTCAGGATTCAGTAATTGAAATAAATAACAATTTATATATTGTGGGCAGAGAAGATATTATGTTTGACAGAAATGGAAAAAAGAGAAAAACATTAAAAGAATTATTGTTAAATGTTGATATAAATAAACCAATTATTCTACTCGACCATGAACCTTATAAACTTGACGATGCTGTAAACAATAATATTGACTTTCAATTATCAGGTCATACACATAGCGGACAATTTTGGCCAATTAATTATATTACAAATGCGATTTTTGAAATAAATTACGGTTATAAAAAGAAAAAAGAAACTCACTTTTATATAAGTTCAGGCTATGGAACATCAGGTCCTCCTATTCGGATTGGAAACAGACCTGAAATAATAAACATTAAGTTGAGTTTTGAATAAATAAAGCCCCTCCTAACCTCCCCAAAGGGGAGGAACTAGAAACAAAATTTATAATGGGTCAAAAATACAGGATACTAATATTTAATAAACAAGGTTATTCCGATTCGCTATAATTCAAATTCGAAAAAACTCCTTCTGTTATTGATTTTTGTTCTGTAAGGTTTGTTAATTCAAAACTAAAGGTTCCTGAAATAATTTTATTTTTAGCATCTATTTCAGATATTGTTACTTTACCCGATTTGCTTAAATAATTATTAGTAGTTGGCGATGAAGCATCTGGTTGCCATACACAACCTACTTGGGCACTTAAAGTATCAATAGCCGAAGAAGATGTAAATGTTTCTTCAGTATCACCTTTTACTGTTATTGCAATTACTTGCCCATCAACAGAAGTTCCTGTAATAACAAAACTTGCAGGACTACTAAAACGTTTTGTAACTCTGGTAATAGCATTCCATGCTGTACCATCAATCTTTGCATTCATAATTGGGTCATCTTCTTCTTTTTTGCACGATGAAAAAATCAGAACTGTAATCAATAAAATCAAATAAATATTAAGATTTTTCATTTTATAAAATTTTGTATTTAATGTATAATACAAAAATACATAATATTAATTAGAGCAATCTATAAAGTCAAAGATTTTTATAAACAAAATTTTTATCGCTGATTTTCTGCAACATACAAACATTGTTTAAAAATAATAGTACTATGTCTTGCATAGTACTATCTTTTGTATATATCTTTGCATTAAATACTACTATATGAAATTAAATTTAATAAATTATGAATGTTGAAAATGCAAAAGCTCAGATGCGCAAGGGAATACTTGAATATTGTATTTTATCAATATTATCGAAAGATGACGCTTACGCCTCTGATATAATTAAAGAGCTAAAGAATGCTAAACTCATTGTTGTTGAAGGCACATTATATCCTTTACTAACAAGATTGAAAAACAGCAGTTTACTAAGTTACAGGTGGGAAGAGTCAACACAAGGACCACCCAGAAAATATTACAAGTTAACCAGTAAAGGCGATAAATCCTTAATTGAACTTAATACTTCATGGAAAGAATTAACTAATTCGGTAGAAACAATATTAAATTTAAAAAAATAAAAAATGAAAAAGACATTTACAATAAATATAAACGGAATAATATTTCATATAGACGAAGATGCTTATGAAATTTTATCGAAATACTTGAATGAAATAAACAGAAAGTTTGCCAGTTCAGATGAAGGGCGAGAAATAATATCGGATATTGAAGCAAGAATAGCCGAGCTTTTTCAGGAAAAAGTAAACGATATTAAACAAGTTATTAATATTAGTGATATTAATAATGTAATAGAAATAATGGGAAAACCCGAAGATATGGGTGACGACGAAGAAACAGAAGAAAAAGAAACAAAAAAACAAAAGTACAAAACAGGTAAAACAATGTACAGGGATACCGAAAACGCAAAAATTGGTGGAGTTGGTTCAGGTTTGTCCGCATACTTTGGTATAGACCCTGTTTTTGTAAGAATATTACTTCTTGCTTCATTTTTCATTTCAGGACCAATAATTTATATTATTTTATGGATAATCATACCTGAAGCAAAAACTACTGCTCAGAAATTAGAGATGAAAGGCGAAAAAATAAATGTTGAAAACATTGAAAAAAGTATTAAAGATGAATTTAAAAATGTAAAAAAAAATGTAAAAAAAATTAAAGAATCAGGTCAATGGGAAGAGAGCAGAAATGTGTTTGACAGATTACTTGCAATAGTTTTTGGTACTATAAGCTTTATTTTTAGAATAATAATGATTATTGTAGGTGTAGCATTTGTAATAACAGGATTATTTGTTCTTATAGGTATAACAGGTTCATTTTTTATTGAAAGTTGGGGGGTAAACAATTTAACAATACCGGAAGCATTAAACATATTTTTCGACAATATGAATGTTAATATTGGTTTAATATCTATTGTATTAGTAATTGGAATACCAGTATTGGCAATAATATATGCCGGTGTAAAAATGATATTCAAAATAAAAGTAAAAAATAAAATAATTGGCTTTACGGCATTTTTCACATGGATAATAGGAATAATTATGCTTGCTTATGTTACAATGCACGAAGTAAAAAATCATACAAGCAGTGCTAATATAAGTGAAACAATTCAAATAGACACTTTATCATCAGACACTTTATATCTTAAATTAGGTAAAGATTTTAATAAAAATGAAGATAGTTATAATCAAATATGTATTGATGACATTATTGCTGTTTCAAACAATAATAATGAAACATGTTTACATGGAATTCCTAATTTAAAAATCAAAACAAGTGATAAGGATAATATTGAAATTAAAATTACTAAATATGCCAGAGGCATTGAAAAAGATATTGCATTAAATCACGCAAAAGAAATTGAGTATAAATTTAATTTTAAAGATTCTGTAATATATTTTGATAAATATTTTGATATACCAATGGATAGAAAATGGTATGACCAAAATGTAAAAATAATATTATATATACCCGAAGGACAGGAAATAATTATTGATAAAAAACTACAGTATCTGCTTAATAAATACTACAGGTATTCAAGAATAGATAATGTTGTAAAAAAGAAACATATTATGAATTATAAGGTATTGTATGCACATAAACAATTATTGCCAATCCCTAAGATCAACATTTTGGGGAAAATTAAGCCAATTACTAAAACAAAAACTTTGTAATTGCAAAAAGTAAATTATCCTTTTAAATTTTAAGACAAAAATCAAAAATTAATGTAATTAGGTATTAGTAGTTTGGAAACTACTTTTTATTTGCGACGTAGTTACAAACTACGCCGAGCTGGTTCTTTAATTACATATCGTTGATTCTTTTCATCAAAAGATGAAAACCTATAATATTTAGCACTGTCCTTAACTGTCTCTATCCATTTCTTATCCAACCAAACCGTATCATTAACCTGAGCTTGAATACTAAAACTGATTGTTAACAGAATTATTAATTTCCAATATTTATTCATTTTATACCTTTTGTGCTGTTTAGATTTCTGATATTTTTGCTAACG
>CAYTWH010000051.1:0-15302 GCA_964442075.1 uncultured Bacteroidales bacterium
AAGTTTTTGCTCAGGCAACTATGTTTGAACTAAACTTTTTTGAAGAGTCTATTTCAAAATAGTAGATAAATTCAAATTGAATATGTACATTGAAAATCGGATGCTTTTTAAAGAAAATCTGCCTTCGCTCAAAGTTAAGTACATTTGCAATTCATACAAGCAAATGCACAGCCAAAAGGCATATATATTATAAAAGTAACAACAGATAAAGAAACGATAACAAGGAAAATAATAAAACAGTAAGTCCAAAAAACTAAAAAAATGCCACGTACTCTGTGTCAAATTGATGTTTGTAAGCATTATATCAACAATTGAACAATTGAGTAATGAAACAATTGAACAATTAATATATTTTTAATAATTTTACAGTTGAATTTTGATTCAATTTTTTCACAAAATGCCAAAACAAATATTAGACTTAAAAATTGTAAGAAAAAAGCGTCTTACACCCGATTATTTTATTTTAGAACTTCTTTCGCCCGAAAAATTACCGGAAATATTATCGGGACAATTTGCCGAAGTATTAATTGAAAATTCAAAGTCAACTTTTCTTCGCAGACCTTTATCTATACACAATGTAGATTATAAGGAAAATACAATTAAATTTCTAATCCAGATCGTTGGCGAAGGAACTCGCTCACTGGCATATCTTGAAGAAGGCGATTTTTTAAATACAATATTTCCGCTTGGCAATCATTTCAATTTAATTGATGCCAAAGATGTTTTATTAATTGGTGGCGGATGCGGTGTAGCTCCCCTACTATATCTTGCAAAAAATTTCACCAAAAACGGATTTATTCCAACAATTTTAATTGGCGTAAGAACAAAAAACGATATTTTGGAAATTGACGAATACGAAAAATACGGAAAGGTATTAATAACAACAGAAGACGGAACTTATGGCGAAAAAGGTTTTGTTACACATCATTCCATTTTTAAAAATAACATATCTAATTACAAAAAAATATATACTTGTGGTCCTGAACCAATGATAAAAGCAATAGCAAAAATTGCTAAACAGAAAAATATTGATTGTGAAGTATCTCTCGAAAATATGATGGCATGTGGAATAGGTGCTTGCCTTTGCTGTGTTACAGATACAATTCATGGAAACGTATGTACTTGTACAGATGGACCTGTTTTTAACTTAAATGTATTAAAATGGTAAACTTAAAAACAGATATTGCAGGCTTAGAATTTAAAAACCCTGTTATAACAGCTTCCGGCACATTTGGTTACGGACAGGAATTTGAAGATTTTATTGATATCGATAAATTGGGTGGAATAATTGTAAAAGGAACAACTCTAAATCCACGCGAAGGAAACCCTTACCCGCGAATGGCAGAAACAGCGTCGGGTATGTTAAATGCTGTTGGACTACAAAATAAGGGAGTTAAATATTTTGCTGAAAAAATTTATCCTCAGATAAAAAAATATAAAACAAATATTATTGTAAATGTATCAGGTTCACAAGTTGAAGATTATATTAAAACAGCCGAAATAATTAATGAGCTTGATAATATTCCTGCAATTGAGTTAAACATTTCATGCCCTAATGTAAAAGAAGGCGGAATGGCATTTGGCACTAATTGTTCATCTGCCAGTGAAGTTGTTAAAGAAGTAAGAGCAGTTTACAAAAAAACATTAATTGTAAAACTCTCGCCTAATGTAACAAATATTGCTGAAATTGCACAAACAGTTGAAGATGCCGGTGCAGATGCTATTTCATTAATTAATACTTTGCTTGGAATGGCAATAAATGCAGAAACTCAAAAGCCTTTGTTGTCAACCATTACAGGTGGGCTTTCGGGACCTGCAATAAAGCCTGTAGCATTGGGCATGGTTTGGAAAGTTTCTAAGGCTGTTAAGGTTCCTATTATTGGTCTCGGAGGTATTATGAATGCTACCGATGCAATTGAATTTTTTCTTGCCGGTGCATCAGCAATACAAATTGGAACAGCAAATTTTATCGACCCTAAGATATCTGTTAAAATTATTGATGGCATTGGAAATTATCTGAATCGGCATAATATTATAGATATAAAAGATATTATTGGTGCACTAAAAACTGATTGATTTTAAAAAAAAATATTATTTTTACAAAAACATTATATGTCGAAATTTTTACAAATATCACTTACAATAATTACATTAATAATTATTCCTGTTTGTAATTGTCATTCTCAAAATGCTGATATAAGAAAGATTACAAAGAAAAAGAACATATACTATTTACAAAATTCTAAAGAAGCGTTTACAGGTACAGCTGTTAGTTTTTATAGCGACAATAAATCTAAAGAAGAAATAAATTATACAAATGGAAAATTAAATGGGATATGGTCATATTGGTATAAAAACGGGCAAAAACAATTCATAAAACAATATACGCACAATAAACCAACAGGGATATGGCAAGCTTGGTTTGATAATGGTAATAAAAAATTTGAAATTGATTTTCTTAATTCAAATGGAACTGAAACACATTGGTCTGCAAATGGAAATATAAGGCTTACGGGGCAATATAAAAAATTTGAAAAAGATAGTATTTGGACCAGTTATTACGAAAATAATAAAATTAAAGTAACAGGAGAATATAAAGAGGGATTAAAAACCGGATGCTGGAAAAAATATTATGATAATGATAAAAAACAATATACACATTTTTACACTAATGACTATGCTGCAGGAAAATGGCTTGAATGGTTTGATAATGGATACATAAAAAAACAAGAAACTTATAAAATGGGATATAAAATTGGCAGAAGCATTGAATGGGATATAAACAGCAATATTATAAAAATTGAAACTTATAAGGACGGCAAATTGACTGATACTAAAGAATTTGATGAAGGTAAGATTATTAAAATGAAAAGCAATAATACTAAAAAAGAAGAAGGCTTTTATAGAAATGGAAGGATTATAAAATGATGTATAAACTTATAATCATAATATTACTTTTTTCAAACATACTTGTCTTTCCTCAAGATACTTCTGTTAAAATTGGTTTATTAAAATATTCGGGAGGAGGTGATTGGTATGCAAACCCTACAAGTTTACCAAACTTGATAAAATTTTGCAATAAAGAACTTAATACAAATATTTTTACTGATTATTTAACTGTTGAAACAGGAAGTATGGACATTTACAGTTGTCCGCTTATACACATGACAGGACATGGAAATGTTATATTTTCAGATAAGGATGCTGAAAACTTACGCAATTATTTATTAGCCGGAGGATTTCTGCATATTGATGATAATTACGGTATGGATAAATATATCAGGCGTGAAATAAAAAAAGTTTTTCCTGATGATGAATTTGTTGAGATACCTTTTTCACACCCAATTTATCATCAAAAATATGACTTTCCTAATGGTTTACCAAAAATACATTTGCACGATGGAAAAACGCCACAAGGCTTTGGCATACTACACAAAGGCAGATTAGTTTGCTTTTATACTTATGAATGTGACCTTGGTGATGGCTGGGAAGACCAATCTGTTCACAATGATTCACAAGAAACTCGTTTAAAAGCTCTTAAAATGGGAGCAAATATTATTTCCTACGTTTTTGATAATTAACTAATATTTTCATAATTTTATCGCACTTAAAATTAAAGTGTTTATAACCACTAAAATTTATAAAATGAAAATAAAATTTACATTTTTACTTATCTCTTTAATTATTAGCCTAAATTTATTAAGTCAAAACGAACAGTGGGATGACCAATTTTTACCGTCTAATGCACCGGATGGCACTGTTTACGCAATTGTTGAAATGAATGGAGATATTTATGTTGGAGGACAATTTACTAATGCAGGAGGTGTTACTGTAAATAATATTGCAAAATGGGATGGTACATCATGGAGTGCGCTCGGAACAGGAACTGATGGAGTAGTTAGAACAATTGCTGTTAGAGCTAATAATTTGTATATTGGAGGTACGTTTGTTAATGCCGGCGGAAATGTAGTTAATAATATTGCAATGTGGGACGGCACAAACTGGATAGGATATGGTACAGGAACAAACGAAACTGTTAATACTATAATAAAACAAGGAGATTTTAATTTTTATATAGGCGGGGAATTTACTGATGTAAACGGAGTAAGCGCTAACCGTGTTGCACAATGGGATGGCACTAATTGGTCTGCCCTTGGGACAGGAATTGATAATACTGTATATGCATTATGTGCATATAATACTGATATAATTGCAGGCGGCACTTTCACAAATGCAGATGGTAGCACAGCAAATAACCTTGCTATATGGGACGGAACAAACTGGAGCGAATTCAATGGTGGGACAAATGCGGGTGTCTATTCACTACGCTATACAAATAACGCAATTATTGTTGGAGGGGATTTTTCTGTTGTCGGAGCAACACCTGCCAATAATATAGCAATGTGGAACAATGCCAGCTGGGTTGCAATATCAAATGGTGTAGATAGTACTGTTTATAGTATTACAGGAAACTCAGGAGAATTATATATTACAGGAACCTTTTCAAATGCTGATGGAAATCCTGCAAATAAAATTGCAATGTGGGATGGTTCTTCATGGAATCCTCTTGGCGATGGATTAAATAATGATGGATACATTGTTTACGAATATAATAATGATATTTTTGTTGGAGGACAATTTACTACTACCGGACTTAATCAAAGTAATTATTTTGGCAGATGGGCTTCTGCACCTGTAATAATAACACAAGCTGTTAATATTAGTATATGTAATGGAGATTCTACCGCATTTTTTATCAACGTAAGTAGTTCCAGTCCATTATCGTATCAGTGGCAACTTAATGGTTCTGATATTACAGGAGCAACAAACGACACACTGATAATAAACCCCGTTTCAATCCCCGATACAGGAAGCTATACATGTGTTATAGATAACGATTTTGGTACAACAACCAGTAATATCGCAACTTTAACAGTTCTTGAAGCACCTTTATTCACAGGGCATCCAGCAGATACTACATTATGCGAAGGTCAATCAATTACTTTTAATATTGCAGTAACAGGAAATTCTCCTCTTTTTCAATGGCAATTTAACGGAAGTAATATTATTGGATCAAACAGCAGTACTTATAATATTGGATTCGTATTACCGGCTAATAATGGAACATACAGATGTTATGCTGCCAATTCATGCGGGAGCGATACAAGTAATTCTGCAATGTTAACAGTAAATCCTAATCCTGTTGTAAGTTTTACAGGACTTGATACTATCTATTGTCAGGGAGATATTTCTGATACTCTTTATGGAACACCGGTTGCAGGTATTTTCTCAGGCAATGGTATCACTGATAGCGTATTTACACCCTATTCACTTACCGGATATCAAACTATTACATACACATATACTGATACAAATTCTTGTATCGGTTCAATGAGTCAACAAACTTACGTACACCCTCCTGCTGTTACGCTTTCAATATCGGGTTTGGAATCTCCATATTGCTATAACGATAATTCTGACACTCTTACAGGATTGCCATTTGGTGGATATTTTTCAGGAGAAGGAATGCTTGATAGTATTTTTCATCCTTCTTATACTACATCAGGACTATTTGATATATCATATTCATTTATCGATACAAATAATTGTGTTTGTACTATAAGTCAAGCGGTAACAGTACATGCTTCTTCTCAAGCTAATTTTACTGGAATTGAGAACAGTTACTGCATCTATTCTGAAACAGATACTTTTACAATTGCACCGTCAGGTGGAACAATTTCAGGCATTATTAACAATACAATTTTCGACCCTGATACTGCAGGTATTGGTATTCACGAAATATATTACTCTTTTACTGATATAAATTCTTGTTTAAGCATAGACACATTTACTGTTCAGGTTTTTGATTATCCTGCATTAAATCTTGGAAACGATACAAGCATCTGTTACGGTCAACCAATTTTTGTTGATACAATTTTCACTACATACTTATGGTCAACAAGCGATACTGTTAACATAATAATACCGGAAATTACAGGGAGTTATTCAATAACAGTAAGTGATATTAATGGATGTGAAAATAATGATGATATTAATATCACAATTCTAACCACCCCTTATATTGATCTAGGTGATGATTTAAATATAACTACTGATAATGTAGTTATTATTGGTGCAAGTGGCATTTATGACAGCTATCTTTGGAACACAGGATCAACAGGAAATATAATATTTGTTGATGGCAACCAATTAGGAGAAGGTTCATATTCTTATTGGCTGTCTGTTTCTCAGGCTAATGGATGCTATGCATCAGACACAATTACTGTTAATGTTACAAATAGTATATTTGTTAAAGATGTTGATCTTGAAAACTCCGTTTCAATATATCCTAACCCTGTTAAAAGTATGTTATTTATTGAAACAGGCAATAATATTAATTCACCTGACGTTTTAATTATTGATATGTTGGGAAAAGTTGTTTACAAATCAAAAGCAACAAAAAATATAACTGAAATTGATGTTTCAAATATACCAAATGGTTCATATATTGTACTTTTAAAAGAAAATGATAATATTTCAAAAAATATCTTGAATATTTTACACTAATAAACAGATGAAATTAAACAAAATTACATTTGAAAAATTACTTGCTAAAGCCAAACACCAGCTTATTTTAAAAGATGGTAAGTTTATTTATTTTATTCCAGTTCCTAAATGTATTTCTTATTCAGACACACATTTTGTTGCAAATAATGAAACAAGCAAAAAAATTGAAATTGTAAATTATAAAGACATTATTTCCTGCATAATAGATGGTAAAAAAATAGTTTTTGACAGGGCTGATTCTTAATCTTCACTTAAAAGTTTTTTTATTGCCAAATCAAAATCTGAAACATAAAGCCGATCTTGAATTGTGTGATATTTTTCAAATTCATTTTCAGCAAATGCTTTAGCTATTTCTGTTGTTACTTTTCCCGCGTTTTGCAATATATCTTCTTCATTAAATTTCAAAAATACATCTAATTTATTTGCCCAATCTTTCATTGTCATTGGAATACTTTTTTCTGCCTGATGCTCGGCATAATCAAGATACATGGTTACAAAACGATTTAATGGTTTTAATTCAACTTCTGTAAGATAATTTTTAGCAATAGAAACATCCGATTTTCTAATTTTTCCTTTTGGTGAGTTTTTCCATGAGGTAAGCCCCATTTTATCTTTTTTATGATTAGCTCTTGATGTTATTATTTCAGCAGCAGTTTGCTTGGTTATAGCCCAATGAAGTTTATTTTGTACAGTTGCAAAAAAGATTTTTGTTATTTCACTATTTTTCTCATAATCAATACTACATTCCGCATAAATATCTGTTATTTTTTGATACAAACGCCTTTCACTACTTCGAATATCACGAATTTTTTCCAGTTGTTCGTCAAAATAATCTTTGCCAAATATTGGAGTAGGATTTTTCAGTCTCTCTACATCCATTGTATAACCTTTTATTATAAACTCTTTTAAAACTTGTGTTGCCCAAATTCTAAACTGTGTAGCTCTGCTCGAATTTACTCTGTAACCAACTGCAATAATTGCATCAAGATTATAATACTCCAATTTTCGTTTTACTTTTCTTCCATTTTCATTTTGAACTATTTCCAAAATGGAAACAGTTGCTCCTTTTTCCAATTCTACACTTTCAAAAATATTATTCAAATGTTTAGAAATTGCAGGAACATTAACATCAAAAAGTTGCGCTATTTTTTTCTGAGGAAGCCATATTGTCTCATTTTGCAATAAAACATCAATTTTTACATCTCCATTAGAAGATTTATAAAGTAAAAACTCTGTTAGTTTTTCGTTATTATAAATTATCGGTTTGTTTTTATCGCTCATTTTTATTCTCTTTTATAATTGAAGCTTCTAAATCAGTTTTTTATTGTGCAATTGGTAAATTTGGCTCTTTTTTCGGCATGGTATACAAGGTTTTAGTTATATATTTTTATTGTGCTTACTAATTTATCAAAAAGCTTTTCGTATGTTTCATTTAATGTGTTACAAATATCGTTGAAACTTTCCATTTTTTAAACATGTGGTAACAATGGCACTAAAAAGCGTTGCCATCCCGCAGGGTGACTATGATTTTAAACGTTTGTCAAGACACATATATCTTTATTTTTTATTATTATTCTTTATCAATTTCAAATCTTTTTCTTTTTGGAATCGAACTATATTCCTTAGGCAAATTTACTTTTGGTAATTTTTCTACCTTTTCAACTTCCTCTTTACCTTAAATTTCCTCAAACATTTCTTTTTCTAACTTTCTTAATTTTTCATTCATAGATTTATTTATTTTTCTTTTATTGTCCATGATATACAGTTTAAAGCACCTCCATATTTAATAATCTCACTCATATCAACTTGTGCTATCCTTTTGTTCTTTGCATAGTCTGTATAATATTCTGAAATTTGTTCAAATGCAAGGTTGTCGGTTTTCTTTACATTTAGTTTTGGAATTATTATCAAATCTTTTGTTTGCAAAAAATTAATGTATGCAATATTCTGTTCGTTTTCTTCCTTCTCAGAACACCTTAGCCATTCCCATTCTAATTTTGCTTTTTTGAATGATTTTAGCATTTGTTCTTTCAATTCCAAATCTGCAAATTCATAGAAACCACTTATCAAGACGGTATTTTCGTTTATAAATCTTAACATTCCATCCGAATGACCAAATTCACATTCATAATCCCAAGGAATCAGCACCACTTTATCAACCTCAAAAACCTCTTTTAGCTTATCAAGTAGCTGTTTTTTCTTGTAGTGATATTTGTTTTCCTCTAAAATTTTATCCGTTAGAATTACTGCATTTGAAGATTTTACAACATTCCCACCATCTAATATGATGTCCGACTTGGTGGTTTTTAGCCCTATTGCATCACATACAATATCTGGATAGGTTTTTATTTCTCTTGATGCCAGAGTTGTACCTTGTAAATAGTCAGGGTCGTATCTATACTCAACAAACTTGTCGTGTGATACTTGAATTGGCATAAAGTCTCTTGCCCAAATATCTCTAGTGTTGGGAAGAAAATCATATTCGCAATTGAAAAATTTTAACACTTTCTCAATATCTCTGCAAGTTTTAGTATTATCAAGTTTCAGCTTGCCCGCCAAGTAAACTTTATTTGTTAACCAATCTGCAATCATTTAAGCCTCTCTTTCCAAATCTTTCTAATTACTTTACCTATCTCAATAAACTCATCTTTAGTAAAAGTATCTGTTTTTGCATTATTGCACCAATAACATGAGAAAACAAGATTTGAAGTTATATTATAAGGTAGATTTGGTTCTAATCTCTCAATCTCTAATTTTCTGCCTCGGTTTCTTTTTGTTAAATCAGGATATTTATTCCACAACTCCAAAACTTCCTTTTCTGTAATATCGCAATAGAAACATTTTTTATCAGCTTTTTCAAACCACTCTCTAAATTCGTTGAAATCAAGCTCAGGACATTTAGCTTGCCATTTATCTCGAACTAAAGTAAGTTGTTCTCTTTCCGTTTTTAATGCATCCCACCAAGGAGCAAAGACTTTTCTTTCTAATTCAAGTTTCTTTGAAATTTCATCATAGGTGAGTTTCTCAATCACAGCTAATTGTAAAAATTCCTTTTGCTTATCTGTCATATTGTGCTGTTTTTATGCGTCCTAATATTAGTATAACCGAAAACTTCCATTTATTTCCATTACAAAAACCCCTTATTCAAATTTATTTTACCAAAGGAGTAAAAAAGAAGAAAAAGTCCTTTAATCTAAAATTTAAAATCGCAAATTAATTCACCCTGTTTATTGCAAACCAAGCTCTTCCATTTTTTTATCAGCTTTTTCTGCTATCTCGTCAAATCGTTTTTGATATTTTTCATCGCTGGCACAAGATATCATTTTCAGCCATTGTGTTGACCATGTTGCAGCATCCTGAACAACTTCAATGTATTCTTCTGCTAAAGCAGCGTCCATAGGATTTTTCAAATACTTAGCCATTATTTCTATATAGCTTTCAATCCACACCTCATATTCATCAAGAAACTCGTCACAATTTTTTGCATCTCCTGTTTTATTATCAGAAGTTTTTTCCACAACGTCAGAGTTATCTGTTGTTTCACTATTTTCAACAACTTCATTATTATCTGTTGTTTCAGAAGTGTTTTCACCGCAAGAATAAAGCATTACTAGACCTGCAAATAAGAATAAAATAATAAAATTTTTCATTTGTTATTTTTTTTAAAGCCCCACCTAATCCCGAAATAAATTCGGGACAGGCTCTCCCCAAAGGGGAGGGATTTTGTGACTTGGTTAATATTTATTTTTCTACTTTAATTTTTTGTTTTTTGTCTTTATTTTTATAATAAGCTTATGCACTCTGTATATATTGCTGTTTAATACTATCAAGTAATTGTTGCTCTTCCTGTGAAACATTACCATCAATATTAGCAGCTTTTTCCATTAATTTGTAAATCTTATTACGCGATTTATCATCTTCGGGCATACGAACAACTAACTTACCATTTTGTGCCATTTGGAACATTGGTTGTATTTTCTCAAGTTTATATCCCCACTTTTTAGCAAGTTTTTTAGTAAACTCAAGTTCTTCGTTATCAAATACACCGTCGGCAGCAACCATAATTAATACATTATTAAATGCATAATCACGAACTTTGTAAAGACTGTCTAATTTTTCAGGGTCAACTTTAGCAACAAAATTAGCTGCATTTGCTGCATAATATGAATAATAAGCTTGTATATCCATTATATCTGTAATTATCCACTCGTTGCTTGTACTATTTAGTTCAGCTCCGCAATATTCGCATTTAGTATCTATTGTATCGCCAACAGGAGCGCCACAACTTGGACAACTATGAGAATAAAGAGAACCTTTTGATTCTCCTGCTTTAATATCACGACTCATTATTACTACCTCATTTTTTGAAGTAACAGCAACATCGAGAATGTCAACTTTTTTATCTCTTGGAATAACTCTCTGATAAGATGATTTTATAGATATCATCAATACATTTTTGTTATCCTTCTGCATTGCTCCTATTAATGCAACATCATTAAGATAAAGTCTGTTGTAAACAAATTCTTCTTCAGCATCAAATTGTTTTGTTAGTTTTTCGAAAACTTCATCTGAAACAAACCTTCGCATCAGCTTAGGCTCTTTAGCAACCCTTGCCGTTTGTATCTGCAAGTATCCATTGCTTGCTTTATCTTCAATAAGCTGAACAGCAAAATCTTCGTTATCTTCAACCAAACCTAAAACTGCTTCGTTAAGATTTGCTGATTTTACTGCCATAGGATTAGATGTAACATAATCGTCAGCCTGAGTAATCTCAGAAAGAACCCAATCAAATTCACCTGAGTTTGTTATACTGCCACAATACTCACACTTACTAACTTCACTTGCTTTTGTAGGTAAATCGCCACCACATTTAGGACAATTGTTAGTAGAATACATATCTTTTTCTTCAGCTCCGCGTTTTCTTAAAAACGACCAGTATTCAACAAAGTCTTCTGCACCACCGGAGTTCAACGATTTGTATTTATCACTAATAAACTTATCGACTATTGATGCATGTACAGCAACATGAACAATATCGTAAAATCCGTCGCTTTCAATTTTGTCAATATATATGTTTTTAACATTAAGTTTTTCAATGGTATTTTTCTGAGAAAGAATATCCATCATTTTAAACTGGGTGTTAAGTCTTTGATACATTCCATCAGAAATATACTTTCTAACTTTCGTCATATCTTTATCCTGCCATGCATACTGTAAATCGGTAAATGCAATTTTCACTTTCTCTTTAAACTTGGCTTCGTCAAAACTTGGATTGTTTGCAATAAATGTATCATAACCAACTGCCTTAGCTCCTGTAGTTGCTCCTGTTGGAAGTTTGTTAAATACAGATTTTTGTTTTGCTTTTTTCTTTACATAAATGTATCCAACAATAATTATTGCTATAACTATTAAATTAAAAGGAAACGGGATTAACATAAATATATAAAAAATTAAAGCACCTATTCCATCGCCGCCACCACCGCCACTTCTGCTTCCTCCTGCACCACCCAAACGTGCAAATGCATCATCTGTAATTAATAGAGCAACAATTAAAAAAAGAAAAAAGAAAATTAAAGACTTGTTTTTGTTTAAAAATGCAGTAATTCTTCTCATAGTTTTATAACTTGAATTTATGTAAATTTTAAAGACCTAAATGTAGGAATTAATTATTAATGTATCAAATTAATAATTTATTCTTTTTTTAACAGATTTGCAAATTGCTAAAATATATCGCTTTAACAAGATGTTTACAATGTTTTAAACGATACTATCTATCAAAGGAAATTAAACATAAATCAAATATTTTTTAATATATATTTAAGAAATTCCTTTATACTTATTACTTTTACATTTCTAATCAATAAAACCTTAAAATGAAAACAAATTTACTTATTCTGTTAATTTCCATTTTTTCTTTTTATACTGTAAAAGCTCAGTTATCAGAGCATATTGAAAAAGGGAAACAGGCATATTTAAAAAATGCCGATAAAGCTCTTCACGAGCAAATAAAAGCATCGAAAGATATAAATGCATACATTGTTGGCGATACTAAAACTTTCTGGAGATGGGATCTTACTGTTATGCCACCACAATGGATTCAGGAAAATGCAAGCTGCAGAGCAGTTGGCGACAATTCTTATGTTTTTGTTGCTGATTCTGAATGGGGAAGTTCAATGACACAACAAGATGTTGATACCGTAATTCATTATCTCGAAGATGTTACTCTTGCTGATACAAGTATGGGAATTGTTGAAATGGATATTCATTATTTTGGTGTAATCCCTGATGAATTAGATGGCGACCCTAAGGTTATTTTTTATTACTCCGCTCTTGGTACTTATAACGGCTCTACTTTTGACGGATATTTTTCTGCCTTTAATCAAATAACCGAAACAGAAGCTCAAATAACAGGAGACCACAGTAATGAATGTGAAATGCTTTATATGAGTTGTAACCCTGTTGACCCGACAAGCTACAGCACTCTTTCTGTTTTATCGCATGAATTACAACATTTAATACATTTTGGAGCCGACCCTAACGAAGAAACATGGCTTGATGAAGGATGTGCAGAATTTGCAATGGTTTTGTTTGGTTACCCCGACCCTATAGTTGATTTCCCTGCTGATTCTGACAACAATTTAATTGTATGGGATCAACAATTTTCAGATTATGTTCAAACAATGTTGTTTTTCACATACTTGTCGGAACAAACAATTGGACCTGCTTTTATAACAAATCTTGTTGCCAATACTTTAAATGGAGTTAGCGGTATTAACAGCTCATTAGCTACTATATCATACCCCTTAAATTTTCAGGAAATGTTATCTAACTGGACTCTGGCAAATTATATTGATGACACAAGCCTTGGAACAGCTTATAATTATGAAATACTTAATATACCAAATTTTGCATCAGAGCAGTATTTTGGCTCATATCCTGTAAACAATTCAAATTCGCTTAATGCATGTGCAGCACATTATTACCAATTAACTGCAAATTTCACATCACTGCAATTTGATTTTGACTTATCAGCTGGCGGTGAATGGGATATTAATCTAATTGCTTATCAAAATTTATTTGTTAAAGAAATAATTCCAATTAGTACTACAACTATTACCGATTTTGATAAACCAACAGCATATACTTTAACTAAACTTATGCTTGTTGTAACAAATAAAGAAGTAAGTACAGCCGAAACAGATTATTCTTTCACGGTTAGTAATATTACTGATGTTAATTTAGTTAACAGAGAAAAATTGCTGCTTTATCCAAATCCTGTTAAAGAAACTCTTAATATTGATAATTTGAGTAATGTAGATTTTATTCAGATAAACGATATTTTATGCCAAACTGTTTATGTTAACTCTGATGTTAATGAAAATAGTTTTACATATAATACTGAAGGTTTGGAAAAAGGAATTTATTTAATAAGCATTAGATATAAGGATAACTCGTTTGAAACTATAAAATTTATTAAAGAGTAACGTTTGCAGCTAAAACATCGGTGCTGTCCCGTAGGGCGGCTCTGTGTTTTGAGCTACTGTTGTGCATTGTTATTTTATCAGTCAGGCTGTATTTCATTATATCTTGCTATAAACTTATCTATTAATACGACTTTTTCCTCATAATTTTCACTCGAAGAATATTCAAGATAATATTTATTCAAATCTGAATATTTTTTGATATATGCAACTAACTCTGAACTTGAATTGTTTATTAAAAATTCCAATAAACTTTTGTGTTGGTTTTGAATTTTTCCAAATGAAAAATATGTTTTGGTTAATTTCTCAATCTCTGATTTTTCAACTTTTTCAGCACGCAATATATATATTCCTATATCAGATGTATAGAAATTCGAAGATAAATCCATTATCCAATTATATCTTTTTGATTTGAACTCTGTCGAGTCAATTATTTCAACTAATTCATTATATTGAGAAATAAAGTTTTCTAAAATCTGTCCTCTCTTCTTGGTTATTTCTATTATACCATTAGCTCTTTTATCCCATTGAGAATTCATGAAAATTAACAAACTGTCTCCTTTAAAATATTCTGTAAACATTACTTTCAACTTAATCTTTTTCTTCTCAACTTGTCCTTTTATTATTTTATTGACTTTAATAGTATAGATATAATATTTAAGCTCAGACAAATTCCATGTCATTATTTTTGGTTTAGAACGCTTAATTATTTGACCAGTAATAATTAATTCATTATTTATTATTAAATAATCAAATTCCTCTCTGGCAGGCTCCCATCGAGAAGCATTCACATAAATTGAAGTTAATAGAATTATTATTAATATGTAAAGCTTTTTATTCATTACTGATCTTTCATTAATAATGCACAACGTTAGGATAACGTGCATTAATGCTTGTTATATAATTTGCTGTTTTTGTACTTTGGCTTTATAAGTTGTTATTAATGTTTAATAAAGCCGAATGTAAACGTTTAATGCAAAATTGTATAACATCACCCCCCCAAAGATATACGAAAAAAAGAAAACCCTCCTTTTAATTTTAGATTTTTTTAAAATCTGCTTCTACTTGCAGAAAATATTACAATATCTATTATTTTTTACCTTAATCTCTGGTTTGAGCTTAGCCTTATTAAGATTATTTGCCATACCTGCTTGCTTGGAGGTGGCATTTTTAAGCTTCTTTATCTTACCTGCTTACTTGGAGGTAGCATTATTAAGCTTATTTACGTACATACCAGCTTTCCTACGTACATCA
>CAYTWH010000051.1:15402-23612 GCA_964442075.1 uncultured Bacteroidales bacterium
TTAAGCTTCTTTATGTACATACCAGCCTTCCGACGTACATCATTAAGCTTCTTTATGTACATACCAGCCTTCCGACGTACATCATTAAGCTTCTTTACGTACATACCAGCCTTGGTATGATGCCAAAGAGACTTAATAAACAAAAGCACAAGCTTGGTTCTCATGCATATACAAACAATTACATCTGTTTAAAATCAAAAATAAATGTTTATTATATAATAAAATACATATTTATTTTTGAGTAGACACAAAGCATTTCTTTTAAAGAACTACTTTTTTAAGCTATTGCAGTGGTTTTTGCGATTAAAGGCATCAATTTCTGGACTCGAAGCGATTATCGCTAAATAAGTATATCACGAAAGTGTAGATTTTAAATAAGCCTGTAAATTGATGCTTAGGTTTGTGTTCCGTTAAACATTTTAATGCTACAATGATTCCAATGATAAAATTACAATGAATAAGTTTTTTCAAAATGCACAAATTTACCTCGTATAATATATAATATTATTACATTTGCATATAATATGAACACCGAACTATACATAGCACGCAGAATATTTTCGAACAAAGAGATTAAGCCTAGAATTAGTCGCCCAATAGTTAATATTGCTGTAATTGGTATAGCTTTGGGTTTTATAATAATGATACTTGCTATTTCTATTGTATCGGGATTTAAAAAAGAAATAAGGCAAAAAGTTGTTGGTTTTGGTTCACATATACAAATAACAAATTACGATGCTAATTATTCTTTCGAAACTGTTCCAATAAGCAAAAATCAGGATTTTTATCCCGGCATTACCTATATTAAGGGAATAAAGAATATACAAATATTTGCAACCAAAGTAGGTGTTTTAAAAACCGATACGGAAATACAGGGAGTTATATTAAAAGGCATTGGCTCTGATTTTGACTGGAGTTTTTTTGAAAAAAATATTGTAGAGGGTAAAAGCTTTAGAGTTTCCGATACTGCCAAAACAAACAAAATTCTTATATCAAAAAAGATTGCATCGCTATTGAATTTAAAAGTTGGCGACAAACTCAGTGCGTATTTTATACAAGACCCGCCTCGTATTCGTAAATTTCATATTGAAGGCATATATGAAACAGGTCTTATGGAATTTGACGAAATGTTTGCTATAGTAGATATTGGACACGTCCAAAAACTTAACGATTGGGATAATGATCAAATAAGCGGTTTTGAAATTCTTATTAACGATTATAATGAACTTGATAATATGAAAATGGCTGTTTTTAATATAGCAGGCACAAAATTCGATAAAACAGGTTCAAAACTTAAAGTGCAATCTGTTAAAGAAAAATATCCTTACTTTTTTGCATGGATAAGATTATTTGATACAAATGTGTGGGTAATTTTAATTCTTATGACTTTAGTAGCCGGCTTTAACATGGTTTCGGGTTTACTAATAATAATTCTTGAACGCACCAAAATGATAGGTATTCTAAAATCGATAGGTGCAGAAAACGCAAGTGTAAGAAAGATATTTTTATACAATGCCATGTTTTTAACAGGCAAAGGACTTTTATGGGGTAATGTTATTGGTATAGCTATATGTTTGTTGCAACATTACACAGGTTTATTCCCTCTCGATCCAGAATCGTATTATGTTAATACCGTTCCAATAAATTTAAATATTTCCAGTATTTTACTGCTAAATATCGGCACATTATTAGTTACAACAATAATGATGGTAATACCTTCATTTGTAATTACCAAAATATCTCCTATTAAAGCTATTCAGTTTTAATTAAGCTTAGTTCGGTATCAATAGCAAAAATTACCATGCACTTCAGCTGCCTTTTTGTGTCCCATTTCTTTGGCTTTTTTCAAATCAGCACAAGCTTTAGACTTATCTTTTATTTCAAAATAAGTAGCGCCCCTTAAGTAATATATTTCAGCATCAGGGTTTTTATTATATTTTATCGATTTATTAAAATCTTTTATTGCTAATTCAAATTTTTGGTAATCAAAATAATGCTTGCCTCTTTTCATATAGGCTTCAAAACAATTTGATTTTAACTCAATTGCTTTTCCAAAATCTCTTAATGCAAGTGCCTGTTTAGATTTACCCTGCTTTGAATACGACACAGCCCTTTCGTAATATGCCGGAAAATAACTCCTGTCGTAAACTATTGCTTTGTTAAAATCTTTAATAGCTAAAGCAGGCTGTAAAGTTTCATTATATGATACACCTCTTTTTAGAAAGACCTCTTTATCTTTAGATTTATAAGTAGTTATTAGTTTAGAATAATCCCCTATTGCTTCTTTAAATTTTTTATTTTCATAATATGCGTTTGCACGATATTTAAATACTTCAGAATTATTTAAACCATTACTCATGGCATTAGTAAAATTTGCAATAGCTTTTTGATATTCTTTGAGTTTAAAATATATTTTTCCACTCTCAAAATATGCTTCTTTATGTTTGTTATTGAATTTTATTGCTGATAACAGATCGCTTAAAGCTTTACTTGTATCTTCTTTCTGCAAATATATCAAAGCCCTGTTAAAATATACCTGTCCATTTTTGGTGTTTAATTCAATTGCTTTTGAAAGGTCGGTGAATGCTTTTTCGATTTCTTTAAATGATAAATACATTTCGCCACGCTTTTCATAAGCAGGCAAATATTCAGGTTTTAAGTTTATAATTTGCTCAAAATCTTTAATTGCATCTTTCTTTTTGCCAAGTTTCAGGTAAGTGTAAGCTCTTTTTAAGTATGCTTCGTAGTAATCCTTTTTTGCATTTAAAGCTCCCGAAAATGCTGTTATAGCTTCATCGTATTTTTTTAATGCAAGATAAGCTACTCCCATATCGTGAAAAGCTTCCCAGTAATAATCATCTTTTTCTGCAACTATTTTGAAATCCTTTATTGCTTCTTCGTACTGTTTATTTTCAAGTTTTTCTACTCCTCTGTCGTAATAAAAATTCACAGTTTGAGAATTTGAAACTATATTCAAAAATAAAAATACTGTGCATATTGCAAATATTGTTTTCATGTGTTTAAATTTAATTTAATTACTCATCATAAAAAAAGGTCTGAAAAAAACTTTTTTAAAACATTTCAAAAACACCAAATAATTTTAATGAAAATACAACAATTACCGCTATTAGAATCCAGCGAACTACTTTTGCTCCCCAAACAACCGAATAATGTGAAGCAAGTATACCTCCAAAAACATTACCAATTGCTGCAATTAAACCTATTGCATATTCTACTTGTCCGTTTAACATAAATACAGCAAGAGCAAACGGACTATATAAAAGAACTATAAATACTTTCAAGGCATTTGCTTTAACAATGTCATAACCCGCACTTAAAACCAAACCTGAAAGAAGAAATATACCAACTCCAATATGAATAAACCCACCATAAACACCAATAAAGAAAAACATGAGCATCTGAATTATTGTAGGCTTTTTTTTCACTAAACCAATTTTGCCCTTTATCCATCTATCAGGGTTATATAATATCATTAGCAGCATTAAGAGCAACACCACCCCAATAATTATTTCAAAAATATCTTTATTAATGTTTACAGCAATTTGTGCTCCTACTATTGAGCCGGCTATAACAGGCAATCCTAATATTAAGCCTTTTTTAATATCTAAAACATTTTGCCGTTTAAAATTTGCTGATGCAGCAAAGGTTTGCATTATAACTCCAAGTCGAATAGTTCCATTTGCAATGTTGGCGGGGAGTCCAAGCAGCATAAATATTGAATACGAAACAATAGTGCCACTACCGGCTATTGTATTAATAAAACCCACAATAAAACCGGCAACTATCAGGATAAGGATTATTTGCCATGAATAAATATCTAAAGATTGCAAGTAAACAACTATATCGAACATTTATTCAATTAAGCTTAAATATAAAATAACTTGATTTATTCAGGTTTAACTTCTTCTGCTTCTTCTTCTTTTTTACCTTCAGTATTTTCGTTTTCTGAATTTGCAGGTTGATTATTTAAATTTGAAGAACCTTCTTGCTCAATATATACTTCAGCCCCTGGTACAGGCTCACTTGTTGCCTCCACAGGCTTAGGAGCCGGAGCAGAAGTTTCAAGCTTTTTCTTTTCTTCTTTTTTTTCTTTTTTTGATTGAGCAAAAACAGAATTTGTTGTAAAAGTTAAAAATGCAATAAAAAATATCGCCGAAAGAATTACTTTTGTTATTTTCATAATATATATATTTTGAAATTTAAGATACAAAAATACAATAAATTATAATACTAATGAAACAAAGGTTAAAAATAGGATTTTCTACTTGCCCAAACGATACTTTTATTTTTGATGCACTAGTAAATAATAAAATCGATACCGGTAATTTTGAATTTGACGTAATGCTTGCCGACGTTGAAGAATTAAACAAAATGGCTTTTAACAAACAATTAGATATTACAAAACTAAGCTTTCATGCTTTTACTCATATATCAGATAAATACGAAATACTAACATCAGGCAGTGCTTTAGGTTATGAAAACGGACCATTATTAATTAGTAAAAGAAAAATTTACCCCGACGAAATTAAAGATGTGAAAATTGCAATACCTGGAGAATACACTACAGCCAACCTTTTATTAAGTATTGCATATCCAGAGGCGAAAAATAAAATTGAATATCTGTTTTCTGATATTGAAGAAGCTTTGCTATCAAACGAAGTTGATGCAGGATTAATTATACATGAGAATAGGTTTACCTATGAGGAAAAAGGATTAATAAAAATAATTGACCTTGGGGAATTTTGGCAAAACAAATTTGAATTACCAATTCCACTTGGAGGGATTGTAATTAACAAAAAACTTGAAAACAGTATCAAAACTGATTTTAACGCATTACTTAAAAAAAGTATTGAATTTGCTTTTGAAGATCCTTCTTCAAGTTATGAATATGTGAAAAAATACGCACAGGAAATTGACAGGGAAATAATATACAATCATATACAACTTTATGTAAATGAATTTACGCTTGAGCTCGGAGATATTGGAAAACGAGCAATTTTAAAGCTATTTAATGAAGCCGAGAAACTTAATTTAATTTCTAATATCAATAATAATGTATTTGTTTAATAGCCTAACTGAATTATTTATCTATTTTTGCATGTAACAAATTAGCACATCAAAACGTCTAAGTCTTAAATTTGTAAAATCTAATTAATAATCATTAAAATCTAAACTAAAATGAAAAGTTTTTTAAAGTTCACATTAGCAACAATTGTTGGAATAATAATTTCATCAGTTATAATGTTTTTTATTACCATGCTTATTGTTGGGGGCATAGTATCTTCGGCTACTGCCGACAAAACCACTAAGGTAAAAAAGAATTCAATTATTGAAATTAAACTTGATGTCCCCGTATCAGAGCGAACATCAAAGAACCCTCTCGATAATTTCAATTTTCAAAGCATGGAAAATCAGCAAACAATAGGCTTGAACGACATTATCATGAATCTTGAAAAAGCTAAAACCGATGATAATATAAAAGGTATTTTTCTTAATCTTTCGGTTATTCCATCGGGTATTGCTACTATAGAAGAAATAAGAGAGGCTTTAATTAATTTTAAAGATTCTACCGATAAATTTATTATTGCTTACGGCGATTTTTATACACAGGGAGCATATTATATCGCTACTGTAGCTGATAAAATTTATTTAAACCCTGAAGGTTTAATTGAATTTAAAGGATTAAATGCCGAAATAATGTTCTTTAAAAATACTCTTGAAAAACTTGGTGTAGAACCACAAATTATACGTGGCAGAAACAACAAATTTAAAAGTGCTGTTGAGCCATTTATGTATACTGAAATGAGTGATGCTAACCGTATGCAAACCATGACTTATGTTGGTTCTATATGGAATCATCTTTTAACAGGGATATCAGCTACAAGAAAAATTAGTGTAGAAGAATTAAATATTATTGCCGACAGCATGCAGCTTACAAGTGCCGAAAAAGCATTGGAACTTAAATTTGTTGACGGATTAAAATATAAAGATGAAATTATTGCCGAACTTAAAGAACTTTCGGGTACTGAAACAAATAAAGATTTACGTTTTGTTTCACTTTCAAAATACACAAAAGCACCTAAAAAACATAAAGAAGGTAAAGGCTTAGTAAAAGAAAAAATTGCTGTTATTTATGCCTCAGGTCAAATTGATATGGGTAAAGGGGAATTTACTACAATTGGTTCTGACGGCTTATCGGAAACTATTAGAGAAGCCAGATTAGACAGCAATATCAAAGCAATTGTATTACGTGTAAACTCACCAGGTGGAAGCGCTTTAGCTTCGGAAATTATTTGGAGAGAAGTAGTATTGGCAAAAGAAGCAAAACCTGTTATTGTTTCAATGGGCGATTATGCTGCTTCGGGCGGATATTATATTGCATGCCCTGCCGATGTTATTGTTTGTAACCCTACAACACTCACAGGCTCAATTGGAGTTTTTGGTATTTTATGGAATGCTCAGGAACTACTGAACGACAAATTGGGTGTTAAAATTGATAATGTAAAAACAAATCAACATGCCGATATTGGCTCAATGTACAGACCTATGACAGCCAGCGAAAAACAAGTTATACAAATTGAAGTAGAAGAAGTTTACAATACTTTTATTGATCATGTAGCAGAAGGAAGAAATATGAGTATAGAGGAAGTTGACAGTATTGGACAAGGAAGAGTATGGAGCGGTATTAATGCAATAGATATTGGCTTGATAGATGAAATTGGCGGACTTCGCAGAGCAGTTGATATTGCAGTAGAAAAAGCCGAACTGGAAAACTTCAGAATAGTTACATTACCAAAACAAGAAGATCCTTTTGAAATGTTTGTAAAAGAACTAACAGGCGAAACAGAAACAAGTTTAATTAAAAGTCATTTGGGCGAAAGCTATCGCTATTATATGAAAGCACAACAAGCTTTAAAAGTAAAAGGCATACAAGCAAGATTGCCTTATATGGTTGATTTTTATTAAAAAGAGCCCCTCCTAACCTCCCCAAAAGGGAGGAATAAAAGGTAAGCGAAGGGAAAGATTTTAAAATTTAAGGGTGCTTTGCACCCTTTTTTTTGTTTTGTTAAGAAAAAAACTGTAGTTTTAGGTTTAAATAATAAGAGCATTCTGTTTATTGGGATGTTGTCAATAATTAACGATTGAACAATAATATATGCATAATATGAATAGAATTATTTTAATTGGAGCATTCCTCACAAATACATTAATGCTCTTTGGACAAAATCAACCTAACGTATTTTTGTCATTTGCAGAATTCGAGGAAAAAAAGCCTTCGGAGTATGTAGATTTTAAATTAAAACATCGAACTGAAGGAGACGTTTTTATGGCAGGAGGTGTAACAAATTATAGAATTAAAAAAGTTCTCCCATCTTCACAGAAAGAGCGAATGATAAAAGAAGTATGGGGTGTACTTATAAATGACACTGTTTATATTAATAGTTATCCATATGCAAATATGTTTGGGTATGATAAAATAATCGAGAAAGGCTACTACACATTTTTTATTGCCCAACCATCATATTCTAAGAAAAAGCAAATTGAGCTAGGTATTATAAATGAAGATGAAAAAGTTAAACAGGTGTGCTGTACAACTGGCTATGTAATTATGCCAGACGGAACTGTTAAATGGCTTAATCCCGAATTACTAAAAACTTTAATAGCCGACAACAAGAAACTTATGTATGAATTGGAATTAAAAGATTTAAATCAAGAAAATGTATATGAGATGTTCGACATAATTAGAAGGTATAATAAAAGTAAATAATAACTCCAATAGCGCTAATTTGTAATCAATACTTGCTATCGCATCAATTGTATAAGCCATTAACGTTTTAGAATAAGCTATACAAATTCTCACGCTATCCACACAATGCCATAGTGTCTCCGGGCAATGATTTGTGATAGCAAACAGATACCTAAAGATGTGCAATATTTGTGTTTCTGCATGTTTTATTCTTGTTTTGGTAGTTAGCTTTCATGTTTCTGCATGTTGTATTCTTGTTTTGGCAGTTAGCTTTTATGTTTCTGCATGCTGTATTCTTGTTTTGGCAGTTAGCATTTATGTTTCTGCATGTTGTATTCTTATTATTGTAGCCCGTATTTCAATTTCTGCTGCTTGGCATATTGTTTCTGCATGTTTAATTTGGATTTCTGCTGCCAATATTTTAATTTTGACACAAAATGAT
>CAYTWH010000052.1:0-22490 GCA_964442075.1 uncultured Bacteroidales bacterium
GTATTTCAATAAAATGTATTGTTATTGTATCTCTGCTAAAACATAGATGATTATTTTCATTAGCTTCTTCCCATTGAAATGTCCAGTAACCATACATTGGAACATTTACACCTGTTTCTGGATTATTAAAATTATTAAAATTTTCAGAACCTGAACCTGTCGGTTGATCAATTACGCTCCATTCTCCATAAGAACAGTTAAGGCTTGGAGTTGCACCAAAGTCATAATATAAACCGCAAATAGAATCATTATCTATGCCTCCGTCAGCTACAGGCTGTTGAAAAAATTCAACTAATACATCATCTGAGCCATCACATCCTGAACCATTTGTTAAGGTTAAAATAAACTTTATACCTATCATACAATCAGAAGTATCGTATATACCGGGCATTAAACTTGTAATATCAACTAGTGTTGCAGTATCTGTAGGATTTTCAATATAAACACCTGCCACATTACTTGTCCATAAAGCACTGGCATAAGGTGTTCCAATTGTATTTGCGTGTAAAGAAAAAGAAGAATCACATGTATTACCTCCATAACCTGCATTAAAATTTTCAGGTGATTTAACAAATGTAATATTTACAGAATCTATTCCATCACATAGTCCATTTGTTTCATACCAATATAATGTAATCGTTTCTTGTGTCCCCGAAATATTTGTAACATTTGCCATAGTATTAGGGTCATAAATATCATGAAAATTTGCAGGACCTGACCAGTAACCTGTATTTCCAAGAAAACTTATTGTTGCATCAAGATCTACAAATAATCCGCAAACTGTTTGGTTGATACCTGCTTCGGCAATAGGAATTTGAAGAAATTCAACTTCAACCTCATCTGTATCTGTACATATACCATTTTCTTCTGTCCATGTAAATGTGTATAAGCCATATCCCGGTGATGTAACCGTGGGAGAAGGATTATCAGGAGGAGTAAAGCTTGCAGCTAAAGGGCTACTTGTCCATGAACCTGTAGTACCTACAGAAAAGTTTCCTGTTAAATTAGCTGATAAACCACAAACCTGATCATCAGAACCTGCATTTGCAACAGGTTGTTCAATAAATTCAATAACTACATTATCTGATGAATCACAGTTAGTACCATTATATTCATTCCAATTAAAAGTATATGTCCCATAAGCATTAACAGAAACGGATGAATTTGGATTATTAACATCACCATAACTTGCAGTTCCAGGACCAGTATCAGACCAAGTTCCTAATCCATAACTTGGTACGGCTTGCATGGTGTAAATATTTCCACAAATTTGATCATCAGCACCAGCATACGGTAATGGAATAGTACAACAGTTTGGCGAACCGGCAGGCATTACAGTAACGGATGTAGTATAAGTTCCCAAACAACCATTTAACATTACTGATAATGTGCAATCATAAGTTCCTGCAACCATCCAAACTACTTGATAAGCTCCTTGACCGCTACCACTAATTACAGTCCCACTTGGAAAATTCCACGTATATGTAGCACTTGCAGGAGCATTTCCAATATAAGTAATTAATGAAGTATCGCCTTCACAAATAGGCGATGTTGTGAAAGTTGCAGTAGGATTAGGAATTACAGTCATAACAGAATCAACAGAACAACCTGCTGCTACATAAGTAATTGTAAATTGTCCGGCTCCTGCAACAGCAGGGTCAAATGTGTTTCCACTTACACCTGTTCCTGAATATGTTCCGCCCGCAGGAGTTCCCACTAGAGTAACAGGTGCTGCATCTGCACAAATATCATTTGGGAAAGCCAAGTCAGGAATAGGATTTACAGTAACATATATAGTTGTATCATAATAACAACCATAATCATCAATAACAGAATAAACAAATGGTTGAGACGCGCCTGCTGTAGTATATGTTCCAATTCCGTTTCCAAAACCATCATCGTAAGAAATATTACCTCCTCCACCTGTTGCATCCCATACGTATGTTACATAATCATTTTGATAATCCCATAGGTCAGGATATAAATTCGGGTCAAAATCTACCCACCAACAAAAGATATAACCGTCATCAATTGACCAGTTATCAAAAACTGTAATTGTCCAGTCTCCATTTAATTCACATCCAACTAATCCTGATAAGGACTGGAATGAAGCATAAGATCCCGATGGCAATGTAGAATAGTTGCTTCCTTCATTAGCCATTGTTCCGTAAGTTGGATTGTTTGTCCAGCAATAATCCCATCCAACTCCTGGAGGAGAAGGGTCCCAATCCAAAGGAACTCCAAGATAAGTACCTCCACCACCTTGATCTTCTAATTGAACCACTTGTCCTGATGGACATTCAATATAAATTTCTAAATCTCCGAGATATGAATGTTCCATGTTTACACAAATTCCGAGAAGATCTAATATGTTTGTAAGTTGTTGACCAGGGTCAAAACCAGCAACTGTAATAGATGTAGTATAAGAAGCTCCATTGCCATCGGGTAAATAAGTAGTATCGCATAATGTGCTAGGTGGTTGACTACTCCATTGAGGACTAAAAGGAGTTTGAAACCCGAATAGGGTAATATCATCGCCTGCACAAATAGTAGTAGGAGTAACATAGGTTCCTGTAAAAGTTGGTGTTCTTGAAACCCTAACTCTATATACCATAGAATTTGTACTTGGACAACTCATGTCATCGGTAAGTCTTAATGTAACTGTATAACCATCACCTGCAGGTGGGGTCCAGTTTACAGATGTTAAATTAGTTCCGGATTGAATTGTTCCATCACTGAATGACCATTCAAAGTTTGTACTTGAATTTGATTGTGTGTAAGTTGTATTTTGATATGTTCCTGTACCATTGAAGGTTATTTGAGTTCCTTGACAAACATCAACATAATAAATACCACTATCAAGTGTAGCTGCGGGGATAGTAGTGGTTATTAAAGCTTGTACATTTTGACATTGGAAATTACAATGAATATCACCTACAAATGCGTCACTGGCACCGGAAGCAATATATACAAATGTTAAACAACCGGTTAAATTTGCCGGAGAGGCAGTAATTGCCCACGGTACTTGAAAATCTCCATCACAACCTATTTGTGGATAGGTAGCATCCGGTCCGTCGTAAACACAAAATGATCCTACAGCCATACTATAAGAAGTAAGAGCAACTGACATATGTGTATTTCCATTTGATACATCATCAGAACATAATGTAAAAGTGTATGTTTGTCCTGCAGTAAAACTTCCTAAATTTAATACTCCGGCACAAGTAGTCTCGGAACCCTGATTTGTAATATTAAATGATTGTGCAAATATGCTTGCAAAACTAAATAATAATGCTATTGATAAAACCAGTAATTTTTTCATGATAATATTTTATTAATTATTTATTAATTTGTTCTTTTTGTGTTTTATAACTTCTATATTTCATGTCAAGAGATGCCTTTGAACGCATAACTATCATTTTATCTGTGTTTCCAACTTTGTAACACATTTGATTTTTTTGTCCAATTTTACAATTATATAAATAAGGATTGAAATTTTCATTAATTTCATCAAGAGTGCTTACTTCAATTTCTTGTTTTGTAATTGGATTTATTTTGCGTAACATTTTAAAATCGAATGCCTTATCGACAGCAAAGTCCATTATTGTATGTGAATTTTTTACTGAAAAATTTAAAAAATCAAATTCGTCAGGATTATCCATTTTTAATTTATTCAAATATTCCTGACTATATTTTGACAAAAGCCTGGAATCAATAGTTTCTTCTAATTGGGAAAATGAGTAAAAAGAGATACTCATCAACAAAACAAATGTTGTTAAATACTTAAGGTTCATAATGTAATGATTTAGAATGAATAAAAAACGCATTGCTTTTAAGTACAAATTTAATAAAATTTTAAAAACATACAATACTCTAATTAATACCATAGACACATTTTAATACAATTTAGTTGCCTGAGAAAATCAATTTGTTTATAAATAGTTTTAAATCTGCAAGAAAAAATTTCATTTTGTAGTAATTTCGAGCTTTTTATAAGTTAAATATTTTATAAAAAGATTTTAATATTGAATTTGGTATGTAAAGAAATAAAAAACCCACAAATTCACAGAATGGAAATATCCCTGTATAGTCGGCAGGAATTACAAAAAGATTAATTTTATAATCTGTGAATTAGTGGCAAATTTTGAATACTCACTACATAAATAACATAGAAACAATAAAAAAGTGAAGAAAGATTTTATAGAAGAACTTAATGAAGCTCAAAAAGAAGCTGTATTATGTATTGATGGACCAAGTTTAATAATAGCTGGTGCAGGATCGGGGAAAACAAAAGTGCTTACATACCGTATTGCAAACTTATTAAATCAAGGAATATACGCAAACAACATACTCGCATTAACTTTCACGAATAAAGCTGCACGCGAGATGAAAGAACGCATATATAAAATTGTTGGAAAAGATATAGCTCAAAATCTTTGGATGGGAACTTTTCATTCTATTTTTTCTAAAATTTTAAGATGTGAAGCTGAAAAACTTGGCTATACTTCTAATTACACAATATATGACACTGATGATTCTAAAAGCCTTATAAGGAGCATCATTAGAGAATTGGAATTGGATAAAGATGTTTACAAACCAAATGAAATACAAAAAAGAATATCAACTGCTAAAAACAATTTGGTAACAGCAAAAAAATACGCTAGTACTCCTGTTTTTTTTGAAAGGGATAAAAAAGCCAGAAAACCATTAATTTCAGAAATTTTTATTCAATATGAGCAAAAATGCAAAAGTGCTAATGCAATGGACTTTGATGATCTACTTGTTAATACAAATATTTTATTTCACAATCATGCTGATATATTATTAAAATATCAGAAATTTTTCAAATATATATTAGTTGATGAGTATCAGGATACCAATTTTGCTCAATATCTTATTTTACAAAAACTTGCTACTCTTAATAAAAACATCGGCGTAGTTGGAGACGATTCTCAAAGTATATATTCATTTAGAGGTGCAAGAATTGAAAACATTTTAAACTTTAAAAATGATTATCCTGATTACTCGTTGTTTAAGCTTGAACAAAATTACAGGTCAACTAAAACAATTTTAAATGCTGCAAATTCAATAATTGAAAAAAACGAGGAACAAATACAAAAAAAAATATGGTCAGACAATGAAGTAGGGGACAAGGTGAAAATTGCAAAAGCTGCAACAGATGGTGAAGAAGGTTATATTATTGCGAACACAATAATTGATAACAATCAAGATAACAATTACAAATATTCTGATTTTGCTATTCTATACAGAACAAATGCACAATCAAGAGTTTTTGAAGAAGCTTTAAGAAAAAGAAATATTCCTTATAAAATTTATGGAGGCTTATCATTTTACAGGAGAAAAGAAATTAAGGATCTTTTGGGATACCTTAGGTTAATAATAAACAATAATGATAATGAGGCATTTATAAGGATAATAAACTATCCGGTAAGAGGCATTGGCAAAACAACACTTGATAAAATTATAAATACTGCTAACGAGAACAATACGAGTTTTTGGAGTGTTGTTTTAAATATTGAGAATAATACAATTGGGTTAAAAAGTAATGCAGTTGAGAAATTAATAAAATTTAAAAATTTTATAATTGATCTAATTCAAAAATCCATAACAATCAATGCTTATGATATGACCTTATTTGTTGCAAAGTCAACAGGTATTTTACAAAGTTATTATAATGAAAAAACTCCAGAAAGTCTTAGTAAATATGAAAATATCCAAGAACTTTTAAACAGTATTAAAGATTTTTGTGATAATAAACTTGAAGAAGAAGGTATTGCACTGGCAACTATTGATCTGTATCTTGAAAATGTTGCACTAATAACTGATCAGGATACTGATAAACCGGAAGATAAAAATAAAGTTTCACTTATGACAATTCATGCCGCAAAAGGACTGGAGTTTAAGCATGTAAATGTTGTGGGATTGGAGGAAAATTTATTTCCATCACCAATGTCATTATTTTCAAAATCAGACATTGAAGAAGAAAGAAGATTATTTTATGTTGCAATAACTAGGGCTGAAAAAAAATTAATGATATCATATTCTAATTCAAGATATAAATGGGGAGAGTTAAACTTTGTCAAGCCAAGTAGGTTTCTTAAAGAAATTGATGAATTATATGTAGAATTACCTGACGAAATACAAGATATTAAAAATGATTCAACATACAAGCCAACTAATGCTATTCATGGTAAAACAACATTCACTAAAAAATCAAGATTAATTAATAAACAAAAAATACCATTATCAAATAGTATGGAAGAATCATTTGTTCCTGATAATTTGAATGAAATTCAAGTAGGTATGCAGGTAGAACATCAAAAATTTGGTTTTGGTAAAATTATTAATATTGAAGGTAGTTTTCCAAACACAAAAGCTACTGTTTTCTTTAAAAATATTGGACAAAAGAAGCTATTGTTAAAGTTTGCTAAACTCAAGATTATACGATGATCATACGGTTTTCTCATTTATAAAATAAATTTGTTTAATTTTGAAAATTAAATTTTAATAACATTTGCTTTTTAATAAATGTCATCAATAGATACCATAAAAGCTCCTATTTCTGAAGAACTCAAAACTTTTGAGCCGTTCTTTAGAAAATTATTGAAAAGTAAAACTCCTTTATTAAATATAATAACAAATTATATAATAAAGAGAAAGGGGAAGCAAATGAGACCTATGTTGGTTTTTTTAAGTGCTAAATTAATTGGAGATGTAAATCCATCTACATTTAATGCCGCTGCCTTAATTGAATTAATGCACACAGCAACACTTATTCACGACGATGTTGTTGATGATTCACAATTTCGTCGTGGTATTTTTTCCATAAATGCACTTTGGAAAAATAAAATTGCTGTACTTGTAGGAGATTATTTGCTTTCAAGAGGATTGCTTTTAGCTGTTGAAAACAAAGAATATGATCTTCTTCAAACTCTTTCTTATACAGTAAAAGAAATGAGTGAAGGAGAATTGTTGCAAATTGAAAAAGCAAGAAAACTTGATATTACAGAAGAAGTATATTATGATATTATCAGGAAAAAAACAGCAGTACTTATTGCTGCTTGCTCTTCAATAGGAGCTAAATCGGTAAATGCAGATGAGGAAACAGTTAAAAAAATGTGGGAATTTGGCGAATTAGTTGGAATGGCTTTTCAGATTAAAGATGATATTTTTGATTTTGACAAAAATAATAAAACAGGGAAACCATCCGGTAACGACATAAAAGAAAAGAAAATGACATTGCCTTTAATTTATGTGTTGAATAATGCTTCGCTATCTGATAAAAAAAGGATAATTAGAACTGTAAAGAATAACAATATAAATGATAAAAAAATTAATGATGCCATTGATTTTGTTATTAAAAATGGTGGAATTGAATATTCTCAACAGAAAATGCATGAATTTAAAACCAAGGCATTAGATATTTTACATGAATTTCCCGACAATGAAGCTAAAAAATCTCTTATTGAATATGTAAATTACACAATTACGCGAAAGAAATAGGAAACTACTTCTTTTTTAAATTTTCCACTTCTTTTTTTAAGTTTTCAACCTCAGCATAAATATCCGACAAGTTTCTAAAGTGAATATAAGACCTACGATATTTGCCTACTTCAAAAGCCGGGGAACCTTGTACTAATGCATTTTTTTCAAGAATACTGCCTCCTACACCCGATTGAGCTGCAATTTTAACTCCATCGGCAATTATAAGATGTCCGGTAATTCCAACCTGCCCACCAATCATGCAGTTGCAACCAATTTTTGTTGAACCCGAAATTCCTGTTTGTGAAACAACAACAGTATTTTCTCCAATCACAACGTTATGGGCAATTTGAACTTGATTATCAATTTTAACTCCTTTATTAATAATTGTTGAACCAAGCGTAGCTCTGTCTATTGATGAAAGAGCTCCAATTTCTACATCATCTTTAATAACTACATTCCCAATTTGTGGCACTTTTTGGTAATTACTATCAGTTCGTTGTGCGTAACCAAAACCATCGGCACCTATAACAACACCACTATGCATAATACAATCATTTCCAATAATAGTATCATCATATATTTTTACTCCGGGTCTTAAAACACAGTTATCGCCAATTGTAGAATTGTTGCCAATATAAACCTGAGGATAAATTTTTGCATTTTTTCCAATTTTTACATTTTTTCCAATATATGTAAAAGCTCCTATATAAATATCTTTTTCAACTTTAGCAGTTTTGTCAATAAATGTTTGTTCATCAATATTCGGTTGAGGGCTTTTAGAATCTTCGTATAATTTCAATAAAGATGAAAATGCTAAATATGGATTATCAACACGTACAAGAGTGGCGGTAATTTTATTTTCCGGCTTAAAATCACTTTTTACTATTACTATTGAAGCATTGGTTGAATAAATATAATTAGTGTATTTTGGATTTGCCAAAAACGTTAAGGTTCCGGGTTTACCTTCTTCAATTTTAGAAATATTACTTACTTTGATCTCTTTGTTACCATCAACTGTTCCTCCTGTATATTCTGCTATTTGCTGTGCTGTAAATTCCATTTTAATCTAAATTATGTTTTTGGATATATTAAAAAATATTTTTTAACCTCTTTTGATAATACCGATACATTTAAAACATCAGAAGCATCTGTAATATCAACTAATTTACCTGAATTATAAAGAATGTTTATTTTGTCATCTTCTGCTTTATAGGCATTATTTGAAATTGTATTTGAAAAAACAAAATAATCTATTTCATTATTGTTTAATCCGTATTGTTTTTTGTATTTTTCCTTTATTGATTCTATATAATTGCTTTCAAAAGCTTTATCTTGCAACTCAACTTTAAATAACTTCCTGTTTATTAGTCGTAGGCAAAGCATTGAAAGAACTTTATCCTGATGTTTACTCCACACTTTTAATGCTGAAATAATATCATAATCATCTAAATCTGAAAACTTTTCAAGTACTTCAACATTATTTAAAAAATCTTTTTTGTTGATATAATTATATAGAAAATAATGCAAAGACGGAGACGCAAATAGTTCAACATTTTTATTTGCTAATTCTTTGGCTCTTTTAAGAATTTTTATCAATAATTCTTCTGCTGCCAAAACTGTTTTATGTAAATAAACTTGCCAATACATTAATCTTCTGGCAATCAGAAATTTTTCAATTGAATATATACCTTTTGCCTCTACAACCAAGTTATCATCAACAACATTCAACATTTTGATAATTCTGTCTGATCCTATTACTCCTTCCGAAACTCCTGTAAAAAAACTATCTCTTTTCAAATAATCAAGCCTGTCCACATCAAGCTGACTTGCCACAAGCTGATGTAAAAATTTCTTTTTATATTTATTCTGAAATATTTTTAATGCAAGTTCTAATTTATTATCAAACTCTATATTTAATTTTTTAATATAAGCTATTGAAATATCTTCATGCGAAACATCATTAATTAATACTTTTTCAAGTGTGTGTGAAAAAGGACCATGTCCAATATCGTGTAATAAAATTGCTATAGTAACAGATTTGGCTTCGGCTTCAGTAATTTCATGACCTTTTGCACGAATAACCTCAATGGCAAGATTCATTAAGTACATTGCTCCTATTGCATGAAGAAAACGAGTATGTATTGCTCCCGGATAAACAAAGTGTGTTAGCCCAAGTTGGGTAATTCTTTTTAATCTTTGAAAATATTTATGCTCTATAATGTCGAAAATAATATCAGAAGGAATATTTATAAAACCATGAACAGGATCATTTAATATTTTTCTTTTATTAATTTTTTGCTTATTCAAAATATTTTCTATTGTTACATTATTCTATTGTTTCATTTTTATATTGTTATATTATTTCATTGTTTCATTGTTATATAATTTCAACAATGAAGAAATATGGCAATTAAGAACAAGTATTTACATGCCTAACACTCAGTGGTTAACGCTATCTTTATGCTCCTATAAGTTCCTTGTATTGATTTGCTTCTAGCAATTCTCCTATTTCATCAGAATTATTAACAGATATTTTAATCATCCAACCTTCTCCGTAAGGATCTTTATTAATAATGTCCGGAGTATCTTCAATTGCAGGATTAAGTTCCAAAACTTCGCCGCTTAAAGGCATAAACATATCCGAAACTGTTTTTACAGCTTCAATTGTTCCAAATACTTCTTCTTTTTCAAGTTTTTCACCTTCAGTTTCTATTTCAACAAAAACTATATCGCCAAGCTCGCTTTGTGCAAAATCAGTAACACCTACAAAAGCTTCATTGCCTTCAATACGTACCCATTCGTGTTCTTTTGTGTATTTCAAATTATCAGGTATATTCATAATTTAGTATAATTTATTGGTTTATATTTCCCCCAAAATTATAAAAAAAGCTGATTAGGATATATAATTATATGTGTTTTTTTATTTTTAATAACATATTGTTCTGAAAATCATAAATAAATGTGTAAGCATTTATAACATAAATCTAAATTATAATCGAACAGTTTAATTTTTACTCGGTAACAGAATTAATAGCCATAATTATTGTATTGTACAGATCGGAGCCAACAGAATAATCAGCAGAATGTAAATTGCTTACTCTACCATCTTTAATAAAACCCCATGCTTTACCGTAAGCTTTCATATTTTGTGCATCGTAAACAGCAATAGGTGTTCCTCCAAAACGTTTTATTAGCGAAAAGCAGGGTACGTCTGTCATCCCATCGCCAATATATATCATATTATTAATAGGAGTTCTATATGTGCCTGGTAAAACTTTTTCGTTAACAATATATGGCTTATTTCTGAATTTTTCGCCAATTTGTCCTTTAGATATTTGAAATATATATCGGGTTTTGTCGGTAAAACTTAATAGTCTTTTCGGGAAAAGAATTTCTCCGTTTTTCTGATATTCGTAATCGCTTGCCCAAATATCTGAAAATTCCTTAGCAATAGCAGTATATCTGATAATTTCGCCTATTCCGCTACTGATAATATAAAATTCTATGCTTGTGTCTTGTAGTTTTTCTTTAGTATGTTTTCTCAGATTGTTAAATAATTCCAATAAACCTTTTTTATAAACTACTTTTTTTGCAAAATTTTGTAATTTTTGTTTAGTGATGCGTGTTTTTTCACTTTTCAGCGATAGTTCAATAAGTTTAAACATATATGCTGGCACAGGGTCCCAATCCTGCTGCATTAGTCCGTTATTGGTTTCCTCCCAGAATTTTTTTGAGTTTACTCCCAGGCTTTCAATAAAAGCAGTTGTGCTTTCTTCAACAAGGGTTTCATCAAAATCGAATATTAGTGCTATTTTGTTCATGTGTTAAAAGTTTGAAATCAGAAGACGGAAGTCCGAAGTTCTGCTTTATTTCTAATTAATTTTCTTTTTAAATTTCATAGCTGTTGTTTTTAAGCTTGTATTTCTTCTTCCTAATGCGCATCAAACCAGCTATTACCAATTCCCATATCAATTGTTAAAGGGACATCTAATTTTATAGCATTTTCCATTTGCTGCTTCACTATTTTTTGTACTATGTCAATTTCCTCTTTAAATACTTCAAAATTTAATTCATCGTGTACCTGCATTATCATTTTACTTTTCAAATCATGTTTTTTAAATTCCTTGTATATGCCAATCATAGCAATTTTAATAATATCGGCAGCAGAGCCTTGTATTGGTGCATTAATGGCATTTCGCTCTGCAACACTTCTCACAAAGTGATTGTTAGAATTTATATCTCTTAAAATTCTTCTTCGCTTAAAAATTGTTTCCACATATCCTTTTTCTCTGGCAACAAGAATACTTTTATCCATGTATTCTTTAACTTTAGGATAATTTTCAAAATAACTGTCAATTAATTTTTTTGCATCGGAACGTGTTATATTCAAATTCTGTGAAAGACCGAAAGATGATATTCCATATATAATACCAAAATTTGCCGATTTTGCGGCACTACGCATTTCTCTTGTTACATCGCTAATTTGAACTTTATTTATTTTTGCGGCAGTTGCCTGATGTATATCTTCCTTGTTATTAAAAGCAGTGATCATTCCTTCATCTTTACTTAAATGAGCCATTATTCGTAACTCCACCTGCGAGTAATCTGCAGAATAAAATATGTAATTATCACTGGCTGGTACAAACGATTTTCTTATTTCCCGTCCACGTTCTTCTCTTATCGGGATATTTTGCAAATTAGGGTTGTCTGAACTTAACCTGCCAGTTGCCACTCTTGCCTGATTAAACGAAGTATGAATTCTTCCCGATTTTGGATTAATTAATCTTGGTAATGCTTCTGCATAAGTAGATAATAATTTTTTTAACGAACGATAATCTAATATTTGTTGAACTATTTCATAATCGTTCTTCAATTTTAACAATACATCTTCAGAAGTAGAATATTGTTTCGATTTTGTTTTTTTTGATGTTGAGGGCAATTTCATTTTTTCAAACAATACAATGCCTAATTGTTTTGGCGAAGATATATTGAAAGTAGTACCGGAAAGTTTGTATATGTTTTTTTCTAGATCATCAATATCTTTTTTTAATTTTTTGGCAAAAATATTCAACTCTTCAGAGTTTATGTTTACGCCTGTTTTTTCCATTTCAGCAAGAACATAAACCAAAGGCATTTCAATATTTTGGAAAAGCTCAAACAAGTCATTTTCTTTTAACTCTTTTTCAAGAATATTTTTCAATTGAAATGTAATATCTGCATCCTCAGCACCATATTCAACAATATCTTTTAATGGTACTGTTCTCATGCTTCTTTGATTCTTACCTTTTTTCCCAATCAAACTTTCTATTGAAACAGGCAGGTAATCAAGATATTTTTCGGCAAGAAAATTCATATTATGTCTGAGTTCAGGTCTGAGAAGATAATGTGCAACCATAGTGTCGAAAAGCGTACCCTGAACTTCAATACCATACCATTTTAGCATTAAAATATCATACTTAATGTTTTGTCCGATCTTTATTATATCACCATTTTCAAGAACCTGCTTAAATTTATTAATACAAACTTGTGCTTCATCCCGGTTTTCGGGAATTGGAATATAATATGCTTCATGTTCTTTAAATGAAAAAGAAATACCAACCAATTCGGCATTATTTGCATCAATTCCTGTCGTTTCAGTATCAAAACAAAGTTCTTTTTGTTGATTTAGTTTCGCAATTAATTCATTAGTTTTCTCTTCTGTATCAATAAGTTCATATTTATGTAAAATGGTATTTATACTTTCTAAATTTGACGCAACAGGAGCAGAAAAAAGGTCTAATTGTGCATCATCACCAAATAATTTTGTTTGAGCTTTTACTTCTTCTTTTTTAGGAGTAGGAACCGGTGTATTTGAAACTTCAAATCTAAAAACTCTTGGTAAAATGGTTTTAAATCCAAGTTCATTAAAAATTTCTGTTATTTTTTCCTTATTTAAAGCACTTATTGCAAGCTCTGTTTCGTTAAGTTCAACAGGAACATTTATATTAATAGTAGCTAATTTTTTAGATAATTTTATTTGCTCAATATTATTTTCAATATTCTCCTTTTGTTTTCCTTTAAGTTTATCAATATTTTCAAAAAGTGTTTCAATGCTTCCAAATTCCTCTATCAGTTTTTTTGCTGTTTTTTCTCCAATACCAGGTGCTCCTGGAATATTATCAGAAGCATCGCCCCACAATGCAAGGATATCAATAAATTGTAGTGGTGATTTGAGATTATATTTTTTATTTACAGCCTCAACATCAACAATTTCTGTTTCGTTGCCGGAACGCTTTGGTTTAAACATAAAAATATTTTCTGATACAAGTTGAGAAAAATCCTTATCGGGAGTCATCATAAAAGTTACAAAGCCTTTTTTTTCTGCTTTTTTTGCAAGAGTTCCAATAGTATCATCTGCTTCGAATCCCTTAACCTCAATTACAGGAATATTAAATGATTCAATAATTTGCTTGATATATGGAACAGATAATTTAATATCTTCAGGAGTAGGTGAACGGTTTGCTTTATATTCAGAATACATTTCGTGTCTGAAATTAGGTCTGGGAGGATCAAATACGACAGCAATATGCGTTGGTTTTTCTTTATTTAATATTTCAATTAGCGTATTTGTAAAACCAAAAATTGCAGAAGTGTTTAATCCTTTAGAATTATATCTTGGATTTTTTATAAAAGCATAATATGCACGAAATATAAGTGCATAAGCATCAAGGAGAAATAGTTTTTTTTGCATATTTTTTTATAATATTTATAACTGGTTATATGGTTTAAGTCGTTTATCGTTAGTCGTTAGTTTTGATATAAGGTAGAACATTATAATTATAAATTCAAACCCAAAAATCTGTACAAAAATAACATTAAGTTTATCTTTTTGCAATAGCTAAGTTTTGGTCATTAGATATTGATTAATTGATATTTATTTATTTTTTGGAATTTGGGATTTGGGATTTTTCCCAAAAAGTATAAAAAAATTACAAATTAGATACTAAATAATACCTACCTTTAAAGAAACAAATTTTTTTTCAATTATCATAAAAAAATATTAATTATGAAAGCAAAAAGCAATGCTAAAGTAAAAACTATCAAGACATTCGGAAAAAAAGATTTAAAATTGGTGAATGGTGAAAATGTAAATGTTGTTTCTTCAAGAAAGCTTAAATTATAAATTTTCCGCACAAAAGTTTTTTATTTCTGGTTTGATAAATTCCAAATTGAATTTGGATTGTTCTTTCGGATTTCAAATCCGAAAGAGCAGATTGAGAAAATAATAATTGAATAATGAGAATAAAACTATTAGATTATTTTCCTGATTTGTATGCAAAAAATTTTCCTGATTTTTTCAGTAAATCTATTGAAAAAGAAAAAATTGCAACATGCAATGAGTGTATAATGCTGAAGCCTGAAAATGCTATTATTTCTCAAAATTATTATTCTTCAAAAAGTAAGTGTTGTACTTTTTCCCCGGAAATACCAAATTATTTAATTGGGCTTATTTTATCTGATAAATCCGCCTATTTCGAAAATGGCAGAAACAGAATTATAAAAATTATCAATAGTGGAATAGGTGTATCACCCGAAGGGATTAAACCTTCCAGGCTTTATAATCTTAAATATCAAAAGGGCAAAATAGATGCTTTTGGAAAAAGCGAAAGCTTGAAATGTCCTTTTTATGACGAAAAACTTGATACTTGCTCTGTTTGGAACGGAAGAAGTGCTATTTGTACAACATTTTTTTGCAAATACAACAATGGTATATGTGGTGAAAAATTCTGGAGAAATATTCAAAAATATTTACAGGAAACAGAAAAGCATCTTTCGCATTATGCAATGTTAAAACTCGATGCTATCCTAGATATTAATACAAAAATACCTGATGATAATTTCAAGTTGTTTGAAATAGATGAAACAAGACCTCCTGATTATGTTAATATTTGGGGGAAATGGTTAGATAAAGAAAAAGAATTTTACATAAAATCACATAAAATAGTTTCTTCATTATCTAAAAGTGATTTTCAAAAGATAATGGGAATTTCCAACGATTTTTTATTGCATAAAATAAACATGGCAAAATTTAAAATGGAAAATCCCAAGTTGCCTGAAAAATTGAGATTAAATACGAATATTAACATTAGTCCTGTCGCAAATAATGAATTTATTATATCTTCGCCATATAGTACGTTTAAGGTTTCGGGTGCGATGATTGAAATATTAGCTTTATTTGATGGAAAAACCAAAACAACAGATATCCTAAAAAACTTATCTTTAAAGGATATATTAGTTGAAAATGAACTATTAGTAAGCTATTATCAAAATCAAATATTAATTTTATGAAAAAAAATAAAAAAATACAATATTTTTGCATTTCATCTGTTTACAGATAAATATCATAATGAAAAATCGAATATTAAAATATTGCTTTTCTTTTATTATCATTTTGTTTATTGGTAGTTGTTCTGTTAAAAAAAACACTAGTATAAGCAGGACGTATCATAATTTAACTGCTCATTATAATGCTTATTTTAATGGAAGAGATGCGCATAAACAAGGAGTTAAAAAAACAGATAAATCTATTGTTGATAATTTCTCACTAATAATTCCTGTTTTCCCTCATAGTAGTCCAGACGCAGTAAGTGGATCGAAAAGTGATATGGATAAAGCTATCAAAAAATCCTCGAAGGTTATTAAATTACATTCAATAACAGCAAAACCAAAAAGAAAAAAAGGTGGCAGAATGACTCCTAAAGAAAAAGAATTTTACAATAAAAAAGAATATTGCAAATGGGTTGATGATAGTTGGTTATTGATGGGAAAATCACATTTTTACAAACATGATTTTTATCTCGCAAAAGAAAATTTTGAATATATTATAAAAGAATATAGCAATTACCCTATAAAATTTGATGCAATGATTTGGTTGGCACGAACTTATAACGAGCTAAAAGAATACAGAAAGGCTGCCGACCTAATTGAAAGAGCAGAAGGAGATAAGGATTTTCCACGTAATTTAAAAAAAGAACTTACTACGACTTATGCTGATTTTTATTTAAAGCAAAGAAAGTATGAGGATGCTATTCCTAAATTAGTAGTTGCCGTTAAAAAAGAAAAGAAAAAGAAAAAACGTGCAAGATATATGTATATTTTGGCACAGATCTATCAAAAATATGATCAATATCAGAATGCATCAAATTTATACAAACAGGTTATAAAGTCTAACCCGCCTTATGAAATGTCATTCAGTGCTAAAATTAACAGAGCAACATCTTTTGATGTTTCGCATGGAGATAGTAAAGAAATAAAAAAGCAACTGCGTAAAATGCTAAGGGATGATAAGAATATTGAATATCAGGATCAAATATATTATGCAATTGCAAACATTGAATATAAAGAAGGGAATATAGAAAGATCAATAGAACTTTACAAAAAATCTGCGGAGAACAGTACTATTAATCCTGACCAAAAAGCTTTATCATTTCTTGCTATTGCTGACATATATTTTTCTAGACCCGATTATATTAATTCACAAATGTACTATGATAGCACAATAGTGTTTTTAACACAAGAATATCCCGATTATGATAAAATTGCTCTTAAATCAAACAATCTCACCGAATTAATTACACATCTGAATATTGTAAACAACGAAGATAGTTTACAAATGCTTGCTAAAATGAGTGAGAAAGAAAGATTTAAAATAATTGATAAATTAATTCAGGAAATTAAAGATGAGGAAGAACGCCTAAAATTAGAACAACAACAACAACAACAAAATTTATCTCAATATTATCAAAATGAAAACAGATCTAATCAAGACAATTCAAATCAGGGTGGTAAATGGTATTTTTATAATCCATCTACATTAAGTTTTGGAAGATCTCAGTTTATTAAAAAATGGGGAAACAGAAAATTAGAAGATAACTGGCGAAGAAAAAACAAATCTATTGTTATGGCTATAGATGAAAATGAATTTGAAGAAGAAGTTGAAGATACTACAAAAAAAATAATGGATAATAAAACCAGAGAGTTTTATCTTCAGGATTTACCGCTTAACGATTCATTGTTAGCATTATCTCATGATAGAATTCAAGAAGGACTATACAGAGCGGCTGGAGTATATAAAGATAAATTACTGGATTTTCCTAAATCTATTGAAACTTATGGATTGCTTCTAAAAAGATATCCTGAAAATGAATATTTATTAGATTCATATTATCAATTGTACAAATTAAATGTTTTGGAAAACAATAAGCCGGATGCAGAAAAGTATAAAAATTTAATAGTTAACAATTATCCAAAAAGTAATTATGCCAATGCACTAACTAATCCAAATTATTTACAAGAGCTTGAAGAACAAGAGCAAAAATCAAAATTCTTATATCTTGAAACCTATAATCATTATTTAAAGAGCAATTATTTTAAAGTTATTAAAAACTGTAATATTGCAGATTCTACAATGCAGGAAAATCCTTTACTGCCAAAATTTTCATTATTAAAAGCTCTTTCTATTGGTAGTATTCGCGATTTAAAAAATTTTAAAAGAGCATTAAGATACATTATAAAAACATATCCTAAAACAGATGAAAAAACTGTTGCCGACGTTCTGTTTGCTAAAGTTAATGCCCCCGATTTTGCTTTCTCAGACAGCGGACTTGTTGCATATAATGCTTATGATTCCATGTATAATATTGAAGATGTAGAAGATGATTTCCCCCAAGATTCATTAACAATTGATACTATTGTAGCAGATGTTAATCTTGATGAAGTATACAGTTTCAACGAAAGCTCAAATCATTTTTATGTTATAATAGTTGACAAAAAAATTGATATCAATCGTCTGAAATTTAATGTAATCAGTTATAATATTGATTATTTTAGTATGTTCGATTTTAATGTTAGTGCTGTTGACCTTGATGATAATTACAAATTAATCTCAGTTAAAATGTTGGACAGCAAAAGACAGGCAATGGCTTATTTCAACAGACTGAAAAAAGATAAAAAGGAATTATTTAACAAGTTGGAAATAGATAATTATACCCATTTTATTATTTCTCCGGATAACTATTCTGTGTTATTTGGTGATAAAAATGTAGAGCTGTATATGAAATTCTTTAGCCAAAAATATTTAACAGAATAAGTAAGTATTAAGTTTACAGTAGGCAGTTGACAATTGACCCGAGTACTTGAGAGTAAACACTTGCCTGACGGCAGGCAGGTAGACAGGGTTACAAAAAATGTAATTGATGAAAAAAATAAAAATTTTATGGACAGACGATGAAATAGACTTGTTAAGGGCACATATTATTTTTCTTGAACAAAAAGGATACGATGTTGTAACAGCAAATAATGGAGATAAAGCAATTGAACTGGTAAAAGAACAAAATTTTGATATTATTTTTCTTGATGAAAACATGCCGGGCATTAGTGGTTTGCAAGTGCTTGCCGAAATTAAGAAAATGTATCCTGCAATACCGGTAATAATGATTACCAAAAGCGAAGAAGAAAATATAATGGATAAGGCTATAGGTTCTAAAATAGCCGATTATCTTATAAAACCGGTTAATCCAAACCAGATATTACTTGCAATAAAAAAGAATACAGAGCATCGCAGATTAGTAACAGAAAAAACAACATCAGCATATCAATCGGCTTTTAATGAGATAGGGATGCAGATCAATATGGCAAATTCTTTTAATGAATGGATTGAAATTTACAAACTTCTTGTATATTGGGAAATTGAACTGGAGAAATCGCATGAAAATACAATGGATGAAGTCTTGAAAATGCAAAAAACCGATGCAAATAACTCTTTTGCAAAATTTATTAAAAATAACTACTGCTCATTTTTTGATGAAAATAACGAAGAAAAACCTATAACATCTCCAAATGTTTTTAAAAATAAAGTTTTTCCGATTTTAGAAAATAACGAAAAGGTATTTGTAATGCTGGTCGATAATTTAAGATTTGACCAGTGGAAAGTTTTACAGCCAATTATACGCGAGTATTATCACTTAACAGAAGAAAATATTTTTTGCACTATTTTGCCAACAGCAACACAATATGCAAGAAATGCAATGTTCTCGGGTTTAATGCCATCAGAAATTGAAAAACTATATCCCGATTTTTGGTTGAACGATGAAGAAGATGGCGGAAAAAACATGCACGAAGAAGAAATGCTTAAAGGTCAGTTATCAAGAATAGGGAAAAATTACAGCCTTTATTACGACAAAATAAGTAATCAGAAAGCAGGACAAAAACTTGTAGATAAATTCAAAGATATTATCAGTAATCAGTTAATGGTAGTAGTTTACAACTTTGTTGATATACTTTCGCATGCAAGAACCGATATGAAAATGATACGCGAACTTGCAGCAGACGAATCGGCGTATCGTTCATTAACACTATCATGGTTTCAGCATTCGGCAATGTTGGAAATGCTTAAATTGCTTGCCGAACAAAAAATAAAAGTAATAATTACAACCGACCACGGCACAATACGTGTGAACAATGCAATAAAAGTAATTGGCGATAGAAATACAACAACAAATTTGCGATATAAACAAGGAAGAAATTTGAATTATAACAAAAAAGAAGTTTTTGAAATTCTTGACCCCTCAGAAGCATATTTGCCTAGCACCAATGTTAGTTCAAGCTATATTTTTGCTCAGGGCGATGATTTTTTTGCGTATCCAAATAATTATAATCATTATGTAAAATATTATCGCAATACATTTCAGCATGGTGGAGTATCCTTAGAGGAAATGTTGGTTCCCCTTATTACTCTTACTCCAAAATAATGAATATTATAAAAATACCATCACTTAAAAAAATTGATATTGCAGCAAGGCAATTTATTGATATATATAAAAGCCATAAAATAATTGCATTTTACGGACAAATGGGAGCAGGCAAAACTACTTTTATAAAAGCTTTATGCAAGCAGCTTGGAGTAGTTGATGATATTGTAAATAGTCCAACATTTTCAATAGTTAACGAATATATTACTGCCGATAAAAAGAAAATATATCATTTCGATTTTTTTAGAATTAAGAAAAATGAAGAAATATATGATATAGGTTTCGAAGAATATCTTAGCAATTTTGATTATTGCTTTATTGAATGGCCTCCACCAATAATTAAAAATATACTGCAACAAGAAATAATATCTGTAAATATTAAAGTGCTTGATGATAATAGCAGAGAAATAGATAGTAAAACCTAAAAGTTTGTAGAAAATATTTATGACTAAAACTCTAAGAAATATTATTTTACTTTCTATTGTATTGATTAGTTTCTTAATGCACTTTAATCATTTCTCCAAAGACTTAATTAGCTTTCATTCTTGGAGACAAACCTATACCCAATCGAACATCATTAATTTCTATGAGGAGGATATGAATATTCTTAACCCCAGAAAAAATGACAGAGGCGATACTGACGGAATATTCAGACTTGAATTCCCAATTATGCAATGGTCTATTGCTTGTTTATATAAGTTATTTGGAAATCATCTAATTATATCTCGACTATTTGTTTTTATCATCGGGTTGTTTTCAGTATTAGGTATTTACAGGCTTTTGTTTGCGGTTTTTAAGAAAGAAACTCTTGCTGTTATTGGAGCATGGACATTCAATTTTTCTCCGGCTTTTTATTTCTACACCATCAATCCTATGCCAGATAACCTGGCATTGTGCAGTTCTATTTGGGGAATTACTTTCTTTTTCTACTGGTACAATAACAAAAAATTGATTAACCTGATTCTTTGCGGATTACTATTATGTCTCGGAACATTGGCCAAGCTCCCTTTCATTGTGTATTATATTGTTCCGTTCACTTATTTTGTTTTGATTTCGTTCAAAGTCGGTCTTAATAAAAAAGTCATCATTCAATTTTTCTGTGTTTTCACCTTAGTAATTTTGCCCATGTTATGGTATATAAAAGCAATTCCCCAATGGAATAATAATCCTATTGTTAAAGGGATGTTTGACCATAATTTTTCGATAGCAACAATTTTAGACTACCTATTGCACAATTTGATTTCCACGCTGCCTGAATTATTGTTAAATTACGGTTCATTGCTTTTCTTTTTGGCCGGATTCTTCTTTCTTTTTAAAAGAAAAGCTTTCAAAAACCCTAAATTTCCACTGTTCCTCACTTGGAGCATCCTGTTAGTAATCTATTATTTATTGGAAGCAAATGCAATTGCCAGAGTTCATGACTACTACTTATTCCCGTTTTATCCTTTATTGTTCTTTTTGGTTGCTTTCGGTGCTTATCATTTCCTAAATCTGAGGATTCCATTTTGGCGTTACCTTACATGGTTTTTGTTGATCCTGTTGCCTTTTACCTGTTACCTGAGAATGCAAAACCGATGGAATCCTGAATCACCGGGATTCAACAGGGATTTGTTGGTCTACAAAAAGGAACTCATGGAAGCTGTTCCTAAACACTCTCTGGTTGTTGCAGGAAATGACATATCACATTCTATTTTTTTCTATCATTTAGATAAAAAGGGCTGGGGATTTCATAATGATTTGACTTCAGAAAAACTTAAAACAATGATTGATAAAGGAGCTGAATACCTATATACAGATTCTAAGGATATTGTTAACAAAAACGATATTGCTTGCTACCTAGATAAATTAATCCTTGAAAGAGGAACAATTAGGATATATAGTTTGAAAAAATCAGCCCGTAAGATGCTTTGAAGAGAATTTACTCTCTATGTTGCACAACTTCTTTAAAATTGCCATTAAGCTCTCTAATTTCAGTTTGCTCCATCAATCTTTCAAACTTACCCCATAATTTATATACACAACATTTATTTTTTTTAAGCGTTTTAAAATTTTACTTTTACTCCTCGTTGTAAAACTTAAAATAAACTATGATTAAAAATATAAAAAACATAAAGCATACAGATAGCAATAACTTTTTTTTACTTGCCGGTCCCTGTGTTGTAGAAGACGAACAAACAGTTTTTGAGATAGCAGAAA
>CAYTWH010000053.1:0-21859 GCA_964442075.1 uncultured Bacteroidales bacterium
GTTTATACATGGTTAGTAAAATACAAAGACTTAAAAGATATTGAACATGAAGAGGCTGGTGCAGTTACGGTAATTAGATAGATATTTTTAAAAAACAATTTGTTTTTGTATCTTTAAAAAATAAAAAACAGGATATTAAATACAATAAAAAAACGTCATTATTTACATGTATTAATAATAGTATTTTTTTCTTTTGCTTTATATGTTAATACAACAAATAATGGATATTCTTTTGATGATGAATTTGTTGTTTATAATAATGATAAAATTCAAAAGGGAATAAATGGAATTTCTGATATTTTCACATCTTACTATTATTCTTCAGATCTAAGTGGAAGGAAATTCGGTTACAGACCAATAGCTAAATCAAGTTTTGCAATTGAATATTCATTGTTTGGCGAGAATCCTCATATAAATCATTTAATTAATGTTTTATTATATCTAATTACGGCTGTTTTTTTATTTTTTATACTTAAAAAACTGTTAATTAAGTATAACAGCCTGCTTCCTTTTATAATAACATTATTATTTATTGCACACCCAATCCACACCGAAGTTGTTGCCAGTCTGAAAAACAGAGAAGAAATACTGAGTTTCTTAGGAAGTTTGGCATCCTTATATTTTATAATGAAATTTTATAATATAAGAAATATCTTTAACTTAATTATTGGGATAATATTTTTCATATTCGCATATTTATCTAAAGAAAGTGCAATAGTATTTATTCTGATAATTCCATTAACAATTTATTTCTTTTCTGAATTTTCAATAAAAAAAATATTGCTCATTTTCATACTCCTTTTAATTACAGGAGTAACATTACGTATAATTATAAATACAAATTTACCTCCAGTATATTCTCCTGTTTTTTTCGAAAACCCATTAAATAATAGCAGTATTTGGTTGAGATTATCTACAGGAATGCTAGTCTTGGGTTTTTATTTAAAGATGTTGATATTTCCGCATCCTTTGTTGTTTTACTATGGCTATAATATGATACCTATAGAGGGATTTGGTGTTTTATCTATCGCCTTATTAATTCTTCATCTTGGAATTTTTGTTTATGCAATAATTGGGTTTAAAAAGAAAAAGTTGTTGTCGTATGCAATTTTTTATTACTTATTTTGCATTTCAATGTTTACCAATATTATACTGCCAATAAACGGAATTGTTGGTGAACGCTTTGTTTATTCTGCATCATTAGGTTTTGCAATAGCTTTAGCAGTTTTATTATTTAAAATTTCCAAAATAAAAATAATGGATTTGTCATATTCGAGGAAATCTTTCGGTATTTTAGTAATAGCTGTTATAATAATTTTAATTCCATATTCTGCAAAAACAATATCAAGAAACAATGCATGGCTTAGTCATTATTCCCTATATTCTAATGATATTGAATATTTGAAAAATTCAGCAAAAGCCAATGAATTAATTAGCGATTGGATGTTTAATCATTTAGATGAATTTCCTACAAATGAAAGACAAGATGCTATAGCAAAAATCGAAAAACATTACAAGCGGAGTTTAAAAGTATACCCGGATAATGCGCAGGCAAATAATAATTTAGGAACATTATATTTAGAGAAACAGAAAAACCCTGATAGTGCAATTGTGTATTTTAATAAATGCCTGAAAGCAGATTCAGTTTATACAAAAGCACACTTTAATATTGCACAGTGTTATACACTAAAAAAAAATGAAAAATTAGCAAGATATCATTACGATATATTTAACAGCTTAGATACACTATATTTTAATGAAACTTCAGCTCTGTCAATTAAATATTTAAACAACAGAAAATTCCAGGAAGCAATAAATCTTAACTACAGGCTTAATAGAATAGACCCAAGTTCAGAAGTCCCGTATTATAATTTTGCCAATATATATATCCTTATGGGAGATACAGTAAAAGGACTTATGTTTGCAGAAAGGTATTTAGAAATAAATCCATATAACACAGTGTTTTCGAATACGGCAGGGGAATTCTATAAAACATTAGGAGATACTGAAAAGGCAAATTTTTATTTTGATCTGGCTGAAAAATATAAGAATGCCAGTAAGGAAAATGAATGACATTGCCCTAAATGGGAAATTTAAGATTATAAATCTAAAATTGTAAATTATTGAGTTTTAAGAACCTTGAATTCAACACGTCTGTTCATCTGACGGCTTTCTTCATCAGTGTTAGGTACAATAGGTCTTGACTCACCATATCCTTTTGCAGAAAGCCTACTGCTGATAATATCATTGATTATAAAATAATTTGCAATTGACTCTGCTCTTGCCTGAGAAAGTTTTAAATTAAATGAGTCTGAGCTGGTATCGTCAGTATGTCCAGCTATTTCAATTTCAATTTTTGGGTTATTTTCCAAAAACTTAATAGTTCTATCTAGCTCAGGAAATGATTCCGGTTTAAGAGTAGCTTTACCGTATTCGAAAAATATATTATTAAGACGAACAATCTGTCCAACTTCTATGGGCGCAAGAAGTAAAAGTTCATCATCTATTTCCTTGTATTCATCAATATCAGATAAGTCAATATTTTTATTTGCTTCAAAAAATCCAAGCCCAATTGCTCTAAATCCATATTTTTTACCGGCAGGCAAAACAATTTTAAAATCTCCTGTATTAGGGTCAGTACGAGCAACGGCTACTTCTTTACCCGAAGGCAATTCTTCAACAATTATTCTTGCATCTACCGGTTCCTTTGTTTTTTCATTTAATACTTTTCCCGAAATCAGCACAACGGGCTTTGGTTTAGCTTTTTGAGGCAGGGCAATTCTGAAAATGTCATTTTTTCCAATCGAATTATTTGTAGTTGAAAAATATGCAAATTCACCGGAAGCAGGAATATTGTATTTTGTATCTGATTCAGGGCTATTAATTGTATTTCCTATGTTTTGTGGTTCTGTCCATTTTTGCCATGTATCATCAAGTCTTTGAACAACAAAAATATCTTCCATTCCATAACCTGCATGACCTGAAGTAGAGAAATAAAGACTTACTCCGTCTGCTGCAAGAAAAGGGCTATAGTCATTTTGTGTTGTATTAATAGTTGGTCCTAAATTTTTTGGTTTCGACCATCTGTTTTTACCTTTCATAAAACTAACATAAAGGTCAAGTTTTCCATAACTGTCTTTTTGTTCTATTGCCATTAATAAGGCTTTTCCATCATTCGAAAGAAAATAATTAGCATGTTTGTTCAAGTTGAAAAACCCAACAATTAATTGCTTTTCGGGAAAAGCCCATCCGTTAAGAATTTTATATGTAAAAGAAACACCTTCCGATATTGTACCATCTTTGTTATATGCATTACCTAATAATAAAGAATTACCATCGGGTGTTATAGATTGCACAAAATTATCGGATTTATTATTTAATGGTTTTCCAATATTTTTTGCAATCTTCCATTTTCCGTTATTATCAATTTCCGAAACCCATATATCATCAATATCCTTAAACCCGCCTACATTTTCAGGATGATTTTTTCTGTCAAAAAACAAGATTTTTCCATCAGGAGAGATCATTGGTGCTATTTCATCGTAGATTGTATTAATGCCTGTACCCATATTTTCCGGTTTGGTATTAAAAACAACATCAGGTATTAGGTCTATTTCGGCTTTTATTGAATCTTTACAGTCTGAAATACCAATAGCATCAATCATATTCCAACCAGTTACTGCTTCAGGATTCATATAAACAGCTATTTCTTTTACATAAAAATCGCTTGGACCGGGAAGAAATATATTTAACATTCTGGATTTTACATTTGCTGTTGAAGCAGATTTATTATAAACCTGAACCTCTTGTTCATCTGTACTATATATTAAAACCTTAGTTATAGCACCAGGATTAAAACTTTCAGCAATTGCAATTTGTTGTATTCTCATAGGAGCAACATATTCAACTCTAATAAAAGCTTCTCCTGAAGCTTCTTTGCCTCCTTTAGCTTTTACTGCCCAGGCAGTTGGGGCATCGCCTCCTTTTGGTAATACATTGGGTTTTCCTAAAACCTGATTAGCAGATTTATCTGTTTTGCTAAATTCTGATGAGAATTTTACAACTTTATAAGCCCATTGTACATTACATATAATTGAATCTTCTATATTTTCAGCTTTAATTAAAGCTTGTTCCCACAATATCTTATTACTATCAAGTGCATTTTTTGCATTCTGATCAATAATTTCAACTTTGTTACTATCGTTTGAATTAACCACTTGTGAAAACAAGCCGGTTGCCAATAACAATAATGAAAGACTTAATGTGATTTTTAAAACATTCATAGTGTTTAAAGTTTTTGATTTCAAATGAAAAATATTCATTTGAAATTTAAAATTACAATATTTTTTTTAATAATTAGAAAATAGAGCGTAATATTAACAATATAACAATTTTATTAAGGTATTTTTTATTTCTTAAAATGATTATCTGTAATTTTACTCATCTTAAATTTATGTGTTTTTGTTTTTTATTTTTTCTAAAATATTATTTTTTCTTTTATCTCCATTGGTATGGATAATAGCATTATTGTCATATTCTTTATTTGGAGCAAATAAAAAGTGGAAAAGAAGAACATTAGTATATTCCTTAATAATTTCTTTATTTTTTTCTAATTCATTTATTCTTGACGAATTTATGAGAATATGGGAAGTTCCTGCTACAAAATATGAAAATCTTAAAGTTTATGATTATGGCATCTTATTAGGCGGAATGGTGAGTTACGATAAAGAAAATGACAGAATAAATTCAATGCGCAGTATCGACAGAATGATACAAACTATCAAGCTTTATAAACTTGGGAAAATTAAAAAAATATTTATTTCAGCAGGCTCAGGCAATTTAACGTACCCTGATTTTAAAGAAGGGATTTATTTGAGAAAATATTTAATTAGTATAGGTATTCCCAAATGTGATATTGAAATAGAAATAGAATCATTAAATACTTACCAAAATGCTGCATATACAGCAGAAACATTAATGCCAGATTGTAAGAATTGTAGTTTTTTGTTAATAACTTCAGCTACGCACATGAGAAGAGCTCAGGCTTGTTTTAAAAAAGCAGGAATAAATTCTGATACTTTTTCTGTTGATAGGTATTCGGGTGCAAGAAAGTTTAATTTTGATCATTTAATTGTCCCAAATATTGAAACTTTTAGTATTTGGGTTGTATTAATAAAAGAATGGGTAGGTTATATTGTATATAGTATTGTAGGATATGTTTAACTTGTCTGCTGAATAAAAGCAGATTTATAAAATTATAAAAAATGAAAAAATATTTAATTGTATTATTTGTGTTAATTATGTTTTCACAATGTAAAAATGAAAGTGCTATGCAAAATAAAAATGCAGACAATATTGTTACATCTAAAATTACAGATGAAATAATTAATGATGTTATTAATTTAATAAAAGAAAAAAATGGCAATAAGAATAATTTTAGACTTGAAAAAGGTGTTAATCAGATCGCATCATTTTGGCGTGTTGAAGATGGAAGTATAGAAGAATTTAAAACTTTTTGTTACGAAAATTTTATTTCAGATACACTAAAGTTATATAATGTATTTATGCGTTTATCGGAAAATTTTGAGGTGCTTAATGGAAATTTTAATAAAATCAGTTTGGATTTGGCTCGTCCATTGCATTTAAAAATGGGCGAAATACTACCTATAGACATGTATTTTGGGTCTTATGATGTTTCAGCTCATTTTACTGAAGATTTTTTTAAGAATAAAATTGCAATGATAGTTGCATTAAATTTTCCTTTCTATTCTCTTGATGAAAAAGAAAAATTAGGAAAAAGCTGGAATAGAGAACAATGGGCATTTGCAAGAATGGGAGATAAATATACTTCAAGAGTGCCTGCTGAATTATTACAAAAGGTGTCAGAAACAACAACTTCTGCCGATACTTATATTTCGGAATACAATATTTATATGAATAAATTAATAAATGATGAAGGTAAAGCATTATTTGAAGAAGAACTTGTGTTAATTACTCACTGGGGCTTACGAGATGAGTTAAAATCAAATTATAATATTGAAAACGGGCTTGAAAAACAGAAAATAATTTATGAAGTTATGAAAGATATTATAAATCAAGATATTCCCGGTGAGGTAATTAATTCTGGAGATTATTCGTGGAACCCGAAATCAGATAAATTATTTAAGTCAGGAAAAGAAATTGAATTTACAAAAGAACCTAATACAAGATACCAGCATCTTTTAAATAATTTCCTAGCTAAAAAAGAAATAGATAAGTATTCTCCACAATATCCAACATTTATTCAACGTAAATTTGATAAAGATATGGAGATATCTCAGAAAGATGTTGAAAAATTATTCATAGAGTTGGTTTCTTCACCTGAAGTGAAAAAAGTAGCAGAATTAATGAAAAAACGTTTGAATCGTGATCTTGAACCTTTTGATATATGGTATAATGGTTTTAGAGGTGGAAATTCATATTCTGAAATGGACCTAAATAAAATGACAAAGGATTATTATCCAAATCCGGAAGCTTTAAAAGCTGATTTGCCAAGTATCTTAATAAAACTTGGTTGGAAACCAAAAAGAGCAAAAGAAATTTCAGATAAAATATCTGTTGACCCTGCAAGAGGTGCAGGACATGCATGGGGAGCTGAAATGAAATCGGATGTTGCACATTTAAGAACAAGAATTGGAAATGACGGCATGAATTACAAAGGATATAATATTGCAATTCACGAGTTTGGACATAATGTAGAACAAACAATAACATTGCAGGATATTGATTATTATATGTTAAGAGGTGTTCCAAATACAGCTTTTACCGAAGCAATTGCCTTTATTTTTCAAAAAAGAGATTTAGAATTACTTGGTTTAACTGAGAATGATCCTGACAAAATGCACTATATGGCACTAGATAATTTTTGGTCATGTTATGAGATTATGGGAGTTTCATTGGTTGATATGAATGTTTGGAAATGGATGTATGAGCATCCTGAAGCTAATGCTGAAGATTTAAAAATTGCGGTTATTGATATTGCTAAAGATATTTGGAATAAGTATTATGCTGACGTTTTTGGTGTTAAAGATCAGCCAATTCTTGCAATTTACTCACATATGATAGACGCTCCCTTGTATTTGTCTGCATATCCGATAGGACATTTAATCGATTTTCAGATAGAACAATATATAGAGGGCAAAGATTTCCCGACAGAGATAGAGAGAATACTTAAAAACGGCAGAATTATTCCTCAGTTATGGATGGAAAAAGCTGTTAATGAAAAATTATCAAATACACCTTTATTGAAAGCGACAAGAGCTGCTATTGTTGCGATTAATAAATAACCTTTTTTAAAGTGGAGATAAAAACACCTTTTTTAATAATTGATGAAAAAAGATGTAGGCAAAACATAGGAAATATGGCTGCTAAAGCTAAAGCCAATAAGGTTATTTTTCGACCTCATTTTAAAACACATCAATCAAAAAAAGCAGGAGAATGGTTTAGAGAAGAGGGCGTTGACAAGATTACAGTTTCTTCAGTTTCAATGGCAAAATATTTTATTGAGCACAATTGGAAAGATATTACTATAGCTTTCCCTTTTAATATATTGGAAATCGATGATGTAAATAATATTTCAGATAATGTTGTTTTAAATCTTCTTGTTGAATCAAAAGAAACAGTAGAATTTCTATCTGAAAATCTAAATCGTAAGCTTAATATTTTTATAAAACTTGATGCAGGATATAATAGAACCGGTATTGATATTTCAAATTTTAATAGTATTAAAGATCTAATTGAATTAATTATTGATTCCAAAAATATGGAATTTACCGGACTTATTTCGCATTTTGGAAATACCTATAAAGCAAGATCAAGAAAAGAAGTAACTGATATATATAATGCTTCAATTGAAAAATTACTGATTGTTAAAGAAAAAATATTTTCTATAACTAAAAATTTTATCACATCAATTGGAGATACACCTTCCTGCAGTATTATTAATAATTTTAATGGAATTGATGAGATCAGACCTGGAAATTTTGTTTTTTACGATTTAATGCAAGTGAAAATTGGAAGTTGTGGTTATGAAAATGTTGCAGTTGCTGTAGCTTGTCCGGTTGTTGCTAAGCATAAAGATAGAAATGAAATTGTTATTTATGGTGGTGCAATACATTTTTCAAAAGAGTTTTTAAATATAAGTTCAGAAAATAAAATATACGGGCAAGTTGTAGAATTGGAAGAGGATAAAATTGGTAATCCAATTGCAAACCAATATGTAATTTCATTGTCACAGGAGCATGGAATTATTAAAGTTGATAAAAATAATTTTGATAAAATTAAAATAGGAGATGTAATTGGAATTACTCCTGTTCATTCATGTTTAGCAGTAAATCTAATGAATTAGCGTAATTCTAATTTAGTTATAATCTTAATTACAAATATTTAGGCTTTATATTTGTTGTAATAAAAAAAAAGATATATTTTTACTTTATTATTAATTTAAAATAAATTTATATTATGAAAAAATTATTATTAATTATTGTAGTATCATTATTCCTTTTTAACGGAAATTCTTTTGCACAGGATAAAAAAATTGTTAAACCTGCTGCTTTAGGAAATGCAAAATTAGATGGTTACATTGATGAATGTTTTGCTATTTATGACAAAACTTTTGTAATTGAAGGAAATTTAGTTGAGTCAGAAGCAGCAATTGTTGAGATTGAGGCAAAAGAGGCTCCAACTAAAGGTGATATTATAACAATAAGTGCTAAACTTAAAGAAAGTACTAATAAGTTGGAAGCTCTTCAAACGGATGCTACTAAATTGGCTGAGAAATATGATGAAGTTATGAAAGGAGCTAAAACACTTACTCCTAAAACTAAATCTTTTAAAGCACTTAAAAACATGAAAACTGCTTTAAATGCTTTAAATACTTCAAAAAAGAGAATTCCTGAATTGCTAAAAAAAGCAGGAGGTCAGAAGACTAGAGTTGAAACTGTTAAAGTATTGAATTAATTAAACAAATTTTATTTAATTAAAAGAGTGTTTAAAAATAAACACTCTTTTTTTTGTTTTAAATTCTGCGCAATTTTTCCTAACGATAAACGCTAGCTCTGAGCGGAGTCGAAGGGATACTATTGAATATATACAGTTCTGTAGCTTAATTTCCCTGAATCATATGTGTAAATCCTATAAGAAGCTTGTCTTCCCCAAAACCCTGCTATTGATGGAGAAATATATAACGGAACATCGCCAAGCCAATGCATTTCGCCTCTGTGAAAATGACCGGCAATAACAGCTTTTACATTATTTGAATTAAGTATTTTTTCCCATTCCATTCGTTTTTCGTTATCCCATCCATTATGCATTTTGTTATTATAAAAATCATCGACTGAAGGAGAATGATGGAATACAATTTTTTCAATGTTTTTATTAATGTTTAAAGTTTCCTTAAACCATTTAAGCTTTTCATCGTAATTTGGAATTAAATTATCCATAAAAGCTTCTGTATATACAAAGACTAATTGAATATTTTTATGAATAAATGCAGTATCTGTTCTGTTTAAATACTTAACATAAGCTTTATATGTTAATTTATAATTATCGTGAAGAATATCATGATTTCCTGGCACAAAATATATCGGGGATTCTAATTTGTTGAAAATTTCCAAAGCTATTTCTGTCTTTTTTTTGTTTAAAATGTTGTTTTGAAAAATATCTCCTGTATGAGCAATAAAATCAATTTGCATTGGTAGATCATTGATTGAAGACACAATTTTTCGCATAAGTATATTGTGTTTTTCATAACCTAAATGAGAGTCCGTTATTTGAACAAAATGAAATTGTTCATTATTTTGTGATTTACCAATTGATATGAGAATGAACAAAAAGTAAAACAGTATAGTGAAGCATCTGATTTTAAGCATTTTTATAAATCAATTTATATTAAAATGTTGCAAATTGGGTTAAAGTTAAAATCTTTTATTGAAATTTTAAAATCAATGCTTGAAAAATCACTTATGGCAGGTAGCTTTTTTTTAAATGTTTTATTGTACATATTTTGTAATGTGCAGCAATTGTGTGTTATGCGAAAATAGTTTATTTATTTTTGAATTAATGCAGCACTTAAAATATTTAGTCGTCTTTTTAACAGAACAATTAAGTAAGTAATAAAAAAAACATGAAGTTATGAAAGCAAATAAAATAATTTTAGCATCAATTCTAATCTTTTTTCTAAGCTATAGTTTCGCAGCATCACCGGGTGGTGAAAATTTAAAAAAGGTAAAGAATCAAATTAGTCAGCATTTGGATTACCCAAAATTTCTTAAATCTGAAAATGAAAGAGTAGTTTTTGTTGATTTGTCAATCTCAAATGATGGAAAAATAAAAATAAATGAAATATATGGACATGATGGTTTTAGGGAATATGTAGTTAATCAATTGAACAAAGTTAGTTTTAATCCCAAAAAGTATGCTTCTAATGAATCATTCTTGTTCAAATTTAGTTTTAAATAATTTTTTACAAGTAGTAGTTTAGTTTAGTTGAAAGGTCCTGTTTTATACAGGACTTTTTTTATAAAAGTAGAGTAAAATGAAAAAGCAGGAATTATTTTGTTATTTCTTTTCCTTCAACTTTTTTTGTTTTTTCTGGCTTTTCAATATTTTCTTCTTCTTCAAAGTCTAACATATTATGATTTTGTAGAAAATTGTACCATGAAAATATTTTTTTCATATCAGAAACATATACTCTGTCTTTGTCGTAATTTGGAAGAACCTCTTCAAGCTTCAATTTTATATCATCAGAAGATGCATTTTTTGGATCTAAAGTTTTACCTCCATTTTCTTTTTCTTTTAATTTTTTTAAAACATCAATTAAGGGCACTTCATCCTCTTCTGTGAAAACTTGTATGTCTTCAAGTGTGCTTATTTTGGCAGTTGCATAAGCAGGTATTCGTTTACCGCTAACAATGTCTTCAACAATTATTGCATTTTTAGATTGAGCTACATGTTTGTAAAGCCCAGGTTTTCCTCCAATTGATAAAATTCCTTTTAATGACATTCAATTTATTTTTAAGATTCAACAAACAAAAATAGTAAGTAGTGTTATTACAAGTATTCAAAAAGATTAATATTTATTAACAATTAATAGACGCAAGTTATTTCAAAATGGATGCTTCAAAAAAAAAATTATGAAAAACCTTTTTCTTTTTTTATTTTCTCATATGCTTTATTTACTTCTTGAAATTTTTCATTTGCCTTTTTTTGAAATTCTTCCCCTAGATGACTAACTTTATCAGGGTGGTATTTCTTTGCCATACGGCGGTATGCCTTCTTAATTTCTTCGTTCGAAGCATTTTTATCAATTTCTAATATTTTATATGAAGAGTCAACCTCTTCAACAAACATAGCCCGAATTGATCTTTCGTCTTTAGTGGTAATACCAATTCTATTAGATATATAATGAATTGTGTCAATTTCACTTTTACTAATGTGTCCATCAGCTTTTGATATCCCGAATAAAACATGTAAAAGTTGTAGGCGAGACGAATAATCCATATTTTGTTTAATTTGCCAGCCAACTTTATCAACAGGAATATTTTGTTTTAAAATATCTCTTAATGTTAGAATTGCTTCTTGGGCAGCTTTGTCTCCAAATGATTGTTTGAAGAATTTTTTCACATAATTTAATTCCGGTTTAGTAATTTTTCCATCAGCTTTCATAACTGCAGCAATAAGAACTAATAGACTAATAATAAAATCACCTTGAGAAATAGGGATTCGTCTTTTACCAGTTTTTGATATTTGTTTTACATTATCAAAAAAGCTTCCAACTGCGAATCCAAGTAATGCTCCAATGGGACCACCTCCGGCAAATCCTAATCCCGCACCTATCCATTTTCCAAATTTTGCCATATTCTACTTATTAAATACTTTATGAAGTTTGAGAATTTGAGGGAGTATAAATTCTTTATCATCATTAATTATTATGTAATCAACTAATTTTTTCTTTTCATCATCGCTTATTTGATTTTTAATTCTGAGAAATACATCCTTTTCTGAAACATTATCTCTTTCAACAACACGACTAATTCGCAAATTTTCGGGGGAGTATATCAATGTTGTTACATCTGTTATTTTAAATGCGCCACTTTCAAATAATATTGCAGCCTCAAGAATAACATATTTTGATTTTCCATGTTTTACAAGCCATTCTCTAAAATCATTTAATACAACAGGATGTATTATTTTATTAACTTTTTCTAAGTCAACTTTATTATTAAATATTATTTTAGAAAGCTTTTTACTATTTATTTTTCTATTATTTAAATAAATAAAATTTCCGTATAATGAAATTAGTTTTTTTCTAATTTCCATTGATGAATTCACAAGCTTTTTCGACTCAATATCAGCATCGTATATAGGAATCCCCAGATGTTTGAATACATTACAGACAATTGTTTTGCCGCTTCCAATTCCGCCTGTTAAACCAATAACTTTTGTCATTTTTTTAAAATATATTCAATATTCTTTGGGGAGTAATCAATTGATAAAATATCTTTTGGGTATTCCAGTAGTTTAACTTTAAGTTTATTACTTAAACTAAATTCTACATCATCAAAATTTACACTAGCATCGAATTGAGATTCATTAATATTGTTAAATCTGCTTAATACTACTTTAAAGTTTATCGAAACGTTCTCAGGAAATATAATTAATTCCAGACTATCAGGCAGATTCCTGATATTTATTGGAATTTCTATTTGAGATTCGGTATATTTTTCGACAAGTAATTCAATTGCTACTCTGTTATTAGAATATTTGATATTATCAATTTTTTCTAAACCAACATTTCTTCTAATTGAACTATTAAGATTTCTGAAATTGTAATTTTTAGTATAAATATAAAAAGTTGTATCTAACACAGACTCAGATCCTGTTATTGTAATACTGTCGGGAAATATATCAATAGATTTGCTTAACATATATTGTTGTTCAAATGATACTTTAATTTTAGATTTTATCGGAACCTTTTTGCTTACAACATCATCAAGATTAAAATATAAAGTGTCCGGTTGTATTTTTAAAATTGTAATATCATATTTGATTTGATTTTGTATTTGTTGTTCTGAAGAGCTTGTTAAAATATAAAAATCGGAATGATTATCGTCATATAATTTTTTTAATGCAAAAGATTTAACATTAAATATAATTGGTTTTAAAACTGGAATCATTTTATATTGTAACAAAGTAAACCCATACCCTTTTACTCTTAATTGAAGTGATGAAGGTAATTCACCAGTTACTAATTTGTTGTTAGGAAAATTTTTGTATTCTACAGGGTAATTTAAAACCGTAATATATTCTTTGCTTAAAGCATTTAGTATCCAGAATGTAGATGAAATAATTAAAAAAAATGAAAAAGTAATTAGTTTTCGATTAAAATTTAATCGATTACCTTGAAGTCTTTCTTTAAATTTTAATAATTTCTCGTTCAATAGTATAAGTATATTTGGCTAAAAGAAAAGATACTGCAAATATCGAGAATTTGCTTATTTCTTATTTTCAAGTTCTCTGACATCTTTAATAACGGCACTTTTAGCTATTTTCAATTTCACATTATTATCAACTTCTATAAGAATTGTATCTTCTTTAATGTCCGCAATTTTTCCATAAATTCCACCGGTGGTAACAATTTTATCCCCTTTTTCTAAAGATGCTCTGAATTTTTTTGTTTCTTTTTGTTTCTTCATTTGAGGTCTGATCATAAAAAAGTAAAACACAACAATAATTAAACCTAAAAAGATGAATGAACCGTATGGGTTATCGCCTTCTTTTGTAGGAGACATTAATAAAATGCTTGCTAAATAATTCATTATTATAAAATTTTAAATTAAAAAATATTATTCTGGTACTATAATTTCAGCTGTAAAGCTCAATTCAATTTTGTTTGGCTGCGTATTAGCCAATACCATTATTGTTTTATGTTGTTTGCCATTTCTTCCCGAACTATCAAATATAACTTCAATTTTACCTTCTTTACCTGTAGCAATAGGTTCTCTGTCATATTTAGGTATAGTGCAACCACAAGTTGCTCTTACAGATGATAAAATTAAATCAGAACCTCCAACATTTTTAAATTTATAAGTGTACGATACTTTTTCTCCCTGAATAATAACACCAAAATCGTGTTCTATCTCCTTAAATTCAAAAGTAGGTAAATCTCCCATATCAGTATTATCGTTGTCAGCAGTTATTGGGTTATTCACTATATTTGCTGAAATATTGTCATTATCTTGTTCGTTACTGCATCCAAAAATTAAGAAAATAAGTAAAATAATTATAAATGCTTTTTTCATTCTTCTTCTTATTTTTTGCAAAGATAAATACAAATTTGATATTTATTCAAATTATTGGAAAATCAATTTGTTAAAAATAATTAAATTTATCCTATTAGTCCTTTCCCTTTTTTAATTATTTTATTTTCAGCCTTTAAATTATTAATTATTTTATCTAAAATGCCATTGATGAAAATACTGCTTTTTCCTGTACTGTAGAATTTTGCGATTTCAAGATATTCGTTAAATGATACTTTAATTGGGATGGATGGCATTTCTTTTATTTCTGTAATTGCAATTTCAATCAACAGCATATCCATGAAAGCTATTCTATCTATATCCCAGTTTGTAATATTTTTTCTAATAAGTTCAACGTTATCTTCATGGTTTAAAATCGTTTTTCTGAAAATCGTTTTTATAAATTCAATATCATCTTCACTTTTATAAAGTTTTAAAAGTTCTGCTTTTTCTTCATCTTTTTCATTAAATTTTTTAATTGTTTTAATTATCATACTTAAAACAAATTCAATGTCATCATTCCAATAAATGCTTTGTTCTTCTATTGTTTGAAAAAGAAGTTCAGAGTTTGCAATATGTTTTTCGAAAATTTTCATTATAAACTTTTTGTCATCAGAATAGGTGCAATTATCGGCTTGCATATAACTTTTATAATCTTCAGATTCAATAATTTTTAGATACAAATTTTTAATAAGTTCAGGGTTATTTACCCAACTTAATTTAACATTATTTAAGTATGTTTTTAATTGCTTATTTATTGATATTTGATTGATGATCTTATTGTCAATAAACTTGGTATTAGGATTTAAATCTTCTTTTGTAGGAATATTTTTTTTTCGGGCTAAATCAATTTTTGATTCTGCATAATTTGCGATGTCAATAATTAAAATTAAAAAATAATGATACAATTCAAAGGTTTTGTCAATGCTATGAAATAATTCTTTTTCGGATTTGCTAACGGAATTATTGTTGCTTTTAAAAAAAGCAAATAATATCTGCATCAACTTAATCCGTAACAACCTTCTGCTAATCATGCTTAAAGAATAATTTGTTGAAAATAATTTGATTGCAAAAATAATGCATATTTTTAATTTACAGGCTTATTAAAAAATAATTTATATAATTAAATTTTTTTTTAAATAAATATTTATATTTTTGCCTATGTAATAATTATTTACATTTAATTTAAATTATTGAAGATGGAGAGTTACGAGAAAAATGAAGGTAAAGATAAAAGAGAAAGGGATGAAATTTTCTCTGTTGCTGTAAGAGCAGGTAAAAGAACTTATTTTTTTGATGTAAAAGCAACCAGAAAGAATGATTATTATTTAACTATTACCGAAAGCAAGAAAAAATTCAACCCTGATGGTCGTCATTATTTTGAAAAACACAAACTTTTCCTTTATAAAGAAGATTTTGAAAAATTTGCCGATGGATTTAAAGAAACAGTTGATTATATAAAGGAAAATCAGCCACCTATGGAAGAAATTGAAGAAAAACCACAAGAGATTGTTGCGGAAAAAACAAATCCAGATGAGTTTACAAATGTTGAATTTGACGAACTTGATGGCAAAAAAGAGGAGTAGGTGTAATTATCTATTTTTAATCATTAAAATCCTTTTTAAGCGTATTTGTTTTTTTTTCCCGTGCTTTATTAATCTCTTCTTCAGTTAATATTTTCACATTGGTTATTAAACAATTATTTTCTAAAAAATTTCCGTAAACATTACACTCATCAATTATTTCCTCAAATAAATGATTCAAATGGATACTTAATGGAAGAAGCGTAGTTACAGTAACATATTTATCCAGAAATTCAATATTCTCAATTTCAATATTCTTATCTCTTATAAGTATTTCAAGTTCATTATTTACAACTTTTCTTTGAATTTTTGTAAATGGATCGTTGTTCTTAGAAAAAAATACAACAAAATATCTGAGAAATTTACCTTTTCCTCCCAGTCCGGTTGATATGAGAACCTGTGGTTCATCTAAATATTCACTTTGCAACAACATTTTACTGTCTTGCAATGCAATTGTTGCCCAATTATATAAAGGTGAATTTTTATCCTTATGAAACTTCTCAATAATTCTGTACGCTTCAGGTTTCTCTACAGAAGCAATTTGAATTAGTAATTTCTTTTTCTCATCAATATCTACTTCGTCAGAATATAATAAGTCTTTCTTTTCTAATATTTCTTCGTGAGAATCCTTTTTTCTAACTTTTTTAGCTAATTCAAAATATTCAAGTTGAGTTTCAATGTCTATTTGCTCCTCCAAAACATTAAAATCTTTTGGAATAAGATCGAATATATTTTCTAAGTTTTTATTTGAAAATTTTTCTTCCATAATAAGTATTTGCAAAATTAATGCATTATTTATTGCAAATCAATTAAAATAATGATTTTGATAAAAAATCGTATATTGTCGTAAATTTTGAGAAATCACATGCTGTATGTCTGACCTGGTAGATATAATACTGAACCGTTCTTATAATATTAAGCAACAGACTTTAAATTATATAAAGCATAATCCGCAATCTGTTAAAGAGCTTGAAGAACTTGCATTCTCAGATAAACAACCCGAAGGCTGGAGAGCTGCATGGATATTATATTATCTGATTGAAAATGACGATAAGCTAATTAAGAAAATGAGTTCAAAAGCAGGTAAAATAATTGATCTGCTTCCTAAGTTTAATTCACCCGGGCAGAAAAGAGAGTTTCTTAAAGTTCTACTTTTGGTTGATATACCTGAAAAATATATGGGTAAACTTATAAACTTATGTTTTGAATGGATACTTAATAAGAACTCTGATGTTTCGATGAAAGTTCACTCAATGCAAATTATTTATAATTACTCTTTTAAAGAACCGGATCTATTACATGAGTTAAGACTTGTTTTAGAAGATGCAATTCCTTACAGTACGGTGGGAACTGTTAATAGAATTCACAAATTAATACGCCAGATTGATAAGAGGATTGTGTTGTGATGAAGGATACAAGATATACCGTCATTGCGAGCAAAGCGAAGCAATCTGCTAATATGAAAGATATTAAAATATTGCCAATTCGTAATTATTCCATTATCTTTACTGAAAATATAAGTTTATGAAGAACTTTACATTAAACACAGCAATTCTACTAATTATATTACTTACACTAACAAATCTTACAAATGCTCAATGGGTACAAATTGGTGATGATATTGACGGGGAATATTTTGGTGATTATTCTGGTAGGTCGGTATTAGATTCAACTGGCTCAATAGTTGCTATTGGGGCTAATCAAAATTTCGGAAACGACTTCTTCTATTCATATCGTGGTCATGTAAGAGTGTATAAGTATAATAATGGAAACTGGATACAACTAGGCAGTGATATTGATGGTGAAGCTATAGAAGACTTGTCAGGTTGCTCATTAAGTTTAAGTTCAGATGGTACTATTGTAGCTATTGGTGCTATTTGGAACGATGGAAACGGGTATGCTGCAGGTCATGTAAGAGTGTATGAATATAGTGGCGGAAATTGGGTGCAAATTGGTAATGATATTGATGGTGAAGCTGCCCAAGATAAATCAGGATGTTCAGTAGATTTAAGCTCTGATGGTAATATAGTAGCTATTGGTGCTAAAGGAAATAATAGTAATACAGGTCATGTAAGAATATATCAATTTAACGGTACAAATTGGACACTATTAGGCAATGATATAGATGGTGAAGTTACCGATGATTATTCAGGATCCTTTGTATGTTTAAATTCTGACGGATCAATTGTTGGTATAGGTGCGGATAAAAATGATGGAAGTGGAGTTGATGCAGGTCATGTAAGAATATTTGAGTATTCTAGTGGAAATTGGGTTCAAATGGGAACTGATATTGATGGTGAAGCTGCTGATGATCATTCTGGCAATTCAGTAAGCTTAAGCTCAGATGGCTCAATTGTAGCTATTGGGGCAAGGTATAATGATGGAAACGGCAGTAATTCTGGTCATGTAAGAATATATGAATATAGTGGAGGTAACTGGGTGCAAATTGGTAATGATATAGATGGTGAGGCTACTGATGATGAATCAGGGTTTTCAGTAAGTTTAAGTTCTGATGGCTCTATTGTAGCTATTGGTGCTTTTAGCAATGATGGAAGCAATCTAAACTCAGGTCATGTAAGAATATATGAATATAGTGGCGGAAGCTGGATACAAATAGGTAGTGATATAGATGGTGAAGCTTCCGATGATAATTTTGGATGGTCAGTAAGCTTAAGTTTCGATGGCTCTATAGTAGCTATTGGTGCTCCATGGAATGACGGAAATGGGATTGAAGCAGGTCATGTAAGAGTATATGGATATACAACAGGCATAAATGAATATTTTTCAAATACAGAAATAAATATTTACCCAAACCCTACAAACGGAAAAATAACAGTGAAGGCAAAGGGAGTTGAGAGAATTGAGGTAATGGATATTACAGGAAAAACCATAAAAAACACCGTCATTGCGAGCAAAGCGAAGCAATCTGCTAATAAGAATGAGATTGCCACGGGTTATCACCCTCGCAATGACGAGATAGATTTAAGCCAACAACCTTCAGGAATCTACATTATAAAAGTAACAACAAAGAAAGGCGTAGTTGTAAGGAAGATTATTTTGAAGTAATAGATTTCCTCATTTTGTACAAAACAACACACATTTTTATTGCCCAGTAAAATCGAATAACGTACTTTTGCATATCTTTATTTAATCTAAATAATAATACGGATGAAGCTTGCTGAATTGCAAAACGGAGAGAAAGGCATTATAATTAAAGTGAAGGGGCATAGTGCATTTCGCAAGCGAATAATGGAAATGGGGTTTGTAAAGGGCAAACAGGTAGAAGTAATAAAAAATGCTCCATTAAAAGACCCAATTGAATATAATATAATGGACTATGAGGTTTCCTTGCGCAGAAGCGAGGCATGCCTTATTGAAGTTATTACTCTTGATGAATCAAAAAAAATTGAAGAACAAACATTTGAAGGCGTTTCTGACGAGGAGATATTAAAAACATCGGCAAACGAAAAAGGCAGAACAATAAATGTGGCATTGGTTGGAAACCCAAATTGCGGTAAAACAACATTGTTTAATTATGCTTCAAAGTCGAAAGAGCATGTGGGGAATTACGGAGGGGTTACCGTTGATGCAAAAACTGCAAAATTTAAGCATAACAACTATATCTTTAATATTGTTGACTTACCCGGCACGTATTCATTAACAGCTTATAGTCCTGAAGAGTTGTTTGTAAGAAAACATATTTTTTCAAATCTGCCCGATGTTGTTATCAATATTGTTGATGCCTCTAACCTTGAACGAAACCTATATCTTACAACTCAGCTTATCGACATGAATATTAAAGTAGTTGTTGCTTTAAATATGTATGACGATTTGCAGGATAAGGGCGATAAATTCGATTACAAATCGCTGGGAAACATGATAGGAGTGCCTTTTATCCCTACAGTAGGATCTAAAGGAAAAGGAATAAAAGAACTTTTTAATAAGGTTATTGATGTTTTCGAGGATAAAGATAAAAACGTAAGACACATACATATCAACTATTATAGAGGAGTTGAAAAAGCTATAAAAGAAATACAAGAGACAATTAAAATTAAAGAAAATACTTTTCTTACCGCTAAAATGTCGTCACGGTTTTTGGCTATTAAACTCTTAGAGAAAGACAAATCTGTTGAACATTCAATTGAAGTATGTAAGAATTACAAGGATATCAGGCAAACTGTAGACAGGGAAATTGAAAAACTTGAAGGGCGCTTGGGAGATGATACAGAATCCTTGCTTACAAATTCCCGTTACGGCTTTATTGCGGGGGCGCTGAAAGAAACATTTACCGAAGGAAAAAAGAAAAAGCATAAGAAAACAAATTTTATTGATTCGTTTATTACTCACAAGCTGTTTGCGTTTCCTATATTCATTTTTTTTATGTGGGTAATGTTTTACGCTACTTTTAATCTGGGTAAATTCCCTATGATGTGGATTGAGCAGTTGGTAAATTTAATAAGCGTAAAGCTTGATGCTGTTTTAGCTGCCGGAATTTTAAAGGATTTGCTTATTGATGGCGTTATAGGCGGAGTAGGTGGAGTAGTGGTATTTTTGCCAAACATATTGATACTCTTCTTTTTTATATCCTTAATGGAAGATACCGGCTATATGGCACGCGCCGCATTTATTATGGATAAACTAATGCACAAAATAGGTTTGCACGGAAAATCGTTTATTCCTCTGGTAATGGGTTTTGGATGCAATGTGCCGGCAATTATGGCAACCCGAACTCTTGAAAATCGCAACGAAAGACTGCTTACAATACTTATAAATCCGTTTATGTCGTGCAGTGCAAGGTTGCCCGTTTATGTATTGCTGATATCTGCGTTTTTTCCCAAAAACCCCAGTTTTGTTCTGTTTATGGTATATATTATTGGTATATTTTTGGCAATAGTTGTTGCAATAATATTCAACAAAGTTTTTTTTAAAAGCAAAGAAGCTCCATTTGTAATGGAACTACCGCCATATCGCAAGCCAATGATAAAAAATACATTGCGACACATGTGGCACAAGGGCGCTCAGTATCTTAAAAAAGTAGGAGGAATTATTCTTATAGCATCAATAATTATATGGGCTTTAGGATATTTTCCGCGTAATATAAATTTTAGTAAAGATTACGATACAATTAAAGAAATTGAAAAAAAATACGATAAGGAAATAAAATACGCCTCTTATATTGAAATTGTAAACCAGCTTAAAGCCGAAAAAGAAAAAGAAATTGCAAAACTACAGATTAAAAACAAAAAAGAACAGCAGGAAAATTCATATATAGGACAAATAGGACATTTTATAGAGCCAATATTAAAACCAATGGGCTTTGATTGGCGAATGGGAGTAAGCTTGCTTTCGGGAGTTGCAGCCAAAGAAATTGTGGTAAGCACAATGGGAGTTTTATATCAGGTAGAAAATATTGACGATAACGAAGGTCTTATCAATAAAATACAAACTCAAACCTATAAAACAGGAGCAAAAAAAGGTCAAAAGGTCTTTACTCCTCTTATAGCTTTTGCATTTATGATGTTTATACTTATCTATTTTCCGTGTATTGGTGTAATTGTAACAATTAGAAGAGAAACCAACTCGTGGAAATGGGCACTGTTTACAGTTGTTTACACAACATTGCTTGCATGGCTTGTAGCATTTGCCGTTTATCAGGTGGGCAGTTTGTTTTAGCTTGTAGGTAGTTGTCAAATTCTCTCATGCACTTGTTACACACTTTCGTGATACGCTTATACACTTTCGTGATATACTTGTACACTGTCGTAATGTAGCTAACTTGTTTCATTCGGTCATTAAGCTGTTTCATCCGATTACCAAACTGTTTCATCCAATTACCAAACTATTTCATAATAAAATCATCTTTTATTCATATTAAAACATCTCGCGGAGAGGCTCCTCGATATCAGGGAGAGGCTCCGCGATATCAGGGAGAGGCTCCGC
>CAYTWH010000054.1:0-21376 GCA_964442075.1 uncultured Bacteroidales bacterium
GCTTGAATATTTCTTTTTTTTTGTGATGTGGTCACAATTTGTGACTGCATGTTATCATCATTATTTATTGCGGTTTCGTTTTGTGACCGGATAAGTGTCCATTCTTCAATATAGATACGAAACATGAAATCAGAAGGGAATCTTTTAATATTTCTTTTAACCGCCTGATTAAGAGCTTTTGTTTAAACTTCATAAAGTTCTGCTAAATCGTAATCTAACATTACTTTTTGTCCTCTAATTTCATAAATTTTATTTTGAATTATTTGTAGATCCATTTAGTTTAGTTTGTCAAGTTAGAAAGTTTATCAAGTTTGAAAGTTTTTCAAGTTATCAAGTTTATCAAGTTTATCAAGTTAGAAAGTTTGTCAAGTTTATCAAGTTTATCAAGTTAGAAAGTTTTTCAAGTTATCAAGTTTGTAAAGTTTTTCAAGTTATCAAGTTTTTCAAGTTATCAAGTTTTTCAAGTTTATCAAGTTAGTCAAGTTAGAAAGTTTATCAAGTTGTCAAGTTTGTAAAGTTTTTCAAGTTAGAAAGTTTTTCAAGTTTTTCAAGTTTGTAAAGTTATCAAGTTTTTCAAGTTTGTCAAATTAGTCTAATTTCTTGTTTTGATTTTTACTTAGTTGTTTTGCGTTTTGTTTCGTCACAATTTTTTCCCAGACTTTACTTCAATTTCTTTTCTAGTGTTTCCTGCAATTGTGCCACCTTGTTTAGCAATTTTTCTGTTATCTTTAAATGTTTTCGGTTTTTTTTCTTTTGAAATCTCTGTAGTTGTTGCTTCTGCAAGCATATTTAAAACCAATTCCAAATTAGACATATGGTCTCGGAGATTTTCCTTTTTTAAGTCTTTGAATTGTTTATATTGCTTTGATGAAAATCCACTCCATGCTTTTGTTATTTCATCGGTTAACATTGCATATTCCTGTCCTTTTTGTACTCCACGCTTTTCCCATTCATCAGTAAGTTCCTTTCTTATTTCAATGCTTTTTAAACGTTGATTTATCCATTTTTTACTATAACCTTTTTTTAAGTATGTTTCCATTAATCTGTCAATTCCTAATTCAGGGTCTTCAATTTCGTCAATACGCTCTCTACCAACTTTTGCCAGCCAGATTTTAAATGGTTCAGCTTTTGGTGAAGGAATAGATTGAATTAATCTAAAAAGCGTTTCTGTATCAGCAACATCTGTTAGATACATTTTGCCATCAGCAGAAAGCATTTTCAGTTGACTACAATTTGTAGCCAACTCACTTCCTTCAGCTTTTAATCTTGTTTTTAAAACACTCCAGTATTTTCTTGAATTAGCACTATTAGTAAGAAATCCAACAATATCAACAATTGAAAAGTACCATTTTTCTTCTTTGTCATCCCAATGTGTACGTATTTGTTTGTCTTTAAATAATTTTATTGCAGTTTCTTTAGTCATTATTTAAGTTATCAAGTTTATAAAGTTTGTAAAGTTTAGAAAGTTTTTCAAGTTCTTAAAGTTTGTCAAGTTTTTAAAGTTTGAAAGTTTGTCAAGTTTGTAATTTATTTAATATTTCTGATGCATTGATTTTTATTTTTGAAAATGCAAACCATTTTTTACCCAGATCTTTTAATGAGGCTCCTATATGGTACACAATGTTATTATCTATAATAATAAAACGATCGTGAGATTTTTTAAATTCCCAAATCTCAACAAGGTCATACTGCTGGTTATGTTTTTCAAGGTCAAGCTTTAGTTGTTTTGATATATTTTGAGTAAATACTTTTGCAGAGACATTCTTTTTTCTTTTGGATAGAAGTGTCAATACTGAATCATCGATGTAATTGTCAATGAGTATTATTTCCTTGCTTGCCGTTTTAATTAAATCAGAAACAAATTTATAAGCATCAAATATCTGTCCGTCAAAGAAGATGCCTTCTTTAGGAGGAAGGCTTGTTTTTATATGTAAATCAAATTCTTCCGTTTTGTGTTCCAATGACTGAACCTTGGTTTCAAGCTTTTTAACTCTTTGATTTATGGCATACCCTTTAAGCAAGTAGTCTTTTAAAATTTTATTTGCCCAAATTCTAAACTGTGTGCCACGAATAGACTTTACACGATAGCCCACCGAAATTATAACATCTAAATTATAGAATGCTGTTTTATATTTTTTACCGTCTTTTGCAGTAGTCAAGGAATGCTTGACAACTGAATTTTTCAATAATTCCTTTTCTTTAAAAATATTATTAATATGCAGGCTGATATTCTGTTTGGTAGAACTAAAAAGATCAACCATTTGTGCTTGAGTAAGCCAGACTGTTTCTTCATCTACCCTAACCTCAATCTGAAAATTGGAATCAAAAGAATCTTTATATAAAATAATTTCGCCTTGGGGCATGTTGTGTTGTTATTGTTGTCAAGTTATCAAGTTAGAAAGTTTGTCAAGTTCTTAAAGTTTATCAAGTGCCGACCAATGTCTTGGTCCGGCATCCTCGAAAAATTACAAAAATTGAAAATTTTCTATTTTTAAGGATTTTTCAAGTTTATTAAGTTTACTTTATTTCGCTACAGTCACAAACCGGAGGCATTTGCATTTTATGTTTGCTTGCCTTGTTTCGATGTATGTATATTTTTAATACCTCTTTTTGTCTGTTCGTTATTTCAGTAATGTTATCAAACTCTATATTGTCTCCATTTGTATCACAATAGTCCATAGCCCATTCAAGTTCATCATAACTTGCACCAATTTGTTCTTCGTCGTTTCTGTCTTTTTCCCAAAGACCATCAGTAGGAGCGGCCTCTAAAATTGTTTTTGAAATTCCAAGGTATTTTCCTAATTCATATACTTCAGATTTAAGAAGATCGGCTATTGGACTAATATCTACACCACCATCACCGTATTTAGTAAAAAAACCAATTCCAAAATCTTCAATTTTGTTACCAGTACCACAAACCAAATAGTTATTTGAATTGGCAAACGAGTAAAGTGTTGACATTCTTAGCCTTGAACGAGTATTAGCCGATGCCAGATTACTTTTTGCTTCATTAGGCAAAATATCGTTTAAGGATTTAAAAGGCTCTGTTAGATCAAGTGTAAAGCTTTTAACATTTTTTTTATTTAGTTTCAACCAATTTATATGTTCATTTGCTCTGTCAAATTGTTCTTTTACTTGATATATTGGCATATTTAAAACAATAACAGGATAATTTGTTGTTGCACATAATGTTGAAACAACAGCAGAATCAATTCCTCCAGAAACTCCAATAACAAAACCTTTTTGATTAGAGTTTTTTAATTGCTCAATTAACCATTTTATTATATGATTATTTATTTTTTCGCAATCCATGTATGTCTAATATAATAAAGGGCTTATGGAATTGATTTGTTTTAATTATTTTAGGTGTTTACAAAGCTTCGCTTTCCTCACTCCCAAAAGGGAATACAGTAATTTTTAAAATTACGCACAAATATAATTCTTATATTATACTTTTGATACATTTTCTACGGAAATTTCTAAACTAAATGAAGTATTTAATGCTTGAATATAAACAATTAACTTGTGTTTACCCTTAAGTTCTTTTATTTCGCCATTATAACCTTTAAACTTACCAAATTCTATTTTTATTTTTTCTCCTTTAATAAACTCATTATTTGATACTGTAATGTCGTTTGAGTCCTGCATTAAAATCTTTAGATTATTTATCTGGTTATCAGGGATAGATGCATGTTTATTTTCAAATTTAATAAAATTAATTACACCTTCTGTGTTTAAAATGGAAGTATAGTTTAGCTTATTTGCTTTTACGAATATGTAAGAGTTTATTAGAGGAATTTCAACTTTCTTTTTCCTGTCGCTCCATTGTCGCAATGTTTTAATTAATGGCAGATAGGTTTCTATCCCAATTTTTTCAAGTCTTTCGTTAATTTTTTTTTCAGATCTTGATTTTGTATATACTACATACCATTTTAATTCCTTGTCCATTGTCTTGAATTATATTAATGGTGCTTCAATTAATTCAATCTTTTAAAGAAACAAATATAATAAACAAAGACAACTAAAATGAAAAAATCTCGTAAATAAAATATGTAATACATAAATTTTTCAACTTGCGTATTTGGGTTTTATATATTATTTATATCCTTGTTTCTTGTGTTTGCACAAATAATCTACTTTATTCACAATTAACAAAAAAGGAAGATAAATTTATTGCATTAGCAGCAAATGGGGAATTAAATAAAGTTAGGAATTATTTAAAAAAAGGAATTGATATTAATGCGAAAAATAAAGCAAGATGGACAGCATTGGCGTATGCTTGTAAATATAACCATAATGAAGTTGTAAAGCTGCTTGTTGATAGTGGAGCAAATGTAAATCAAACAGTAAATGTTGGTTCAACTCCTTTACAAATTGCTTTAAATAATGAGAATACTGAGATTGCTGAATATCTTATATCACATAATGCAGATGTAGATATTAAAGATATAATGGGAATGAATGCGCTGGCTTGGTCTGCAAAGCAAGGGAATTTGAAAAATGTAATTTTTCTAATTAAGCATGGTGCTGATATAAATTCTATTAATGTTAATTCGAGAACTGTTTTAGATATAGCGATAAACAAAAATGTGAAAATATATTTAAAGATTAAAGGAGCTAAAACAAGTAAAGAATTAATGAAAATTAACCGGGAATAACTTCTCCTTTCAAGATCAACACTTTTGGCTTTTCGCTTGCATTTGTAGTTACTGAAACACTTTTACTGAATACTCCCACTTTTTTTGAATCAAAAGTAGCTTTAATTTCTCCTCCAGACATTGGTCTTATTGGTATTCTTGGGTATTCAGGAACGGTACAACCACAACTTGATACAACTTTTTTTATAATTAATGGTTTTAAACCATCATTTTTAAATTTGTAGATTATAAATACGGGTTTTCCTTGTTTTATTTTCCCAAAATCGTGAATGTCGTTTTTCCAAGTTATAACAGCTCTGTTACTGCTATTTCCTAAATATGACTGTCCATAACAAGTAAAAACAAAAAGTAAAAATAAAACAGTAAAAATATTTTTCATGATCTATAGTAAGCTTTCAGTTATGTTTTTTTGTTTTACAAATATAATTCCAAAATTGAAATTGTTTGTTAATTATTTTTAAAATTATGTTAATTTTATGTTAATGTATAGGCCGGCTATCAATATTCCATTTTCCAGATATTCTTTTCTTCTTCTGCAGAATTTGGGAAAATAAATAATTTCTTTTTACTTAACGAAAAAGAAATAGTATAAGAAATTAGTGCTGTGCCAAGAAATCCACCTGTAAGTATAAAATAGTTATTAGAATTGATAATCAAATTTTTATAATCTGTACAAAACAAAGGGCTTATTATTGCTCCATACAGGCATATTTCCGCAATATTATTGAATATGCTTTCAGATTTTTTGTGGTGTATTATATATTCTATCTCATTGCTTGAAAAAGACCTTGTAAAAGATGTGTCGAAAAACTCCTTGGTGCTAAAAACCATAGAGTTAAAAGCGGCTGATGTTTCCTCTATATGTTCATAATCAATATCAAACTCATATTTATTATCAGTAATATTATTGAAAAACCCATAATATGTTTTATTTAATAAATTATCTTTTCCTGTTTCACGCAATTTAATTTCAAGATATTTATATTTATCCAAGATTTTAACTTTGCTATTTTCAGTGTTTTGCAATTTCAATGATTGAGAAAATAAATTTGAACTAAACAAGAGCAAAAAAGATAAATATAAAACAATAGTTTGCATAATTCCAATATCTTAATGATGTTGTAAAGATAATCAAAAATAATTAAGTCTTACCTTAATTCGTTAGGAAAATTGATAATATATATAATTATCATAATATATTCGCGGGTTGCAACTCCTTTATAGTTGACAATGATTTCGTCGGGATATATCAGGTTTTTGTTATATATTTTTGACGTTTTTAGAGTACATAAAATATCTCTGCTACCTTTTAAATTTCCTTTATAAATAGAGCCTTTTCTTAAAGTAAATATTACATCATCATTTTCAAATGAATTACTCTTATATGTTTTATTATCTCTAATTGTAAAAACTATATCACTTTCAAGTTCGGAATTTTTTCTGTAAACTCTGTTTTCACGTAATGTCAATACTATATCACTATTATATACAGAATTATTTTTATAAACCTTCCCATCTTTAATATTATAAATTACATTATTAATATCAGATAAAGTGTCTTTATAAATTTCAACTTCCTGTGCAAATCCAGCATATAAGATAAATAAAATAATTATAGTAAATAATAATTTCATACTTTATTTTTTAACTTTTATTTTATGTTTTTTCATTGTCCAGCGTAATATCAAAATTCCTGCCATTAATGCAATTACACCAAGTAAAAATGTTCCACTAAAACCAATTAACTCATACATTACAATCCCAAGTACAGGTATAAATAATGCTCTTGTTCCTGTTAATGAAAGATGAACTGATTGATAAATACCTGCATCTTCATCTTTGCAAAAATAAGCAGAACCAATACTCCATAGTAAATGCATTCCGGCTGTGAATATTCCCAAAAATACAAAAGATATAATAAGTGTGATAAAAATACTTATACCAAATACATTTATTGTCTCAGGAGTATATTCGGTTATTGCCATAAATAACAAATAAAACAATAAGGCTATAAAAGTTATAATACCGAATTTACGCGGATCAATTTTCCCAATTAGTTTTCCAAAATAAGGTAAAAGAAATATTGCAACCATATTGCTGGAATTTTTATAAAATGCCACACTTGAATAGTTTAGATGCAATACATCTTCGAAAAATATATTTATTACAGCATAGCTTATCATAAAAGCAAAACCATATAACACAAATGCCATTTCGAAATAAAAATATGGTTTGTCATTTTTTAATATATCCAGCATTTTTTTAATAGAATTCTTAATTGAAATTAAGAAACCTTTTTCGCTTACATCAATTTGGTTATCAATATAATCTATTTTAGACAATAAAAATATTGATATGATGCCCAATATGCCAATAACAGGATAAATATAAGTAAATGCATAATTGTCATAGTCCAGTATTAAACCAAACAAAAATGTTATAATAAGAATTACAATTTTATTTACTGTGGTTGAATAACTATATAGTTTGCCAAAATTTTCGTGTCTGTATGAATTTTTCAAAAATAGATTTACTAAAGGTCTTACAATAGGATGTGCAAGAAAATATACTAGAAAGATTGCAAGAAAAATATAATGATATATCGGAGTTTTGATTATTGCATCAACATTGTGAGGAAAAAACAACAAGAGAAGTAATGGCAATCTTGTTAAAATCGCCACTATTCGCAATAGTTTCCGCTGACTTTTAATTCTTTTTAAAAACTCATTGATAAATATTAGCATTAAAAAAACTACCATGCTAAAAGAGAAAAGAAAGCTAAGTTGATAATCTGAACCTTTTAAACTTTTGATAAAAACAAACTCGTTTAAAGCTAATACTCCGGCAATTATTCCTTCAATAGTTGCATAAGATAAATGTAAACTGAATGTTTTTCTTTCTTGGGGATTTAGCTTTAATTTGGATATAATATTCATACAGAATAGTTCATTCAAGAAAAAAACAAAGATATAAATGATATTTATTTAATTAATTTATAATGTAAGAAAAAACAAAAATGAAAGCGGTATTCGGGCAACATTTTAAAACATATAGGTTTCTGCATACGTTGATTATTCTTAATCATTATTTAAAATTATGTTGAATTATGTGTAATTTTACTGTTTTTAATCGTGAATAAGTAAATAATTTTTATTTTGCATTTTTTTGACCTCTCGAAATCTTTTACAGTTGTAGAATTTTGAAGTTATTAACATTTGGTATTATATGTAAATCATTTTTATTTTATGTTGTTTAAAAATAAAACATTGTCATTACATAAACTGTACTTATCTTTGTAGTGAAAAAATAGAGAGAAATTAATTTCTTTCATAGGTTTTTCATAATAAATTAATTTTTGAGGTTAATAATGAAAATGGGCATTGGATTATTTCAATGCCCTTTTCTATTTATATACCAATATGAAATCTTAATGGGGCACTCCTTAAATCAAGAAAAACAATTTTAAAATAATAAAATAGTAACTTTTCAATACACTTTTTCGTCATATTTATTTAATTTTATCGTCAATTAAAACTAAATTATTATGAATAAAAAAATTATTTTTATTTCCATTATTATATGGACAATTTCTGTGTCAATAAGTTTTTCACAACATATTAAAGTAGAAAAATTTGTATTAGATAATGGTTTAACGGTATTCCTTAGCGAAGATCATACAAAACCAAAAGTTTTTGGAGGAGTAATAGTTAATGCAGGAGGAAAAGATGACCCGAAAGATGCCACGGGTATGGCACATTATCAGGAACACATGCTTTTTAAGGGTACAGAAGAACTCGGTACTATAAATTGGGAAAAAGAAAAAATCCATATTGATAACATATTCAAATTGTATGATGATTTGGGAAAAACAGAGGATGAGGAAAAACGAAAAGAAATTCAAAAACAAATAAATGAAGAATCTTTAAAAGCTGCTGAATATGCAATTCCCAATGAATTAAGCAATTTAATAAAAAGTATGGGAGGTACCAATTTAAATGCAGGCACCGGTCCCGATAACACAGTTTTTTATAATGCCTTTCCTTCAAACCAAATAGAGCCATGGCTTGATTTATATAGTCATAGATTTATAAATCCTGTTTTTAGATCATTTCAGGCAGAATTGGAAGTAGTTTACGAAGAAAAAAATATGTATCAGGATATGTTCTTTTTCCCATTATTTGAAAAATTTAATGAATATTTTTTCAAGCAACATCCTTACGGACAACAAACATTAATTGGTACAACAGAAGACCTGAAAAATCCATCGCTCACAAAAATGTACGATTTTTTTAAAACATATTATGTCCCCAACAATATGGCATTGATACTTGTGGGTGATTTCAACTCTGATGAAATAAAACCATTAATAAAAGAAAAATTTGGCAAATGGAAAAAAAGAGAATTACCTGAACCAATAAAATACAAAGAAGAACCTTTTACAGGCAGAGAATATGCTAAAGTGAAAATGAGCCCGATAGGTCTTGGAATACTTGGTTTTCGTTCTGCACCTTCGGGGCATAAAGATGAAATACCTCTTGAAATTTGTAACAGAATATTATCAAATGAAAATCAAACAGGGATTTTAGATAAAATAGTTTTAGACAACAAAATAATGGTTGCACAAGTATTTTCAATGCCATACAAAGATTATGGTTCCTCATTAATTTTCTTTGTGCCAAAAATATTGGGGCAAAATCTTGATGATGCTGAACAACTGATATTATCGGAAATGAAAAAATTAAATAAAGGAGAATTTGACGATTGGATGATTGATGCCATAAAAAATGAATTATATGTTGAGTATATGATGGATCTTGAATCTATTGATGATAAAGCTATGTATATTTTAGAAATTTTTACACAGGGTAAAGACATTGATTACATCAACAAAATACCCGATATTATTAATTCTATTTCAAAAGATGATGTTATAAAAATTGCAAATAAATATTATGGCGATAATTTCCTTGCTTTTCATTCAAAAATGGGATTTCCTAAAAAAGATAAAATTGAAAAGCCCGAATTTGAACCTTTAAAAGTAAATACAAATGCAAAATCAGAATACACAAAACATTTTGATAATCTAAAAACTAAAGAACTTATTGAGAAATATATTGATATTGATAATGACGTTACAAAATTAGAATTTGAAGGCTGTAACTTCTATTATACAAATAACCCTGTAAACGACATATTTACTTTTAAAATAAAATATGGAATTGGCGAGTATAAATTACCAATGATAAAATATGCCTCTGAAATGATGAATTATGCGGGTACAAAGGATAAAACTGTAAATGAGTTTAAAAATGAATTTAGCAAATTAGGTTGTAGTTACAATATATACAGTAATAACAGTTATCTTATAGTTGAAGTAAATGGAATTGAAAAAAATTATAAAGAAGCCGGGAAATTAATATTAGAACTTATTAGAAATCCTGTTTTGGAACAAGATAAAATAAAAAACCTGATAGATGGAGAAAAAACCAACAGGAAAATTGAAAGATCGGAGCCGGATGCTATTGCCGATGCTCTTTTTGATTATGTGAGATTTAAAGAAAAATCTCCATATATTGAAAGACTTTCTATGAAAGAAATAAAAGTTTTGCAAGCCACAGACCTTGTTGATGTTTTTAAGAAGGCAACAGGATATTTTGCGGAAATTCATTTTGTTGGAACTTTAGATAAAGATGAATTGCCGGAAAAAACAGCTAATGCTTTAGGTTTGGTGCAAAAAGTAAATGCAACGGAATCGCCCATATATCAGGAAAGAGAAAAGTATAATGAAAACATTGTTTATTTTGTAAACAAGAAAAAAGCACGACAAAGTAAGATATTCTTTTTTGCAAATGGAAAGCCATTCAGTATTGAAAACAAACCGAATATAGATGCATTTAATATGTATTTTGGTGGTGGATTTTCTGGTTTGGTATTACAAGAAATAAGAGAATACCGTTCAATGGCATATTCAGCAGGGGCAAGGTTTGGTGTACCGGTAATGAAAGGCAAAAATGCTGATTTTATTGGATATATTGGTACGCAAGCTGACAAAACCAATGAGGCTATTGAGATATTTACAGGCTTGGTTAGAGAAATGCCACAAAAAAAGGAAAGAATGCAAATGATCAAAGATTATTTAACTCAATCGGCATTAACAAATCAGCCATTGTTTAGAAATTTAAGCAGTACTGTTGTAAAATGGGAGTTATTAGGATACGATAGCGATCCGGCAAAATATAATGTGCCAAAATACAAACAACTTGAATTTAGTGATATTAATATATTCTATAAGGATAATCTTAAAGAAATACCATTGCTTACTTTAATTGTAGGTAATAAAAAGAGCATTGATATGAAAAAACTTGCTGAATACGGTAAAATTATTGAAATTAAAGAGAAAAAGCTTTTTAATGATTAAGCATTGAAATTGTCATTCATTGTCATTCGATAGTCAATCGTTGATTGCGTGCAACCAGCCATTGATTGCGTGCAACCAGCCATTGATTGCGTGCAGCCAGCCATTGATTGCGTGCAGCCAGCCATTAAATACCGTAAACCATTTGTTGACTTTAACCGAGGTATAGCGCAGAAAATAAAAACCAGCTCTGACTATAACCATCAGGTAGGCGAAGAATTTAATATTATTGGTGCAGAAAGCTCGTTTGATAAAGATACTTTTAAAACTGTTACCCCAGCTCACGCCGACATGTTGTCGGTGTGTCAACAATACCCCCTGTTTGGGCGTAGCCCCAAGCTTATACCCACAAATAACAATTCAGCAATATAATTATTGAGCAATTTATTTATTAATATCTCGTTTGAAATTAGTAATTTTCGGGCTTTGAATAAAAAATGCAGGCAATAGTTTTTTACATATCTTATTCGTTTTTGTGGCTAATAACATTAATGCCATTTTGGTGTTATTACAGGCTGTCTGATGTTATATATTTCCTGATATTCTATGTTTTTGGATATAGAAAAAAGGTGGTTTTTAACAATATGCGTAATGCTTTTCCTGAAAAATCGGAAAAGGAAATAAAGCAAATTGCCAAAAGATTTTACAAGCACTTTTGCGATTTTGTTTTAGAATCGGTTAAAACCATACATATTTCAAAAAAACAAAATGCAAAACGTTTTACTTTTAAAAATATTGAAGTATTTCACGAATTGTATAAAAAGAATAAAAACGTAATTCTTGTATCAGGACATTATGGTAACTGGGAATGGATGGTAAGCTTACCGTCAAAGTTAGAACATAAATTTTTAGCACTCTACAAACCATTAAGCAATAAATATTTTGATAAACTTATAATTAATTTACGTTCAAAATATGCAACAGGCATGGTTCCCATGGATGATACACTTAGAGTTATGCTTGATCATAAACACAAGAACGAATTAATAATTACATGGTTTTTAGCAGATCAGACTCCGCCAAGAGAAACACAATATTGGACAAAGTTTTTAAATCAGGAGACGCCTATATTTTTGGGAACAGAAAAAATTGCAAGAAAATTAAACCATGCAGTTGTCTTTATGGATATTCATAAATTAAAACGAGGATATTATCAGGCAGAATTTACTTTACTTTTTGAAAATGCGGCAGATACCAAAGAATATGAAATAACAGAAAAACATACCAGATATTTAGAAAATATAATAAATCAAAAGCCGGAATATTGGTTGTGGTCGCACAGAAGATGGAAGCACAAAAGACCTGAAAATATTAATATTCGCTAAATATTTCTTCAACAACAGCGCTTCTGAATTCTGAAAAAACCGCTTTTAAAGAAGTTGTTCCGTTTGTACCATAATTCACTAAATAAGCCATTTTGGTATTATTTTTTGGAAACAAATACAGGTCAGCACTATATTGAAAATCTCTTCCGCCATGCCCATAGGCATATTCATCATCTTCCCGTCCATTAAAATACTGTAAAAACAAGCCTAAACCCAAATGTCTTGCTTCATTTTCCTCATCATATTCAGCTTCGCTTGTAAATGTCATTTGTATATCTAAAAGTTCTGGATTTGAATAAATAGTCTTATCAACTAATAATGCATTGAGAAAAGTGTGCATATCTTTTACTGTTGAGTAAATTCCACCATATCCGTTTCCACTGCCTGTGTGATAGTTTGACATATTAAGAATAACTCCGTTATTGTATAGATCATAATATCCTTGTGCTGTTGTATTAGGCAAATCATCATGCCAATGATAATATGTGTCTTTTAATCCAAATGGTTCTATAATTTTATCTCTTAATAATTTTGCATGTGAAGTGCCTGTTGCTTCATCAATTATCATTGATAATAAAAGAAAATTTGTATTTGAATAATGAACACCTTTTCCTGTTTCAAAATATGCAGGTTTTTTATACACAAATTTCAATAATTCTTCAGGTTTCCAGTTTTTGTTTGGATTATCTAAAAGCTTTAAATAAAAACCCTGATCGGCAACATGGTCATATATTCCACTTGTGTGATTTAAAAGCTGACGAATTGTAGCTTCATCTGCATTTTCAATTTTTTCAACAATTTTTGCCGGTAAGTATTTACTTATTTTATCATCCAGATCAAAATGACCTTCGTCAAACAGCATCATTGTTAAGGTTCCAACAAACAATTTTGTAATACTTGCCACCTTAGAAACAGTACACGGATACATGTCAATATGATTCTCAATATCGGCTTTGCCTCCGCTGCCTATCCAAACACCATTTTCGTCTTCAATTAAAAGTACAATTCCCGGCAAACCTTTATTTACATATTTATCAATTATATTTTGATAATGTATCCCATTTTTGTGTGTATCACTACTATCTTCAAATTCAACTGTGCATATAGATGTTGACCCAATAGTGTCTTTTCTGCAATTATTAAAAAATGTAAGTATAAATGTTGCTGCGAGTATTATGATTATGTTTTTCATATGTTTGTTTTTTTTGCCGCTAATGCGCGAATGTTTTTCTCATTATTTCCAATTACTTTTTACTTATATAAATAATTGTACCTACACTAATTGTTGTGTAAGGTAATATCGGTACATATTCTTTTACAAAAGGTGCTTGTACCCAAAATCTATAATTAATAAAAAATGTTAATGCTTGTTTATTTTCTCGTGGTATTGAATAATTTAACCCGATTAGTCCACCTCCAGTAAACTGTGATCTGCCTAAATTACCTGTTTTCTCGTATGAACCGGTTTCTGATAATTTAAAAGACTGAACATCAGCAAAAGAATGCAGGTAGCCTATTCCAATATTAGCATTTACACTAAAATTATTGCATACTTTATATTTATATCCAAGTTCTGAATATAGGTGAAAAGCATGGTGTGAGTAATGATGATAAAAATATGCCAGTTTAAAGGTTTGAAAAATGCTACGCTTTTCGTTTTCACTATATGTTTTATATGTGCCAATTGTTATCCCCGGATGTATTGGTGTATTAATAATTCCGGCATATCCGCTACCCGGCAGTTGTGTGGAATTGTTGCTAAGTTCAATGCTAACAGGAATTTTACTTGTATTATTTTGCGCAAAAGCGTATAATGAGATAAAGACCAGAACAAAAGATCCTATTGTTTTTAATTTTGTCATGTTTATTACGAATTTATTTTTTGCGAAAGTGATAAAAGTTTTTCAATTATCAATGTATCTGTAGTTGTTTTTATGAATAAGTTTAACTTGTAGTAATCAGGGCTTCATTTGGAGTGAAACCCTGACTTGATAAGTTTATTATAATTTTTGCAATTATCAGGAAACCCGCCTGCCTGACGGGCAGGTTGAAAATCAAATTGGTATAACTTGATTTTTGTTGCTTAATACTACAATTAGGAAAACAAACCAAAATAATATATATTTGCTAAATATTTAACAAGGTGTAGCTATATCATTAATGATGATATATGCGTATTACCAAGCATAATAATAATATACTAAAATGAAAAAAATCTATTTTTTAATATCGATGTTAATGTTTACAGTAGTGGCTTTTTCGCAGAACATTGCAATTAGTGATGATAATGTTTACACAGCAGATCCATCGGCAATGTTAGATGTGAAATCTACAGATAAGGGAATGCTCGTTCCTAGACTTACAGCAGTTCAGAGAGCAGCAATTATCAGTCCGGCAACAGGATTGCTCGTGTTCGATACAAATGATAATTTGTTTTATTTTTATAATGGAACAGTATGGGTAAAAATAGAGGATTCTGTTAACTTCTGGTCATTAACCGGAAATTCAGGTACTATAGATGGCACTAATTTTATTGGAACAACAGATAATGTCCCTTTCAATATCAGGGTGAACAATCAAAAGGCAGGGAGAATAGACCCCATTTTGCAAAACACTTTTTTTGGTTATCAGTCAGGGAATTCAATCACAACAGGATCCCAAAATACTGCCTATGGATTTAGTTCACTTAAGTCTAACTCCACAGGAATAATGAATAATGCCTATGGACAGCAAGCACTTGAATTTAACACAACAGGAAGCTATAATACATCTATAGGATATGGTTCATCATGGACCAATACAACAGGATCGTTTAATATAGCTATTGGGCATGGTGCTCTTTTTTATAACTCTGCTGGTAGCAATGTAACAGCAATTGGCGTCAATGCCATGCAATATGCAAATAATACAGCTACTCCGTTTACCAATTATAATGTGGCTCTAGGCTTTGAGGCCTTACGCGGCTCAACCAATCCAGCGGCTAATACCGGTAATTATAATACAGCTATTGGTTATCAAACCCTTTGGAATAATACAACTGGAAATAACAATATTGCAATCGGATATCAATCCTTATACTATAATACTTCTGGAAACCATAATACTGCCATGGGTTATGAGGCTTTAAAATCTAATACTACTGGTCAGACTAACGTTGCGAATGGAGGTCATGCTCTTACTTCTAATACAACTGGCGGAGGAAATACTGCAATGGGATTTGGAGCACTTTATAAAAACACAACTGGGAATCAAAATACAGCTCTTGGCTATGATGCTTTATATTATAATAGCATTGGTAATTGTAATACAACAAGTGGCGATCGTGCATTACATTTTAATACTAGCGGAAGCTGGAACACGGCTTATGGTTTAAATTCAATGCAACATAATACTACTGGAAATTATAATACTGCAATTGGACTTGAATCTGGTTTTAATAATACTGCTGGTTCCTCAAATGTTTTTATTGGATACAGAGCAGGATATAATGAAACAGGATCAAACAAATTATATATAGCCAATAGTGAAACAAATCCACCATTGATTTATGGAGATTTTTCTACAGGCAGAGTAGGGCTTGGAACAAATAATCCTGCGAAAAGTTTACACGTAACTACAACAACAGATGATTGGGGAGCAAGAATTGATGGTTTTAACGGTGGTGGCTCAGCAAATGGAGGTGTTGTTATTGGGTCTCGTGCAGATAACAAAGGAGCTATAAATGGGATAACAAGTACCGGTGGTCCAGCAGATTTGTCAATAAACTCAGAAGGAGGTAACGTTGGCATTGGAACAACAACACCAGATAATAAATTAGATGTTGAAATTAATGTTTCTGGTGGAGCTTCTGCATTCAGAGTATTAAATTGGGCAAATGGAGTTGGTGATAATGTGGCAATAGAATTATCAGCTGCCCGTTCTTCTTTTCCTGCCAAAATAACATCTATAGCACCAGGTGGTTCTGATCAGGATTTAGCTTTTACTACTACAGACGGCAATGTTCAGAACGAATCTATGAGAATTAAAGGAAGTGGTAATGTTGGAATTGGAACAACTTCCCCAAATACAAAATTACAGGTATATGGAGATAGTGGTAATCTATTGAAACTCCAGACTTCTAATATAATGAGTGTTCCTGGTCAAGCTATAGGAATAACATTTTTTACCAGTGCTGGGGATGAAGTAAGCCGTATTGAGTCAATTACAGAAGCTAATGGGAATATAGGATTACGGTTTTATACGTACAGTGGAGGTGCTTCTGAAAGACTTAGAATATCAAGTATTGGTAATATAGGGATTGGTTTATCAGATCCTAAATCAAAATTGCAAGTTAATGGAGGAGTACAAATAGCAGACGACAGTGATGCAGCAAGTGTTGAAAAAGTTGGAACATTACGATACAGGGCAGATAGCAATAATTCTTATGCTGAAATGTGTATGCAAACTGGTGCAGCTACTTACGCTTGGATTGTTATAAACCAAAATATATGGTAACAGGTAATAAGAAAATGTGTTAAAGTAGTTACCTTGGGTAACATTAAATTAACGATATTAAAACAGGCGTTTATTCAAATAGTTATGCACAATTAAGAAATTAAGGAATGGGGATATTCAAAAATTCATATAAGAAACCACGGTAAATTATGTTATCAGAAAAAAGTCAACAAGAAAAAACAAGGCTGCATTCTCGAAACAAAAATCGAGAAAGATATGATTTAAGTGCATTAATGACCTCTAATCCTGAATTGATAAATTATGTAAAGCCTAATAAATATGGGGAGGATTCAGTCGATTTTTCAAATCCCATTGCTGTAAAAATCCTAAACAAAGCATTGCTAAACCATTATTACGGAATAAAGAATTGGGAATTCCCTGATGAAAATTTATGTCCTCCAATACCCGGAAGAGCAGATTACATTCACCATATTGCTGATTTATTATGCGAAAATAATTTTGGTGCAATTCCAACTGGTGATAAAATTACTTGTTTTGATATTGGTGTTGGGGCTAATTGTATTTACCCTATAATTGGAGTTACAGAATATGATTGGAAATTTATAGGGTCTGATATTGATCCAAAATCGATTGAATCAGCAAAGAATATTATCAAATCTAATTTATCACTTAAGGGTAAGATTGAGTGTAGACTGCAAGAAAATATAAAAGATTATTTTTACGGGATAATAGGCAGAGAAGATAAAATTGATTTATCTATATGTAATCCTCCTTATCATTCTTCTTTTGTAGAAGCTCAAAAAGTAACTAGAAGAAAAGTTAAGAATCTGTCAGGGAAAAAAGTAAAAACACCTAAACTCAATTTAGCAGGAATTAGCAATGAACTTATATGTGATGGAGGAGAATATAAGTTTATTCATAATATGATTAGAGAAAGTAAAAAATTCTCTAAAAACTGTTATTGGTTTTCAACTTTAGTATCAAAACAATCTAATCTAAAAGGAATTTATAAATCATTGAAAAAAATTGAAGCTAATCAGATCAAAACTATTCCCATGGGAACAGGGAATAAATCTAGCCGAATTGTAGCTTGGACATTCCTTTCTAAAGAAGAACAAAAAGAGTGGAGAGAAACTAGATGGAAAATACAATAATAGAATTAATTATTAACAAACATAATAAAACAGTAATGACCTCCTAAATCCTCCTAAAAGGAGGACTTTCTCCCCTGTTAGAGCCTGTCCCGATTTCTCGGGAGGAGATAAAGAGGGGTCAATAACAATTAGGAATACAAACCAAAATAATGTATATTTGCTAAATATTTAACAAGGTGTAGCTATAAGAGATATATCATTAATGATGATATATGCGTGTTATATAAAATTGATAAAACATGAAAGTAAATAAGTTGGCTTTGGTATTAATTCTAATCATTCTAAATTGTGGTTGTAGAAAACAAGGATGTATTGATGTTTCTGCTACGAATTATGATCCTGAAGCAAAAAAAGATAACGGAACTTGCTTATATCCTGAAGACATCACACCGCTAATTATACAAAACAAACTTATAGGTAGCTGGTCTGGAAATGGGGTTGCTACTTTTTCAGGTGGAATTGAATGGGAAGCCACATTTAATATTGGATCAAATGGTCATTATACTGGCCATGTAACATCAGTTCAATCAGGATCAATCAGTTCTGTCTTTGATAACGGAAATGATGATTTAGATTATCCAGAAAAGAAATTTATTATGATAACAATAGACGCTTTTGGTAAAACAAATGGGAAGGTATTCTTCGTTCATTCTGGCGGTGATCTATTGGAATATCAAATTAAGGATTTAATCTTTTCGAACAACTATGAACAATTAGAATTTATCGTGTCTTGGGGGGCTGAAATGAATTATAGTCTAACCAGGAACTAAACTTTATATAACAAAAGCTAAACTTCATTAAAACGTAGTTTAGCCAAAACGTTAAAACACACCAACCCACCCACACTACACCAATCCCCCAAAAATCCATACCCATCCACCAACTTACATACCCCAAAAAACAAAAATTATACCCAATACAAGTAACTAACACACCCCATTTTCTCAAAAAACTGCCCTTAACGAGTAACTCGCAACATATGTTTTCTTAAGAAAGTGTACTTAACGAGTAACTCGTTAACCCCACTTTGGTAAAAAAATGCCCTTAACGAGTAAGTTTAGTACCCAATTTTGGTTAAAAACACAGCTATCGAGTAAGTCGATGACCTCAATTTGCATAGAAAATACCCTATTTAAGTAACTCGGGAACCCCATTTTGCTAAAAAAACATGGTCTGCAAGTAACTCGGGAAGCACGTTTTCTTAAGAAATTGCTCTTAACGAGTTACTCGCTGACCCCACTTTGTTAAGAAAGTGCCCTATGTTTGTAGGTTGGCGTATAGTGTTTTAAGCCATTTTTACCATATTTAGCAAAAATATTTTAACATTTTTTAAGAATTATATACACAATTACATACAATAGTTGGATTGAATATTGCGTACATGGGGTGTTTTTTTTTGTTAACAATTATAGTTATTAAACCAAAATTTTGCATATATTTGTTTCATCAATAAGTTATATGCAAGCAAAATAAACAATATAATATTAACTTTGATAAACAAAATAATAATTAAAAGTGCGGAGTCAGCACTATAATCACTGACAAAAATAATATGAAATTTTTTACAATTATACTAACAGTTTTAATTGCTATAGCAACTACGACTAACGCACAATGGCAGCAAACAAACTGTTCTCATAGTGGAAGAGTTAATTGTTTTACAGCAAGTGGAACAAATATTTTTGCAGGAATAGAAAATGAAGGAGTTCTTTTATCCACAGATAATGGAGTAAACTGGACTGCTATGAATACTGGCTTAACAAATTTTGGTGTTCGTTCATTAGTTGTTAGCGGAACGGATATTTTTGCAGGAACTGCTGGTAGCGGAGTTTTTTTATCAACCAATAATGGTGCAAGCTGGACAGCGGTAAATACAGGTTTTACATCTGATGATGTTCGTTCAATGGCTGTAAGTGTAACTAATATTTTTGCAGGGACTTATAGTGCCGGAGTATTTCTTTCAACCAATAATGGTGGAAATTGGACTGCGGTGAATACTGGTTTAACAAATACTTCCATTTCCTCATTCGCTGTATGCGGATCAAATATTTTTGTAGGGACTAATGGTGGCGGAGTATTTCTTTCAACCGATAACGGCACAAATTGGACAGCTGTGAACACAGGTATAACAAATATGGATATTTATTCCTTAGCAGTAATCGGAACGGATATTTTTGTAGCAACGCAAGGTGGCGGAGTGTTTCTTTCAACCAATAATGGTGGGAATTGGACTGCGGTAAATACTGGTTTAACATTTAATTATGTTACTTCATTAGTTGTAAGCGGAACTAATATTTTTGCTGGAACTAATGGTGGAGGAGTATTTCTTTCAACCAATAATGGCGGAAATTGGACTGCAGTAAATTCTGGTTTTGCAGATACAGATGTTTATTCATTAGAAGTGTGCGGAACTAATATTTTTGCAGGGAATGATACCAGTGGTGTTTGGAAGCGAGCTTTATCAGAAATAACAGGAATTGAAGATTTACCTTTTTTAACCAACACAATAAGTGTTTACCCTAACCCTGCTTATGATATTATTACAGTAAATACTGAAAGAAACAGTAATACAGACTTAACATTGAGTATCTTTAATGTAATGGGGAAATTAGTCAAAACAGAAAAACTAAAACAAAATCAACAGCAAATTAATATCGGCAATTTAACAAACGGAATTTATATTATTGAAATCAAATCTAAAGAATGTACTGAAAGACAAAAACTAATAATTCAAAAATAATATATTTAACATATAAATAATCATTAGAACGAATTTATCCCGACTGCATGGCAAGTCGGGATTTTTTATGGAGTTTTTGAAACCCGAAATTATTTTATACATTTGCAGTTAAAATAATATGTAATATAAAATATAAAATGAATAGATTATTAATAGTATTGGCAATAGCGATAGGTTTAACCGCATGTCAGCCCGAAGGACGAATTTATGTGGAACATCAAGAATTATCGTCTAAGGTAAGTTGGTCAAAGGAAGATGTTAGAGAATTTAAAGTTCCAATTATTGACAATAGTATTGAATACGATATGAGTTTAGCGTTTAGATATGTTAACGGTTTTCCGTATCAGGTTCTAAAAGTAAAAGTAACCGAAATTAGTCCGAGCGGTGAAGAAATGATAAAAAGTTACGATTTAAAAGTACGAGAAGAAAACGGCGAATACATTGGAGAACCAGGTTTAGATATTTGGGATAGTGATCACCTAATAGAGCCTAACAAAAAATATGAAGAAAAAGGTACTTACACATATGTATTAGAACACAACATGCCTGACGACCCATTAAGTTTTGCCATGGAAATAGGCGTAATATTAGATAAAGCAAAATAAAATTGTTACAAACAGAGATTTTTA
>CAYTWH010000055.1:0-21342 GCA_964442075.1 uncultured Bacteroidales bacterium
TTTAAGTTCAGATGGAAATATTGTTGCTATAGGTGCACATTATAATGATGGTAACGGAAATAAAGCAGGTCATGTTAGGATATATGAATATTCTGATATATACTGGATACAGATGGGGTCTGATATTGATGGAGAAAATGCTGATAATTGGTTTGGTTGGTCTGTAAGTTTAAGTTCTGATGGGTCTATTGTAGCTATTGGAGCAAAAAATAATGATGATAATGGATTATGGTCTGGACATGGAAGAGTTTATGAATATAGTGGAGGAAATTGGGTTCAGATAGGTAATGATATTGATGGTGAAGCTGCTCAGGATATGTCAGGCTGGTCAGTAAGTTTAAGCTCTGATGGTTCTATTATAGCAATAGGTGCTCCATTTAATGATGGAAACGGGAACTCTTCAGGACACGTAAGGGTATACGAAAATACTTCTGTTGGAATAATAGAAAATACAATAAATACAGAAGTTTCAATCTACCCAAATCCCACAACAGGTCTTGTAGTAATTAAGAATGAAAAATTAATAATTAAGAATGTTGAAGTTTTTGATATTTATGGGAAAGAAGTCTATCCTAAAGTTAAAAGCCAAAAGACAAATATCAAAAGTCAAAAGTATGAGCTTGATTTAAGCAAAGAGGCAAAAGGCATATATATAATAAAAGTAACAACTGATAAAGGAGTGTTTTTGGAGAAGGTTGTTTTGGAGTAATTAATTTAAAAAACTAAGAAAATGAAAAACTTTACAATTAACACAGTAATTTTATTAGCATTATTATTTGGCATAACAAATCTTACTAATGCTCAATGCAGTTATGACAACACCTTAAATGCAACTTGGGCAGCTCCTGCAACAATAGGAGATTCGGTTTATACCAACTGTATTTTTGGAGGCGAGTTTATTAGACTAACAGGAATACTTGCCGGTGAATCATATAGAGTTTCTACTTGTGATGGTTCTGGTTTTACTTCTCAAATTACAATATATCCTGAAGGTGGCGGAAACTATATTGACTATAACTATTATGGATGTGGTTCACAGGCCGAAATATTGTTTATACCAACAAGTAGTGGTAATTATGATATTCTTATAGATGAATATTATTGCGAACCCGATAACTCAATATGTATGTATTTGCTTGTTGAAAAAATATCTTGCCCTCAAGTAGATGTAAATTTTAACATATCTCCTAATCCTGTGTGCCCAAATGCTAATGTTTCTTTTAACGCGTGGGGAGATGTTGTTTCTTATATATGGAATTTTGGAGACGGTAGTCCAAATATAAATGATGACTATATAAACCATTCATATACTTCTGTAGGTACTTATCCAATAACTTTAACATTAACAAATGGCTGTGGCAATGATACAATCTTATATGATACAGTTCATGTAGTAAATAATTTGCCTGTTCCAAATGCAGGTTTTAGTATATCTCCTAATCCTGTTTGTCCAAATGATGAAGTTGATTTCTCTTCCTGGGGAGATGCAAATTCTTTTGTATGGGATTTTGGAGATGGAAGTCCTAATATTGATGATAACTATACCCATCATTCATATACTTCTGTAGGGACATATCCAATAACTTTGACATTAACTAATGGCTGTGGCAATGATACTGTTTTATACGATACTGTTTATGTTAATAATAATGAGCCGGTATTAAACACATATTACAATATATCTCCTAATCCTGTTTGTCCAAATACTACTGTTGATTTTTATGCTACAGAAAATGCCTCTTATATATGGAGTTTTGGAGATGGTAGTCCTAATTCCAATGATCAATATCCTAATCATTCTTATACTTCTGCAGGTAATTATCCTATAACTTTAACATTAACTAATGGCTGTGGTAATGATACTGTTTTATATGATACTGTATATGTTAATAATAATTTACCTGTTTCATATGCAAATTTTGATATATCTCCTAATCCTGTTTGCCCTAATACTAATGTTTATTTCCAGGCTGGGGGAGATGTTGTATCTTGTATATGGAATTTTGGAGATGGTAGCCCTAATTCTAATAATCAATACAATAACTATTCTTATAGTTTAGCAGGAAACTATCCTGTATGGGTAATGCTAACTAATGGTTGTGGTAGTGACACTATTTTATATGATACTGTTAATGTAAGTAACAATTTAGCTATTGAAAATGCAGATTTTGAAATATCCCCTAATCCTGTTTGTCCCGGTGATGAAGTTTATTTTCATGCCTGGGGAGATTATGGCACATATATATGGAATTTTGGCGATGGGGATTCCAGTTCAAATGATTCTTATATTGAGCATGTGTATGCTTCTGCAGGTAATTATCCAATAACTATAACAATAACTAATACATGTGGTAATGATACTATTTTATATGATACTGTTTATGTTGAAAACAATGTTGCTATTGCAAATGCAGATTATGATATAAATCCTAATACTGTTTGCCCCGATAATGAAGTTCGTTTTCACGCATGGGGAGATGCAAATTCCTTTGTTTGGGATTTTGGAGACGGAAGCCCTAATATTGATGATGACTATATCTATCATTCATATTCTTTGGCAGGAACATATCCAATAACTTTAACATTAACTAATGCTTGTGGTAATGATACTGTTTTGTATGATACTGTTAGTGTAGCAGATAATTTACCTGTTTCAAATGCAGGTTTTATCATATATAATAATCCTACTTGTCCTAATGATAAAGCTTATTTTGATGCTTGGGGAAATGCAAATTCTTTTGTTTGGGATTTTGGAGACGGAAGCCCTAATATTGATGATGACTATACCAGTCATTCATATGCTTCTACAGGGACATATCCTATAACTGTAACAATAACCAATGGCTGCGGAAATGATACAATTTTAAATGGAACAGTTAATATAGTTAGTGATTTGCCAATTAGCTATGCAAATATATATATATCGCATGACACAGTTTGTCCTGGAGATATGGTTTTCTTTAATGGAGGGGGAGGAGCGAGCTCATTTGTATGGGATTTTGGAGACGGCACTCCTACGTCCGGTAATTCCTCTACCAACCATATATACACTTCTGTTGGAACTTATCCAATATCTTTAATATTAACCAATGGTTGTGGAAATGATACAATTTTATATGATACTGTTTATGTTGATAATAATGTATTTCCTTATCCTGATTTCTATGATTATTGGCTTGTGCCTGATGAAGCCTGCCCCGGAGATACTATTTTATTTTTAGTAGAGCCACCCGGAAGTTCTTATTTATGGAACTTTGGAGATGGAAACACAACTACATCAACTACTGAATATGTGGAGGATGACTATGTGATTGACGTTGCCAAACATGCATATTCAAATACCGGTAGTTATACAGTTATCTTAACTTTAACAAATGCATGTGGCAATAGTTTTACCGATTCATTATATGTTGATATTAATAATGGCGTTTCTGTTGATGGAGAGTTCTGGTGGATAGAAGATAATCCAATTGCAGGTCAAAACATAGAATTCTTTGCTATTGGTGGCTCATCTTATGAGTGGGATTTTGGTGATGGTTCAGCTGTTGTAACAACATATGCATCACTTGTTCCTCTTAATCATATTTATTCCGCAGAGGGTACTTATACTATTAATGTTACTATTACCAATTCATGTGGTGATTCTGAAACTTATTCCGATGATATTACAATAGGTTCGGTTGGAATAGCAGAAGATGTATTGTCAGATAGTAATATATTTAAAATTTATCCAAATCCTAATAATGGTTCTTTTTCATTAGAAATTGAAAGTATTAGTGAAGAGAGTTTAATTGTGGAAATTGTAAATATTACTGGTCAGATTATTTATAACAAGCAATATAATAACTCGGCATCTGGAGTTTATAAAATTGATTTATCAAATCAAGATAAAGGTTTACATTCAGGAATCTATATTATAAAAGTAACAACCAACAAAGGTGTTGCTGTTGGAAAGGTTGTTTTGGAGTAAAATACCCTGATTTAGTACAGCAAATGGTCATAAGGATACCTCTTAATATGTATCTCTTTTGCTTTTTTGTAAAGCATTTGTTTAAGGCTTTCAATATTTTGTTTTTCTTTTGCCGAAATAAATATACAGTGTGCATTATCTTTTGCCATCCAGCTTTGCTTTAGGTCTTCAAGCGAAATGTTTTCTTTTGTAACTGGAGAAAGGTCATCAAAATCTTTTTTCACATAAGTAAAAGCATCAATCTTATTAAATAAAATATAAGTGGGTTTATCAGCTGCTCCAATTTCAAGTAATGTTTCGTTTACGGTATTTAGTTGTTGTTCAAAATCGGGATGCGAAATATCAACAACATGAATAAGAAAATCACTTTCTCTAACCTCGTCTAATGTAGATTTAAACGATTCAACAAGGTCGTGGGGCAGCTTTCTTATAAACCCAACAGTATCGGAAATAAGAAATGGCAGGTTTTCTATAACAACTTTTCTTACTGTAGTATCTAATGTTGCAAACAGTTTGTTTTCTGCAAACAGATCGGATTTGCTTAACAAATTCATTATTGTTGATTTGCCAACATTGGTATATCCCACAAGTGCAACCCGTACTAATTTACTTCTGTTTTTGCGTTGTGTTGCTTTTTGTTTGTCAATTTTTTTAAGCTGTTCTTTTAGCTTGGTAATTTTATCGCGAATAACTCTACGGTCAGTTTCAATTTCTGTTTCGCCAGGTCCTCTTAGCCCAATTCCTCCTTTTTGTCTTTCAAGGTGTGTCCACATCCGCGTTAAGCGGGGTAATAAATATTTATATTGAGCAAGTTCTACCTGTACTTTGGCATGAGCCGTTTTGGCTCGTTTTGCAAAAATATCGAGTATTAAATGTGTTCGGTCTAATATCTTTATGTCTAGTATTTTTTCAATATTTCGTAGTTGTGTGGCAGTAAGCTCATCGTCAAATATTATAAGACTTATATCATTCTCATTAATAAATCTTTTTATTTCCTGAATTTTACCTGAGCCTATAAATGTTTTTGGATTTGGATGTTCGAGTTTCTGAATAAATTGTTTTATCGGTTTAGCACCTGCTGTATGTGTTAAAAATGCAAGTTCTTTCAGATATTCCTCTACCTGTTTTTCGTTCTGCTCTTTGGTAATTACTCCAATTAGTACTGCACGTTCTACATGCAATTTTGTGTCATTCATTTTTGGCAAATCTAATTTAAAGTTCTTCTATTACCATAAAGAGCATCGTAAGATACTTTTTTAAGTATATCGCCTGCCATAAATATCATATCAAAATCGGGAGGAAACGGTATGGGCTTTATTCCTATTAGTTTTTTACTTGATGAAGTAAGTGCATCAAAATCGCCATTGGCAATTGCATAGGCATGGTCGAAAAAATTATCGGCAGCTATCGGAACACTTTTTAGCACTTTGCCTGTAAAGTTGTTTATATAATCTATTGTACCTTCCATATGAACTGCTTTGTGCTGAAATATTTTTATAACATGACATGTAATGGTTTTTCTTTTAGGTATTTTAATATCGTTACCCAAAGAGTCCTTCATCACATTCCCGTTACCATCAAGAGCATATTCAAAACCATCGGCAATTTCTTTCGATTCGGTTATATGTTCTTCTTTTAAGCCTTCGGGCGAAACATCAATAATTTTAATATTTATTAAAACATTATAGTCGTAATCTAATCCTGTACGTTCTTGAGCATCGTATTCTACCCACTCTTTGTTAATTCTTGAATAGTCGTGTTTTATAAGGTCGGTTTTAAACTCGCGTGGAAGCTTAATATGCGATGAGTTTTTAACTTTTACAAGTGCATAGCTTATGCCCATTTCTCGTGCTTTTAGTATAAGTTCATCTACATCCTCGTAATCGCGATAATATCGTTTTACTTGCATGAACTCTGCATAAGCTTCTCTTGCTGATGCTTTATCACCATTATTCAAGAGTTTTTTCCCGTGTACATAAAAATATTCGGCAGCTCGTTTTTTTGCCTGTATTACTTCATTGTCGTAATCAACAAATGTAAAATTAATAGTGCGGTGAGGATGTTTAAGCGGGTAAACTGATTTTACAAGTGATTGACGGTTTTTCATTGCCGAATATCTGTTAAATATTTCATCCCAAACATCGGGTTTGCCTTCTTTTCTTAAAAAATTTATGCGTTCCATATCAATATCATTTGCTTTTGGATACGCTTCTACCAACACATCAATACTTTTAACATGAGTGGGCTTTTTACGTATTTTTTTCACAGCTTTTCTAACCGCAATATCGTATTGTCCTTTTTTTAAGAACGACATAGGACTTGAGCAGCCGGATAATATGGCTATTGATAGTAATATGTATAAGTATTTCTTCATATCCTTATATTTTATGTTTAACTAATGTTTTGCTTATATTCAAAAAGCAGACCAAAACAATTTTGCTACAAACCTACATAATTTTTTTCAATACTAAAATGGCGGTATCAATATCTGTTATATTCTGAAAAGAAATAGTTAGTTTTTCTTTTTGTTCTTTCATTATACATGCTTTCGGTTTTTCCTGTATGTATTTTAGTATGTCGGTAAAGGTTTGAGATTTGTAATAATTTGATGTTTGATTTGAAATAAAATAACAGATCATTATACCTTTTTTAAGTATAATTTTTTCGAAACCAAGTTCTACTGCTTTCCAACGTAATCGTACAACATTAAAAAGATCTTTCGTTTCTGTTGGGATATTCCCAAAACGATCTATTAGTGTTGTTTCAAATTCGAGCAAATTTTCTTCTGTATCAACAGTATTTAATTGGCGATATAGTTTAATGCGTTCCGAAATGTTTGAAATATAATCTTCAGGGAATATTATTTGCAAATCTGTATCTACAACACAATCGGCAACAAATTTATGTTCTTCGGGATAAGTTTCCTGTTGGGTTTCATTGCCCGAAAAAATATCTTTAAATTCCTGTTCTTTTAATTCTTGTATTGCTTCGTTAAGTATTTTATGATATGTTTCAAAACCAATATCTGCAATAAAACCACTTTGCTCGCCACCCAAAAGATTTCCTGCTCCTCTTATATCAAGGTCTTGCAAGGCGATATTAAAACCGCTTCCAAGTTCAGAATATTCTTCAATAGCTTTTAATCTGCGTTTTGCTTCGGGAGTTAACGCAGTAACAGGCGGGGAAAGCAGATAACAAAAAGCTTTTTTGTTAGAACGTCCAACTCTGCCTCGTAACTGATGCAGATCACTTAAGCCAAAATTCTGTGCATTATTAATAATTATTGTATTTACATTAGGAATATCAAGTCCGTTTTCAATAATTGAAGTTGCAATTAAAACACCGAAGTCCCCATCAATAAAATCAAGCATTGATTTTTCCAGTTTTCTGCCTTCCATTTGTCCGTGTACAACAATAGTTTTTACTTTCGGACAAAGACGATTTATCATTGCTTCAACTTCAAGAATATTAAGGACCCTGTTATGTATAAAGAATACCTGACCTCCACGGCTTATTTCATAATTTATTGTCTCCTTAATAATATCTTCGTTAAAGCTGTGAATTTCAGTAATAATAGGATGCCTGTTTGGAGGTGGAGTGTACATTACGGAAAGGTCTCTGGCTCCCATTAACGAAAATTGTAAAGTACGTGGTATTGGTGTGGCAGTAAGAGTAAGTGTATCAACATTTAGTTTAATCTGCTTTAGTTTTTCTTTTACAGTTACTCCAAATTTTTGCTCTTCGTCAATTATTAATAATCCAAGGTCTTTAAACTGAATGCTTTTGCTAATTAATTTATGAGTGCCAATTAGAATGTCGAGTTTTCCTTTTTGTAGATCCTCAATTATTTCCTTTTGTTTTTTTGTTGACTTAAGTCTCGAAATATAATCTACGGTACATGGAAAGTCTTTTAATCGTTCGGAAAATGTTTTGAAATGCTGTAGTGCAAGAATTGTTGTAGGCACAAGTATTGCAACTTGTTTGTTGTCACATACAGCTTTAAATGTTGCTCTTATTGCAATTTCGGTTTTCCCAAAACCAACATCACCACATATAAGTCTGTCCATAGGAATATCTGCTTCCATATCTTTTTTTACAGCCTTGTTCGATTTTGCCTGATCTGGTGTATCTTCATAAATAAACGATGCTTCAAGTTCGTTATTTAAGTATGTATCTTCCGAAAAACTAAATCCTTTTTGTTCCCTGCGTTTTGCATATAATGTTATTAGTTCGGCAGCTATATCTTTAACTTTTTTCTTTGTGTTTTGTTTAAGTTTTTGCCATGCTCCACTGCCAAGTTTGTATATTTTTGGTGGTGTTCCGTCTTTACCTTTGTATTTAGAAATTCTGTGTAATGAATGAATATTTACATAGATAGTATCGAGGTCTTTAAAAACAAGCTTAATTGCTTCTTGTGTTTTTCCGTTGATATCAATTTTTTCCAGTCCACCAAAAATTCCTATTCCGTGGTCAATGTGCACAATATAATCTCCCGGATGCAGGCTGTTAATTTCATTAAGAGTAACAATAGCTTTTTTGTTGAAATTCTCTTTTAACTTAAACCTGTGGTAACGGTCAAATATCTGATGGTCGGTGTAACAACAAATTCTAAGATCGTGGTCAATAAAACCTTCGTGTAAAGATTGAATAACAGGAGTGAACTGTATGTTTTGTTCTTTATCCTCAAAAATTGCTTTTAACCTTTCAATTTGTTTTTCATTTTCTGAATAAATAAATATTTCGAATCCGTCATTGCTCTTTGTTATAAGGTCTTGAATTAAAAGGTCGAAATTTTTATTAAAAGCAGGTTGCTTTGTAATGTTAAAATCAAAGCTATATTGATTATTTGAAAAATATGCCTGATTTGACAACTCAAATACAGTAAAATTATTAAGACTCTCGCTCAATTCTGTGTGGTTTATCAGTAAGTTGGCAGCAGAAAGCTTTTGTTCATTATCACTTAATCTTTCTTTGGTGTGCGTGTATAGTTTTTTAATTTGTTCAAAGCAATATTTTGTGTCTTTTATCCATACAAATGAATTTTTTGATATAAAATTAAAAAAGGAAGTTCGCTTTTCGTCTTGAAGTTTTTCCTGTATATTTGGTATAATTGAAATTTTCCTGAGTTTTTCTATTGATATCTGGCTTTCAATACTGAATGTGCGAATTGAATCAACTTCATCGTCAAAAAAGTCTATACGATACGGCAGGTCGTTTGAAAATGAAAAAATATCGACAATTGAACCTCTAATTGCATATTGTCCGGGTTCATAAACAAAATCTACTCTTTCAAATTCGTATTCATAAAGCACTTCATTAAGAAATTCTAATGAGATCTTTTCGCCTGTTTTTAAATCTAGTGTATTCTTTTTTAAATTCTGTTTTTCAATTACTTTTTCAATAATTGCTTCGGGATAGCTTATAATTATGAGATCGTTTTTTTTAACAATAATCTTATTAAGCACTTCTATTCTTAAAACAATATTTGTAGTATCAATCTGATCGTATTGTACAGAACGTTTGTATGATGAAGGAAAAAATAGAACTTTATCTTTATTATGATAGTTTAAAAGGTCGTTATAATAATAAGCAGCCTCTTCTTTATCTGGTAATATACAAATTGTGGTTTGTTTGGTTTCTGTATATAGTTTATTTAAAACAAAAACCGATGATGAACCAATTAAACCCTTTAAATGAAATTTATTTTTTTCATTATTATTTACTTTAGAAATAAACTCATTTACTATATAGTGTTCATAATATCTGTCTGTAATAGGCTTGGGCAAAGTATAGGTTTTCATTTACGTTATTGAAAAACTAAAATATTTGTTTTTATAGTTCCTTCCGCCTAAGGCGGATTAGGAGTGGCTTTTACTTCAAAGTAAAACTAGCTTCTCCTATTAATTTGCTGTCGGTAAAAATATCAACAAAATAAGTTCCCGGAATTAATTCCTGATCTTTTTTCCAGTACACACACAAATTAACTGGTTTATTGCTGTATTCAACATCGCGTCTTTCTGTAAAAATTATCTTGCTTCCTTCAAAATCAAAAATATTATTTTCAGAAGTAGCGAGTATCAGTTCGTCAGGTCTTGCAATACGAACATACACAATTCTGTTACCACTTTCAACAATTTTATTTTCCGAAAGAGTAAAACAAACTTTTACTTTATTTACCTTTTTAGCTTTGGTTACAGATTTGCTTTTTTTATTAATAGGTATTGCAGTAATGTTAATAGCCTTAATTACAGAAGCAATATCCACTTTTTCATTAAGATCTTCGTTTTCTGATTGTAGTTCTGTATTATGTTGAACAGCTTTTGTATAATCAATTTTTATTTCTGTGTTTTCAGCAGTTAGTATCTGGTTTCTTGTGTTCAGCGAATCAATTTGAACAATATAGCTTTTCATTATTTCACGTAATGTAGATAATTCTTTTTTGTATTGTGCTATTTGGTAATAGTTGTTTGCCTTTACTTTTTTAAGGTTAACTAATAATTCTTGTATTTTTTCCTGTTCTTGCTCAAGTTTTAGGTTAATTTCTTTGTTGTCTGTCTTAAGGTCTTCGTATTGAACAAGCAGATTGGTTAACTCATTACTAACTTGTTCTTTTTCTGTAGATGTTGTGTTAAGTTGTGAAATAATTATTTCAGTTTTGGTTTTCTGATTATAATACAGATATGTTACAAAGCCTAACATTAATGCTAAAATAATAATAGTAACAACATAAAGTATATTTGATTTTTTATTTGGTTCAACATTCTTAATGTTTTTAGGTTTTTTCTCAGTATTTTCCATACATTTATGTTTTTAGGAATAAACAATTTTGCAAATTTAGTTATTATTTTATTCTTTAAAATGATAAATTTAACCGATTTTTAATATCAATTTATATACCAATAATAATATGAGAAAATATTTTTTTGTTTTACTGTTTATTTCAAACCTTGCTTTTGCAGAAAATACTGATACCACACACATTCTTATAGTGCATCCAACAATTAATAATATTAAAACTTTCACTTACCTTGTCGATAATGATATTATTAATATTGATAAAGTAAAATTTACCGGAATTTATTATGCAAAAGAGAAATACGATTATTCTAATAGCATTAATTATATAGCTGATACTAATCTGCCTTATTTTAGCCTTTTTGAAATTACAGAAGATATATCAAAAGAAAAATTGTTTCAAAAAAATAAATTAACTCCGGTATTCGATAGTTTATTTTCTGTTTCGGATGGAATTGTTTTTTTAGGAGGGCCAGATATACAACCTTCAATTTATTCAGAGAAAACAGAATTGTTAACTGAAATTACTGACCCGTATCGACATTATTTTGAGTTGAGTTTTTTATATCATCTACTGGGGAATAATAGTAAAAGCAGTAAGCCTCTGTTAAACAAAAACCCGAATTATGTTGTTTGGGCAATATGTCTTGGTATGCAAACTATGAATATAGCAACAGGGGGAACTTTGTATCAGGATATTCCTTCAAATATTTACAATAAAAAATATGTTGAAGATATTTTGAACGACAAAACCTATATGCACAAAAATTATTTTAAAAATTTATATCCTAAAGATTCTTTAACAGGAGGTGTTTTTCACCCTGTTATTAAAACAGATCTGAAAAATAAGATCTACACAACATTAAAAACTAATGCAAAACCATACGTGTTTAGCTGGCATCACCAGGCTGTTAATGTGCTGGGGCATGGGCTTCAAATATTATTCACTTCTCCTGATGCTAAGGTTGTTGAAGGAGTTTGTCATGAAAAATATATAAATGTTTATGGTTTTCAGTTTCATCCCGAATATTTAAAGCTTTATGATGAAAAATATAAGCTTAAAATAAATAATTCAGATAAAACAACTGATCTTAAAACAAAATTAATAAATAATAACAGCTATAATTTTCATTTAAGTTTATGGAAGTATTTCTCTGTATTGTTTTTATGGAAAAAATAAATAAACCTTATCAATTTGTATAAAATATTCATGTTTTACAGACTTTTTTTTAAAATAAATTAATCATAATTTTGGCAGTAATTATTTTGGGATTTCATTTACAATATAAGCTTTATTTAATAATTTAATTATAAATACTTGCAATGAAAAAAATTCTTTTATTAGGTTCTGGTTTATCGGCAACCAGTTTGATAAAATATTTGCTTAACAAATCTGCAGAATATAACTGGAAAGTAATTATTGGAGATATTGATGTAGAAATAATAAAGAAAAAAATAGACGGGCATCCTAATGGTACAGCATTAAAATTTGATGTTTTTGATGAAAAACAACGCTTATCTGAAATTAAAAGTTCTGATGTTGTAATATCAATGTTGCCTGCAAGATTTCATAATTTGGTAGCACAAGATTGTGTGGAAACCGGCACCAATATGGTAACAGCATCTTATGTTTCGGAAGAAATGAAAGCATTAGATAAAGATGCCAAGAAAAAAGGAGTTGCATTACTAAATGAATTAGGTGTTGACCCCGGTATTGACCACATGTCGGCAATGAAAGTTATTGATGAAATAAAAGCAAAGGGAGGCAAAATATTATCTTTTAAATCGAGTACCGGTGGATTAGTTGCACCTGAATATGATAATAATCCATGGAACTATAAATTTACATGGAATCCAAGAAATGTTGTATTGGCAGGACAGGGAGCAGCAATGTTTATCAGAAATGGTTGGTATAAATATATTCCATATAACCAATTATTCAACAGGATACTACAAACATCGGTTTTAGATATGGGTGAATTTGAGATATACCCGAACAGAGACTCATTATCGTACAGAGAAGTATATGGATTAGAAGATATTCCTACAATGTTTAGGGGAACATTGAGAAGACCCGGATTTTGTGAAGCATGGAATGTTTTTGTGCAATTAGGAGCAACTGACGATACATACGTTATTGAAAATTCGGAAACTTTAACTTACCGAAAATTCATAAATTCATTTTTAAAATATCATCCTACAATGCTTGCTGAAGAGAAGCTGATAAAATATCTTAATATTTCCGAGCAATGTGTGCTAATGGAAAAACTCGCATGGTTAGGTATTTTTGAAGAAAAAGTAATAGGTATTAAAAGAGCTACTCCTGCAAAAATATTACAGAATTTGCTTGAAAAAAAATGGGCTTTAGAGCCGGGAGATAAGGATATGATTGTAATGCAGCACGACTTTGAATATGAACTTAATGGGCAGAAAAAAGGAATTCGTTCTTCTTTGGTTGTTAAAGGTGAAGATACAATGAACACTGCAATGTCTATTACTGTTGGAACACCTGTTGCAATAGCTACAAAACTTTTATTAACAGACAAGATAAATGTAACAGGAGTACACAGACCTGTTACTCAAAATTTATATATGCCAATACTTGAGGAACTGGAAGAATACGGCATTAAATTTATTGATGAGGAGTTTACGCCTGAGCAATAAATTCAGACCTCAGAAATATTGAGTTCAGAACTTATGTTCTGTGTGTAAGCCCGCAAATACTATCTTTTTTAGCTCCTGTTACAGATGCAAGGCTATTGTGTTCATCTCTGATTCTTAATAAGCCAAGAAACGCGAAAATTATAGCTTCTTTAAAATCAATAATATTTTCATCGGGAATTATTATGGTATGATTTATTCTTTTTCGAATAAGTTTAATTAAAAATCTGTTGTAGGCACCTCCACCTGTTAATAAAATGGTGCTGTCTTTTTTAAATGTGGTAGATAGAGTTATTTGTATTGCAATATGCTCGCAAATAGTTCTTAGTTTGTCTTTAAGGTCAAGTTTATATTTTTCCACAATAGGAATAAATTTTGCAGAAACCCATTCTCTGCCAAGCGATTTTGGCGATAATGTTTTATAATATCTTAAGCTGTTAAGTTCTTTTAACAATGGAGTAGATATTCTTCCGCTTTGTGCAATTTTGCCATCAGTATCATATTCCATTTTCATTTCATTGGCATAATGATTTATAACAATATTAACAGGGCAAATATCAAATGCATAGCGAGTTCCGTTCATATCGTATGAAATGTTTGCAAATCCACCAAGATTTAAACAGTAATCGTACTTGCCAAATAAAAACATATCGCCTACAGGAACCATTGGTGCCCCTTGTCCGCCAAGGGCAACATCCATAGACCTTAGATCTGAAACAACTGTTTTATTTGTTTTGGCAGCAATAGAATATCCATCGCCAATCTGAAAAGTTAATCCTTTATCGGGCTGATGAAATATTGTGTGCCCGTGCGATGATATAAGATCTGTTTCTTCGGTACAATCGTTGATAAAGTCCAATATTCTTTCGCCAATAAAAGTGCCGTATTCTTTATGTAGTTGTAAAAATTCTATAGTTGGAATATTTGGAGCATCAATAAGCTTCTTTTTCCAATGAGAAGAATAAGGATATGTATCGCCTTTAATAAAATTAAATTCCCAATCTCCATTTTTAACAAAGTTTACATGACAAATATCCAGTCCGTCTAATGAGCTTCCGGACATTACTCCAATTACATTGTACGAATTTTTCATTTTCTAATAATAAAAATATGTCTCAAAAATTGATGTATTACCTCTTTCGTCTTTTACTTTTAATAAAAACTTGTGTTTTGTTTCAGTCTTCTCAATTTTATTGTCAAAGTTATAAATAATTAAATTTTGTTTGGGTTCAAATTCAAAAAGAATCCATTTTTTGTCAATAAATCCATTGTACGATACAATACCTGATAAGTTATCTGTTATTTTTAAACTGATATTTTTGTCATTTTCAAATTTTGCACCTTCAAAAATATCTTGTGAACTAATTCTTGGCGGAATAGTGTCTATTAGTACAAAGTATCTTCCAAATTTATCAATTTGGGCAGTAATGCTTCCTTCAGAAAATTTCCCGCCATACGATATTATTTTATTCCTTTTTGTTAAATGGGCAATAAGCAGTTTGCTTGTTAAGCTATCAGGAATAGAATCTACCTTAATACTCAAATCAATTTTATTGTGCAATGGACTTGTATTTTTATGAATATGATAAACAGGTGTTAAGCTGCCATTTCTTTTTTCTGATATATTATATTGGAAATAAATATTGTTGTACAATACGCTATCCGATAGATTTACAGTAATACAATCGTTTTTAAAAATGTTTTCTTTATTATAAAACATTTCCTGTCCTTCATTTTTAATATCAGAAACTAATACATTTGTGTTTGTTTTGCTTTGTACTTTAAAATTTAATTTTGAAATATTATCTCTGTAATCGGATATAAGACACTCTATGTTATGAATTTCATCATTGTTAAAGTTATATATTCCGTTATTAATAACATTTTTATATAAACTTAATTTATTGTTGGGCTCGACCCATAACTTATTTATGCGTTTTTTTGTTTCAATGTAATAAGCATAATCAAGGTGTGCATTGATATATCGTTTTTGGTAATAAGAAAATTTATCTAAAACAAATTCATAAATTATTGAAGAATCAATTTTTAAGGTAATAGCTTTTATTCCGCATCTATTACTCGAACCATTGATATAATCTAATGTTTCAATTCCAAATCCTGTATAGCCAGATAAATTTAGAATATTGTTTAAATAATAATTTCCATTATTGCCATATATTTGATGTTTTGTTCTTTTTATGTAAACCATATTCGTATCTGCAAAAGAATATATGTTAAAAGACTTTATACGGGGTTTAATATTATCTTTTATTTGCGGATAAAATTGCATAGGATCAACAGGGAATTCTGTAATTGTCTCGCGAATTTCAAAATGCAAATGAGGACCAAACGATCTTCCTGTATTACCCGATAAGCCAATAAATTCTCCTTTTTTTATCGGCAATTTATCTTTTTCTATTTGTATATCAATTGCAAATTCCTGATTGTTGTATTGCAGTTGACGTGTATATTTTTTAATTTCAGAATTAAAACTTTTTAGGTGAGCATAAACAGAAGTGTATCCATTAGGATGGTCAATATAAATAGTGTTTCCATAGCTCCACGGCGAAATTTTTATTCTTGAAACAAAGCCATCTTCTATAGCGTATATTTTTATCCCCTCTTTTCCTCCTGTCCGAATATCAATTCCTGCATGAAAATGATTAACTCTAAATTCTCCAAAGCTTGACGAAATTGATACAGGAATTTTAACAGGCATAATAAAGTTCACACTATCGTTCTGAGAAAAACAAAAGGTGCTGATAATTATGAATTTTAATATTGTTATAATCTTTTTCAAAAAACTTATTTCTGAGAAATTAGATTGCAAAGATAATTGCTGAAAAAGTAATCGGAATGATAAAAATGCATTATTTATTAAAAAAAGGTTTTTTCTATTTCCATATTTACAAAACAATGTTAATTTTGTATTGAATTTTTATTAGAATGCAAGAAAATTATATTGATATAATCAGTAATATAAAAGAAAAGCTTACTGAAATTATATTAAAATTTGAAAGCGTTAAAGATGAAAATTTAAAGTTAAAAAAAGAAAACGAAGAATTAATTAAAGAAATAAAAGAAAAAGATATTCAATTTAAAGAATTAGAAAACAAATTTAATAATTCGAAATTTGCAGGAGCATTAGTTTCCGATAATGGAAATGAAGAAGCAAAAAGTACAATAAATAAATTAGTGCGGGAAATTGATTATTGTATTACTCTTTTAAATAGATAGTATTGACAATAATGGAGGATAAATTAACAATAAGACTTAATATCGCAGATAGGAATTATCCATTAAATATTGAGAGAAAGGATGAGGAAAGAATTAGAAAAGCAGCTAAAACAATTAATGAAATAGTAATAAAATATAAAAACAAATACTCAAATAACGAGAAAGATAATCAAGACTTTCTGGCTATGGCTGCTTTGCAATTTGTAACACAATTGCAGGATATTGAAGAGAAACAAGATATTACTCCAATTATTGAAAAATTAAAAAATCTTGACACAGAGTTAGGAGATTATTTAAAAGAAAAAAATTAGGTTCTTTAAAATATTTATTGATTTACCCGCATTGAATCTTTTAATCGTTTTAAAAATCAACACTACTTAAATTGGTGCGAAACTCGGTTTTTGTAAGGCAGGCCTCAACCCTCGTGGTTCTTTTAATTAAGACAGTGGACGCAAGAATTAAACCGGTAGCTCCAGGCATGTTATCATGGGTTTTTTTAAATGCTAAAAGAAATGGTGCGGGTTTTTTATTGCTAAATTCTATTAATAAAACTATATATAAACTTAAACTATAATCAGATATGGAACTAATATCAATAATAATTGCAATAGCAGCGTTCGTAGTTGGCGGATTTATTTCGTATTTTGTTTGGGATAAAGCCCTTTCAAAAAAGAAAGAAACATTGCTTAAAGATGCTGAAATTGAAGCAGAGGTAATAAAAAAAGATAAAATATTACAAGCAAAAGAAAAGTTTTTTCAACTTAAAACTGAGCATGAAAAGCATATCAACGAGAGAAATAATAAAGTGCTAGTTGATGAAAATAAGGTTAAGCAAAGAGAATCTGCATATTCTCAAAAAATTGAAGAATATCAACGTAAAAGTACAGAAGTTGATTCGATAAAAGAAAACCTTACTTTTCAATTAGATGTAATTGAAAAAAAATCTGAAGAACTTGAAAAAGTCCACAAACAGCATGTTGAGCAATTAGAAGCTATATCGGCACTTTCAGCTGATGAAGCAAAAGCTCAGCTTATTGATTCTTTAAAAGCAGAAGCTAAAACAGAAGCAATGTCTTTTGTTAACGAAATAGTTGATGAAGCAAAAATGACTGCAAGTAAAGAAGCAAAAAAAATAATTGTTCATACATTGCAAAGAGTGGCTTCAGAAACAGTAATTGAAAATTCTGTTACGGTTTTTCATATAGATAATGACGAGATAAAAGGAAGAATAATTGGCAGAGAAGGAAGGAATATCAGAGCATTAGAGGCTGCAACGGGAGTGGAAATTGTTGTTGATGATACACCGGAGGCAATTGTTCTTTCCGCATTCGACCCCTTTAGAAGAGAAGTGGCAAGATTAGCTTTACATCAACTTGTTTCTGATGGAAGAATTCATCCGGCCAGAATTGAGGAAATTGTAAATAAAACTCAAAAACAATTAGGTGAGGAAATTATTGATATTGGAAAGAGAACAGCCATAGACCTTGGTATTCATGGACTACATCCCGAATTAATAAAATTAGTCGGGAAAATGAAATATCGTTCATCTTATGGTCAGAATTTATTGCAACACTCACGCGAAACTGCTAACCTTTGTGCTGTAATGGCTACAGAATTAGGCTTAAATGTAAAACTTGCCAAACGTGCCGGATTATTACATGATATTGGAAAAGTATCTGATGAAGATCCTGATTTACCACATGCACTACTTGGAATGAAATTAGCAGAAAAATTTAAAGAAAAATCCGAAGTTTGTAATGCAATAGGTGCTCACCACGATGAAACTGAAATGAATACAATATTAGCCCCAATTATTCAGGTTTGTGATGCTATATCAGGAGCAAGACCGGGTGCCAGAAGAGAAATTGCAGAATCGTATATTAAACGATTAAAAAATCTTGAAGAACTTGCTCTTTCATATCCGGGTGTTTATAAAACCTATGCTATTCAGGCAGGTCGTGAGCTTAGGGTAATTGTTGGCAGCGAAAAGGTTTCTGACAAAGAAGCAGAAACTCTTTCTTTTGATATTGCAAAGAAAATACAAGATGAAATGACTTATCCCGGACAAGTTAAAATTACAGTAATAAGGGAAACAAGAGCTGTTAATTATGCGAAATAAAAAATAAAAGCCCCTCCTAACCTCCCCCAAGGGGAGGAACTAGAGGCAAGGTGCTCCAATATTGCAAGTCTGTGACTTGTGATTGATGGGTTTATTTTTAGCATTATAATTATTTTTTTCAATTATTTTAGTCATTTTAAATTTTAGTCATTTTGAATTTTAACTACAATGAATAACATGAAAATATCAAATTCAAAAGTTTTGGTTACAGGAGGAGCCGGATTTATTGGCTCTAACATAATTGAAGACCTTTTAAAATTCAACAATAGTGTTATTTGCCTTGATAATTTTTCTACCGGAAAAAAAGAGAATATTGAACCATTTATTAACAATACCAATTTTAAATTAATTGAAGGAGATATAAGAGATATTGATACTTGCCACAAAGCAGTAAAAACTGTTGATTATATTTTACATCAGGCAGCATTAGGTTCTGTTCCACGTTCAATTGATGACCCAAAAACTACTAATGACGTTAATATTGGCGGTTTTGTAAATATGCTAATTGCTGCAAAAGATGCTAATATTAAAAGATTTGTTTATGCTGCAAGTTCTTCAACTTATGGCGATAATAATGAATTGCCTAAAATTGAAGAAAATATTGGTAATCCGCTTTCGCCTTATGCAATTACAAAGTATGTAAATGAACTTTATGCAAAAATGTTTTCCAATTTATATAATATTGAAACAATAGGCTTAAGGTATTTTAATGTTTTTGGTAAAAGACAAAGCCCCGATGGTGCGTATGCAGCAGTTATTCCAAAATTTATAATTTCTTTATCAGAACACAAATCACCCACAATTAACGGCAATGGCTCAAATACCAGAGATTTTACTTATATCCAAAATGTTGTTCATGCCAATCATGTTGCCGCTATAGCCGATAATCCCAAAGCAATTAACAAAGTGTATAATGTTGCTTTTGGAAAAAATATTTCGATAATTCAACTTTTTGAAAACATTAAAAATCATCTAATAAAATTCGATAGCAAGGTAAGCAGCATTAATCCAATTTTCGGACCACCGCGTAAAGGCGATGTAATGCACTCATTGGCTTCTATCAAAAAAGCCCAACAACACTTAAATTACAATCCTAAGGTAGATGTTTTTCAGGGTTTGGAAAAAACTGTTGAATGGTTTTGGGAAAATTATAAGTAGTTGTTTTACACTTTCGTGATACGCCTGTACACTTTGACTTCGTCGAACTTACGTTTCGTGATATACTTGTACACTGTCGTAATATAGCAAAACTCTTTCATGCAAACATTAATCTGTTTCATCCAATTACCAAACTGTTTCATCCAATTACCAAACTATTTCATAATAAAATCATCTTTTATTCATATTAAAACATCTCGGGGAGAGGCTCCGCAATATCGCGGAGATATATAACTGTGTCATTAATATGGAAATATCTTATTTAAATTTGGAAAACCGTTTTTTTTTACTGTACTATTGTAAATCAAAAATTAAGCTAAAAAATATTTTCGGCATACTGCCGCAACCCAACAAACAGCCCAAAAACTTATTATTCGGTACCGATAGGCTCCTTACCGTGCCCCTTGGCTCTTCTGTGGTGCCCGTTGGCTTATCTATGGTGCCCGTTGGCTCTTCCATGGTGCCCGATGGCTCTTCTACCGTGCCCCTTGGCTCTTCTATGGTGCCCCTTGGCTCTTCTATGGTGCCCCTTGGTTCTTCTATGGTGCCCGATAGGGTAGTGAACGGTGCCGAAAAGTCATATTTGGTGCCCGAAAAGTTATTTTTGGTGCCCGAAAAGTCATTATTTGGGCAACAACAAATTAATAAGTATCTTAATATTAATTAAATATAAATCATTATGGTATAAATGAGGAAGAAATTAAAAGTTTGAAAGCGTTTACGGAAAACGTACCAGAAAAAATTAACGAAGCAGTAGAAGCAAGCAATATTGCACAACAAAAAACAGAAGTTAAAACAGACGAACTTCATAACTGTAAAACAAATTTTTTAAGAACATTTAGATTTATGCAAGATTCGCCCAAATTTAAAGAAAAAGATGCCGAAGCAATAGGCTTTCGCAAACACCACACTCCACCAGACCCACATACAATGAAACCAATAGTAAGCCAAGTAACACCAACACTCGAAAATATTATTATAGACTGGGTAAAAAGCGGAATGGAAGGAATATTTATATATAGCAGTTACGATGGAAATAAATGGGAAAAAATAGGACGCGACACAAGGTCGCCCTACGAAGACGAACGCAAAAACCTAAGCGATAAACCCGAAGACAGATATTATAAATTACGCTATATTAAAAACGATAAACCAATAGGATTAGAAGGAGATGTTGTAAAAGTATTGGCAGAAATTTATTAAAAAAAGAAGAAATATAAAATGTAAAATTAAAAGGAGAGTTTTCTCCTTTTTTTTTGTTTATCTTTGGAGAGGTGATGTTATACAATTTTGCATTAAACGTTTACATTCGGCTTTATTAAACATTAACAACAACTTATAAAGCCAAAGTACAAAAACCGCAAATTATATAACAAGCATTAATGCACGTTATCCTGATGTT
>CAYTWH010000056.1:0-21222 GCA_964442075.1 uncultured Bacteroidales bacterium
AAGTACAAAAACCGCAAATTATATAACAAGCATTAATGCACGTTATCCTGATGTTGTGTTTTATTAGAATGAACAATTAAATAATAATTATAATAATAGTAAGGAATGGCAAAAGTAAAATCTAAATCAAAAATAATAGCTGAAAAAACTATTTACGCTGCTTTTAATATTTTGAAAGAGAATAGTGGGGAATATAGGGGCAAAGATGTTGTTGACAAAATTCGAGAATCAGTCGATTTCAATGACTACGAAAAGCATAGATATGAAAAGACAGGATATATAAGATGGGAGTCAATATTACATTTTTATACTATCGACTGTATGAAAGCTGGCTTTTTAAGAAAGAATAAAGGTCTTTGGATTTTAACTAATGAAGGTGAAGAAGCAATTAAATTTGGTCCAGAAAAATTGTTAAGTACAGCTACAAAGATTTATCGAGAATGGAATGCTAAGAGAAAAAAGGAAGATGACTCTAAGGATGAAGAAGATGACCTACCAGAAATTCAAACAGAAAAAGGGCAAGCGCAACAAGCAATAATTGACCAATTAGAAGAAAATGCAATAACTGGAATTAGAAACTTTATCCTTCGGAAAAATCCTTATGAATTTCAAGATTTAGTTGCGGCGTTACTAAACTCAATGGGATACCATATATCAGAGGTGGCAAAGCGTGGGCCTGATGGTGGAATTGATATTATTGCATATAATGACCCACTTGGAACAACTCAACCAAGAATAATAGTTCAAGTTAAACATAGACCAAGCAGTTCAATATCATCTGATGAAATTCAGAAATTAGCAGGCACCCTAAAAAGAACTTCTGATGTAGGGATTTTTGTGACTTCAGGTGACTTTTCTAAACCAGCAGAAAAAGAAGCAAGAAATTCGAGAGAACACATTGAACTTATAGGGTTTGACAGGTTAGTTTCACTATGGACAGAATACTATTCAAAACTTGATGATGAACAAAAAAATATGTTGCCACTTCAACCAATATATTTTCTTGGAAGCAATGACTAAGAAGATGAATAACGAAAACACAACAATATGTATAGTGCATAGCTACCCTTCGGAATAGCTACGACACCATACACTGAGCGTTACCAAGCATAACAATACTAAATAATATGAAAAAATTCTCCTTTTTTATTATTTCAAGTCTAATTTTAATTAATACAAACGCCCAGCAAATACAATGGACAAAATGTTTGGGTGGTAGTGCTAGCGACTTCGCCTATTCCATCCAACAAACTACCGATGGTGGATATATTGCTGCGGGAAGTACAGGATCAAACGATGGCGATGTATGGGGACATCATGGGGGATCGGATTCTTGGATAATAAAATTAAATGCAAGTGGGGATACTTTATTTACGAGAAGTCTGGGTGGTAATAGTTCTGATAAAGCCAATTCCATTCAACAAACCAGCGATGGAGGATATATTATTGCGGGATATACAAGTTCAAGCGATGGCGATGTATGGGGAAGTAATGGTGAAATTGATTCTTGGATAATAAAATTAAATGCAAACCTCGATACTCTATGGACAAAATGTTTGGGTGGTAGTAGTTATGAAATGGCCCATTCCATTCAACAAACCACCGATGATGGATATATTACTGCGGGATATACAATCTCAAACGATGGCGATGTGTGTGGAAATCACGGGTATGAGGATTTTTGGATAGTAAAATTAGATGCAATTGGCGATACTTTATGGACAAAATGTTTGGGTGGTAGTGATCCTGAAATAGCTCGTTCCATTCAACAAACTATCGATGGTGGATATATTGCTATTGGATTTACAAGGTCAAGCGATGGCGATATATGGGGAAATCATGGGGATAATGATACTTGGATAGTAAAATTAAATGCAAGTGGCGATACTTTATGGACAAAATGTTTGGGTGGTGGTAATATTGACTACGCCAATTCAATTCAACAAACTACTGATGGAGGATATATTGCTGCGGGACATACAAAATCAAGCAACGGCGATGTATTGGGAAATAATGGGGCTTTTGATGCTTGGATAGTAAAATTAAATGTAAGCGGCGATATTTTATGGACAAAATGTTTGGGTGGTAGTGATTGGGATTTAGCCTATTCCATTCAACAAACCAGCGATGGAGGATATATTGTTGCGGGAGAGACAAGGTCATACGATGGCGATATTTGGGGTAATCATGGAAATTATGATTCTTGGATAGTAAAATTAAATGCAAGTGGCGATACTTTATGGACAAAATGTTTGGGTGGTAGTGATATGGATAGATTCCAATCCATTCAACAAACCAGCGATGGTGGATATATTGCTGCGGGATATACAAGTTCAAGCGGTGGCGATGTATTGGGAAATCATGGAGCACAAGATTTTTGGATAGTAAAATTAGATGCAAGTGGTGATATGGTTGAAGAATATAATAATAAACTCAATATTTCAATATATCCCAATCCCACCACTAGCCTAATAACAATAGATGCTGAAGGGATATATAATATTGAAGTGTTGAATATTGAAGGAAAAGAAATCTACAATGGCAAAGAAAATGAAATAGATTTAAGTCAAGAGCCAAATGGTATATACATTATCAAAGTAATAACAGATAAGCAAACAATAACAAGAAAATTAATAAAACAATAAATACGCTTGGTAACACTGTATAAAAATCATTAAAAACGCATTTTATACTAAACGTTAGCCCCGCCACCCCCAATATCGCAAGTCTGTGACTTGCCCCAATGGCGCGGATTTAACGAAGAGTAATCCGTGCCTCATTTTAGGTATTTACAAATTACAAATCTTGCATTAAAGATTGGTAAATAACTTCCTGAATTTTTGTTCGCACATCCATTTCCAGTAGTTTTTTATTATTCATGTCAGGGTAAGTTCTGTTAGAAAGAAAAATATATACAATTTCTTTATCGGGGTCAACCCAAGTCATTGTACCTGTAAAACCCGTATGCCCATAACTGTTTTTGCTAACACACTGGCATGTTGGACCAACTTTATTGTAATTCATTTCGGGTTTATCAAAGCCAATTCCTCTGCGGCTTTCGGGACAATAAACACAAGTGTTAAATTGCTTAATAATTGTAGAATCTAAATATTGAACATCTGCATAATTACCATTTTGCAGATACATTTGCATTAATTTAGCAAGGTCGTTAGCATTTGAGAACAAACCTGCATGACCACAAACACCGCCAAGCATAGCTGCTCCCATATCGTGTACATATCCATCAACAGTGTTATTTCTAAAATATGTTTCTTTTTCGGTGGGAACAATTCTGCTGTTTGAAAATCTTTTTAATGGATTAAAATCAAGTGTTACAGCACCAAGAGGTTTATAAAAATTATTAACCAAATATTCTTGAAATTTTGTGCCTGATGTTTTTTCAACCAACTGATATAACCAGTAATATCCTATATCGCTGTATTTATATCCGTTCTTTTTACGCAAATTAGAATTAGCGATACGCTTAAAAATTGTATCTCTATAGTCGTTTCTGATATATAAGTTTTCAGATACTAAAGTGTTGTATAAACTATCGGGTTTGTTCTTATATATGGATTTACGAACAATATCGTTTTTTACTGTTTTAATATAAAATGGTATCCAGGGTTTTAATCTTGCATTATGAGCAAGAATATCTTTTATTATTATATCTTTTTTATTTGTCGTGTCTAAATAAGTCAGATAATGAGATATTGTGCTGTCAATTGAACATTTTTTTTCACCAACAAGTTTAATAATTGAAGTTGTTGTTGCTGCAACTTTAGTAATAGAAGCAATATCGTAAATATCGTCTAATTTTACTTTGTTTCTTTTGCTGTATGTATGATATCCAAAAGCCTTATGATAAACAATTACACCATTTTTGGCAATTAATATCTGGCATCCGGGAGTAGCTTTTTGTTTTATAGCATCTAATGCTATTGAATCTACTTTAATTAATTTTGAATTATCAATTCCAATTTCTTCGGGAATAGAATATTTTAATCTAAGGTTTTTTTTTTGAATTACTCCGGTTCCTGCAGGGTAATCATTAGAAATTGAAACAGGCAATTTTCCCAGAGCAGGTATTCCTCCAAATATTAATTGTGCCGATAGGTTTTTTGTTAAATCCCAATCGTTGTACGAAACAATTACCGATTTAAAATCTCCAATATTTTTGAAATATTTCAGGCTATATGGATTTGCAAAAACATCTATAATTACATTCATTTTTTTTGCCAGATTTTCTGCAAACAAAATACTCGCATTTGATATGCCATAATTTTTTGATGGTTTTCTGCTTGGCTTATGAAAACTAACAATAACAAGATCGTATTTAGCACTTAGTTTCTTTATTAGAATATCGGCATCGTTTTTATTAATGTATTTTGCAATTGAGTAATTATCAATTTCGGTATATAAATTTATTGTTTTTTGAAATTCATTATCCTTCACATCCCCTACAACAACAGAAGCTATTTTTAGTGTGTCAAACTTGTAAAATGGGATAAAACCATCATCTTTAACAAGTGTAATTGCATTTTCAATTAATTTACGTTTAATAAGTTCTGAACTTGAATTGTTAAGGTTATTGTAAATGTTTTTTGTGTCAATTGGCTTAAAATTATTTAAACCTGTCCAGTATTTTACAGCAAGTATTTTTTTACATCTATTATTGATCTCTTCCATTGAAATATCGTCATTGTCAATTGCAATTTTAATTTGCTCTATTGCTTTTTGAATATCGGCAGGGAAGAGTAATACATCGTTGCCGGCAAGCAAAGCTTTTACATCTACTTCTCCTGGTTGAAAGTACTTGCTTACTCCTTTCATATTTAAAGCATCGGTAAATATTAAACCTTTAAAGGCTAATTTTTCTTTTAAAAGTTTTGTAACAACATTATTCGATAATGTAGTGGCTGTATTTTTGGCAGAATCTAAAGAAGGAATATATAAATGGGCTACCATTATGCCTCCTAAACCTTGTTCAATAAGTTGCTTAAAAGGATATAATTCAATGCTGTCCAAACGTGCTTTAGAATGATTTATTACTGGTAGTTCAAGATGAGAATCAACATCAGTATCGCCATGTCCGGGAAAATGTTTTCCAACAGCTAACACATTATTATCTTGCATACCACTCATATAATAATACCCTTTACGTGATACATTTCTTTTATCTTCTCCAAAAGAACGACTGCCAATAACAGGATTTGCAGGATTATTATTTACATCAATTACAGGAGCAAAATTAACCTGTATTCCTGTTCTTTTACATTCATTTGCTACAACTTGTCCAAATTCATAAAGTAATTGTTCATTTGTTATAGCACCCAACATCATCTGCCTTGGATATCTGATTGTACTGTCAAGTCGCATTGAAATTCCCCATTCTCCATCAATAGCCATAAGCAAAGGAACATTGGAAGCTGATTGAAATCTGTTAACCAATTCTATTTGTTTAACAGGGCTACCTTTCATAAAAATAAGACCACCAATTTTGTATTCACGAATTAGCTTTTCAATATAAGCACTTTCTTCTTCACTTTTATTTGAGTAAACAGGATACATAAAAAGCTGTGCTATTATTTCTTCATCGGTAAGATTATTGAAAATAGAATCAACCCAAAGGGAATCAGTTGTTAAAAACGGAGGGGAAATAGGCTTGCTATTATTATATTCTTCAGAATAGTTTAGAAAACTACTATGTAGTAATAATACAATTGATAAAACAAATATTAATAAAATTCTAAATACCATAAATATTAACTTAAATAGTCCTTGAACGAAAATCTAGTGTTTTCTTGCAAACAAATATAAAAAACAAATTTAGTAATCAGAATAATTGAAATAATAATAAAAAATAATCTTTATTAACATTAGCCTTTTTATAAATAAAAAAGCCACTTTAATAAAGTGGCTTTTCTTTTATTTGCGGAAATGTTATTTAATAAACAATAAATTTAGTGCTTTTTTGTTTTCCTTCGGAATTTAAACTAAATATATATGTTCCCGGTTCTAACTCTGTAGTATCAAATGAATATTTATGTGAACCTTTTATTTGATTGGTTAACATTTGATATTTCACTAGTTTACCATTAAGGTTATAAATCTTAATTTCAATATTAGAAGATTTATTTACGTTGTAAGAAACCGTTGCTGTTTCACTAACAGGATTTGGATATAAAGTTAGTGATTCAATATTAACAGCAGTAGAAATTGGCATCTCTTCAATAGCTAATGGTCCTCTTAAAGTTTCACATTTGAAAAGCCCTCTACCATGACTACCTGCATAAATAATTCCATGATTTTGTATTCCTGAAGTTCCACTAATCCAGAAATTAGAGAATATTTGTTGTCTAATTTGATATACAGGAATATTTGGGATGCCATTATTTTGATCTGTCCAAACAACAGGATTTGCAGTAACATCATCAGTTGAATACATACCATATTCGGTTCCAACTATGATTTCTCTTGAATCATCCCAATTTACTATAGCAGTATAAACAGGCATTTCAGGTAAGTTGCCTTGTATAGATGTAAAATTAGTACTTGTATTTTCAGTATTTGTAGTAGCTGCATTTGTTGAGAAATACACATATTCTGTATTCCCATAATTTCCTAGTGTTACAACTATATTATTAGGATTTGTTGGATCAACTGCAATATCTGTTATTGTTTGACTAAATGTGCCAATTACCTGTGTTTCTGTGACTAGCATTGAGTCAGGTGATACCAGTATATTATATTCAGGACTTTCATGATTAATTGCCATAATTTCATCACATGTTCTTGCATTTAGGAAATTGGAAATACGGTAAATACGATTGTTTGGATAATTCATGTCAGCAATAAATAAATGATTTCCATCTTTTGACCATGCTAAAGCTGTTGTTGTTCCAATATTTTTATTACTTAATACGCTTGTGTCTATAACCGGATACCAATAATTTTCGCTAATCCAGTCTTTTGCAAAATTTAAAGGATATCTCGTAAGCCAAACATTTCCATTAAGACCAAGGGCTATAGCTGACTGATAGTAATCTTGTATTTTAATTGTATCACCGGTATTTAAATCTTCAGTTAATGTATGATAAAGAGGTCTTTTATAAGTTGAGCTTTTAGCAACAATAACATCTCCCGAAGAATAATCGGTATTCGTAATATATTCTACTGAATCAATACTTAATGGATCATAAAAACTTTCCCATAATGCAATTTGTGGAACAAAAGGTTCTCCACCACCATCTAACCCTATATTTTGATAATATTGCATCCATGGCGAATACGCAAATTGTGTGAAATAATCCATTCCATTTTCTCTATTTCCAGAACGACTTAATCTGCCCCAATATACAGTCGCAAAAATAACATCAGGGTGTAACATTGACATGGCACAACCACCACCATCACCTCCAAGTACTTCAGCTGCAGACTGTACGGTGTTGCCCAAATAGTCAATATATTGAGTGCCATTATCTTGCGTTCCACCAATTACTCTACCATCACCAGAAAACCCAACTGTATAAAATTGCGTTGTAGTATATTTCTTCACAAGTGGAGCAAATGTATTTCCTGCGTCCATTGATCTAAATACACCACCATCATTAGCAAAGAAAATAGTTTTATTTGTTGTTCCGTTATAATTAGGATGGAATATAATTGCATGTTGGTCGGCATGAACCCACCATTGTCCGGCCCATTCTTGCCAATAAGAAATTGGTTCCATAACGTCACCATCTTTCCATTTCCATAAATCTACACCTCCAACAATTATTTTTGTATAATCATTAGGATAAACAGCTATTGTATTATTCCAATTTCCTTGATCATTATCTCCAAATATATTTATCGATTCACCTGTTCCTTCAAATATTGGTGCCCACGTACTACCCTTATTTGTAGATCTGTAAATATTTCTAAACGAACCATCTCCGTAAGATGCTAAGCAATAAATATAATTTAAGTTTGATGGTGCAAAAGCAAATTCTAATCTTCCCATTAGAGTATTAGGAATAACATCAGGATTATTCACAGAACCGGATACCTTAATAAAAGAACCATCATCTCCTGTAGAAGAAATATATCCTAATTGTTTTACTGAAGCAATAACAGTTCCATCACTTGCAACTTTAACATCAGTAGCACGGTCCCGATAGCTTGTTTGTGTCATAGTTAATGGATTAAACCAAGAAGTACCACCATCATTTGTTACTCTTAATCCTTTATTGGTAGCAGCATATATTCTGTTTGAATTACTTGGATCAGCTGCTAATTTACTAACATATATAAATGCATTTTGGATGTCTGTATCGGTATTACTCCATGTTGCATCTAAATGAATAAAATTATCGGTTCCATTTGCTGCTTTCCAAATACCCATTCCTTTTGTTCCGGTATTTATATCTATACCTGCTGCTGATGCAAAAGATTCTCCTGTTCCAAAATAAATATCTCCATTTGAAGCCTGACAAATTGATACAATAGCATTATTTTCATAATTGTCACCAATCAATTGCCATGAAAGACCACCTGTTGTTGTTTTCCATAAACCACCAGCAACGCCACCAGCATACATAATTTGAGAATTGTTTCTATCTATCAATAATGCACGCGTTCTTCCTCCAATATTATCAGGACCTAATCCTTTCCATTCAAGATCTATAGCAGATGTGCCTTTATTCATTTTTAAGGTCCCAACTTGTTTTCTTGCTTTTTCTACATCTTGTATATCAATAATTCCGGTATGTTGGTTTGCTTTTCTTTCTTTTTGCCAATTTATTGCTCCTTGAGCTGAATAACTATTTATACTATTAATTTCGTTTCTTGGAAAGTAATTTTTATCGTAATTTTGGTTAAATTGAACCAAAATAAATAATCCTAAAATAGTGCATAAAGCAATACCTGATAGTAAGTGTTTAGTTTTCATAATTTTATAATTGTATTAATTATATAGAAATTCTTATAAAAATAATTTCCTAAATTAAGAAAAATATTTTAATAAAAAACAGAAATTTTATTATTTTAATAAATGTTGGTCGGCATGAAAAGATGTTCTTACTAATGAGCTACTTTCAACTATTCTAAATCCTTTTTTTAATCCAATTTTTTTATAATTATCAAATTCTTTTTGAGAAATATACTTTTGAACCGGTAATTGTTGTTTTGTAGGTTGTAAATATTGACCTATTGTTAAAATATCACATCCAATAGCTATAAGGTTGTCCATTGTTTCATATATCTCTTTTTCTGTTTCTCCCAATCCAACCATAATGCCTGATTTAGTAACAATTCCCGAATCCTTTATTGTTTTCAGCACGAATAAACTTTGTTCATATTTTGCGTGAATTCTTATATGTTTTGTTAAGCTTTTTACGGTTTCTAGATTATGTGAAATAATTTCAGGTTTAACTTCGATAATTTTTTGCAAATTTTCAATATTGCCTTGAAAGTCGGGAATTAGTGCTTCAATTGTAGTTGATGGGGAAATTTTTCTAATTTCATTAATTGTTTTTGCCCAAATTATACTTCCTCCATCTTGAAGGTCATCACGATCAACCGAAGTCAGAACGCAATGTTTTAATTTCATTAATTTCACAGATTTTGCAATATTTGCAGGCTCAGATATATCTATGGATTTAGGTTTTCCCGTTTTAACAGAACAAAATTTACAAGAACGAGTACAAATGTCTCCCAGTATCATAAATGTAGCAGTTCCTGTTTCCCAACATTCTCTTATGTTAGGACAATTACCACTTTCACAAATAGTGTGTAAATGATGTTTTTCAATAATTTTTTTTATAAAAATATAGTTTTTACCGGAAGGCAATTTTATCTTAGGTTTATTTGAATCTATTTTTCGGGTTTTTTTATTCATTTTGTTTTTGTATGAATAATAGCAGGTTAATCTTTTATTGTTCCAATTGTTTTACCATAGCGATATGAAACAAATAAAGATAAAAAAAATTGATTAGGGTCATTAAGAGCCATTATTTGAATATTATCTGCAAAAATTTCTAAAATAGCTCCTACTTCTATGGCATTAATAATATCATCATTTTTTCCATATTCAAAACTAAATCCAAATTTAAAAAACCCACCGGGAATTATTTTGGTTTCATTCAGTCCATCAAAAAATGATGCCTGCCCATAAATATCAAATACTGTATGAATAGAAGATGGATCAAATTGTTGAATATTTACTACCTGATTATTACTGCTATTATCGTATATTTCGTAATATACAGGTTTAAGCAATCCTAAAGAGAGACCTCCCAAATAGAAATATTTTATTGCAATGCCTCCTTTATCAAATTTGCTGAATATCTCCTTTTGATATCCATATCCTGTTCTTAAAGTGAAAAAAGAATTTAGTTTACCAAAAACAAATTTTTCATCATGACTTGGGTGATGTATTTTTTGTTCTTTAGGATGTTTTATCCCAACAAAGTCAAAATCTATAAGGCGTTTTTTGTAACCGTCCAAGCGTTTACCAATTCTAAAATTAATACCCCAACCATTTGTATTAAGTAGTAAGCTACCTGAATTCTCACTCCTGCTATACATCCTTCCTTCCTCAATTTCTCCTTGAGAAAAAGATATAGAACATAGAATAATTAATAAAACTGAAAGGAATACAAATTTCATATTGCAAATTAATTATACAAATTTAAGCAAGAAACTTGTAAAGTCAAAAAGAATTATAGTAATTAGTAGATAAAAATTTAGACGTTCTGATCTTGTTGCTCCTGATTAGCTTGACCATACGCTGGACATTTCTCGCTGCTTTTACATGAACTTAATACAAAACCAAACATTATGGTAATTACTATAATTATAAATATTTTTTTCATCATATTTTAACTTTATCATAAAGCAATTAAAAAACAAAAGTAAAACAAAAATTAAAAAAGAACAAAAAATGAATCAAATTTTTTATAAATTTCATAAATTTTTCATCAAAATAGTTTAACTCGACCTTGCTGCCATGCCTTCGGCAGGTAAACCGGCAGGCAGGAATCGGGGTTTAATATTATTACAGCAGGAATAAGCTTATAATAGAGAAATAAATAGAAATACTTTGTTGTCAAAGAATAATTATTATAGTTTTAGGGAATACCACCAAGTTGTATCAGTATGTCTGCTCCCCTTAAATAACTTCACGATGGGAGTTGCAGTGTGGTTAACATAGAAAAATGTTAGAAGTCCATATGATGATTTTGAAATATAAAAACTGTTATCGATATTATATGTCTGAAATTAACCCTGTTGCCGGTATTGGCTTTTTGCAAAATTTAAAAGCAGGTACTGATATAAACCTGGGAAATATATTCCTGAATTTTCATGATGAATGTGATGGAAAAGCATATGTTGAATTTGCAAATGAAAAATACTTAACATAAAACCACAAAAATGTTAATCTTAATTTTTACTAAACCCAACTATAATACGCATTATCTTAATAATACTAGTTTTTTGGTATAAACTTTATTGTTGCATATCATACGACAATAATAAATGTTATTAGAGACCTGAATGCCCCGAGAATCCTGACCATTCCAGTGATAGTGATGTTCTCCTTTTTTTAACAAATTACAAACCACAAGATTAACCAATTGTCCTTTTGAATTAAAGATAGAAAGTTCTGTATGGCTATCGGATTTAATATTAAAATTAATATTTACATAATCAGTCACAGGGTTTGGAAATACATTAAATTCTAAACTAGTGTTTGTTTCCTGAGTCTCATAATTTGTATTAAAGTCAATACAAACTTGATAAATTGAATCTGCATCATTGTTGGCTACCCATAAATATTGACCGTCCCATGCAAGCCCATTTGGGAAAATACCCCCGGGTGCTTCAATTGTATTAATTACCTCAAAGTTTATAGGGTCTATCTGATGAATTAATTGTGCTTCGTTATCTGATGACCAAAGATATGTTCCATCATAAGTTAATCCACTTGGATAGCCTCCAATAGAAGAAAATACTTGAATTTCTTGTCCAAGTGTATCAATATTATGAGTTAAATCTCCAGAAAGTGACGCATTTGCACCGATAGCATCATTATGCCATAATTCATTATTTATCCATGTTAATCCGGTAGGGTAAGAATCTGGAATATAATTAATAGATATAGTTTTAATTACTGTTCCATCAATAGGGTTAATTTGTTTAACTTCTTTATTGTAATTATCAAGAATCCAAATATTATTACCATCAAAGCATAAACCGTATGGTCTTTTAATATCAGTAGGTATTGTATTAATTATATTTCCTGTTGCAGTATCTAATCTATATATCTGATATTCATTATAACCTTCAGCAAGGATATTGTTTCCATCAAATGTAATATCTGCAATAAATTCAACAGGTGAAGGAATTACATTTATAATTCTTGATGGTGTAATTGTACATGCATCTTTTGCGTTGTTTGAATTAATAACTCCAATTGTCTGACTAGCAGGCATTCCGCTGAAGTCGTATTGTGCAATTATATTACTAAATACGAATATTAATGTGGCAGTAATTAATAAATTTTTCATGACTTTAGTGCTTTAGTTGTTAGTTCGTTAATTTATTGATATAAATATACACCTAAAATCAAGAGTTTTCAAGAGTAAAAATACTGTTTTTTGAATAGGTAGAATTACTGTAAATTTCAGGTAATTTTACCTGATTGTGTATTGCGTAAAAGACGCATTATTTTTGTAAAATATTGCCAGCACGCAGGTGGTGAGGCAGATACGGTTTTTGCATTAATCTCTTTAATTAATACAAATTATAAAATAATTGTAGAAATATTTACTTGTGAAAATTCGTAAAATTTGATTTTTTAAAAAAAAAACTCATTACTAATGAATATAAACTTCCAATATTTTTGTTTGTTCAGTTGTTTCAAGACTAATGTTTTTCAATACTGCAGGTATTAAAATGGTTTCACCTTTATCAACCTTAATATTACTATTACTATAATTAATTGAAAAGCTTCCTTCAATACACATATAAATTACAAAGGAATCGATAAGATTGTAATCTTTTTCTAAAGATTTTGAGAGGTCTATAATATTGGTATTAAAATATTCGCAATGAATAATTTTAGATGTTTTGTCATTCTTAATACAATAGTCTGTTTTATATGAATCGTAAAAATTATAATCTATGGCATCAATTGCCATGTCGGTATGTAATTCTCTTAAATTTCCATTGTCATCTTTTCTGTTCCAATCATAAATTCTATATGTAACATCTGATGTTTGTTGAATTTCGGCAAGTAATATACCCGATCCAATAGCATGAACTCTTCCTGAGGGAATATAAAAAACATCGTTCTTATTTACTTTTTCGTGATTTAAAATATTTTTAAGAGTGTTATTGTTCAAATTTGCTGTATATTCTTTTTTTGAAGTCTTCTTATTAAATCCTGAAATTAATTCAGAATTTTTCTCAGCTTCAATAATATACCACATTTCTGTTTTACCATAAGCATTGTGTCGTTCTTTTGCAAGATCATTATCAGGATGGACTTGAATAGAAAGAACATCATTAGCGTCAATAAATTTTATAAGTAATGGAAATTCAATCCCAAATTTTTCATAAACTTTATCACCAACAAGGTCACCCATATATATATCAATCAATTCCTGCAGATTGTTATTTTTTAATTTGCCGTTTGTAACAACAGAAATTTCATTTTGTACTCCACTTATTTCCCAGCTTTCACCACATTTATCAGATGCCTTTGATTTATTAAGCAATGTGTGTAATTTATTTCCGCCCCAAATTTTATCTTTTAAAATTGGTTTAAATTTTAATGGATATAACATGTTGAATATATGAATTTAATATTAATTTCTCAATAATTTCAACAACGAAATTAATGTTTTTAGTTAAAAATTATTGTAGATTATTATTTTTTATTTAATTTTACTGCCACATGAATTTTTGTTAAGATGAAAAACTGGTTTCTTGAATTCAAAATAAAGATCAATCGTACCTGCCTATTTTAAATACATCCTTTTTACCGCAGTTATTCCGATAAAAATAATCTTGTGAAAAATTTTCGATTTAATTGGAATTTAGTATCGGTATTCTTTATAAATTATTAAATAGTATTGAATGTATAATTCATAAAAAAAACAATTAAAATATATATCATGGATAAATTAATAATAAAAGGCGAAGGTCTTACAATAGAAAATGTTGTTAATGTTGCACGTTATGGCCAAAAGGTTGAGTTGCACCCCGATGCAGTTAACAGAATTAATGTTTGCAGAGCAATGCTTGAAAAAAAGATTGAAGCAAACGAAATTATGTATGGAGTAAATACAGGAATTGGAGAATTTTCCGAAGTTGTTTTAAATGACGATCAGGTACAAGATTTTCAGAAATATCTTGTTTATAACCATGCTGCAGGTATTGGAGATCCTGCTCCTGAAGAGTATGTACGCGGTGCTATGTTAGGTAGAATTAATGTTCATGCTCATGGAAATTCAGGGAATCGTTTAGTTATAACTCAAACTTTAGTTGATCTATTAAATAAAGGAGTTACTCCTTTTGTATGTCAAAAGGGCTCAGTTGGAGCTAGTGGAGATTTAGCTCCAATGTCACAAATTGCTCTTTTAATGATGGGTGAAGGAGAAGCTTATTATAATGGTGAACTAATGCCATCAAAAGAAGCAATGGATAAGGCAGGGATCGAAGTTCCCGGTTTACAAGCCAGAGACGGACTAGCAACTATTAATGGATCGAATGTACTTACAGCAATGAGTGCTATTTTCTTATATGATGCAAACCGATGGTTAAAACAAGCAGAAATTGCAGCATCAATGTCGCTTGAAGCATTGAAAGCTAATATGAAACCTTATACAAAACTTTTACATGAAGTAAGAGGATTTAAGGGAGCAGTTAGGAGTGCAGAAGCTATTAATAAATGTGTAACAGGTGGAGATCTTAAAGAAGAAAAGGTAAAATGCAAAGTACAGGATGCATATTCAATGCGCTCAACTCCGCAGGTTATTGGATCTGCTCATGATGCACTTGCTTATGCTCGTTCACAAGTAGAAATTGAATTAAATGGAGTAGGGGATAACCCGATCTTTTTTCCTGATAAAAATTTACAAATTTCCGGTGCAAATTTCCAGGGTTCTCCGGTTTCAGTTCCAATGGACATGGCAGGTGTATGTATTACAATGGTAAGTGTAATGTCTGAAAGAAGAATGAATAGACTTAATAACCCGGCACTAAGTGTTGGACTTCCTGCATTTTTAACAAAAGGAGCAGGAATGTTTTCAGGATTAATGCTAAGTCAATATACGGCAGATATGCAAATTGTTGAGCAAAGAATATTATCTGCTCCTGCATCAATTCAATCAATACCGGCAGCTGCAGATCAAGAAGATTTTGTATCAATGGGAATGAATACTGCTATTAAAAATTTTCAGATTCTTGATAATGCTTATGGTATTCTTGGTATTGAGTTTATGGCTGCTGCCCAGGCTTTGGATTTTAGAAAAGAAGAATATAGCTTTGGAAAAGGAGTTCAAAAAGCTAAAGATGTTATTCGTAAATATGTTGATTTTCTGGAAATTGACAGACCTCTTTATCCTGACCATACCGCAATGCAAAAACTTGTTAAGACCGGAGAAATACTAGAGGAGGTTGAAAAAGTTGTTGGAAGTTTGGAATAAAAATTTAGTGAAATACCCAATAATGAAAGTTCCATCTTTTAATAGATGGAACTTTTTTAAAATTTAAAATTGCGTTTAAACCACATCTTTATTTTCTTTCTATTAAATTTTTTACTTCCACAATCATCACATTTCTTGCGAATTTTCACGTTTGGATTTATCCAATATCGATACCCTAAAGTAAATGTAAATGTTTCAAATTGATGCCCGTAAAAGAACCCTATGTTAAAATCAGAACGTGATACACCTTTTTCTTTTCCTAAATAATAATAATATTTAAATTCGCAGGTATATGAGAATTTTGTTTCAAATTTTTTGCCGGAAACAAAATCATATTCAGGAACATATCTGGAAATGTCATTCCATTTGTCGCGATATAAATATGCAGCACCTAATGCAAATGAGAAAGAATGTTTATACAGATGAAAAATTTTTCGTTTTAATGAAAGCCCTGTATATCCTGCAAATTGAGCTGCAGCATCAGAATACAATCCCTGATTTAGTTGAATGGAAGTGTGTGTTAATAGTATAAATTTTTGATACGAAAAAATAATACCCGGTTCCACTACCCAAGAACCATCAGAGGAAATACTATTTTCATAGATTATATAGTTGGGATTATCAAAGGGATGGTAGCCTAAACCAAAAAAGTCGATATTAATAGCACTTTGCGAAAAAGCCTGAATATTAAAAAAAAACAATATTATTATTATGATCTTCGAATATTTCATTTTCAGTACTTATTTCAATAAATAAGAATTCAAAAGTAATGAAATTTGAAATAAAATAAAAAAACATATGTTATAAACAACTAAACTGAATTATTCATAAATTAAATTATATATTATTATCAGTAGCCCCGTCCTTCAGGGCGGGGTCAAAATTTCGCAGAGGGTATTGTGTTCTCATCCTTGCTCCTGCCCTGAAGGACGGGGCTACTGATTTTTTCATATTAAAGTTTATTAATTTAAATTTTTTAAATGTTATTTTTGTAAGAAATGAAACAGGTATATACATATCTAAAAGATTATATAAAAAGTGACTTTAATGTATTTACTTATTCATATACAGCTATTTTTTTAATTATAGCTTTTATAATTAATTATGGTTTTGATTTTGAGGATAAGATCTTATCTAAAACTTATGGTAAACCAAGCGGGTTTTTCTATTATTCTGTTTATTATGCTTTTGCATATTTTGCGATTGTAATACCAATAGTACTGTATTACAAGAAACAGAAAATTTTAAAAGACCATAGATTTTGGATTAAAAGCATAAGTTTTGTTGCTCTTATTGGAGTTGCTGGTGCTTTCTATTATTACGATGATATATTATCATTGTTTAATGATGCATTAGAACAATTTTATGTAAAGAAAATACTAATAAATTCTAAAAGAACTGTTTTATACCTTATACCATTATTTATTATAAAAATGATATTTGACAAGGATGTAAAGGGTTTATATGGTTTGCGTTTTAAGCAATTTAATATTAAACCATATTTTATAATGTTGCTTATAATGATACCTGTTATTGTTTGGGCTTCTTATCAGCCGGATTTTTTGAATGTATATCCAAAATTTCGTCCATGGATAGGCTCAGAAGTTTTCAGCCTTAATACATGGCAAAGAACAGCAATTTTTGAATTTATATATGGATTGGATTTTGTTTTTGTAGAATTAATTTTTAGAGGAACTTTAGTAATTGGGATGGTGTCTTTATTAGGAAAAGATGTAATTTTGCCTATGGTTGTTACTTATGCTTTTTTACATTTTGGAAAACCAATGCCAGAAGCAATAGGCTCTATTTTTGGAGCTTATATTTTGGGAGTAATTGCTTTATATACAAAAAATATAATGGGAGGATGTATTATACATATGGGAGTTGCATTTTTGATGGAACTATTGGCTATGGGACAATATTATATTTATGGAAACTAATAAAAAATGAATTAAGATTGAAAAAATAAAATTAAATTAAATGAAAATGATAATTAAAATACTAATAATATTTATAATATGCATAGTTCTGCTTGCAGTACTGGCGCGTTGTTCGCAGGAAAGATTAATATTTCATCCGTCAAAATTACCACTTAATTATAAGTACGAGTTTGAGACCTGTTATAAAGAGTATTTTATTGAAGTTGACAAAAAAGTAAAACTAAACGGATTGCTTTTTAAAGCCGATACAAGCAAAGACTTGATATTTTATCTACATGGCAATGCAGGAGCATTAGATGGCTGGGGACAAATAGCAGAACTTTATTTAAGCAATAATTACGATATCTTTATTATAGATTATCGTGGTTTTGGAAAAAGTGAGGGCAAAATAAAAAGCGAAGCACAATTACACAACGATGTTAAAATTGCATACAACTTGATGAAAAACGAATATAAAGAAAAAAACATCATTATTATGGGTTTTTCAATAGGCACAGGTATGGCAGCACGACTTGCTGCAACCAATAATCCTAAAATGCTTATTTTAAAAGCCCCTTATTATAATTTTACAGACCTTGTACACCAACATTATAAAATTGTTCCCGGTTTTCTTATTAAATATAAATTAAAAATCAACGAATATATTACTGATATTTCTGCCCCCATTGTTATTTTTCATGGCGATTATGACCAAATAATTAATTACAATTCATCTGTTAAACTCAGTAAACTATTAAAAGAAACCGATAAGTTTATTACTCTAAAAAATGGTATGCATAATGGCATGAACGATAATCCCGATTACAGAAGTCATATTACAGAAATACTTAACGGGAATTTCTAATAATTGAATTGCAACAATATTTTCATAGTTTTGCAAAAGACCCAATATAAATAATCTTATCTAACCCTCCTTAAGTTTGACCATTGTTCTAATCTGTTGTATCTCAGCCTAAATAAATTCTCAGGCAACGAAATGGCAAAAAATACTGTCTTATAATAAAGACTTAATCATGAAAAAGCTAATCACATTTTTAATAATCGTAACAATTCAGGTAAACACTAATTTTGCACAACTTGAAGGTAATATATGGTATTTCGGTGATAAGGCCGGGCTTGATTTCAATGCAGGGAATCCGGTACCACTTACCAATAGTCAGATGAATGCATTTGAAGGATGTGCTACAATATCTGATGACAATGGGAGCCTGCTTTTTTATACAGACGGAATAAATGTATGGGATAAAACACACCAGCTTATGCCAAATGGATATGGTCTACTGGGAAATCCATCTGCTTCGCAGTCAGGGGTTATTGTTCCAATGCCTGACAATAGCCATATATATTATATTTTTTCCGTTCCGTCTTTTGCCTCTAACGGGTTTTTCTATTCTGTTGTTGATCTTTCTCAGAACGGAGGACTGGGTGATGTAACCCAGAAAAACATCAATCTTTTACCCATTGTATCAGAAAAGGTTACTGCGGTTACACATCAGAATAATTTAGATATTTGGGTTATAACTCATGGGATGGATAACAAATATTATGCATATCTTCTAACCGCCTCGGGTTTAAATGTCGTACCAGTTGAATCAGTTGGTGTTACTGATTTAGGTTCTTCGGGATGTAAAAATGCACAAGGCTATTTAAAAGCGTCGCCTGATGGAAAAAAATTGGCAATGGCTGTTTCTTCTTGTGGTTACTATTTTGAAGGATTATTTGAACTTTCCTTATTCAATAATCTAACAGGAACTGTAACAAGTATTCTTACCGATGATTTTATTGGTGCGTATGGAGTAGAGTTTTCACCTAACAGCAAAATGTTATATATGTCGGGTTGGTATAACACGGAAAGTCTGTTCCAATATAATCTTGATGCAGGAACTCCAACTGATATACTTAACTCCAAAATGCTTGTGGCTCAAAATATGGTTTCTACAAGTGGATTTGGAGCTCTTCAAATCGGCCCTGATCAAAAAATCTATGTAGGTATTCAAGACCACGATTATCTTTGTGTTATACATAGTCCTAATCTGCTGGCACCGGCATGTAATTACGAGCAAAATGCGCTATATCTTGATGGCAGGCAATGCAGGCTTGGTCTCCCTACATTTATTCAATCTTTTTTCAATGTTGATTTTAATGTCATAAATGTTTGTTACAACGACACTGCATGGTTTAATGTTCCTGATTCCATTTCATACGATTCATTGCTGTGGTGTTTTGGCGATTCTCTTTCCGGCAATAATTATTCTATCAATGCTCACTCATACCATATTTATTCAAATCAGGGATATTATGATGTTAACTTGATCATTTATTTAGATGGAGACAGCATAACAAGTCAACAGCTTATTGCTATAAGCGGATTACCGTCAGTATTTTTGGGAAACGACACAATTCTTTGTTCATCAGAGCAATATTATGTTGAGCCGGAATTTGTAGGGGCAGTCGGGTTTTTATGGAATACCGGTGATACTACATCCTCTATCCTTATTCATAACGAGGGAACATATTGGCTTGAATCTGCAAATGAATGCGGTACAACAACAGATAGTTTGATGGTTACGTATTTGTATCCTCCCGAGGTAACACTCCCTTCTGATACAACATTATGCGAGGAAGGCAGTATTACACTAAATGCATATTTCTATAATGCTACTTATCAGTGGAATAATGGTTCGTTTAACAGCAATATTCTTGTTGACACATCAGGTACTTATTCAGTTACAGTTAACAATCAATGTGGTAACACCTTTCAATCTGCCAATGTATCAATATTGTTAGTTCCCGAAATAGATCTTGGTGTGGATACTGTTGTTTGTGAAGGTGAAACCGTTCATATTGAACTCGGGTCATATGATAATGATGTCGTGTGGTCAACAGGAGATTCTCTTTCTTATGCAGATCTTACAGATAATGGCTTTTATTATGTTACTGTATCAAACAAATGTGGATTTGCCAGCGATACCATAATTATTAGACATGATAGGGAACCCGTTACTCCTGACTGGATCGATACGTCAATTTGTTATGGTGAAACATTGTTGTTAGACGTATATAATCCCAGATCAAAATATTCATGGAGTGATGGGTCGCGGAAATCAAAGTTTGAAATTAATGAATCGGGAGGTTATTTTGTTTATATTAATAATACCTGCGGTTTGTTTAAAAAGAATATTTCGGTTGATTTCATTTATTGCGAACTTGATATTCCTAACATTGTTACACCAAATAAAGATGGACAAAATGAGTGTTTCTATATAAGAGGAATTGAACACAAAAAATGGGAACTTAATATTTTTAATCGTTGGGGCAATAAAATATACCATAGCGAAGATTACAATAATGAATGGATGGTAGATAATATTGTTCCGGGAGTGTATTATTATATTTTAGATACTACCGAATCAGATAATACATATAATGGATTTTTTCATGTGATGAAATAAACAAGATTTTAGTATTAATCTGTAAACTTTTTTTAGGATGAGTTATCTAATGTGGCAAGCTACCAAATCTTGTTGAATACCTTAAGGTGGGTTCTAAAAATTAGTTTTTTCTGTTGATTTATCGAAGACCGTAGA
>CAYTWH010000057.1:0-19570 GCA_964442075.1 uncultured Bacteroidales bacterium
TCTACGGTCTTCGATAAATCAACAGAAAAAACTAATTTTTAGAACCCACCTTAAACATATTTCTTGATAAATTAATATGTTTTAAAGATTTCAGGTACATAACTTCGTCAGGTATTTCAGTTAAATTATTAGAACTAATATCTAAAATCTCAAGATTGGTAAATATTGCAATAGCTTCGGGCAACTTATCAAGCTGTTTATTACTGAAATTTAGCTTTTTAAGTGTCTCAATTTCTTCAGGATTCTGGGGTAAACGAATGTCTTTTTTCCTAGCCCATTTAGTAATTTTCTTTAGTAATTTTTTATCCATGATTTTAAGATTTAAAATTTTTCAAAGTCGGTATAAAAATATGAATTTATTATTAATTTACCAGTATATCTTTTTTGCTTGCCTTAATTTTGAAAAATTCAACATTATCAAATGATAATTTTGTATAATTTTCATTTTCCTGCCTAATATCATCAATATTACCAAACCAAGTTCCTATTACATCATCTTTGCTCATATCATCTTTATCATAAACACCTATTTTAATTTTTTTCTTTTTTCCGTAGTGATATAATTTAACCGTTTCTTTTCCTGAGTATGATGTTGCATATTTTTCTACGGCAGATTTATAATAAGGAGATTTATTATTTCTATTTGATTTACAGGGGAAATATAATTTCCAGTAAATGTCGGGGTAACCATCACGAAATGAAAAATCCATTCCTTTTGGAGAAAATGTTTCATCATCTATTAAGATAATGCTATCGGTATAAATTTTTGTTAAATATATTTCCGGAACATCAATTTCAAATTCAATTTTACACCATATTTTTTTATCATCTATTAAAATTGGTTCATCATCATTACCTGTTTCGTAATTGTATGTTTTGGTATTTTGAAAATGTTTCTGATAAATTTCAAGTTCAATTTTTTGCTTGCCATTTTTTACATTATGGAAAACATACATAGGAACATCAATTTTGAATTTGTTTTTAATATTGATATTTTTCAAGTTTGAGCGAAAAGAAACAGTTCCATCTTTATTTATCTGACTTTTTTTATAATTGTCGAGTAAAAATTTATCTGCTTCAATTGGTTTTCCGTCAATTAAAAAATTAAAATAGAAATATGTGTTTACTAACTGATATCCATATGTAGTGTCAACAGGAAATTCAAAATCGTAAGGCAGATCAATTTCCATTTTTATTGATAATTTATTACGATATTTACTTACATCAATATCAATGTTTTCTTTGTTAAAGAATTCCGAAGATTCTGTTATCTCTGAATCTATTGTTTTTGTTTCAAGGCTCTTGTCCCATTCAGCAATGCAAGATGAAAGCAAAATAAAAGAAATAAAAACAAAATAGCTTATAATTTTTTTTTTCATCTGTTTATACAATTTAAATCTTCAAAAGCAATTTTTAATCTTTCTACCAAAGTTTTTTCACCTTCACGTAACCAAGATCTTGGGTCGTAATGTTTTTTATTTGGCTTGTCGTTGCCATCAGGGTTTCCAATTTGTGCTTGTAAGTAGTCTTTTTTCTTGTTGTAGTTTTTGTGCACTCCATCCCAAAAAGCCCATTGTGTATCTGTATCAATATTCATTTTAATAACTCCATAAGAAATAGCTTCGCGAATTTCTTCTCTACTTGAACCGCTTCCGCCATGAAATACAAAGTTTACAGGATTTTTTTCTGTTTTGAATTTCTTTTCAATAAACTCCTGAGAGTTTTTTAATATAATTGGAGTAAGCTGTACATTACCTGGCTTATATACTCCGTGAACATTGCCAAAGGCAGCTGCGACTGTGAACTTGTCGCTGATTTTCATTAGCTCTTCGTAGGCGTAAGCAACTTCTTCCGGTTGTGTATATAATTTTGAATTATCAATTTCTGTATTATCCACACCATCTTCTTCTCCGCCTGTAACTCCGAGTTCAATTTCCAGTGTCATATCAATTTTGCTCATCCTTTCAAGATATTTTTTACATATTTCTATGTTTTCTTTTATAGGTTCTTCAGAAAGATCAAGCATGTGCGAGCTATACATTGGAATGCCATAAGCTTCAAAAAAGTCTTCTCCGGCATCAAGCATACCGTCTATCCATGGTAATAGTTTTTTGGAAGCATGGTCGGTATGTAAAATTACAGGAACATCATATACTTCTGCCATAATATGTACGTGCTGGGCTGCTACAATTGCTCCGCTTATTGAAGCATCCTGATCTTCATTGGATAAAGATTTTCCTGCAACAAATTGTGCTCCACCATTAGAAAACTGAATTATTACAGGAGAATTAACCAGTTTTGCAGCTTCAAGAACAGCATTAATTGAATTTGTTCCAATAGCATTTACTGCAGGAATTGCAAATTTGTTTTTCTTGGCTATTTCAAATATTTTTTGAACATCATTGCCTGAAATTACTCCTGGAGGCATTATTTCTAAAATCTTATCGGTCATGACTTTATATTTAGTTTATATTTTGAAAAATAATTTATATTTTTATAAAAACAAAGTTACATAAATTTTCAGATAATTTTATTCTTTCATTAAATTATTTAATGCACTTTCAAGTTTAGGAAATAAAAAGTTGTATCCTGTTGAATTAATCTTGTCGGCTGAAATTCTACTTCCTTTTAATAGCATTTCTGACATTTTGCCAAACATTAGCTTCATTAAAATTGCAGGAACATTTGGAAACCAAAAAGGTTTTTTTAGAACATGAGCCAACGTTTGGGTAAATTCCTTGTTTGTTTTGTGGTCGGGTGCTACTGCGTTGTAGACACCTGTCATTTTTGTATCTTCTATTGCTTTGATATAGATATTGCATAAGTCGTCAATGTGTATCCAGGGTATGTATTGTTTCCCGTTACCCAATGCTGAGCCAATTCCAATTTTAATAGGTTTAATCATTTTTGCTAATGCACCACCTTGTTTTGTGAGTATTACGCCTGTTCTGATCTTAACTGTTCTTATACCTAATTCCTTAAATCTGTCGGTTGATTGTTCCCATTGCTTACATGTTTTTCCTAAAAAGTCGTTGGCAGGATAATCTGTTTCAGTAAATATTTTGTTTGATGTTATTGTACCATAATATCCTATTGCCGATGCTGATATAAAAGCTTTAAGCTCTTTGTTACATTCTTTTATTTTGTCAAAAATCAATTGTCCTGTTTTTACACGACTGTCAATTATTATTTGTTTTCTTCTGTTAGTCCATCTTTTATCGCCAATATTTGCACCTGCAAGGTGTATAATGTAGTCAGTCGTATTAATAGCTTCTTTATCAAGGTTCCAGGTATAAACAGGTGTATTTGAATCATATTTCTTTACTCTGCTCAAAACTATAACCTTATATTCTTTTTCTTGCAATCTTTTACACAGATGTCTGCCGACAAGCCCTGTTCCTCCTGTTATTAATACTGTTGCCATTATGGTAAATTCTGATTAGTGTTGTTTTATACTGAAAGAACACAGTATATCCTTTATCTAAAATCCTTTTCCAAAGAATTTTGAAATATCAAAGTACACATCTTTTGTTTCACCATCAATTGTCTCAATTCTTAGAATATCATATGGTTTATCATTATAAAAATTTAACGATTGTTGTAAAAATGAATTTCCAGGATAATATTTACGTATCCATTCGTATTCTTCGGTTATATTTTTTACTATTACTGCTTTTTCATAAGATGAACCATCGTTATTAAGATTTGCCAAGTTGTTTTTTTCTGCACTGAGTTTTGCTATCCATTCGCTATATGGACTTAATTTATTAGTAGGTTCAACATTTTTATTTAATATATCAAGTACTGCTTTTTTTAATTTGATGTAATCAATATTTTCTTTAAATAAGTAATTATGATAAGTATAGAGAGTGTCATCTTTTATTAAACGCAATACATAAATACTATCTCCATTTAAAGTATCCAATTCCGATTGAATTTTATATTCCATTTCTTTTTTGTCATCGGGAATAATAAACTTATGCTTACAGATTATTACATCATTTTTGAATTCGTCAAAAACTTCAAATGCAAAAACTGTTATATTACCCCATTTCAATTGATTGAAACAGTACATCATTCTCATATGATTTGGCAACTTATTTTCATCATAAGCTTTATAAAGTGTTTCTTTGTATTGTTTACTTTTATCATATTCCTGTAATGAATGTAGTATCTGGATCAATTTTGCGATAGCCGGATAGTCTTTAGGGTATAATAATATGTGTTTTTCAAATGTTTTTGCGGCTTCTTCAAAATTTTCCATAAGCTGTTGCGTTAAGCCTATATTGTAACTACAGAGCTTGTGTTGGTCATTGTTAGGCTCAAGTTTTTCAAATGCTGATTTATAAGTCTTTAATGATCTGTCGTAATTTTTCTGTTGTTGATAAGCATCTCCCATTAATAAATAAGTTCTTAGGTTGCAATTTTCAAATTGAGTTGCTGTATTAAAGAAAAATATTGCAGAATCGAGTTCATTCATCTGTACATATACTTCTCCTTTTAGTGCATATAAATCAGGATTATCAGGAGAAATATCAATAGCTTTATCAAAACATTTTAATGATTCATTATATTTTTTCAAGTAAAATAAAGTTATTCCTTTGTAGAAATATACTTTTTCATTAGCAGTACCTTTTTGTATTGCCAGATCAAAGTATTTTAAAGCATTGTTGTCATCTTCTTTCATGTAATATGCCATAGCTTTATAATATAAAGCTTCAGCACTGAATATTTTTGTCTTTTTACGTTTGTATTTTATAATTGCATCAAACTCTTTTTGTTGGTATAACTTGACAAGTTTTTCAGTATGTTCATCTGTCTGGCTAAATACCAAATTTGTTGATATAATTGCTATTGCTAATAATAAATATAGATTTTTCATATTTTCTTTTTTTAATTATGCTTTTAGCACTCAGTTTTTTATGTTTATTTTTTTAATTTCTTTTAGAGTTCTATAGTCAAATATAATATAGTAGTAATCTTTATCGTCATGAGAAAATACATTATCTTGATTATAGTCTCTTTGAATTTTTACCATAATGGTGTTTTTATCTTCATCTACAAAAAAATCAACTGCATTCTCATTCTTACTTGTAAGGCATTGCAGGTTCATTCCATTAATATCTGAAACATATAAAATGTTTGGATCATAACGATCTATTTTTCTATTACCGTTTTTGTCATTATTCTTAACCAAGTATAGTATTTTCTTTGAACAAATATTGGCTGTACCCCTTTGCCGAGAACCAATTTTACTATAATAGTAATAACCATCTGTCTTTTTAATGGGAACAATAAATGTATTATTTTCAAATAAATATCTCTCAGTATTTTGAGAAGTATTAATAAATAAAATATTTGCTAAGTAGTTTCTTCGCATATGAGCTTTGCTGGAATTTGTGCTTTCTTTGGCATTATACCTCACAGGAATTAAAATGATACTACTTGAATCTATAGATATCGGGTTTGAAAAATAAATCTCCATGTTTTGTCCATTTTGACCATATGAACTATATGCAAATGCCAAAAATATTATTAATATTATTGCTGTTTTTTTCATGTTAGTTATTTTAGATTGAGTACAACCAAATAAACTCACCAAAACGTAGTTGCCTTAACAATGCCAGTTACAGCGCTATTTGTCAGTTATAATATTCTCAAAAATACGCAAATTTCATTATAATAACAAATGCTTGAAGTATTGTAGCCAAAACTTACAAGTAGCAATCCAAATTTCATTTCCAAAAACTTTTATTCTACCTTTGAAGCCATAATTTTTGTTATGGATCTTTCAATTAAAACAGAATATTCTCTTTGGTTTATACCTGTATGCTTAATAGGCTCCTTACTTATTACGTATTTTTTATACAGAAAAGACAGTAGTTTTAATGAAGTTGCAAAATGGAAAATACGATTGCTGTTTGTTTTAAGGTTTGTATTTATCTTTTTTATAAGTTTTCTTTTATTATCTCCCTTAATAAAAAGCCTTAAGCAAAATATTCAGAAACCTATAATTCTTATTGCACAAGATAATTCTGGTTCAATAATAATAAATAAGGATAGCAGCTTTTATAAAAACGAGTATCCTGCAAAACTCAATAAACTTGTAGAAAAGCTGGAAAATAAGTATGAGCTTAAAACCTTATCGTTTGGCAATGTTGTAAGCAATAATTTGCTGTTTGATTATAACGGGAAGCTTAGCAATTACACAAATCTTTTTAATGAGATAAAGCAATTGTATTCTAACAGAAATATAGGAGCATTAATACTTGCAAGCGACGGAATTTATAATAATGGTTCAAATCCCTTATACGATATTAAAGATTTCGATTTCCCTGTTTATACTCTCGCTTTGGGCGATACAGGTACTTATAAGGATATTGCAATATCGGAGCTTAATTATAATAAGATCGCGTTTTTGGGTAATAAATTTCCTGTTCGTGTTTATGTTGATATAAAAAAACTTAATGGTGTATCAACGGAATTAAAACTTGTGCATAATAAACAAGTAATTTTTAAAAAGAATATTAATGTTAGCTCAGACAATTATTTTGAAGAAATAAACTTTGAAATAACAGCTACTGCGGTGGGAGTACAGCATTATTTGATTAGTCTTACACCAAATGATGAAGAAATAAATGTTAAAAATAATTTTAAAGATATAGTTGTTGATGTTATTGATGGAAAACAAAAAATATTATTATTGTCAAATTCTTCACATCCCGATATCTCAGCAATAAAAAATGCTTTGGAAACTAATGATAATTTTGATTTGACAATTTCAAATTTTGAAACTTATAATGATAATATTACCGATTACAACCTTGTAATTCTTCATCAACTGCCAACAGAAAAATATCCGGCAATAAAAATATTGAATACAATATTCACAAAGAAAATTCCTGTATTGTTTATTATGGGTGGGCAAGTATCAATGAGAAGATTTAATAATCTGAATACTGGTTTTAGGGTTGACCAAAGCAAAAACAGGTTTGAAGAAAGCACTGCTAATTTGAATAAAGAATTTATTTTATTCAGAATAGATAAGGAAACAGAAGAATTTCTTAAAATAGTTCCTCCGCTAATAACCCCGTTTGGCGAATATAAGTTACCTGCAAACTCAAATGTTTTAATATATCAGCAAATTATAGGCATTAATACTTCAAAACCATTAATTGCTTTTACTAAAACAGGTGAACAAAAAATAGGAATTATTGCAGGAGAAGGAATTTGGCGATGGCGAATTTATGATTACATACACAATTCAACCCACAATAATTTTGATGTTCTGATAAATAAGATTTTTCAGTATTTGGCATTAAAAGTAAGTAAAAAGAAGTTTATTGTTAATTTCAAAAACATTTATAGCGAACTAGATCCCTTAATATTCAATGCCGAAATTTATAACGATAATTATGAATTAATAAACGAATCAGAAGTAAATATTGAAATTGTAAATTCCGAAAAACAAAAATTCCCTTATGTATTTAATAAAAGCACAAGTTCATATATGCTAAATGCAGGCAATTTCCCTGCAGGAGATTATACATTTAAAGCCAGTACTAAAATTAAAGATGATATTATAAATTATTCAGGCAAATTTACTGTTATAGACGTAAGCATAGAAGCTCAAAACACTAATGCAAATCATAAGCTGTTATATCAGATAGCAGAAAATACCAATGGCAAATTGTATTATCCCGATGACATTTTAGATATTTATGATGAAATTATAAATAATAAAAATATTGTACCGGTTTCATATTCAGAAAAAAATTTAATGGAAGTAATAAATATAAAATTAATTTTCTTTTTATTAATTTTGTTTATTACAGTGGAATGGTTTTTAAGAAAATACTTTGGAAGCTATTAAATAACAACCTTAAAATTATTACTATGAAAAACTACATTAAACTAACATTCGTTCTTATAATTTCAGCATACTTATTTTCATCGTGCAAAACAGCAAGCCTATCTGTAAATGTTCTAAAACCTGCACAAATTACAGTTCCTTCAAACATAAAAACACTTGCTGTAGTAAACAGGAGTTTGCCGGGAAAGGGAAGTCATCTTGGAAATATTGTAGAAGGTGTATTATCAGGAGAAGGCTTATTTGTTGACAGAGAAGCTTCGGGCAGGACAGTAAATGGAGTTGCCGATGCTTTATTAAGTTCTCCAAGATTTAAGATTACTGTTCCTAATGGAATAGATATTAAAGGGACAGGTACATCAAAATTTGCTGAACCACTTGAATGGAGCAAAGTAAAAGAAATTTGTAAGGAATATTCTGCCGATGCTTTAATTCTGCTTGAAACATTCGATTCTAATGTTGGAAGGTCTATGACTAGTAAAGAAAAAACAAAAAAGAAAGATGACCAAACCATTACCTATATGGAATACACTGCACATTTGGACATTGGAATTGAAGCAGGCTGGAGAATATATTATCCGGCAAAAAATAAAATTGTTGACCAAAATGTATTTGTTGACCATATGCACTGGAAGGGTGTTGGATTATCGGAAGAAGAAGCAAAAAGAAAACTTCCAATTTCAAGAATAGCTATCAAAGATGCCGGGTTTTTTGCCGGCCAACAATATGGTATAAGAATTTCTCCAATGTGGGTTTGGGTTGGCAGAAGTTATTACAAAAAAGGCAACGATGATTTTAAAAATGCAAAGTTTAATGTTAAAGCACAGGAGTGGGATAAGGCAAAGGAAATATGGACGAGAAACATAGATGACCCAGATATTAAAATAAGAGGTTATGCTGCCTATAACCTTGCATTGGCAGCAGAAGTGCAAGGCGATTTAGACGTAGCACTTGATTGGGCAAAAAAATCATATTCTGATTTTCGTATTAAAAAAGCATTAAGCTATTCCAGAGTTTTGCAACAGCGTATTTATGATCAGGCAAGATTAAAAGAACAGATGGGGGATTAATAAAGCAAAAGACAAAATTAAAAAGTCAAAATAAAGAAAGCTGCTTTAAAAATTTAAAGCAGCTTTTTTTTTATAGTGAGTATTTGAATTTACTGTATTATTACCCTTTTGTTAATAGTTTCATTTTTTGAATTTAGTTTAAGATTATAAACTCCGGCAGCAAAATCAGTAAGTTTAATTTGCTTAATATTACTATTTGCTTTAATTGTGCCTGAAGCAATCATTTTACCATTAATATCAAGTAAAGTGTAATCAATATCATAATTAATGTTATCCAATTTAATATTTATAATGTCATTAGCTGGATTAGGATAAACACTAATAAAAGCATTCCCAAATTCCACAATATCCATAATTAAAACATTAATGGTAGTTATAATAGTATCGCTGCTACAGGAATTAGTTACGATAAAAGTAACATCGTAATTGCCTGAGCTCAAATATGTGTGAGCAGAATTTTCCATATTACTTGTATTTCCATCACCAAAATACCAATAAAATGTTGTTCCGTTAGGTGAAGAAGTATTTGTAAATGTTACATCGCCATTATTATCAACATAAGAAAATGATGCAGAAGGAACAGATGCAACGTTAACAGTTAATGTTTGTGCAGTACCATTACCACAAGAATTTGATGGAGTTACTGTGACAGTACCTGAATTAGCACCTGCAGTTGCAGTAATAGAGTTTGTAGTACTTGTACCTGTCCATCCTGTCGGTAAAGTCCATGCGTAAGTAACGCCTTCATCAGTTACATCATATATTTCAACATCTCCCTCACAAACATCAACAGTTCCTGAAATAGCACTTGGTTGTGCAGGAAGATTATTTACGCTAACAACTATTGTTTCTACCGGCCCGCTGCCACAAGAGTTAGTTGGAGTAATTGTTATTGTACCTCCGATTGTACCAATTGTTGCAGTAATTGAGTTAGTAGTGCTTGTTCCTGTCCAACTTGCCGGTAAGTCCCAAATATATGTAATACCTGTAACATTTGTAACAGAATATATTTCACTCGTAGCTTCACAAACTGTTGTATTTCCTGATATTACTGAAGTCTGAGCCGGTATAACAACACTTGTAACATTTAATGTTTGAGCTGTGCCGGTTCCACAAGAGTTAGATGGAGTAACAGTAATCACACCTGGATTTGCACCAACAGTAACAGAAATAGAGTTAGTAGTGCTTGTTCCTGTCCATCCTGCCGGTAAAGTCCATACGTAAGTAACACCGGCTTCAAGAGTAACATCATAAATTTCTGTAGTTCCATCACAAGGTGCGTTATCTCCGTTAATAACACTTGGTTGAGCAGGAACATCGCTTACGTTAACAGTTAATGTTTGTGCAGTACCATTACCACAAGAGTTTGATGGAGTTACTGTAATAGTACCTGAAGTAGCACCGGCAGTTGCAGTAATAGAATTTGTTGTGCTTGTACCTGTCCATCCTGTTGGTAAAGTCCATGTATAAGTTACGCCTTCATCGGTAACATCATATATTTCAACATCTCCATTGCAAATATCAATAGCTCCTGAAATTGCACTTGGTTGTGAAGGAACATTGTTTACGCTAACAACTAATGTTTCTGCCGATCCGGAGCCACAAGCATTAGAAGGAGTAACTGTTATTGTACCTCCGCTTGCTCCAATTGTTGCAGAAATTGAGTTAGTAGTACTTGTTCCTGTCCAACTGGCCGGTAAGCCCCAAGTATATGTAACACCAGCAACATTAGTAACAGAATATACTTCAGTTGCAGTTTCGCATACAGGAGAATTTCCTGTAATTGTACTAGGTTGAGCAGGTATAGTTAAAGGAGAGACACTTAATGTTTGAGCTGTACCTGTTCCACAAGAATTTGATGGTGTAACAGTAATTGTTCCTGCTGTAGAACTTACAGTTGCAGAAATTGAATTAGTAGTACTGGTACCTGTCCATCCACCCGGTAAAGTCCAGGAATATGTTGTTCCAAAATCTAATGTAACATCATAAACTTCTGTAGCTCCCTCACAAGGTGCGGTATCGCCATTAATAGCACTTGGCTGAGCAGGAACATCATTTACTGTAATGTAACTTGTTATAGTTGTATTAACAGGACCATTCCCATCATCAACAATTAAAGTTACATCGTAAATACCCGGAGTATTATAAGTTATTGTAGGATTTTGAAGTGCTGAACTTGAAGGAGTTCCGCCCGGAAATGACCAATCCCATGATGTTGGTGTTCCTCCTGTGGTTTGATCTGTAAAATCTACAGAACCGCCTGCACAAATTGTAGTTGGAATTCCTGAAAATTCAGCAACTAATGTTGATATTGGTTCCCATTTCCAAATACCTTTTGATGTTGAACTTTCATTAAAAAACCCAGACCATCCTGTTCCTGAATTAATAAATTCAACTGCTGTATGTTGTTCTGTATCTATTGGATTAAATGCTGTTCCTCCATCTTCGCTATATGATGAACCTGTTTGACCTGTGGTAAATACTATATCTGTTCCTTCAATAAAGCATAATCCGGCATTAAAAATATTTCCGGTTGTTGTAACTGTAATCCAACTTGAACCACTATTTGTGCTTTCGTAAACCACATTGTTAACATCAACAATAAGACCTGTATTAGCATCTTTAAATGATAGATTACCACTCATTGAGGTTCCGCCAAAATCACTTAAGGGAGATTGATAAACACTAAAGTTATATCCTCTGTCGGTAGAATGATATATTCTTCCATGGTTTGTTGTAAACCATACAACATCACCAACAACTTCAATTTGTCTTGTATAGCCATATTCACCTGATTCAGGATCTGGGATATTTGCCCCTGTAACAAGTGTCCAAGTTGTACCACCATTTGTAGTTGTATAAAGTTCAAAATCACCGTTTATTGGGTCTCCTTGGCAGAAACCATTGTTTGCGTCCCAGAAATAAACCACATTTGTAAATGATGAAGCATCATTATAAGTAGCAGAATTTTGTCGTGTCCATGTTGAACCACCATTTGTTGTTTTCCATATACCACCTGTTTGTCCTGTCCCATTTGGATAAGCTGCAAGCCATGCTGTGTTTTCATCAAAAGCATGAATCATAGAAACACCAAGTAGTGTATTACCAATATTAATTGTTCCAGGTGTCCAATTATCACCACCATCAATTGTTTTTGTGAATTCCTGTATATTTGCTCCACCACCTGAGCCATCATAAGCAGTAGCCCAAATTATATCAGCATCAACAATTGAAATATAATTTATACCTCTTGAAACTGTTGAAAAGCCAGTAGCTTGTTCAATCCATGCTCCATAAGGTTCAACAGTTACATTAATATAATCTGTTTTAGTTTCGGTATCTGAGTTTTGAGAATTTGTAACGATTAAAGAAACTGTATATACTCCTGTATTGTTATATGTAATTGCCGGAGGTGTTTGTCCGATAAATGATGTGGGTAAACCTCCTGTAAAAGTCCATTGCCAATCTGTAATTGTATTACCTCCATCGTTTGATAAATCAGTAAATGTAACAGAGTTTCCAACAGTAATGCTTGGATTGTCTGCAATGAAATTTGCAAAAGGGTCGCCTGTTAATGTTGATTGAACACATTGTACAGCACCATAAGCATCAATTCTTGGTCCAATATCTTGGTTTATATTTACACCACTACTTGTCATGCAGTTAAGTATTTCAGTAGGCGACATTGATGGATTAAGGCTTAGCATCAATCCTGCTAATCCTGCCGCAAATGGAGTAGCCATAGAAGTTCCGCCCATTTGTCCATAATTGTTACCACCTGCTGTATAAACAGTGCTTAATAATCCGCTAAAAGAATAACCACCGGGAGAAGCAATATCAACCCAAGTTGTGCCTCCATTATAATTAGAAAAACTTGAGCGTGTATCATCATAATCACAAGAACCAACACAAATAACATTATTATATCCTCCGGGATATTGAATGGTTGTTATGCCATCATTTCCGGCAGCTGCTAAAAATACAATTCCAGGATATGAATTTATTAAAGTTTGAAAAGAAGCTTGTGAGCCTCCTCCACCAAAAGACATACTAACAACATTGGCTCCATTTTGACATGCCCATTGTACGCCATCATAACTGTAGTAAACAGAATTACTAGTTCCTGCATCAGGAGTGGCCTTAACACCAATTAATTCAACATTGCCTCCTAATGACGGCATTCCTGTTCCATTATTAATATCAGCTGTAGCAAGTCCTGCACAATGAGTTCCGTGTGACCACATAAAATCAACACCGGATTCTTCAGGAGGAGTAGCATCATTGTCATTATCAGCAACATCACGTTGAGTAAATGTTGTTAGATCGCTGTGTCCGCAAAATACCGCATTGTCAACAATAGCAACTTTAATGGCATTATCGCCAAGGCTGATATCCCATGCTTGTTCAGCATTAACTAAATCGAGATACCAACTGTAATTTGATGAACTGTAATAAGCATCATTTGGCGAAAATACGAGTTTATAGATTGGTTCTTTTTCTGCATACTCAACAATATTCAGTTGTTGCAAATCGCGAATTATATTATCAATATCAGAATAATTAGTAAAATGTACTCTGAATATTCGCATTAAAGCAGATTTTTTAGAATAATAGCTTGGTCGTTCTAATTTTGTGAAAGAATAATTAGATAACAAGGCTTTAAATTCCGGATAATCATTAATGTCAACAATTTTGTTGGTTTCTCTTTTTGCCGGTAAGTTTTTAATTATTTGTTCCGATTCAATGCTTACATCATTTTTTAATTTAAACATTAATCTCCCGTCTAAGAAATCGGGGTTGTAGGTTTGGGCAAATAAACCAAATGAGAATAGAATTCCTGTTAAAAAGAATAAGATTTTTTTTGAGTTCATAATAATTGGGGGTTTTAATTATAATTAAATTTAGGTAAAACTAATTAATAAATAGCAGAAAAAAAAATATGTAATAATTAATTATCAGATTATATAAGCAATGCTTTGTTATTCAGAAATAAGAATATGCAAATTATTATGTAGTAATGTGAATCATAATTTTTAAATTTGCAAGAAATTAAACAATTTGAATTACAGCATAAATAGTTTCTTGCCAACAACAAAAAAGGAAGTTGTAGCACGTGGATGGGATACACTTGATGTTATTTTGTTTACCGGCGATGCTTATGTAGATCATCCATCATTTGGGGCGGCGGTTATTGGGCGTGTGCTTGAAAATAATGGTTTAAAAGTAGCAATTGTGCCACAGCCAAATTGGCAAGACGATTTGCGCGATTTTAAAAAACTTGGCAAACCCAATTTATTTTTTGGTGTAACAGCCGGAGCAATGGACAGTATGGTAAATCATTATACTGCTTTTAAGCGATTAAGACACAATGATGCTTATACGCCTGGCGACAGGCACGGAGCAAGACCTGATTATGCCACCATTGTTTATTCAAATATTTTGAAAGACTTGTTTTCTGATGTTCCATTGGTAATTGGAGGTATAGAGGCTTCGTTGCGACGATTTACACATTACGATTACTGGAGCGATAATTTAAAGCAAAGCATATTGATTGACAGCAAGGCAGATATGCTTGTGTATGGAATGGGGGAGAAGCCAATTGTTGAAATTGCCAATAGTTTAATTGCGGGCAAAAATATTAGAGATTTGCACAATATACATCAAACAGCTTTTATTACAGATATAAATAAAACAATTGATACTAATAATTGGGAAAGTATTGAGCTTAATTCACATGCCGATTGCCTTAACAGTAAAATTAAATTTGCCGAGAATTTTAAGAATATTGAAACCGAAAGCAATAAACTGAATCAAGACAGGATTATACAGATAACAGGGAAAAACAAATTGGTTGTAAATCCAGCATTAAAGCCTTTGGGCGAAAAGGAAATTGATGCAATTTACGATTTGCCCTATACACGATTACCACATCCAAAGTATTATAAAAAGCCGGCTATTCCGGCTTACGAAATGATAAAACATTCTGTAATAATACATCGTGGATGTTTTGGCGGATGTAGTTTTTGCACAATATCGGCACATCAGGGTAAATTTATTTCAAGTCGTACGCAGGCTTCAATACTAAAAGAAGTTGATGCAATAACAAATATGCCCGATTTTAATGGTTATATTACTGATATTGGCGGACCATCTGCAAATATGTATAAAATGAAAGGCATAAAACCCGATATCTGCAAAAGCTGTAAAAGATACTCGTGTATATATCCTTCTATATGTTCAAATCTAAATACAAGTCATGCTGAGTTGCTGCAATTGTACCGGAAAATAAATTCTATTGACAAAATAAAGAAAGTTTCTATTGGCAGCGGTATTCGCTACGATTTAATATTTAACGATAAAAATAAGGACAGGGAAAAGTCCGTTAACAAAAAATATTTGCATCAGTTGATAAGTAAGCATACTTCGGGCAGATTAAAAGTAGCACCTGAGCATACTTCCGATACTGTTTTAAATGCAATGAGAAAACCAAGTTTTAAATTATTTAAAACACTAAAAAGAGAGTTTGATAATATAAATAAAAAAGAGAACTTAAATTATCAGTTAATACCATATTTTATTTCCAGTCATCCTGCTTGTACTAATGGCGACATGAACGAATTAATGTTACAAGCAAAACAAATGGACTTGATAACAGAGCAAGCTCAGGATTTTACTCCCACACCAATGACACTTGCCACAGTTATGTATTATACAGGATTTGACCCATACACTATGAAAAAAGTTTATGTAGCCCACAGCATTAAAGATAAAAAGTATCAGAATAACTTCTTTTTTAAGGGAAAAAAATAAAACATCTTTATATTTTAATGATTTGGAAAACAGACCAAAATATATTATATTTGACAAATCCTTAAAAATTAGTATTATGAAAACATTATTAGTATCAACATTATTTATTCTTGCTTTAATAACAGCAAAACCTTTATTAGCTCAACACACAGTGGTTTATACGCCAAATGCCGACGTATATTTTATAACCTTTGGAGGAGGTGAAGGGAAAAATTCATTTTTAAAGTTTGATATTTCATCAATACCTTTAGGCAATGCAATTACAAATGTCAAATTAGATATAAATGTTCTTGAAAGAAGTACTGCTTGGGACGATGATGTTATGTTTATACATGTTGATAATCAAACATGGTTAGAAAATTACGTGATAGATTCTTTGTGGAATACCTTAAGTTTCTCTGATACAATTACACAATCAATGGGGTTTGCTTCTGCTTTGGGTTGGACATCTTCAATTGATATTAAAGATATATTATTGAACGACTATAATATTGGAAATAATTATTTTACAGTGTATCTAAAAGACCCTGATGATGGAACATTTGCTCCTATGAGTGGAAGTATACCTACCGAGGATTCTGTTGACAGTCTGATGGTTGGTGATATATTTAATAATTATATTGTGTTTTTACCACACGAATACAGCAATCCTACTCTTATTCCACAACTTACAGTTGATTACATAATAATTCCTGATATCAACAATCAGTCTAGTGATATTTCTATATGTGAAGGAGATAGCATGTCCTTTTTTATTTCTGCCACAGGAGACAGTATTATTTATCAATGGCAAAAGGATGGCGTAGATATTATATCGGCTACAGATAGCCTATTTACTATAAGTTCAGTTGCTATAAGCGATGCAGCTAACTATACCTGTATAGTATCAAATATTGGCGGATACGATACCAGTGATGTTATGATATTGACTGTCTACCCACTCCCAATTGTTGATTTAGGTGCAGATACTATTATTTGTGCAGGCGACATAATTCTACTTGATGCAGGAGCAGGATATGTAAGTTATATTTGGTCAACAGGGGGAATGACTCAAACAATTTTAATAGATTCTTCGGGAACAGGTATAGTAACAGTTTCAGTTTATGTAACAGTAACAGATTTAAATCCATGTTTAGGCACTGATACAATAAATATTACTTTCGAAGATTGTGTAGGAATAAAAGAAATCGAATATGATAGGATTAACATCTTTCCCAATCCCACAACAGGCATAATAACAATAAAAGCAGAAAACATTAATAAGATAGAAGTATCAGACATACATGGCAGAGAAGTATACACAGGCAGAAACAACACTATTGACCTAAGCCAAGAGCCACAAGGCATTTATATTATTCGTGTAACAACAGATAAATATGAGGTATTTAGTAAGGTGTTGTTGGAATAAATACAAAAAAAAAGCCGCCCTATTAAGGCAGCCTTTCTAATATAGAATAATGAAAATTTTATTTCTTCATTAATTTAATGGTTTTACTGAATTTTTCATTTATAAATTTAATTAAATAAATACCCTGAGCCTCATCTGAAATATCAATCTGTGTTTCTTTATTTTCAAGTTTCCCTGAATATATTTGCTTTCCTGCAATATCTGTAATTACAAAACTATAATATCTATCTGCAGAAATTGTATACATGCCAGTTGATGGATTTGGATAAATCTTTATTTGGTTTTCCACATCATTACTCACAATTCCACTACAAATATCTATTGTAACTAAAACAGTATCTATGGCTTCACAGCCATTTGTATCCATTGCTGTAACAAAGAATTCATGAATTCCAATTCCTAATCCAGCAGAATCAACAAATATTGTTTGTGTTGTTTCTCCAGTAGACCATAAATATGTATCAAATATTCCAGCATAAAGAGTAGCAGTATCTCCTGCACAAATTGTAGTGTCTGCACCTAAATCTACCATTAATGAATTTACTGTAACTGTGAAACTACAACTTGCTGTATTACCTCCAATATCTGTTACGGTATATTCTTCAATTGTTACGCCTACAGGGAAAGTAGAGCTACTACCTAAACCAAGAGTCAATAATGTTGACTGACCTGTACAATTATCTAATCCTATTGGTGTTAAATAGTTTACAATAGAATCACAAACAACTGTGTCATTAGGACAAACAATAGTAGGTGCAGTAATATCTGTAATAACTACATCTTGTGTTACATCAATATCATTACCATTACCATCGTCAAAGTTCCATGTAATAGTATGAGTTCCCTGTGTTGAATATGTTAATGCATCTGTTGTTGTTGCTGTAATTGTTCCTGAACAATTATCTGTTGTAGTTGGAGCTACTGCTGTAGCAGTACATTCACCTGTTACATCAGCTAATGTTGGACTTACCGGATTAGTAACATCTGCAATAACTACATTCTGATTTACATCAATATCATTACCATTACCATCGTCAAAGTTCCATGTAATAGTATGAGTTCCCTGTGTTGAATATGTTAATGCATCTGTTGTTGTTGCTGTAATTGTTCCTGAACAATTATCTGTTGTAGTTGGAGCTACTGCTGTAGCAGTACATTCACCTGTTACATCAGCTAATGTTGGACTTACCGGATTAGTAACATCTGCAATAACTACATTCTGATTTATATCAATATCATTACCATTACCATCGTCAAAGTTCCATGTTATTACATGAGTTCCCTGAGTTGTATATGTTAATGCATCTGTTGTTGTTCCTGTAATTGTTCCAGCACATAAATCAGTTGTAGTAGGAGCTACCGCTGTAGCAGTACACTCACCTGTTACATCTGTTAATGTTGGACTTACTGGATTAATAAGATCTTCTACTACAATTTCTATTATTGTACCACAGTCGTTAATATCCGAACTTGTTGCTGTATAAGTTGTTGTGCTTGTTGCTAGAAAAGGTATTCCATTTGTAATACCATTATCCCATGTTATAGTTCCGCCGTTAGATGATGTAGCCGTTATAGTTACCATTGTTCCTGGACATACATTAGTAGCAGGGCTTGTTGTAATTGTTAATGGAACACATAAAGTAGTTATTGTAACTATACCATTTCCGCTTTGAACTCCCTGAGTATGAGTTACAGAGGTTGCGCTAGGTATAGTATAACTACTTCCGCCGCCACCGCCGCAGAACATTCCACCGCCACCGCCATAATAGCCGCCACCGCCGCCACCGCTGCCTGCTCCATCACCATCTCCTGTACCTCCTTGAAATAATGTGCCAGGTGTACATAAATAATTTGGAAGAGCAGAATTACCTGCAGCACCTCCAGCAATTTGAGTACCACCTTTTCCACCTGAAGTAGGGAAAGAAGGATAAGCAACTGCATCTTGTCCAATCAAATCGCCACCAGCTGCACCAGCATAATCCTGATAACCAGAGCCACCGCCACCACCAGCAACTATAATACGATCAGTTACTGAATATGGACTAACTCTAATATCAGTTCCACCTCCTCCGGTTCCTGACATACCTGATCCAACAGTTTTAAGAGTATTTCCTCCTCCATTCCATCCACCTGATGCTGGAGTAGTTGTTGACACACCTTGTCCACCAACATATATTTCTAAGGTTTCACCAGGAGTAACAGCTATGATAGCCTGAACTCTACCTCCATTACCACCATAATTTGTTGCATAATCTCCATCTCCACCTTGTGCTCCATAAACATCTACTTCTATAGAAGTAACACCATTCGGAACAGTCCATGGTTGAGCTGAACCTGTATAGTTAAAAGTTGTTGTTTGCCCAATAAGAGCAGAAGACATTATTCCTAGTAAAAAAAGGAATATGTACTTAA
>CAYTWH010000058.1:0-300 GCA_964442075.1 uncultured Bacteroidales bacterium
CAGGTTAATAATTATATAATAAATAAATTAACAAGTGCCATAATGTAAATATAAGCATTAGTGCACGTTATCCTAACGTTATATTCTATTAAACTAAAATATTATGAAGAAAAAAATTGCTATTCTATTATTATCTGTCATCTGGGCAGGTTCACTTTTGGGTCAAATAAAAGATCAAATAGGAACCATTTATTATGAACAAAACAATAGTATATATGCTATTTATTCTAATGTGGATAACACCGTTATTGGACAAAAGGGCCTAGAATATCGTGAAGGAAAAACTTCGGATGATATAGC
>CAYTWH010000058.1:400-18969 GCA_964442075.1 uncultured Bacteroidales bacterium
CTGTTTACTATCCTGATAACAACACTATCTACGTAATCTACGCTGACTCAAAAGGAACTCTTATTGGACAAAAGGGCCTAGAATATCGTGAAGGAAAAACTTCGGATGATATAGCAAAAGTCTTTGGAACTGTTTACTATCCTGATAACAACACTATCTACGTAATCTACGCTGACTCAAAAGGTACTCTCATTGGACAAAAGGGTTTAGAATATCGTGAAGGAAAAGAAACTAAATAAACAGAATATAACAAAACCTAAACTGCATTAAAACGCAGTTTATCTAAACGTTAGCAAGCATAAAAAAAACGAATATGAAACATTTATTACTTATTGTAATGTTGTTTCCAGTCTGTCTTTTTTCACAGAGTTATACATGGGAGTGGGTACAATCAATCGGGAGTTCAGATTGGGATATGGTTAATGGGATTAGCATTGTAGTCGATGAATATGATGATGTATATTTTACAGGCTATTCTGGTGATACCGCTTATACTGCAGGTAATATGATTAATTATAATGGAGCTAAAAGTTCTTTTCTTACTAAGTATGATTTTAATGGTAACTTTATTTGGTCAAGAGGGTTTGGTGGTGCATCAGATGATTATCCTGAGAGTATGTGTATTGATAATGAGAATAATGTATATGTAATAGGAGTCTTTTCTGATTCTGCAACATTTGATGGAGTAAACTGGGAATATGTAGCATCTTGTACTAGTAAGTGCTATATTGTTAAGTTTGATGTAAATGGGAACTTACTTTGGTATACTGTAACAGGAAACAATAGAAGCCATGGTCGATATATTGATGTAGATGAGTACAACAACTTATATTCTGTTGTTACTACTTATGCACTTGGAGGTGATTATGAGGGTCAGACATTGATTCTGGAGGTTGGAACTGTATTGGCAAAGTATGATAATCAAAATAATTTTTTGTGGTTGACCCAGATTCTTGAGTTATATTCTCCGAAAATAACATATGAGAAGGATCATATATATGTTTCCGGAAGATCAGGAACAGGAGATATAATTATTGGTTCAGATACTATTTATACTGACCATAGTAACCAAATGATGTTGTTCAAATTTGATAGTCAGGGAAACTATATATGGCATAAAAAGATTATTGGTGATGCACAAGCAATTAATATGTATAGCAATAATGAACATATTTATCTTGTAGGGAACTATGCAGATACACTTGGATTACCAAATTATACTCTATTTACTTCACCAGGACTTATTGGATATTTCGCAAAAATAGATAGCTCGGGAAATACATGTTGGGCGCATAACTTTGATAGCTCTGGTTCGCAAATAAACTCGCTAGATTTTGATCAGAATGACAATCTATGGGTAGTTGGGTTCTATATGGATTATTTAAATTGTGGCCCATTTAATCTAACCACACCTGATTGGTCTTATTTTGTTTTTATGACGACAGAAAGTGGGGTGATTAGTAGTAGTAATTATTTGGATTGGTCACCAACTTGTCAAGCCGGGTTTAGTAATATAAGACTTGATGGTTATGATAATAAGATACTAAATGGGGTTTTTTCAGATTGTTTTAATGGAGGATCATTTTATATGGATACCATTGGTAAAAATGACTTATTCTTAACAAAACTATCCTTGACAACCAAGATTGATGATATTGAACAAAAAGAATATGGATTATTCCCTAATCCAACTACTGGAAAAATTACAATAAAAGCTGAAGACATAGAGAGCATAGAAATAATAAATATAGAAGGAAGAGAGGTCTACAAAGGCAAAGAAACCGAAATAGATTTAAGCTCACAGCCAAAAGGTATCTATATAATAAAAGTAATAACTGATAAACAAACAATAACACGAAGATTAATAAAACAATAAATACGCTTGGTAACAATAAATAAAAATCATTAAAACGCGTTCTATTAGGGACGTTATGCACAATAAACATAGAATTAAATGAAGTATAATAATAGATATTTTTCAATTTCATTTTTAGGAATTCTCTTTTTTTCAATATTTTGTGTGATTGGTTATGGGCAAGAAACCAATGAAGAGGATTTACTGAATCCACAAATTCCTATGTTTGGTATTTGGAAAACAGATACTTTGGAAGACAAAATAACTATGCAGGTATTCGATGCTCAAAACTTTCGTTGGAATGGCCAAATAGGGCAATATTCGATTTTAAATGATTCCATTTGGTTCTTAAATCAAGATAAAACTGGAACTAAATGGAATTTAGAAATAAAGTCTGGAAATTTATTTCTAAAAAATCCAGAAGATTTCAGTTATCTTGGTAATGGCAATTATCTATATTTTCAATTCACGAAACCAGACAAAACTATCAAGTTTAGGCAGGAATTTGAATATAATAAGGAATATATTACGGATTATTTTGAATGTGGAAATAAGAAAATATCTATTCAATTTAGTGAAAAAAACACAGGAATTCAGAGTCATTGGTATTTGAAAGGAAAGAAGGAGGTTGAGATCAATTTTAGAGATGGGAAACTGCACGGCAAATACACCACCTTTTCCAAAGTTGGGGAGATTGTTAAGACCGTTATTTATGAGAGCGGTGAATTAATAGATTGAAAGAAAAGTGCATAACAAAACCTAAAAAGCATTAAAACGCAGTTTAGCTAAACGTTATGAGTAATAATAAACCACTACAAAGACATGAAACAACTACTACTCTTATTATTGCCTTTCTTTTTTGTCGGTTTCAATCTGTTGGCGCAAAACATAACGATAGACTACCAGCAGCCCACGGAACAATTCCCGGAAATTTATAGACCTGGAATCTTTGCTGTTCCCAAAACCGCAAATGCGACAAATGATTTGTTAAACAATGGTATTTATCATAATTCCATAAGAACTATAGACATAGAAACAGCCATTAATCACTGGACCGTTTCTAGTATAAATGATGTGATGGCGCAGCTTGAGGTACAAAAACCTAATATTCTTCTGGCCAACAGTAGTTGTGACAAGCTTATATTGGTTATTTTGAAAATGCCTGCATGGCTAAGCTCCTCCAGTGATACTACGAATGTAGAACCGGGATTTTCTATTCTACATGCGGTTCCACCCGCAAGTTATTTAACGTGGAATACTTTGATGGATAGTATTGTGGATAAGATAAATAATCAGTGGGGATTAGATCCCTATTATGAGATTTGGAATGAACCGGATGGAGCATTTTGGCAAGGTACGGAATCTGAATTCTTCGAACTTTTTAGAAACACGCTGTTAGCTATAAAAACGAATCATCCCAACGCTAAAGTTGGAGGACCGACAGTATCTAATTTTATGTCGTCCTTTACGGCTTCATTTTCTCCCGGTCATCAAACATACACCGAACTAGATTCTACCATAATTGGGCAAGTTATCGATAGTTGCGTAAGTTGGGGTACCTCGTTAGATTTCATCTCATGGCATAAGTTTGCTGTGAACCTTTATGTAGTGGACATGGAAATGGATTATTTGAACCAGAAATTGATCAGTTCAGGCCATGGTACTGTTCCTTTGATCATTTCTGAATGGAATTTGGGTTTTGGCTTTAGAGAGTCTGTATTGGATCCTGCATATATGATCAATTATAGTCACTGTTTAAAAAAGCATAACATCGACGGCCAAGCAGTTGCTGCATGGCAAGATTTCGAAATTGGATCAACAGAATTCCATGGAGATTACGGTTTGTTGAGCTGGGGAGCTTTGCATAAACCTTCATGGAAAGCACTACTTCTGCTTAATAAAACAGAAGGCGAACTTCTCAGTGTTGATAGTTCAAATTATAGAAACTTAACGACCATTTCCACTTATAATAATGATACACTTAGGGTGCTAGTTTCTAATTTTTCAATACCGGGCGCTGCAGAGGCTACGCTCAGTCTTTTCCACGATCATGACATCAATTCAGATAGTTTAATTAATGCTGGATACGCTCCAAGTACAATTGATTCCATTTTTCAAGGATTCATAGTATTAACAGGAGTTGACCCATTAACAATAGCAATAAACTCAGTCATACCAATTTATCAGTCGTATGATAACTACTTTCAAAATGGAAGAGATATCACATTGAAATTTCCTGGAATCATTGGGAATCATTCTGGCATAAAAACAATCATTGACTCTACCAATAACAATGTTATTTACCAGTATGATTCATTGACTAACCTGGGATACACCAGAAATGACGCAGTAAATTACCTTTATCCGAATAATTATTTTGACGACGAAAATATCAATATGACGGATTCAGCTTACTCTTTCCATCTTAGTCCAAATGAAGTGGCTTTAATCGAATTTTATATTCCGGAGATTACTCTTTCACTAAGCGAAATGATTAGCGACAACAGTGAATTAATCATTTATCCAAACCCAACAAATGACGTGGTTAACATAAACATACCGGAACAAGACTTAATATCTGTTGAAGTCTATGACTTATTTGGGAAAAATGTAAAAACATTCAATACACCTAATTTTTCAATAAACCAATTCAGTAATGGAGTGTATTATTTAAAAATTCATACCAAAGATGGAACTGAGGTTAAAAAACTAATTAAGCAATAATTTTAAACACATAACAATAGCTAAACTGCATTGAAACTCCTTTTATGCTAAACGTTGTGCCACATTTCAGACACACATCAAATATGGACTTGATTAATGTTTGTTGTATATTTGACAATACTTTTAATGCAAGAATTTAACCAAACACTATATTTTTATGGCTTCTTTTCCTTTAATATGGTATTGGGAATGTGAAAATTATGAGTGAAGTAAAAGATAAATAAAATATAATATGACCAATAATGATATATTACGACGTATTCGTTACCTGTTTGACTTTAGTGTTCTCAAAATTATTGCGCTTTTTAAATTAGCCAATTACGATGTCGGGAAAGCGGATGTGAGTGATTGGTTAAAAAAAGAAGATGACCATTTATTAAAAGAAATTACAGATAAAGAACTGGCCACTTTCCTCAACGGATTAATCATTGAAAAACGCGGAATAAGAGAAGGTCCTCTACCAGAACCAGAAGATCCTTTAAGCAATAATATGATCCTCCGGAAACTAAAAATTGCATTGGATTTGAAAACAGATGACATATTAGATCTGTTCGCCTTAATAGATAAAAAAATCAGCAAACATGAGTTGAGTGCTTTTTTCCGTAGTCCTGATCATAGATCCTATCGACATTTTATGGATCAGTATCTAAGAAATTTTCTTAATGCATTGCAAACGAAATACAAGAATAAGCTAGGCAAACATTCCATAGAGAGTACAGACCTGTGAAATGGAATCCAATTATAGTAGGACAGGGTCAAGTGCCTACTTATTTGGCTTCTCTGCGTGATGAATTACAAGAAGATTCAAAAAACAAATTTTGTGAGAGACTATGGTGTGAACATGATGGCTCGTTAAAATTAATAGGACGGGCAATATCAATAAAAGGAAACTATTAACTGCTTACAACAAAGTATATGGCACATTGAAACGTACCATATACTGAACGTTACCCAATATAAGAACTAAAAAAGTATGAAAAATCTAAGCATATTAATACTTATAACTTTAAATCTTCAGTTTGCAACTGTATTTGCACAATACCAACACAAAATTGACAGTTTAAAACAAGTTATTGCCACAGAAAAGGTAGATACTAATTTAATTGAAACATTATTTATGCTTGGCGATGAGTATGAATATTCAAATTACGATTCGTCTTTAATTTATTTCAATGACGCATTGCTTATATCAGAAAAGATTAAATCAAATTCATATAAGGCAATCTCTTTAGTGCACATTGGGATGGTTTATTTTTATAAGAATAATTACGATACCGCCATTGTTTATTTTAAGAAATCCACTGTTGAATTTAAACTTGCTCAAGATACAAAAGGTGTGGCTATGAATTATCGTAAAATTGGAGTTATATATTCCTATAATGGAATTTATAAACAGGCTCTAGACTATCTTCAGAAGTCGTTAATAGTCTACGAAGGCTTAGGTGATAAGGCAGGTATAGCTAGTAGTTTGGGGGATATGGGTAATATTTATGTTGATCAGGGGAATTATGATAAAGCCTTAGAGGTTTTTCAGAATGCTTTAAATATACATGAAGAACTTGAAAATAAAGAAGGAATAGTAGTAAACCTTGTAAGTATTGGAAATGTATATGCAGACGAAGTTAATAACAAAAAAGCCTTAGAATACTATAAGAAAGCCATGAAAATTAATGAGGAACTTGGAGATAAAAACTTAATAGCTGCGCTAAGCTGTAATATTGGAATAATTTATTTTGATCAAAATAATAATAAAGAAGCATTAGCTTGTTATCAAAAATCATTAGACATTAATAAAGAATTGGATGATAAGGGAGGTATAGCAAGAGATCTAGGGAATATAGGAATTGTTTATTCTAGACTAGAAGAGTTTGATAAAGCTTTTGACTATTATCAAAAGGCTTTAGAAATTAATGAAAAAATAGGAAATAAGTATGGAATAGCGGCTAATTTAGGGAATTTTGCAGAATTAAATAATAAACTCAAGAAATATAAAAAAGCAATTTATTATGCTAATAAAAGCTTAGACCTTACAAAAGAAATAGGAGCGTTAAAAAGAGAAAGAGAAGCCTATTTGTATTTATCATCAGCATATAAAGGCTTAAAACAATACCAAAATGCTCTTAAGTATAAAGAATTATGGATAAGTATAAACGATAGTATTTTTACCAGTGAAAAAACAAAGGTTATTGCTGAGATGGGTACTCGATACGAAACAGAGAAAAAAGAAAAGCAAATAATAGAGCAACAAGCCGAACTAAAAACCAGCCAACTACAAATCGAAAAAGAAAAAGCAGAAAAAGAAAAGCAGCAAACGCAGCGTAATCTGTTTATTATTGCTTTTGGTTTAACAGTTATTCTTGTTGTATTTGTATTTCGATCATACAGTCAAAAGAAAAGAGCAAACATATTGTTGGCGGAACAAAAGCATGAAATTGCAGAAGCTAACGAAGAACTAAATCAACAAAATGAAGAAATAACGGCTCAGCGAAATGAAATTGAAAGCCAGAGGGATATAGTTGTAAAACAAAAAGAAAAAATAGAAAAAAATCATTACGAAATTTCAGAGAGTATTGATTATGCAACTCGCCTGCAAGGATCAATATTACCCGAAGAAAAAGTACTGGATAAGCATTTATCGGAACATTTTGTATTGTTTAAACCAAAAGACAAAGTAAGTGGCGATTTTTATTGGTGGAGCCATATAGAAAACCACACTGTAATAACAGCAGCCGATAGTACAGGTCACGGTGTGCCAGGTGCATTTATGAGTATGCTTGGCTCTTCGTTTTTACGAGAAATTGTGCAAAAAGAATATATTACTCATACAGGTGTAATTCTTCGCAAATTAAGAAAAGAAATTATAAAAGCCTTAAAACAAAAAGGAGAATTAGGAGAACAAAAAGACGGTATGGATATGGCAATAATTTCAATCGACCACAAAACTAATATAGTTCAGTTTTCGGGAGCTAATAATCCTCTATATATTTTAACCAATAGAAAGCTAAATGACTTAGAGCCATTAAAAGATTTTGAGAACTTCTACGAAATAAAACCTGATAAAATGCCGATTGCCATTTATGTGAAAATGGGTAATTTCACCACTCACGAAATACAATTGGAAAAAGGAGACCAACTGTATATGTTCTCCGATGGATATGCCGACCAATTTGGTGGAACAAAAAGAAAGAAGTTTAAATACAAGCCATTTAAGCGATTGTTATCAGAAAACAGAGATAAGCCTATGAAAGAACAAAAAGAATTGTTAGATACAGCTTTTGAAGTTTGGAAAGGGAATATAGAACAGATTGATGATGTTGTTGTTTTAGGAATTAAGATATGATAATTACATTGGGTAACACAGGCTCAAAAACAAGTGGGCAGAAAGTAGTGATATGAAGCGAATAACATTAAATAAACGATATTACAAATCTGAAGATTGGTGCGTTGAAATGCCCACCAATTTTTAGCCTAAACGTTAGCAATCAATTAAAAACAACAACGCAATGAGAACCTTTTTTAATATTTTATTAATTACATTACTATCAGTTAGCACATTAAATGCACAGACTACTAATGGTAAGATTGACTCTTTATTAAACGATTTCTATAATAAAGGAATGTTTAATGGCAGTGCACTTGTATCAATGAATGGTAAGATTGTTTATAAAAGTGCTTTTGGATTTGCAAACATTGAATATGAAATTCTGAATAAACCTGATACTAAATTTGAAATTGGTTCTTGTACCAAACAATTCACAGCCACATTAATAATGATGCTAAAGGAGAAGGGTCAGATTAGTTTAGATGACAAAATCACAGATTATCTTCCTGAATATCCTGCTGAAAAAGGTGACAGAATCACAATACACCATTTATTAAGTCATACTTCAGGCATTCCAGAATATATTGAGTTACCAGAAATGGAATGTCTACTATTTAGAGAAAATAAGCCAACTGAATTTATGAAAGTATTCTGGGACTTAGATCTAAACTTTGAACCAGGTTCTGAACTTCGGTATTCCAATTCTAACTACTTTATACTTGGAGCTATAATCGAAGAAATTACTGGTAAACCTTATGCACAAGTCTTGCAAGAAAATATTTTCAAACCTTTGGGCATGACAAACTCTGGAATAATTCAAATTACTGAAATCCTTAAAAATAAGGCTTATGGATATATCAAACTAGATGACACTATATCAGTTGCTCCTTGCTGGAATACGTCGGGGGCATTTTCAGCAGGAAATATTTACTCAACAGTAGAAGATTTGTTTAAATGGCAACTTGCACTTCAATCAAATACATTAATCAATAAAGAAAGTTTTGAAATAATGCTAACACAAAATTTTTCAAGATATGGATATGGGTTTGCGATTTTAAATCGAACACATAAAGATGGAAGCAAGTATACTTTATATGGGCACGAAGGAGAAATTCCGGGATTCCGTTCTTTAATAAACATTATCAAAGAAGACAACAGTTCTGTAATACTATTGGATAATAATCAGAACTCTAACCATTTCAAAATAGCAAATGATATAAGAAAAATTGTATATGAAGACAATTGAAAATCGATTGCTAACAATGTATAAAAATAATAGCCGGTTTAGTAGTAAATTCAGGGGTTGTAGCCCGCTTCAACTTTCCTGTAACTTGACAGGAAAGTGCCCCGCAGTCGGCTACTATTCTTATACTAACCGTTCATGCTAAAAAAAGATTAACACAACTAAAAAATAAAGCACGAAACGCTAACAAAGGTTATACGTAATGCGGGTTTTGTCGTAAATTGAAAGATTATGTAAGCAATAAATTTGTGCTAAAACGAAAGCTAATAGCTTTGGAATCCCCCACTACGCATAGCTAAATCGCAACCAATTTAAACAGGATTAATCATCTTATTAATGGATAAAGAAAATATTTGCCAAAAAGAACAACTCAATAACCCGATGCACGGGGTGAAATTGATAACTATACTAGAGTTGTTAGTGGAACAGTATGGTTGGGAAAGATTAGCAATGAAAATTAAAATCAATTGTTTTAAAAATGACCCTTCAATCAAGTCTAGTCTTAAGTTTTTAAGAAAAACACAATGGGCAAGAGATAAGGTTGAACAGCTTTATCTTGATTTAGAAAAGAAAAAATAATTAAAACAGGCTACAACAAAACCTAAACAGCATATAAACGCAGTTTAGCCAAATGTTAGGTTTAATTTTTAAAAAGAAATTGCAGTATAATAAAAAATGATTACTTTTGATAGTGTCATTTGATAGTATCAAAGGTTTAAGCCATGAAACCACCTTACGAAATAACGAATAAGATTTTAAATTTAATTGCCTCTATTTCAGAAAGAATTGGAGAAGTAAATGCTGCCCATTTAAACAAACCACCAACAGAATTAAGAAAAAGAAACAGGATAAAAACAATTCAATCTTCATTGGAAATTGAAGGAAATACCTTGACTATTGCGCAGATTACTGACTTGCTTGATAACAAAAGAGTTTTAGCACCTAAAAAAGATATTGTTGAAGTTAAAAATGCAATTAATGTTTATAATAAACTTGATAAGTTTAAAGTCTCTGATTTAAAATCATTATGCAAAGCGCATGAGATCTTAATGAAAGATTTAATAGAAAACCCTGGTAAACTGCGAACTTCTTCAGTTGGAATTATAAAAGGAAGCGACATTACACATGTAGCGCCTCCCGGAGAAATGGTCTTTTCGTTAATGAAAGACCTTTTTGAGTATATAAAGAATGATGATGATTTAATTCTTGTCAAAAGTTGTGTTTTTCATTATGAGTTTGAATTTATTCATCCATTTATTGATGGAAATGGAAGAATTGGAAGACTTTGGCAAACTATAATTTTGAAAGAACACTCTCCTATTTTTGGATTTCTTCCAATTGAAACTTTAGTAAAAACAAAGCAACAAGAATATTATAATATTTTAGGTAAGTCAGATAATCAAGGAAGTTCAACAGCTTTTATTGAATTCATGTTAGAAATAATAAAAGATGCACTTGAAGACTTACTAAAAATTCAAAACATAAACTTATCAAGTAATGACAGAATAATACATTTTAAGGACATTGTAGAAAATGACCTCTTCTCAAGGCAAGATTATTTGCGTGCGTTTAAGAAAATATCTTCGGCAACAGCAAGTAGAGATTTGAAAGTTGCATTTGACAAAGGTATAATTGAGAAACTAGGAGATAAAAGAATGACTAAATACAGATATATCTAAAAAACTTTAAATACTATAAAAATGAGAACAAATTACATTAAACAAATCCTAATATTATCAGCAATGCTAATAGCAAGCACAATTGCAAATGCACAATGGACACAAATTGGAACTGATATTGATGGGGAAGCAGCTGATGACTGGTCAGGCATTTCTGTAAATCTAAATACTGATGGTTCAATAATAGCGATTGGAGCTACTGATAATAGTGGTAGTGGCAGTGATGCAGGACATGTACGTATTTATCAGAATATTGCTGGCACATGGACGCAAATTGGAAATGATATTGATGGAGAAGCAGGAGGTGACCAATCAGGTATTTCTGTAAATTTAAGCGCTGATAGTTCGGTTGTAGCAATTGGGGCTTATCATAATGATGGCAATGGCAGTAATGCAGGACATGTGCGTATTTATGAAAATATTGCGGGTAGCTGGTCACAAATAGGAAGTGATATTGATGGGGAAGCGGCTGATGACGAGTCAGGTCGCTCCGTAAGTTTAAGTGCTGATGGTTCTATAGTGGCAATTGGAGCACAAAACAACGATGGAAATGTTGCAGATGCTGGACATGTACGTATTTATAAAAATATTATTGGCACGTGGACACAAATTGGAACTGATATTGACGGAGAAGCTGCAAGCGACAAGTTTGGACATGCTGTAAGCTTAAGTTTTGATGGTAATACCGTAGCGATTGGAGCTTATTGTAATGATGGTAATGGCAGTAATGCAGGACATGTACGAATATATCACTACAACGGAACAGCATGGACACAACAAGGTGCTGATATTGATGGAGAAGCGACTAATGACCTATCAGGCGTTTCTGTAAGTTTATGCTCTAATGGTAATACCATAGCGATTGGAGCTTATGGTAATGATGGTAATGGAATTAATGCAGGGCATGTACGAATATATCACTACAACGGAACAGCATGGACACAACAAGGTGCTGATATTAATGGCGAAGCGACTAATGACGGGTCAGGCATTTCTGTTAGCTTAAGTTCTGATGGTTCAGTTGTAGCAATTGGAGCTCTTTATAATAGTGGTAATGGTTCATGTTCAGGACATGTAAGGATATATAAAAATACTCTTGGTACATGGACACAACTTGGGACTGATATTGACGGGGAAGCGGCTGATGATCTATCAGGCGTTTCTGTAAGTTTATGCTCTAATGGTAATACCGTGGCAATTGGTGCTAATAAGAATGATGGTAATGGAATAGATGCAGGACATGTACGAATATATACTTGTAATAGTTATGCAACAATAAACCCTATCGTTTGTGATAGTTATCTCTCTCCAAGTGGGAAATCATGGACAATTTCAGGAATATATTTAGATAGCATACCAAATGCAATGGCTTGTGATAGCATTATTACTATAAATTTAACTATAAACTATAGCAATACAGGTGATACTACTGCCATAGTATGCGATAGCATGGCGTGGTATGGCACGACCTATTATGCTTCGGCAATGCCAACGCATACCTTTATGAATATTGCTGGCTGTGATAGTGTTGTAACTTTAGATTTAACTGTAAACTATAGCAATACAGGTGATACTACTGCGATAGTTTGCGATAGCATGGCGTGGTATGGAACTATTTATTATGCTTCCGCATTCCCAATACATATGTTTATGAATGTTGCTGGCTGTGATAGTCTTGTAACTTTAGATTTAACTGTAAACTATAGCAATACAGGTGATACTACAGCCGTAGCATGTGATAGCATGGCATGGTATGGAACAAGCTATTATGTTTCGGCTATGCCAACGCATACTTTTATGAATGTTGCTGGCTGTGATAGTGTTGTAACTTTAGATTTAACGATTAATTATAGCAACACAGGAGATACTACTGTCGTAGCTTGTGATAGCATGGCATGGTATGGCACGACTTATTATGCTTCTGCATTCCCAACGCATATTTTTATGAATGTTGCTGGTTGTGATAGTGTTGTAACCTTAGATTTAACTATAAATTATAGCAATACAGGTGATACTACTGCCGTAGCGTGCGACAGCATGGCGTGGTATGGAACGACTTATTATGCTTCCGCATTCCCAACACATACTTTTATAAATGCAGCGGGATGTGATAGTCTTGTTACCTTAGATTTAACTATAAACTCAGTTGATGTATCTGTTACACAAAATGGTATTACATTAACTGCAACTCAATCAGGCGCTTCATATCAATGGCTTGACTGTAACAATAGCTATTTGGCTATAGTTGGAGAAACAAACCAAAGCTTTACTCCTTCTGTAAACGGCAGTTATGCTGTAATAATAGATGATGGTATTTGTGTAGACACTTCTGTTTGTTACACAATAACAGGTGTGGGGATTAAAGAACTTAATAATACATCAATAAATATTTTTCCAAATCCAACAAGTGGAAATATAATAGTTGAAGGAGAAAATATTAAGAGTATAAGAATAACAGATATTAATGGAAAATTAATAGAACAATTAATTGTAACAGATAAACAAGTAAATATTGATTTAAGTAAAGAAGCAAAAGGTATTTATTTTGTAAATGTAAGCACAGAAAAAGAAGAAGTAATTAAGAAAATAGTTATTGAATAGGATATTTTTTAGAAAATTATATTTGCAGGTTGTATGTTGGCTTATTACATACTATACCTGCCAAATATTTCCGACAAGTAGATGAAAGAGAAGAATAACTCAGGGTAACAAAGGCTCAAAAACAAGCGGGCGGAAATTAGTAAAATGAAACGAATTATATTAAATAAAGATATTGCAAGTTTGGTGCGTTAAATGCTCGCAAATTTTTAGCCTAATCGTTACCAAGTATAACAAGTCAGTAACGACACCTTTTAGTTTCACTTATGTACAAAGTGAAACTTTTTATTTTCTCTTAAAACTCAATTCAGACATTGCTTTAATCTACTTTTTGGCAATTCTTAAAATAAATAAAGTTTCATATAAATTTTAAAATGCGTGTTAATGAAACAATTTGGGTTGTAATTTTATCGCCATAAATGCCTATCTATTTAAATACATTCCAATAAATCTAGATTTATCCCAATATATCGGGATAAATTCAGATATTTTATTCAGATCTATTCCAATATATCGCAATATATTGGAATAACAATATACCTATAAATAGAAGAATTACTAACAATTAGACTTTATTCAAACATTTCGAATTCATCAGTATTAAAAAAATGTTGAAAGTTGCCTTTTTGGGTTCTGTCGCATTAATTATTCTTCAAGGAATTAAGGATAAGAACCAAAATAAATTCTCACTAATAATCAATGATTTAAATTTTAATTACATGGTAAATTTAATAGATTACTCAATCAACACAAAAGCAGCCCAAAAGTAAGGGTCATACTCTTGTCGCATTTCTTTTTGTGTTTTATTGAAAGCTGTTTTTATGTCTTTTAGTTTTAAAAGCTTCGTATAGAAAGTTGTCATAAATTCCTCAGTTTCTTTATCTGAAACTTGCCACAGGCTCATAATAAGAAATTTCACTCCAGCCATTTTAAAAGCTCTTTGCAGGCCGTAGACACCTTCACTACCCTTTATATCACCTAGTCCTGTTTCGCAAGCAGACATTACTACAAGATTGGTTTTTCGCATATCTATATGAGCTACTTCTTGAGCTGTTAGAACTCCATCGTCTGTATTACCTTTATTTTGTTTGCTCCAAACATCGTTGGCACCAGCAAATACTAATCCTGATCGCATGAGTGGATTTTTGTTTTCTACAAAATTTTCTACACCAAAACCTCTGCTTCCACCACGGAAAACTACATCGCCTGTTTCTCCTGTTTTTGTTTCTTCTTCTTTTTTTATCTCTGTTGGGTCTGGGTAGAAAAACCCGTGTGTGGCAATGTGTAAGATATTGCTGTTGCTTGCCATTAGCTTAAATTCCTCTTCGGTAGCCAATGTATTGCTATAATAATTCACATCAACTTTCCCTTTTTTTAAAATTTTATTTATCTTTTCTGTTTCTATTTTTGTGCCTTCTAAATAACTCCATATTTTTGTTTTTGTACTATCGGTATCGTAGGTAATGCCTCCGAACAATGTTGCATTAGTCAAAGTGAAATTTTGAGTCGCTCCTTGACTCTCGATAATTTTTCCTGTTGTTGATTTTACTTCTATATTGTAAGCATCGCATAAATATACATTTTGTTTTTTTGCTATGGCGGAGAAAGATATTTTGTGTAACAAACCGCTTGGAGATATATAAACCGTACGTTTAGTCGGAGTGTTACTTGTAGTGGTTAAAAAACTATCAATAGGAGCCCAAATCAAATTATAGAGTTCGGTGTTAACTTCTGTGTTTTTACCATAAATAATGTTTATATAGCTGTAATTATTACCTCCAAATTTTCCTAATATTTTCTCCAATTGTTTTTCTTTGAATAGAGGTATCATTTCTGGCTGTTTGTTGTTTGGTGTTACTATTAATGCACAATACATTATATGAGTAGTGTCGGTGTCGCTTTTAGAGATTCCGACACTTTTAGTATTTTCAAAATGCACAAACTCAATAGCTATCTCGTTTGGCTTTAGTGCTTTTTGCACATCTTGCCAATTGGTTTTAAGTGTTTGTGTAAAGGCAGAAAATTCCTCTGAACTTTTTACTAAATCTCTTTCAAAAACTATGGCTTGTTCTTCCAATTGTTTTGGGTCTTTTTGGCGTTTTTTTATTGGTGTAGAGTATAGTTTTGCTATTTGTTTTTTTAAACTTATCCATTTATTATACTTATTGATAAGTACAGTATCTTTCGAACTTAAAATAGCGGAGCGCATTGCTGTGCTTGATTTTAAAAGGATGCCTTTATTACGCACAGTGTTATCAAAAACAGTAGTAGATATATTATTAAATTGCGTATTAGTTTGCAAAGCAAAAGAGTTAAATCCATCAAAATACCTGCTCTTTGTATTAAAATAATCTTCTTTTTCTTTTTCCGATAAAAAGCTAAAGTTTTTTGTAATATTATGGTTTATATTTTCTATACCTTCCAAATATAAGGGTAGAGCTTTTTTGTAATTGCCCATTTTAGAGTATAACCCTGCCAAATTGTTTAAGCGAATTCCGTATCTTGAATGCTCTTTGCCAAGAGATTTCTCGCAGTTTTCTATTGCCTCCAAAAATAAAGGCAGGGCTTTTTCGTAGTTCTCCGTTGCAAGTTTTTTATTGGAGGTGGAATTGCCCATTATCTTGTACAATCCTGCCAAATTATTTAATCGACCTCCATATAATGAATGCTCTTTGCCAAGGGTTTTTTCGGTGTTTTCTAATGCCTCCAAATATAAAGGCAGAGCTTTTTTGTAATTGCCCATTTTCTCGTATAATACTGCCAAATTGTTTAAGTAAATTCCGTAGGATGAATGCTCTTTGCCAAGAAATTTCTCACAGTTTTCTAATGCCTCAATATATAAAGGTAAAGCCTTATCATATTGGCCAATATATTGGTATAATCCTGCCAAATTATTTAAGAGAGTTCCATAGTTCGAATGTTCTTTACCAAGAGATTTCTCACAGTTTTCTAATGCCTCCAAAAATAAAGGCAGTGCTTTTTTGTAATTGCCCATATTATCGTATAATATTGCCAAATTGCTTAAGTAAATTCCGTATTGTGAATGCTCTTTGCCAAGAGACTTTTTGGTGTTTTCTAATGCCTCAATATGTAAAGGCAGGGCCTTATCGTGTTGACCTATACTACTGTATAAATACGCCAAATCACCTATTATACCACCATAAGCAGAATGTTCTTTACCTTGCATTTTTTCTCTTATTTCTTTTTCTTGTAGTCCATATTCAATAGATTTTTTTAAGTTTCCTGAATGACCATATACCATCATAATTCCATAAAGCATATCCGCATAAAGTGTATCATTTTTTCCGTATTGTTTTTCTACAAGAGTAAGGGCTTGGTTTGCGTAAACAAGGGCTGTATCAAAGCTTTCTTTATTTTGGTATTGTTGGCGTAGGCTGTCAGCTATGGTATATGTTTCGGCTATGTTCAACGTAGGAGTTTTACTTTGCTGTGCAAATACAGTTACAAATTGTAAGCTTAAAGTTACAAATAACAGTATTGTTAGTGTTTTGTAGTTCATAGTTTTATTATTATTATCAATAATTTCTTACTCAATCAGTACAAATGCAGCCCAAAAGTAGGGGTCATACTTGTCTCGCATTTCTTTTTGCGTATGATTGAATGCTTGTTTGATGTCTTTTAGTTTTAGAAGTTTGGTATAAAAGGTTGTCATAAACTCTTCGGTTTCTTTATCTGGTACTTGCCATAAGCTCATAATAAGAAATTTCACTCCAGCCATTTTAAAAGCCCTCTGTAAGCCATAAACACCTTCGCTACCTTTAATATCGCCAAGACCCGTTTCGCAAGCTGACATTACTACCAGGTTTGTTTTTCGCATATCTATATGTGCTACTTCTTGAGCTGTAAGAACACCATCTTCTCCTTCTGTTTGTTCTTCTCTATTCCACACATCATTTGCACCTGCAAGCACAAGACCAGAACGCATAAGGGGATTAGGGTTCTTAACAAAACTCCAAACTCCAAAACCATTATTCCCTCCTCTAAATACTAAATCTCCATGTTCCGTTTTTTCTTCCTTAGCAGAGTCTTGTTTTACTTCTTTTGGGTCAGGATAGAAAAAACCATGAGTAGCTATGTGAATAATATCAGAATTACTTGCTTGCTCTTTAAACATTTCTTCTGTAGCAAACTGGTCTATGGCAAAACTTACATTAAGTTTTTTCTTACTCAGAATGCTTTCAATCCTCTGTACTTCTGATTTTGTCCCTTCTAAGTACTTCCAAATTTCTGTATCTGTACTATCACTATTATAGTTTATACCTCCATATAGAGAACATGTCATACCTTTGTTAAATAGTGAACTTTCTGGTGTGACTAATTTACCTGTACTAGACTTCATCTCTATATTGTACTCATCACATAAATAAATATTTTGCTCTCTAGCTATCGCAGAGAAACTAATTTTATGCAACAATCCACTAGGAGAAAGATAAACTGTTTTTATATCTTTTAGATGTTCTTCCATTGGTTTCCAAATAAGATTATATAATTCAGTATTTACCTCTTTGTTTTTACCATAAATGTTATTGATATAACTATAATTATTACCTCCAAATTCCCCAATTATCTTCTCTAATTGTTTTTCTTTAAATAGTGGTATCATTTTGGGGTATTTGCTTTCTTTTGATATTATTAAGGCAGTATATTGTGTTTGAGATGTAAATTCTGTAAGACTACTATCTGGTATTAATAATGGGAAGTTTAAAAACTCAATAGCAACTTCGTTTTTGTTTAGACCTGTTTGCACTTGTTTCCAGTTAATGCTTTGTACTTTTTTAAAATCAGAAAATTCGTTTGAGTTTGTAACTAAGTATCCTTCTAATTCGTTTGCTTGTAATTCTAATTCTTTTGTATCTTCTCCTTTACTATATTCTTTTGCTATCTGCTTCTTAAGTGTAATCCAATCATCATATTTTTGGATAAGTAAAGTATCATTTGAGTTATTCACAGCATTGCGCATTGCAGTATTCGATTTTAGTAGCAAGCCTTTGTTCTTAATTGTATTATTGTAAACTATCTCGCAAACCCCTGCATCAACTTTTTTATATTCTAATGCAAAAGAATTATATAGATTGAAACCTTTGCAAGGCAAAAGACATATAAACAATTATCTGTTAATAAGTTAAA
>CAYTWH010000059.1:0-18853 GCA_964442075.1 uncultured Bacteroidales bacterium
TTTAAATGGATTCCTGTTTTCACAGGAATGTTTTAATGGCGAATTTCAGTTAACGTGGATAGTTCCCCCAAAATGACTTTTCGGTGCCGAAAAATAACTTTTCCCCTCCGAATAATAATTTTTCCTCTCCGAATAATAATTTCTCCCCTCCGAAAAATAACTTTTCTTTGCCGAATAATAATTTTTCCCTTCCGAAAAATGAGTTTCTCCCGGGGAAAAATGACTTTTTGTATATTTATCTTATTTCGGGATTAGGTGGGGCTTTTATAATATTAAATTTTTGTTGGTAATATAATAGAGAAAATACTTCCTTTTTCTTTAATGCTTTCAACTTTAATTTTGCCTCCTATAATATCAATAATTTCTTTACAAAGTACTAAGCCAAATCCGGTGCCTTCTTCATTCATTGTACCTTTAGTACTTGTAATGTTATCAATTTTAAAAAGATTTTTAATGTCTTTATTATCTATTCCTGTTCCGTAATCTTTAAAATTAATAATAATATCTTTATTAATATTTTGTGATGTAATATCAATTTCGCCATGCTTATATGAAAATTTTATAGCATTAAGCAAAAGGTTTCTAATAACTGTTTTTATAAGGTTTTTATCAAGATAAACATATGTGTTATTGTCCATATTTATGTTTATTTTAATATTTTTTTCTTCTGTATTTATTTGCAGTGCCGATGTTGTTTCAACAATAATGTTTGTTATATCAATAACTTCAGGATTATTATTAAAAACCTTGCTTTGCGTACGCGACCATTTAAGCAAATTGTCTAACAAATTAAATAGTTGTCTCGACGATTTATATATTAACTGATTATATTCCTGTCTTTTTATTTCGTCAATAGTTTTAAATTTTTTGGCAAGTATCTCGGTAAATCCTAACAGCACATTGAAAGAACTGTGTAAGTCATGCGATATTATACTAAAAAGCTTATCTTTCGATACATTTAGTTCTTTAAGTTTGTTTTCCGATATTTCGAGCTTTTGATTTGTTTTTAAAAGTTGTTCGTTTTTTTCGGCAAGTAATTTGTTTGTGCGTTTTTTTAGTGCATATTGCAAATACAATACAATCATAAATATTATAACAAGAATTAAAATTATAAGTAAAAACTTATATTGGCTTTGGCTTTTTTTCAATTTCAAATCTTTCAATTCTTTATCAATTCTCAGTAGTTCTATTTCGCGTTCTCTTTGTTGAGTTTCATATTTTGTTTGAATTTCTATAATTTTAATTCTAGTGCTACTGTTGTAAATAGAATCGTGAGTAGTGAAATATTTTTTATAATATATTAATGCATTATTATCATCTTTTTTTAGTTCATACGCATTAGCAAGATACTGATAGCTTTCAATTAATGATGATGTTAGTTGCAAATGTTTTGATATTTCAATGCTGTTGTTAAAATACTCTATTGCTCTTTCAAAATTATTTAATTTAATATATACTCTTCCCAAATTGTTAAATGTATTTGCAATACCCTTTTTGTAATTTAATTCTTTTTTTATTTCAAGCGATTGTTCTAAATAATTTATTGATTCATTATAATTATCAATTTCTAAATATATTAATCCAATATTGTTGAGAGAATTAGCAATGCCTCGCTTATGACCTATTTCTTCTTTTATTTTAAGCGATTGTTTATAATTATCAAGAGCTTTGTTATAATTGCCAAGTTTATAATAAGCATTACCAATATTATTTAGTGAGCTTGCAATTCCAAATTTTTCAAATAAGTTTTCACGTATTTTAAGAGCTTGGTTAAAATATTTTAATGCAAGGTCAATGTCATTCCAGTCGAGATATACAAGTCCAATATTGTTGAAAATTGTTGCTTGCATTTTACATGGATTATCTTTGCCAATAATTTCTAATGCTTTCTGATAATAAATTAATGCTTGTTCATATTCAGACCAATCGAAATAAACAAGTCCAATATTGTTATATGTGTTAGCTATACTTTCATTATCATCAAAATTTTTCTTAATTTTTACCGATTGTTTGTAATGATATATTGCAGCATTATAATTAGTTATTTTGTAATGAGCAAAACCCAGATTATGCAACATATTGGCTGTTTCTTTATAAAGATGTTTTGCTCTTGTGTATTCAATAGTCTTTTCTAAATACGGAATACTTTTTTCGGGACATTCGTTATAATAGTGTTCCCACAATTGTGTTAGTATCTCATATTTTTCTTCGCCTTTAGCTTTTTTATAAATTTCATTAAGGCTGTCGGCAACACTATCCGATTGGGAAAAACTTATTGAATATGAACTTACAATTATTAGTGTAAGAATTATTTTAACAAACTTATACATGCAAAACATTAATTATATCTTTATTAGCTTTTTTATTGAAGTAATATTTTTGTTATCGGTAATTTTAATAAAATAGATTCCTTTGTCAAGTTCGGAAATATCTATTAAATTCTTTTTTGCCGATACATTTAACATACTTCTTTTGTAATACGTTTTGCCATAAATATCGTAGATAGTAATTTGATAAGTATCAATAATTGGTGTATGAACATACAATATATTATTACAAGGGTTAGGATAGATGCTAAAATTCATTGTATTATTTACAGATAATTCCGATTGAACATAATCAACAAAAGGAAATTCGATATAAGAAGAATAATCGCTTCCATGATATACTGTATTTGATGCTATAAGTGTATCGCCTGCAACATACATTTCTTGTCCGTTGTTTAGATTTTTATCAAATCTTGGGTAATTAGAAGAAGTAATATCAATTCTAATTTTATGTCCCGCAAGGAAAGTGTTTGCAGTATTTTTTAATTCAATTTCAATTTCGTAAATCTGACCGGAAACCATTGAAGCTGTGTCGGCAATTGTATACCCGTTCCTAAATCGCATTCTTCTTATGCTTTCGGCTAATATCATTGAACTGCTATCGGGATAGACATCGGTAAGGCGAATTGCAAAATCTGTATCAAGCCTGTTTGACGAAACAAAAAGATGAACCACAGGTTTGCCAATTAATTTAATATCCTGAATTAATTCATCTGTTGTAAATATTAAAATATCGTTTCTTATTTCTACAGTATCGGCTTGGTTGTACGGTCCTTGCAATAAGTTTTGATTTAGAGTTGCTCCACCAATAGTAGGAGAGGGGTCTCTTGGGTTGTAATCGAAATTTGAGAATGTATTTGGATTTGGTGGAGCATTAATATCGAGTAAGCCTCCTGTGTTTAAATACAAATTATAGTTTGTTGTATTTGTTGTGGGCCATATTGCAGAGCTTTGCCATGTATTTTCTCCCATCTGAAAATAATTGATAGCAGGGTTTGCATCCCAACCGTTAATATTGTTAAGCATATAATAATTAAAAAACATCATGGCTAATGAATCGTTCCAGTTTTCTGCTCCGTAATAAAAAAGTTCACCTTGTTGAGCTGTACCAACTTGTGCTGTTCCAAAACCTCCGTGTGCCCAAGGTCCCATTAGTAATTTATGCTGAGCACCCACAGGCGATTGTTGTTTAATTGCATTAAAAAATTCTATCATAAGGTCGGTATTATGGTCGTACCAGCCACCTATCATAAACATTGGTATTTCAATTTCTGCTGGATACCAGTTGTTGTTTTCTACCCATTGCCATGTTGCGCTGTAAAAAGGATTGCTTAATAAAAATGCAGACATTCCGTAACCAAGAGCATCAAGTTGTTCTACATAAGCAGTGCGATAAACTCCACCATGAAAATATTCTTGATATTCGAATTGCGGACCTGCTACCAATGGTACTGCACAGGTATGGTTTGGATGTTTTTCACGGGCTGTTTGAAATTGAACTTTACCAAGGGCAGAAGGACCCCATGTGCCAATTTGTCCATCAGACCATGTTTGGTCTTTTATCCAGTCAATAACATCGTATCCGTCTTCTCCTCTGTTTGGTGTGGCTATGCAAGCCGATACCGAAGCGTAGAAACAACGCCAGTCAACAATTACAAAATTATATGCCGATGTATCAATACCTGTTCCAATACCTAATGGCAGATTATATCTGTACCAGAATTTACTATATGAGGTTTGAATAAGTATTGTTGGGCGTTGCATTGCACCCGAAGGAATATAAATATCGGCAGCAAGAGTTTTGCCATCACGCATTGGTATTGTATCTTCAACGGGAGTGAGTGGTTGAGATGCTAAATTGTATAATAAGAAAATACTTATAATAAATAATAGACTTGTTTTCATGGTTAAATTTTTGCTTGCATTGGTAGTGTTTTAATATAAAAAATCCCCCGCCCAAGGCGGAGGATTTAGGTGGCTTTAAAAATAAATATTATTTTGCCACAACTATTTTCTTGGTAATAGTATTGTTTTCCTCAACAATATTCAGATGATAAATACCATTAGAATATTCCGACATATCAATATTTATTGTATTTTCATTTATTTCTCTATTAACAATTGTTTTACCCAAGATATCAATTATCTCTAATTTGCGGGTATTAGAATTATTAAATTTAAGTGTTAGGATATCTTTAACAGGATTTGGGAATATTTGCATATCTTTTACAAATAATTCCTTAACATCTACAGGAGTAATACAAAATTGAATGCTTGCTCCAAAGCCAAAATCACCACTGCCTGAGCCATATTCAAGTGATATTGTTGTATTGGTTACAGAGTATGTTCCTGTTGAATAAGCATCCATTCCGTCGCCGTAAGAATCATAAATGTTGAAAGTATAGCAACCAATTCCCAAACAAAAGCTTTGGTTATCGGTAACTACTGTCCAGTCAGTATAAGGACCTCCCGAATACAATATTGCACTTGTAACATCATCTGTAATTTCCCATGTAACCTCACTGCCGTAATAATCTGTAACAATATTTACTTCTACATCTTGAGCATCATCAAAAACTGAATAATCAAAATCAATCATATCATTACTTGTGTTTTCATCTGTTCCTCCATTTGGGGAAGAAGTAAATGCTTCGAACGTATGATTTCCAATCGTTAAAGTAATTTGTGGAAATGTAATTGTATCAATGTCATTTGGAGCAAGATTTCCTGACCAGTTTTGAGTAATTATAGTTCCTCCGTCAATCTGATAATTTACATCAATCTGTGAGATATCAATAAGTCCGGCATTTTTGATAACAACAACAGGAGTATAATCTACAATATCACAATATACTTCTTCTAATCCTAAAATTTCTTGTGCCATGGCATCGCCCGATGAAACAATAAATGGTTTATCTAAAGTATCACCAGGATTATATTCATCGGCTACTCCGTTTGGGTTTGAAGTAAACGCTGTAAAAATATGATTTCCCGAAGGAAGAGTAATTAAAGAATATGTTACTGTATCAGTTTCATATTGAGCTAAATTGCCTGCCCATGCAGTTGAAGTAATTGTACCACCATCTATTTGATATCCAACATCAGCAGTTGTGAGATTTGTTAATCCCATATTTCTTATAACAACTTTGGGAGTAACATCTGCACTTAAAATACTATTATAACTTTCGGGGTAAATAATATTCATTAATTGTGCATCGTTTTGTGTATTATTATTTACAACATCCAGTGTTCCAATATAAGGCTCTCTATCTTGTTTTGTTACCACGATATCGGCTTGTCCCGGAGAAACAAATGCAGGGAATGTTAGTGTAATTGAAGTATTAGTGCCTGTAAATTGTGCATCTAAAAGAACATTGTTTTGAGAAATTGCTACATAAGCATATTGTTCTGTTGTTACCATTAAAGAACTTGTTCCAACAGGAATTGGGTTTATATAACTTGCTGATATTGCAGGAGGAACTCCAATATATGTCATTACAGATGGGTCTCCCATTAAATGATATATTTCACAGTAATAATCAATATCACCATTTCCTTCAGCTACTGCCAGATTGCCGGAATAAATTATTTGTCCATTTGTATAAAACCATTGGTCTAATGTTTCTCCATTTTCATGAAACAAGCAATCAAAAGCACCAAGATGAGCATCATATACAGGGTTTGCTGAAACTGCTGTAGCACCAACTCCCCACCAGTAATCTTCATCCCAGTATGTACTGTTTGAGCCACCAATATGCCCTATTGCTCCTTTATCAACAGCACGAAGTAATGCTTCTCCAAAACATACAGGGTCAAAAAATGTATTAGATGAACAACAATTTCCAATAGATAAAGGGTATTTATCTTGATTTGTTAAATTAGCAACATCCGAAACCACAAAAGAAGGGTCGCCCCAACCACTGGAACCACAGTGTGCTGTGTAATTTACAAATCCTACCCCTTCGCTAAAATTAGCTTGAATAGCAGCAGAAGCCGCAGGGTCATTAGAAGTAATAGGAGAACCTGAACCATATAAATATGTATGAGAGCTTACTCCATGTGTAGCATTAAAATAGTTATCTGTTCCGTAATTTATTTGTCCGTTTCCATATGTAGGAGCATTACCAGCATCAACTCCGGCAACCAAAATTACTTCTCCAAGAAATGAAGGGTCGGGCATTAAATATTGTTCATATTGTAATGTTTTATCAATTTGTGGTTGTAATTCGCTTGTGTTAGTAGCCGAAAACCTTCCATAATATATTTCAGAAAAAACATCTCCTCCTCCATCATATTCACAGTAATATAGATCTGTTTTATGACTACCTGCAGTTCCATCAAATGTAGGTATTTGAGCAACATCTCCAACAAAGAGAACATAAGTTGGTGGAGGGTCTGAAGGTGTTCCTGCATTATAAAGATCTTGTAAATAACTTTTTATTGATGTAGTTGTTGTTCCTACCAAAGGATCATTGGTATATGCTTCAATTACATTAAATCCTTTTCTTGTTTTCCATTCAATAAAAGCTTGTAATTGTGTTTCAAACATGGGGTCAGAAACAATTACATATTTTACAGGATAAGTAGTAATAACATCTTTACTCTTATTAGATATATGATTTATAAAATGTTTTGATAATGTATATTCAAACATTGGAGAATAATTCTTATCTTTTAAAGAATTTGTTTTAGAAAGGTTAATATTCTCAAATGTAATTTTTACTTCAATATCATTGTATATTTTTAAAATATTTTGAACAGGATTGTACGAAAATTGCGAAATTGAAATTCTCCCGACTTGTGTACCTCGCATAATCCCCAATATTTCGGTATTTACATTCGGACCGTTATTAAAATCATCTATTTCGTAAAAATCTTTGTTATATTGAAATTCAACTTCAGAAGGGTCTGCACTTTTACTTAATGATGGTTGAACAGGTATAATTTTTTCGAGATAACCTATTTCATTCAAATTAATTACTTCTTCATTATAACTAATAATTTCAACTTTAATCCCAGAACAATATGGAATTTCAACCAATTTATTAATAATCGGAAGATGTGGGTTTCCATAATCATTATTTTTGGTAAATTTATCAACTTGCAGTTGAATAAAAACACCTTCTTTTGTTTTTACTCTGAATACATTTAAATCATTTATAGAGCTTTTAACAGTCAAACCATCAGTTGCTTGTTCTGTAATATTAAATCCGTTATTTCGAGGATTTAATTCAATTTTTTCAGCAAAAGCGCTAAATGAAAAGTATAGGCTTAACAATACCGAAATAATAGATGTTTTATTCATAATAATTTTTAGTTTAGTTTATTGTTAGACTATAAAATATGTAAATAGGTTGCTTTGAAGCAACATTTTTTTCAATTAATGATTTAAAATAAATTTTTCAGAATATGAATTAATTAAAATTACGGTTTTATCTCCTTTATAATATTTTGCTTTACCTATATCAAATTTTAATATTTTTTCTATTTCCTTATCATCAATTTCTTTTTTAGTTGAGTGTTTTAAGTATAATGTAGCTTTTGCTGGCAGGCTTTTAGCATACATTCCATTAAAGTAAAGTTTAAAATCATGTTCAACATTACTTCCTTTAGTTTTTACCTGAATTGTTAAAATACTATCGGTTAAACTTGCACTTTCAATAGTATAATCTAACTTAGAATTATCCCACGAAAAACTTTTATCAACTATTACTTCTTTAACTTTTGAATTTTTTGTTGATTTATTTTTGTTGTTTCCTTTATTTGTAAAACAAGATGTCATAATGGAAATAACAATTGCAAAAAAAAGAATATGTTTCATATAATTAGCGTATTAATTTTTTTTAGACTTTAAAGTTATATTATATATTTAAAATAATAAAAAAAATAGATATTTTTACATCTGATTTTTTTAAAATTTATAAATACTTGTTATGATAAACGAAGAATTTAAAAAAATAATATTACAAGGAATCCCCGCAATATTGCCCGATTCAAAACCTTTTGACAAATCAATAGATCATGCCCCAAAGCGAAAAGATATTTTGTCTGATATAGATAAAAAATTAGCATTAAAAAATGCTTTAAGATATTTCGACAAAAAACATCATTCTGTTTTAGCTCCCGAATTTGCAAATGAACTTAAAGAATATGGCAGAATATATATGTACAGGTTAAGACCGGATTATGAGATATCTGCAAGAAGTATAAATGATTTTCCTCATAGATCAAAGCAAGCTGCTGCATTAATGTTAATGCTTAGCAATAATCTTGATTATGCTGTAGCACAACATCCTCACGAACTTATTACTTATGGCGGTAATGGTGCAGTTTTTCAAAACTGGGCTCAATACTTGCTTACAATGAAATATTTGGCAGAGATGACAGATGAACAAACTCTTGCTCTTTATTCAGGTCATCCAATGGGTTTATTTCCTTCACACAAAGATGCTCCACGTGTTGTTGTTACAAATGGAATGGTAATACCTAATTATTCAAAACCTGATGACTGGGAAAAATTTAATGCTCTTGGAGTTTCACAATACGGACAAATGACAGCAGGATCTTTTATGTATATTGGTCCTCAGGGTATTGTTCACGGTACAACAATAACTTTAATGAATGCCGGAAGAATGATAAGTGAAGATGGAGCTAAAGGAAAAATATTTGTTACTTCAGGATTAGGTGGAATGTCGGGAGCACAGGCAAAAGCTTCTGTAATTTCAGGTGTTATTGGAATTATTGCAGAAATAAATGCAAGAGCTGTTGAGAAAAGACATTCACAGGGATGGGTTGATGAAGTATATGAAGATATTGACAAATTGATCGAAAGAGCTATTACCGCACAACGTAAAAAAGAAGCTGTTTCTCTTGCTTATAAAGGCAATATAGTTGACCTGTTGGAAAGATTTGTGGAAAAAAATATAAAAATAGATATCGGTTCTGACCAAACATCTCTTCATAATCCATGGTCAGGTGGTTATTATCCTGTAGGATTAAGTCTTGAAGAATCGAACAAAATGATGACGGGAAATCCGGAAATGTTTAAACAAAAAGTTCAGGAAAGTCTAAGGCGACAGGTTAATGCAGTTAATAAACTTGTTGAAAACGGCATGTATTTTTTCGATTACGGCAATGCTTTTTTACTTGAAGCAAGCAGAGCAGATGCTGATATTTTAAATGATAAAGGTGAGTTCAAATATCCTTCTTATGTTCAGGATATTATGGGTCCAATGTGTTTTGATTACGGTTTTGGACCTTTCCGATGGGTTTGTACATCATCAAAACCCGAAGACCTTGATACTACAGATAAAATTGCAATTGATGTTTTAGAAAAGATTGCATTAAGTTCTCCTCCTGAAATTACACAACAAATGAAAGATAATGTTCAATGGATAAAAGGTGCAAAAGAAAATAAACTTGTTGTGGGTTCCCAAGCACGCATTTTATATGCCGATGCAGAAGGAAGAATTAAAATAGCCACCGAATTTAATAAAGCAATAAAAAATGGCAGAATTTCTGCTCCTGTTGTTCTTGGAAGAGATCACCATGATGTTTCAGGAACAGATTCTCCTTACAGAGAAACGTCGAATATTTATGACGGTAGTAGTTTTACTGCAGATATGGCAATACAAAATGTAATTGGCGATTCTTTTAGAGGTGCTACTTGGGTTTCAATACACAATGGAGGTGGAGTTGGTTGGGGAGAGGTAATAAATGGTGGTTTTGGAATGTTGCTCGATGGCTCTGATGATGCAGAGAGAAGACTTAAAATGATGTTACATTGGGATGTAAATAATGGTTTAGCCCGCAGAAGCTGGGCAAGAAATGATGGAGCAATATTTGCCATTAAACGTGAAATGGAACGTTCTTCAAATTTAAAAGTTACTATTCCTAACATTGCCGATGATGATTTAATTGATTCATTATTTTAGTGAGGCAAAATCTGTAATATTATATGGCACAAAAATTGAATTGAAGATGATAATTTTAAAATATATACGATGAAAAAATTTATTTTATATCCGATTATAATTATATCTTTATTATTATTTGCCTGTGAACCAGAAGAGGAGGAAGATCCTCCTTCTGATGACTTACGCGACAAAATTGAAAACACATGGAATTGTAATGAAATAAGTTCTTTATACGGCGAAACGAATTACTCAGGTGTAGATATTGTAAAAGATGAAAACACAAGTGATTTAGTTAAAATATATAATTTTAATCATTTAGGTAATAATTTTTATTTAAAAGCAAAATTAAGCAACACTAATCTTACAATTACAAGTCAGCAAATTGATGGCAATACAGTAAATGGAACAGGATCAATAACAAATAATTATAACAAAATTGATTGGAATTATTACATTGATGACGGTAGTGGTGATATTGACACATGTACTGCGGTTTATACTCCGATTTAATTTTTACATTTCAATATTTCAGGAATAAATATTTGATTGAAGACATATAATAAATATATCATTACAATATCGTTTTTAGGTTTGATCTTATATTTATTCTGGATAAGTTTACCATCTCCTCTTTTTAACGACCCATTAAGCACTGTAATTCTTGATAAAGACAATAATCTGCTGGGAGCTCATATTGCAAATGATACACAATGGCGATTTCCGGAAAGCAATGATGTGCCGGAAAAGTTTAAAAAAGCTATCACTTGTTTCGAAGATAAAAGATTTTTTTATCATCCAGGGATAGATCCACTTGCAATAGTAAGAGCAATAATATTAAATGTTAAAAGCGGTGAGAAAACCAGCGGGGCAAGCACTATTTCAATGCAAGTGATAAGACTATCAAGAAAAGGTAAACCGCGAACTATTATCGAAAAAATTAAGGAAATGTATCTTGCTTACAGAATGGAATATACGTATAGCAAAAAGGAAATACTTTGTCTTTATGCCTCTAATGCTCCGTTTGGTGGAAATATTGTTGGTTTGGATGCTGCTTCGTGGCGATATTTTGGCAGAAAACCGGACCAATTATCATGGTCGGAAACCTGTCTTCTATCAGTATTGCCAAATAGTCCTGCATTAATTCATCCCGGAAAAAACAGGAAAAAACTAAAAAAGAAAAGAAATACTTTATTAAAAAAAATGTACGAAAACAATGAATTTGATAAAGAAACTTACGAGCTTTCAATTGCTGAAGAAATCCCCGAAAAGCCCAAAAAGTTTCCTCAGCACACTCCTCACCTTTTAGTGCGAATTAATAATAAACTCCATAATATTTCCAATAAATCTATTGTAAAAACAACTATTGATCTGCAATTGCAAAAGAGAATAAATTTAATTATTAAAGAATATCATAAGCGATTTTCGGGTAATGATATAAATAATATTGCAGCCTTAGTTATTGAGGTTGAAACAGGAAATGTTCTTTCATATAATGGTAATATTATTGATTTTAAAAATAATAAAAATGGCAATCAAGTTGATATAATTACTTCGGAACGCAGTACAGGAAGTGTTTTAAAGCCATACCTGTATGCTGCAATGCTCACATCGGGAGAAATTTTACCAAATTCACTTGTTCCTGATATTCCAACATATATTAGCGGATATTCACCAAGAAATTACAATTTGGGTTATGATGGCGTTGTTCCTGCAAAAAGAGCAATTGCACGTTCATTAAATATTCCTGCTATAAGAATGTTGCAAAAATATGGCATTGAAAAATTTATTCATGTTCTTAAAAAAGTAGGATTGACAACTATAAATAAAACAGCGGACTATTATGGATTATCATTAATACTTGGTGGTTGCGAAGGTGAATTATGGGAGCTTGTTGGCGCCTATGCTTCTATGTCGAGAGTTTTGAATCATTATGCAAATAATAGTGGGAAATACAATGATGAGGATTATTTCTCGCCAAATTATAATTTTAACATATCAAAAATCAGCAAGAAAAAGTATAATGATATGGGTGATAATCATTTGTTTAGCGCTTCTTCTTTATGGTTTACATTTAATGCAATGCTTGATGTTGATAGACCCGATGCAGAAGGACAATGGCAGTATTTTTCATCGTCAAGAAAAATAGCATGGAAAACTGGTACAAGTTTTGGCTTTCGCGATGGCTGGGCAATTGGCTTAACTCCCGATCATGTTGTTGGAGTGTGGGTAGGAAATGCCGATGGCGAGGGAAGACCAAAGTTAACAGGTATTAATACTGCTGCCCCTGTATTATTTGATATTTTTGACCTGCTTCCCGATTCTGGAAAATGGTTTGAACCACCCTATGACGATATGATAGAAATTGGAATTTGCCATCAAAGTGGATTTATAGCTTCTGATATTTGTACTGATGTTGATACTGTCTGGATCCCTGCCACAGGTATTAGGTTTGAAAAATGCCCGTATCATAAATTAATTCATTTGGATAAAACAGAAAACTATAGGGTACACAGCGATTGTGAAGAACCATCGGAAATGATACATAAACCATGGTTTATTTTGCCTCCAACTATGGAATGGTACTATAAATCGAAAAATGCCGGATATAAAACCCTTCCTCTTTTTCGTGAAGATTGTAAACAAGGCTCTATTGATTCTAAAACAAGATCAATGGCAATTATTTATCCTGCCGACCTTACAAAAATATATGTACCTGTTGAATTAGACGGAACCTTGGGAAATGCAATTTTTGAAGCAGCACATAGAAAACCAAATACAACAATTTTTTGGCATGTTGATGATCAATTTATAGGTAAAACAATAAAATTTCACCATATTGCAATTTCTTCTCCAAAAGGGAAACATATTCTTACACTTATTGATGCTGACGGAGAAAAAATAACACGAGAATTTGAGATAATTGATAAAGAAAAGGAGAAAAAGTAAAATACTTTAAAAAATATGCAGCACTTTATAAAATATCTCGTCTTTACTAATACAAAAGCTTTTTAATGGAAAAAAACAATATAAATATTCATAATAAATTAATTAAAAAGTGTAAAAAGGGAGATTCAAAGGCACAATTTGAAATTTACGAATTATATTATAAAGCAATGTACAACACAAGTTTAAGAATAGTAAAAAACACTGATGCGGCAGAAGACATAATGCAAGAGAGCTTTTTATCAGCTTTTAACAAAATAGACACTTACAAAGAAAATGTAAGTTTTGGAGCATGGCTTAAAAAAATTGTGATAAACAAATCTCTGGATTATATTAAAAAGGAAAAGAATTTTGAGACAATCTCAATTGATGAATTTGGCAATGATATAAAAGATGATGACTTTAAAATTGATTATGAAGAACAGAAAAAACAAATTGAAAACATCGTTTCAGGTATTAACACTTTACCCGATAGTTACAGGGTAATTTTATCATTATATTTATTAGAAGGATACGACCATGAAGAAATTGGAGAAATACTGAATATTACAAGTTCTACTTCAAGGTCGCAATTAACAAGAGGAAAAAGAAAATTATTAGAAACACTTAAACAAGCTTAAAATGGACAATTTAGAAAACATATTCGAAGACAACAGAGAAGATTTTGATACGTTTGAGCCAAAAGCCGGACACGCTGAAAGGTTTAAAAACATGCTTGAAGAAAATAAAAAATCTTTTACTTTAAGTTTATTAAAATATGCAGCTGTTTTTGCATTATTGTTTATTGGCTCTTTTGTAACATACAAGTATTTTTCTAATACAACAATGTATGAAGAGTCGTATCAAGCTGTTGTTTTCAGTAATTTGTCGCCTGAATATCAGGAAGCGGAATTATATTTTATTTCACAAATAAATTCAAAATATGAAACAATAAATGAGATTAATTGTCAATGCAATAACAAAGGTAAGGAATTATTGTTGAGTGACTTATCTCAAGTAGACATTTTATTCACGGAGCTTCAAACAGATTTGAATGAAAATCCTTATGATGAAAGAGTAATAAATGCAATAATTAATCATTATCAAATTAAGTTGGAAATTTTAAACCAAATAATAGATCAATTACAAATATGTTAAACAATTTAAAAAATCAATATTATGAAAACATTTAAATTTAAATCAGTATTATTTATCGTATTAATAGCATTTTTTACAAGCTCTTATGTTTGTGCAGAAGAATACGAAGCAGTAAAAAACATTAAAAAAGAGTATCAGTCAAATGACCAAACTTTATTGGAAATAGCCAATAAATATGGAAATATAAAAATTAATGATTGGTACAAAAATCAAATAGTAATTGAAGTTAAAATCACAGTAAAAGCTAAAAACAAGGGATTTGCTGAAAGCAAATTAGAATTTATTAATGTAAATTTTTCGGAAAAAGAAAATGTAATTAAAGCTATTACTGAGATTAGCGACAAAATCAATAACTCAACAGGAATATTTTCAGGCAAGAAAATTGAGTTCACTATTGATTATTTTGTGAGTGTTCCGAGAAACCTTAAAATGAATTTATATAATAAGTATGGGAACATATTTATTAACGAAATACACGGTAAAACAAATATTACTTTAAAATATGGGGATCTTAATGCCAATAAATTGTTATTTGATAATACAAAACCATTAAGCAAGCTTACTCTATCTTATGGTGATGCAGATATTAAAGAATGTAATTGGCTAACAAGTGTTGTAAAATATTCAGATATTAAAATTGAAAAAGGAACTGCTCTAGTTATTGTTTCTGGTTATTCTGATATTAAAGTTGAAAATTGCAAGACTATGGTTACAGAATCGAAGTATGACGATTACAAAATAAACAAAGTAAGCAACTTTACAACTGATGCTAAATATTCTGATATTAATATACAATCTCTCGACAACAAACTTTTTGTTGAAGCACAATATGGTGACATTAAAGTTGAAAGTATACCATCAGGTTTTAAAGCAGTACAAGTAGAAGGAAAATTTGTAGATGTTAAGCTGGGAATCGCTGATGGAGCATCTTATACAATTGATGCTATTGTAAAATATGGTAATGTTGATTATCCTAAAGCGGCTAATGTAGATAGGAAAAAAGGAACAACTAGCGAAAGTGTAAAAGGAACAATTGGTCCTGATTCATCTCCAAAATCGAGTGTTATTATTAACTGCGAATATGGTGATATAAATCTAGATTTATAAAATACTTATTTGCATAAAATAAAAAACTCCGAAGCAATGCTTCGGAGTTTTTTTTCTTTTTTGGTTTTAACTAATTCTCCGGAACATTTTTCAAAACATCCAACAGATGTTCCCACCACATTTCAACCGTTTTAATATTAATTTTTTCATCCGGAGAATGTACCCCTCTTAATGTTGGACCAAATGATATCATATCAAGGTTTGGATACTTTTCAAGAAATAATCCGCATTCAAGTCCTGCATGAATAGCGCGTACAACAGGTTTTTTCCCAAACAGTTTTTCATAAGATGCTTCAGCAACTTTTAAAATATCCGATTTAGGATTTGGTGCCCAGCCTGGATAACCATCGTCATGTTCTACATTTGCACCGGCAAGACTAAACACACTTTCTACCATGTAGGCAATATCATACTTGCCCGATTCTAAAGAACTTCGCTGACTTGTTGTTACAAGAATTTTATTATTATCAATAAATTTAATAGATGCCAGATTTGTTGAAGTTTCTACTAAGCCTTTAAGTTTCATGCTCCAGCTAATAACTCCATGTGGACAAGCATAAATAGAATTCAATAAATTGTATTGTGTGTTCTCGTCAATAATGTAATCAGGCAAGTTAATTTCTTCAATTGTTAAGTCAAGATTTGGAGCAGTTTCTTCAAGTTCAAATTTTGCTGTTTTCTTAAAATCACTAAAATAATTTACAAAACTTTGTTTCTCATTTTTTGGAATTGTAACTATTGCAAAAGCTTCGCGGGGAATTGCATTTCTAAGATTCCCACCATCAAAATTATTTAATTTCAAATCAAATGCATCAGCACAATGCCATAAAATTCTGTTTAGTATTTTATTAGAATTTCCATGTTCTTTATGAATTTCATCTCCTGAATGTCCACCAGGTAATCCAAAAATATTTATTTTAAATGCAATACTATTATCAGAAACCTCTTCTTTTAGATAATCGAATGTTGCAGTAGTATCAATACCCCCTGCACAACCAATAAATATTTCTCCTTCATCTTCTGAGTCGAGATTAAGAAGAATATTGCTTGTAAATAATCCTTTTTCAAGTTCAAAAGCACCTGTTAATCCTGTTTCTTCGTCAACAGTAAAAAGACATTCTATTGCTCCGTGTTCAATATTGTTTGATGTAAGTAATGCCATTTGTGCAGCGACACCAATACCATCATCGGCACCAAGTGTTGTGCCTTTTGCTTTTACCCATTCACCATCAATATAAGCTTGAATAGGGTCGTTTTCAAAATCAATATTTACATCGCTGTTTTTTTCACACACCATATCCATGTGGCTTTGCAATACAACAGATTTTTTATTTTCCATACCTTTTGTGGCAGGTTTTTTAATTACAATATTGCCTATTGCATCTCTTTTTGTTTCAAGTCTGTGCTTTTTCCCAAAATCTAAAAGAAACTGTATTATTTTTTCTTCTTTTTTAGATGGTCTGGGTATTTGTGTAATTTGCTCAAAATAATCCCAAACAACCTGTGGACTTAATCCTTCAAATATTTTCATTGTATTAAAATTGTATTAAAAAAAAACGAATTTACATATTATTTTGGAATAATGATTAGTTTTTAGAAATGTTGTTAATGTATTTTTATATCAACACAGAATAAAATAATATTTTTTATGATTGTAAAATATAAAAATAGTCCTTGTAGAGTTTTTTTCTCATTAAAAACTTGTAAACTTATTGAAATATCACTATATTTGAGTATTATTTTAAGATTATTTTCAAAAAACAAAAATTATACCATTAATCTAAATTTGCTCATTATGAAAAAGTTTACTGCATTATTCTTAGCCTTATTAATTTGTTATTTTACTGTTTTTGCTGAAAAGCAGAAAATAATTAATTTAAATTCATCCGATACGGATGAGTTAATAGTACTACAAAATAATTTAACATCTTTAAAACTTAAAAGTTCAGTTTCTCAAATATTGGTTACAGAAATAAGAAAGGATGAACTTATTTTTAATAATTTGTTTGTAAAGTCTTATGAGAAGAACCTTGATGCTGTAAGTAAACCACAACTTCCAATTAATAATAGGTTGATTGAAATTCCTCATGGAGCAACTATACAAATTAATATTTTAAGTTATGATGAGGAAATTATTTATTTGAATAATGAGGGGATTACTGATAAATTGTTTCCTGTACAACCATCATATTCAAAAAGTACAGACCCTAGCCAGATAGTATTTGAATACGACCAAGCTACATATCAAATTGATGATTATAATCTGGATGAAATGGTAGAGGTTAATGTTTCGGGTATAATGAGAGGATTAAGGTTTGGAACAGTTTCAATATCTCCTTTTAGGTATAATCCTGTTCAAAATATTTTGAAGATATATAACAATATTGAATTTGAGATAGTTTTTGTTAATGCAGATATTCCTCTAACAAATCAATTAAAAAAGAAATATTATTCTCCGTATTTTGAATCTAGTTTTAGATCAATGCTTAATTATGTGCCGGATGCTACAAAAGATGCTATTACTACCTATCCTATAACGTACATAATTGTTGCTGATCCTGCGTTTGAAACTACATTGCAGCCATTTATTGAGTGGAAAACAAAAACAGGATTTAAAGTTATTGAAGGCTATACTGATGTGATTGGAACAACAACAACAGATATTCATAATTATCTTGAAAATCTTTATTTAACCGAAGTCCCAACACCTACATTTGTATTATTTGTTGGAGATTATGCAGAAGTACCTGCATACAGCGGAACAACCGGTAGTCATGTTTCAGATTTGTATTATTGTACTTATGATGGAGCAAGCGATAATATTCCAGATATGTATTATGGCCGTTTTTCTGCTGGAAATACTACTGAACTACAGTCAATAATTGAAAAAACATTAATGCACGAACAATATACATGGCCTAGTGATCTTTTTCTAGATGAATGTTTACTTGTTGCAGGATGTGATGCAGGTTTTGCACCATCTCACGGTAATGGGCAAATATGTTATGGTATAAACGAATATTTTAATGCAGGTGCAGGATATACTGATATTTATGCATACTATTATGGCAATACTTCATGGCAGTATTCAGTAATGGATTCAGATGCTTCAGGAGCATCAGCTGATATTATTAGTAAAATTAGTAGTGGACTTGGATTTGCAAATTATACGGCACATTGTGATCAAAATGGTTGGGCAGACCCAAGTTTTACTATACCAAATATTCCCGGTCTTGCTAATACTGATGAATATCCACTTATGATAGGAAATTGCTGTCTTTCTAATAAATTTGAAGTAAATGATTGTTTTGGAGAAGAAATTTTATATGCTCCTAAAAAAGGTGCAATTGGATATATTGGTGGCTCAAATTCAACATATTGGGATGAAGATTTTTGGTGGGGAGTAGGATTAAGTTCATTAAG
>CAYTWH010000060.1:0-18850 GCA_964442075.1 uncultured Bacteroidales bacterium
GCAAAAACAATAGAACAGATTGATGTTAGAGGTCAGAAATGTTTATTTGGCAATTTGTTTATAAAAATAAATTGTATTTTTGTTTGTTACTGCCTATAAAAAAGAAACCAGTTTAAAAAGCAATGGCAAAAAAAAAGAAGAAAAAAAGCAAAAAGAAAGTAATAAAACAACTTAAAATACACCAAAAAGGTGAATATATAGAAAGAGTAAAACATGTGTTTAGGTGTGTTTATAGCGATGATATATTAGATTTTTTAGATATTACTGCACTAAAGTTATTTCATTTATTAAGGTATCCTGCATTAAAAATCATATACCACAAGGATAGTAAAATACCTAAGGATGTAAAAAATTTTACTGAAAAAGCACTAAAAGAAATTTTATCAACTGTAAGCTCAAAAATACATACTACAGATAAAGAAATATCCATACGCGATTATTTTTCAATTGCAGTTCATTTACCCTCTTTTTCAAAAAAAATGGTTAAGGAGTTTAGTTTCGACTTTACAGAATTCTTAATGGAATCGGTGGATATATTAAGAGCAGAAACTTCATCGGGATTTTATGCAAAAATATATTTTATAATGGATTATCATTTAGGATATGTCAACGATTTTGGAGGAGATCTTTATTGGTATGAATTAGATTCTTACCATAATGAAAAAAATAAAAAAGATAAAGAAGATAAAGAGGATAAAGAGGATGATCCTGATAGAGTAAAAAGCAAGAAAGAGCTTCAATGGGAAAGTATTAAGGAGTTTAAGGAAAACTCTATGGAATCAACAATTATTTTAAAAAAAACAAGCCCAAAACAAATAAATGTTATTATTAATGATGTATCAAGACCTGTAAAACAATTTGGAATTACTAGCGCAAGCGAAGGCTTAATATGGTTTACAATTAAATCGGGATTTGTTGGAGGTTCTTCGGCATTTTCCGAAATCCCCTTAGAGGTGTATACGCAATCTCACGCAATAGACCGTTTTATTGAGCGTATAAACACAGAAGATTTTATGTGGATAAGAATAGGATTACAAGAATCTTTTGATAAGCCAAAAGTAATTAAAGACGAATACTCAAATTATTATTTAGAATATAGAATTAGAAATTTAAAAGTGGGCTATTTTTTGCTCGATATTATTGATGGCATAATAATAATTCGCACATTTTTATTTTTAACCAATAACGGAACTCCAGAAGGCAAAGAACTACAAAAACTAATTGGAATTCAAAAACTAGATAAAGAATTTTTAAATATTGATAAACTCAGCACTTTTTCAAAAAACGATTTTTCAAAAAACAAAGAAATTAAAAATATTCTTATTGATAGCGGATGCAAAAGTTTATTAGAAATATACAATGAACTAATGCAAGACGAAAACGATAAAAATAACGATATTGTTAAAAAGATGCATAGGTATATTCAATCATAGATAGAAATAACCCTGCTGGTGCAAGCTCAATGTTATTAAGTTAAGGGCATAAACTCAAAAATAAAGCGTCATTGCGAGGAAGTATGACGAAGCAATCTGTTAATTAAGAAGAGATTGCCACACTTCCCGATGTTTCGGGACAGGCTGTTCCTCGTTCGCAATGACGGTAAATTCTTAACTTAATAACATTGGGTGCGCGGCTCCTGTTGCGTTCCTTAACGGCTAATCTTTTTGCATTCCTAAACACTTTTTAAAGCAAAAGCAGTAAAAAACGCCGAATTTCAATGTTTTTACAACACTAAAGCTTTGCAGTAAGCCAAAAAGCAAGAAAAACTGTTGATAAGTTTTTTTAGGCAAAAAGCCAAAAAGGGAGTTTTTGGCTATAAAAAGGGCAAAAAAGAGTAAAATTTTTAAAACCAAGCATATAACGCAAATATCATTAATTTATTGCACAATGTTGGTAAGTAGTAAACTTATAAACAAAAGCATTTTAGCATGTAACCATGCTGTGTTTACAAGCGTTTATTATAATAGAGGCTTATGCCAAATAAAAAATACAAATTATTAACTAAAATATAATGTCATGGATAAAAGACAAAAAAGTAAACTAAAAATGTCAAACTCAATTGACAATGCCTTTATTAAATACCAAGAAGAAGTAGATAAAGACCCGGGATTAAAAAATGCATTAGCAGATTTTAATAAAATAACATATGATATAGATATTAATGGCGAAAATCAGCTTATAGATATAAGTGGTAAAACCGAGAAAAAGCAAATGCTTGAAACTTCGCTTATTGATAGTACATTCGATTTGCAAAACAGAATAATGTCGTTTGCAGCATCGGTAAAAAACCCCGATTTATATGAAGAAGCAGATAATACCAGATCAGAGCTTAAAAAATTAAACGACGATCAACTGTATTTTCATACACAAACACTTATAAAAATAACAGTGAAATATAAAGATGAGCTTGTGCCTTTTGGAGTAGACGAAAAAATGGTAGCAGATTATGGCAAAGAAGCCGATGGCTATATAGATTATTGTCAGATTCCGCACGATGCAATACAATTAAGAAAAAAGGCAAGAGAAAATCTTTTTGTATTGTTTCCAAAGCTTATGAGATTTTTAAGCCATGTGCTTGATGCCAATATGGTAAGATATTATAAGATAAATCCCGATTTTTATAAAGATTATTTTAATGCCAGAATGTTGGTTGATGGTCCGGTACACAAAAATGCAGCTTTGGGTGTAATATTAGACGAAGAAACAAAACTACCATTGCAAAATACTACTATTACTTTTACATTGAAAACAAATGGTGGTGAAGTAACAGTAATAAGAACAGCAATTAGCACCGAACTGGGTAATTATCGTATAAAATCGCTTGAAGAAGGTGCATACATTGTTACTTTTGAGCATCCCAGTTACAACACTATAACAATTGAATTATATTATTTCAAAAATCAACAATTACGTCTTAATGTAGCATTAAGGAAAACAGAGGAGGAGCAGCAGGAATAATACAAGATAAAACTTTCCTGTTACATCCGTAACTTGATTGGGAAAAGCAGGAATATAGTTTATATCAAAGGAGAGGTTTTTTAACTTTCTCCTTTTTTGTTTACCTTTGGGGTGGATAGGGGGCTTTTATAAATAAATTAACAAAAGTAGCTATAAGGTAGATAACAGGCACTAGTGCTTTTTATCTAATAGTTGGCAAGCATAAAAAAATAATGAATACTTTTACTTATAGTGTATCTTTATAGAATATTTGTATTAGGGTAAATAAAAACACTTATGAAAACACTTATTAAATCATTTCTTATCTTAATGCTATTATTTAGTCCAATGGTAAGTCAAGCACAGGATACAGCAATAGTTAGAACTGTAAATCCCCTTTTTCCAAATTATGAAATTAAAAATGATAAAGAAGGGATAGGATATATTGAAATCAATAAGGACACATTAATTAAGCTTGGAAAATTAAGTCATATTGATAAAAATATTCAAATTATATCATTTATAATGAGTAATATTAAAGACGGATTTTTTGTTGAAGTATTTAGTAAAAGCAATTTATTTTCAGATGATATTATAATGCTTATTTATGAAGCATCTATTGGCAGTCCTTTATATATTGAATATATTAAAGCAATAAATAGTGAAGGAGAGAAAATAAATATTGGAAGTTTGAAATGTATTTTCATTGAATAATAATCTGAAATTGAGAGGGAGCTAATCTCTCTTTATTTTGGTTTGCATATGATAAAAATAATACGCTTGGTAACATTAAATAAAAAGCATTAAAACGCGTTCTATTAGGGACGTTACCAAGCATAAAAAACAGAACACGCAGAAGCAAGAAATCGTAAACAGAATAGGTATTAATGAAAATGAAAAACAAATGAAAAAGAAAATATTAGTAGTAATAATAACATTAATAATAGCTATTGTAGGAATATCCTTTTATTTCTTAGAAAACCAAAACTTAAATGAATGGGATAATCCATCAGACAAAGATATGTATACTTACGCAATAGTATATACTCAGATTGAAACTGATATTTTGGAAGAAATAAAAAATAGCATTAGAGAATTATATCCCTTTGATAAGGTAGGAGAAGGTATATTCTGTTATAAACAGAAATGGAGAAATTCTGGATTTATTCGTTTAAATTTTGCATATATAAAAGATGTTGATTTAGCTTATGAAAGTTTGGATTTGAAAAAAAACATTGAAGTTATTTTAAATAAACATAATGAAATAATTATCAGAGAAACATGTATCATTGACGATAAAGGGAATAAGTATTAACGGAAAAAATGTTGATTTGGCTTAAAATTAAAATTTTAAAAGAGAGTTTTCCTTTATTTTGGTATTTTTGTTAAATGTTAAATAAATGTATAGCTATAATAGAAATAAGTGTAATTGTACACTTATTGAATTGTTTCCTGCAAGCTTGAAAGACAGAATATGAAATTTTTGAAAACATTGAAAATATTTTTTTTGATTACAATATCCTTGCTATATATAAATATAAAGCATGCTGTAGGTCAAGTATCTACTAATGATGCCGACAATCTGTTTTATAGTCTTAATTTAAATGGAGCATTAAATTCTTACCAGAAAATTTATAAAAACAATAAAGCGAGTGTTGAAGATAAAGCTTTAGCAGGTAGAAAACTTGCATATATTTCATGGCATTTTAATAATGATTTAGAAAAGGCAAGAGAAATAATTAAAAGCACACTTAAATTTAAATCATATGAAGTTTATTTATACAGCGACCTGATTAAGTATGAATCACAAGCAAATAAATTTAATAAAGCAAAAGAAGTTTATCAAGAAGCATTACTAAATATTACATCTAAAAACAACGTTAATTTTATCAATATTGCGTATTCAAATTTAATTTTAAATGAAGCGATTTATAAAATAAAAAACAATCAACCAATTGACACTCTATTGATACAAGATGCATTGAACAAAATTGAAATTACAAATAAGTTCGACCCCGGTATTCTTAAATCTGCCAAAATTCAATTGGGCTTAGCATTGCTTTATAAAGATGGAAAAGAAGCATTGAATGCATGGAATTTATATTTTAATATATCACCAAAACGAAAAGCAACACTATTATTAGCTAAACCACAAAAAGAATTATCCCAAATCTTATTAAACTGGTACAAAACCGATTTATCTGCAGAAAACAGAGAAAAAATTATTCTAAATCTAGCAAACTCCAAGTTTTATGAATTTGCTTATGTAATGAATTTATATTTGCCAAATAAATCAAAAACTGATAAGCCTGCAATAAACGAAATTACAAATTACTACAAATTTTGTGAACAAATAGAATGTTGTATGTATGCGTATTACCAAGATGTTGCATTAGTAAATGAAAATAATATTAAGAAAGTTAAGAAAGACATAAAATCAATTCAAAAACAATTATGGAGTAAGCTTTATTGGGAAAACAAAATTCCTAAATTTAAAAGGGGAAGATTTTATGAAGAATTATATAATAGATTTGGGACAAAGGTGTATTCAAGTAAATTTAATGGATATTATTTTTATATAGGTGGCCATGCAATCGTTGACACAATTAAAACAATAGAGCAATTTAATAAAAAGGCTGAAATACAGCTCTTTGTTTTGGATTTAAGATTTTCAAATAATTATTGGGGTTGGTTTACTGGCAATTATGGTTTTGCGGGCTATGCAGATGATGCAATTATTGCCAAGTATAGAGAACCAGCTTCTTCAAATCCATTATACTATTGGAATAAGTTAAATAATATTGAATCACTTTCAAAATGGAAGGATGATATTGTTATTCTTTCAGCTCAAGACGATTCATTATCAAAAAAAAATGCAACTGCAAATTTAAAAGGAATTTATGAACGAATACGACTAAATATTTATTCTGAAATAATTGATTCATTAAAATCTTTGGGATTTGAAAATGATGAACTTAGAAAACAGTTTATCTCTATTTATAATGACATTGAGTATAATCATATTATTAATCACGAAGGAAGGCATGTGATAGATTTTAATACTTTATCAAAATTAAAATTATTATTTCTGAATAATGCAGAACTTGAATTCAGAGCAACATTATCACAAATATATTTTTCGCAATACCCATTGCTTGATATAAAATTTGAAATAAATAACACTCCGCATGGTTTAGCTAATAAAAAATTATTGGAGCTTATCGCAAATTGGATGGAACAAAATAAAGAAAAGATTAAAGGATTTGATGCAAGTAAACCAACCCTTCCACAATTAGATTTGCTTACAAATAAACAGTTAAAAAGAATAATAGAATCAATAGAACCTTTTTAAATTAATAACTTATAAACACAGTTTTAACTAGTAATAAACTGTGAATGACTGAGTAAAATATAACAACCCAGCAGATAACAACAGCTATATTCCATACCCTTGCGGATTTTAGCTTGTATCGCGTTCCTCTATGATTTCCAAACTACTAAAATGCAAAAGCATTAATTTTTAATTTTTGACTTTAATTCTTTGTCCCTTCGGCAAGCTCAGGATTACACTTTTGACTTAAAATTTAATTCCCTAGCGTAGTAAAGTATTTTATAAATTAATAATCTAATTTTGGAAAAACAATTCTTTATTATTAATATTGTTTGCCTTATAGTTTTAGGAGGGGCTATTATTAAATGAAAAAAGTAAAAACATCAGGTTTTAATACAAAAAATAATAGATTAAAATTATTAGTCATTATTATTTTTTCATTTATTTTATATGGCAATACCATTAATAATGAATATTCGTTAGATGATGAATTTGTTGTTTATAATCATAAAAAAGTTCAAAAAGGCATAAGAGCCATACCTAAAATTTTTACCTCGTCTTATTATTCATCAAAAGACAAAAAATTTGGATACCGACCTATTGCGCAATCTACTTTTGCAATTGAACATTCAATTTTTGGCAGCAATCCTCATTTAAGCCATCTTGTTAATGTTCTGTTATATTTAATTACCTGTGTTTTTTTGTTTATAATACTTAAAAAGCTTTTAAATAAACATAACAAAATACTGCCATTTATTATTACACTTTTGTTTATGGCACACCCGCTTCATACGGAAGTTGTGGCAAGTTTAAAAAACAGAGAGGAAATTTTAAGTTTTTTAGGCTGTATTTCTGCTTTATTTTTTACTATTAAGTTTTATGAAAAAAGAAATATTTTAAATTTATTTATTGGAGTAATATCTTTTATTTTTGCATACCTTTCAAAGGAAAACGCCATAGTATTTATTATAATTATTCCCTTAACAATATATTTCTTTTATGATTTTTCAATAAAAAGAACAGCATTTATTTTTGTATTATTTCTTATTGTTGGGATTGTGCTTCGTAGAATGATAAGTGTGTATTTCCCTGTAGAATATTCAAGTCTTTTCTTCGAAAATCCTTTAAACATAGGTTACGGAATTTTAGTAAAACTATCTACCGGAATGATGGTTTTAGGGTTTTATCTAAAACTTTTAATTTTCCCACACCCATTAGGCTACTATTATGGCTTTAATATGATACCGGTTGAAGGTTTTACTTTATTATCAATAGCATTATTAATATTTCATGCAGGGATTTTTATTTATGCAATTTTTGGACTTAAAAAGAAAAAATTAATATCATTCGCAATTCTGTATTATTTGTTTTGCATTTCAATGTTTACAAATATTTTGTTGCCTATAAACGGAATTGTTGGCGAAAGGCTTGTATATTCTGCTTCTCTTGGGTTTTCAATTGCAACTGCTATTTTGATAATGAATATCTCTAAAATTAAAACGTCAGGATTTTCAAATCAAAATAAATTATTGAGAAATGTTGTAATAATTCTTTTATTGATACTTATACCATATACAGCAAAAACAATTTATAGAAATAATGATTGGTTCAGCCATTATTCATTGTATTCAAACGATATTGAACATCTTGAAAATTCTGCAAAAGCAAATGAATTAATAGGAAATTGGTTATTTGAACATTTGTATGACCTTCCGCAAAATGAAAGACAAGAAGCAATTAAAAATATTGAAAAATATTATAGGCAAAGTCTTAAAGTTTATTCAAGCAATGCACAAGTAAACAATAATCTGGGTTCATTATATTTAACCATAAAGAGTAACCCTGATAGTGGTGTGGTGTATTTCACAAATTGCATAAAAGTTGATTCCACTTATTCAAAAGCACATTTTAATTTAGCACAATGTTATAAGCTAAAAAGAAATTTTACTAAAGCTCAATTTCATTTTGAAGAAGCAATAAAACATGATTCAAAATATGTAAATGCAATTGCAGAACTTTCAATTCTACATGCAGCAAGAAGAAATTATGATGAGGCTATTAGTTTAAATAATTTGTTAATGGAATTAAATCCAAATTCTGAAGTGCCATATTATAATTTAGGAAATATTTATATTTTAAAAGGAGATACAATAAAGGGTTTGCAATATGGAGAAAAATCACTTGAAATAAATCCCTCAAATCATGTCCTTTCATATAACATTTCAAGTTTGTATAAAATGATAGGTAATATGGAAAAAGCAAATTTTTATTATAACTTAGCTGAAAAATATAAAGACTTTAATCGAAAAAAAACAAGGTAATATTTTAAAGTAAAACCAATGTCTCAAATTAAAGTATCAATAGTAATACCTGTATTTAACGAAGAAAAAAACATACAATTGATTTATGATAAAATTGTATTATTACCTTGTTTTAAAGAAACTGATAGTTTTGAGATAATATATGTTAATGATGGAAGCATCGATAATTCTAATATTGTTTTAAGAGCTTTAGCTAAAAACGATAATAAAGTTAAAATAATTTCATTTTCAAAAAATTTTGGTCATCAGGCAGCATTAACTGCCGGAATAGAATTTTCAACAGGTAAAGCAGTAATAACAATGGATTGTGATTTACAGGATCCTCCTGATGTAATTCCTGAAATGATAGATAAATGGGAAAAAGGAGCAGAAATTGTTTATATGAGAAGGAATACAAGAAAAGACAAATTTTTTAAACGTTTTACGGCAAGATTGTATTATAAGATATTGAAAAAATTTACAGACCTAAAAATATATGGCGATATTGGAGATTTTAGATTGTTAGACAGAATAGTTGTAAACGAACTATTAAAATTAAATGAAAAAACAAGATATTTGCGGGGAATGGTTGCATGGCTTGGGTTCAACTATTCAATAGTTGATTATGACAGACCGAAAAGAATTCATGGAAAAACGAGTTTTAGTTTTTTAAAAATGAGCCGACTTGGTATGTCGGGAATTCTTAATTTTTCATTATTACCATTACGTTTTGGCTTAATTTTGGGATTAATAACAATATTTACCGGTGTTTTTTTTATAGGCTACATTACAGTTGATTCTCTGTGTTTTGATAAAATTTATCCCTTATACAAATGGTTGTCTGTAATAACTTTCATTTTTGTTGGACTATTATTTATTCTTATCTGGATACTTGGCGAATATGTTGGCAGAACTTATGATGAAACAAAACAACGTCCATTGTTTATTGTAAGAGATAAAATAAATTTCAAAGAATAATAGAATTTCTTTTCAAAACTTGAGATCCAAAAAGCAAATAATAACAGAAAAAATTAAATCTTCTGCCGAAAAAGCAGGTTTTTCTGCATGTGGCGTAAGTCCTGTAAAACACATTGAAGAAGATTCCGTACATATAAGAAATTGGCTTGAAAACAATATGCATGGAGACATGCTATACATGGAAAATCATTTCGATAAACGTGTCGATGCAAGTAAAATGGTTGATAATGCAAAATCTGTTATCTCTGTTTTATTAAATTATTATCCTTTAAAAATTCAGAAAGATATTAATGCTCCAAAAATATCAAAATATGCCTATGGAAAAGATTATCATTTTATAATAAAAGATAAACTTCGTAAGCTTTTTAATATTATCAATAACGAAATTATTGAAATAAACGGACGTATATTTGTTGATTCTGCTCCTGTATTGGAACGATATTATGCTATGCAGGCAGGATTAGGTTGGATAGGTAAAAATTCAAATCTTATAAATAAAGAACTAGGTTCTTTTGTTTTTATTGGAGAACTTATTGTTGATGTTGAATTAGAGTATGATGCACCAATAAAAGATTTTTGTGGTACTTGTACAAAGTGCATTGATGCCTGTCCAACAAATGCAATTGTTTCTTCAAAAGTAATTGATGCCCGTAAATGTATTTCATATTTAACAATAGAGCATAAGAAAAAATTACCTCTTGAATTAAGATCAAAATTCAACAATTGGGTATTTGGCTGTGATATTTGTCAGGATGTTTGCCCATGGAACAGTAAACTAAAACCTCATAACATTTCAGAACTAATGCCAAATCCCAATATTATTGAAATGACAAAAGAAGAGTGGTATAATATAGATAAAGAGAAGTTTAATATTTTATTTAAAGATTCTGCATTAAAGCGTACTAAATTTGAAGGCTTAAAACGAAACTTGGAGTTTTTGGAATAGACACCAAAACCGATGTCGACCATTAAAATATTCTAATTATTTATTGAATAAATTCGCAATTTTTTGTTATTTTGCATATTGATAAACAATAAGCAACTCATGAATAAACATATTTTACTTGTCATTTTATTATTAATTCTAAAAACATCTTTTTCACAGGATATTGTTAAAATAATGCAATATAATTTACTGTATTATGGTGAAAATACAAGTTATTGTACATACGTCAATAATAATATCACAAACAAGAATGTATATCTTAAAAAAATAATTGATGATATTAAGCCTGATATTTTTACAGTAAATGAAATAACCGCAAATGATTTAATTATTGAAGACTTAATGAACAATTGTTTGAATGTAAGTGGAAGAAACTGGTACAGTAAAGCAGGATTTACTAATTGGGCAGGATCAAACATTGTAAATATGCTATATTACGATAACAGAAAATTTACATTATATGCACAAGATGTTATTGAATATAATAGCTTAAGAGATATTAATGTTTATCATTTATATTATAATTCACCAGATATAACAAGTTTACTTGATACAGCCTATCTAACTTGTATTGTTACTCACTTAAAAGCCGGCTCAACTCAGTCTGATGAAGACACAAGAAATGAAATGGCACAAGCAATAATGCAATTCATAGATAATCAGAATAAAGAAACAAATTATTTGTTAATGGGAGATTTTAATACTTATTCTGCTTCAGAATCAGCCATGCAAACATTTGTAAATTACATAGATGCAAATTATCATTTTAATGACCCAATAAATCAACTTGGCGACTGGAATAATAACTACTATTATTCAAATTACCACACACAATCAACTCACACAACAAGTGATTGTGCAGCCGGAGGAGGAATGGATGATCGATTTGATTTGATTTTAATATCAAATTATGTAAAAAATGGCACAGATAAGATTCAGTATCATCAAAACTCATACTATGCTTTTGGGCAGGATGGATTACGCTTTAATCAAACTATTAATAGTCCTGCAAATACTGTTGTGTCAACCGATATTGCAGATGCTCTTTATGGAATGTCTGATCATTTACCGGTAATTATAGAATTAGATATAGACCAAACTCCTGCACTTGGTATTAACAGTAATAAATTATTTAATTTTAATATAAATTTTAATAATCCTGTTGCATCTATACTTAATATTTCAATTGAAGTTGAACAAAATACAAATACATCATTGATGATATATTCATTAACAGGAAAAATGTTGATGAAAAAAGAATTGTATCTTATTTCTGGTTGCAATAATATTCATTTTGATATTAATTCTCTTTCATCAGGAATGTATTATTTGGTATTAAAGAATGAGAAAGATTTTATAACATATAAAAAGTTAATGAAAATTTAATTTTACCTTTGAATAATAATTATAAAATTATGAAAACATTATTAATAACAGTTTTGCTTATAATATCCTTATTATATTCATGTTCTGAAGATAAAATTCCCATTGAATATAATTGTGAAAATTTCACCATTACTGTTCCTGAATATATGATAAAATCACAAGGAAGAACAGAAGATTCATTTGCGGAATTTGTAATTGACACCACAAAAAACACAAAAGACATTTTAAATGTAGTAATTTATAAAGATGATATTAAAAGCGACAGAAAAGGAAAAACTACATTAAGCACCTATTATAAATTTGTAGCCGATGATATTTTAGATAAAACTCTTGAATCGGGAAGTTTAAATGCACCAAAAGAAATTAAAATAAACGGATTACCTGCAATGATTTTTGAAATTACAGGTTCATATGTTGAAGAAAAACAGAATTATGAATATCTATTTGTCTCTGTTGTTATAGAAAGTACCGATAATTTTTATGAAATAACAACATGGACACTTCTTGAAAGCTCTGAAAAATATAAATCAACAATGGAAGACATAATATTTTCTTTTAAGCTTGTTGAATAAGAGATTAACTCCTGATTCGTTGAAAAGCTACAAGTTTTTCCATTTCTTACAGTACTCCAATAATTGTATATTATTACTATTCAAATATAAATTTGTATCTTTAAAAATCATGAATAAGAGAATTTTCATTATTTATTTCTTAATGTTTTTTATTTCCTTAAAAGGATTTGCAGGAATTACTGTTCAAAATAATATTTCTGACAGTCTTTTAAGCGAACTTAAAAAATCTAAACAAGATACAAATAAAGTAATTCTATTAATTGATATTGGATATATGCTTGAGCCCGGGAATCTTGATACTGCATTATATTTCTATAATAAGGCTTTAAAAATATCGAAGGAAATTGAATCTGAAAATTTTGAGGCAAAATCATTAAGATATATTGGAATTGTTAATTGGTTAAAAGGATATTACGACATTGCTTTAAGTTATTATCAAAAAGCTTTGATCATTGAAAAAAAGTTGAGCAATAAACAGGGAATTTCAAATTGTTACAATAATATTGGGAGTGTTTATTGGAATAAAGGAAGTTACGAACAGGCAATAAAATATTATCAAAGATCTTTAAAAATAGATGAAAAATTGGGTGATAAAAAAGGAGTATCAGATTGTTATATTTGTATTGGCGCAGTTCATAGTGATCAGAAAAATTTTGACATTTCTGTTAGTTATTATCAAAAAGCCTTGAAAATTAAGGAAGAATTAAACGATAAGTCGGGCATGGCAATGTGTTACAACAATATTGGAATAATATATATGTATCAGGAAGAGTTTGAAACGGCAGCAAAATATTATCAGAAATCATTAGTAATAAGATTTGAGATAGGTGATAAAGCCGGAATTTCTGCAAGTTATAGTAATATTGGAAATGTTTACCAAAAAGTGGGAAATTATGAATTGTCAATAGATTATTATAAAAAATCTATGCAAATAAGTAATGATTTAGGAAATAAAAAAGAGAAATGTATAACACTAAATAATCTTGCAAATACTTATAAATATTTAGCACTTGCTGTAAAAGAAGGTAATCATTCAGGAATTTTAACTTTAGATAATCCTGGAAAACATGGAAGTAAAGAACTTTACAAAATATCTATAAAATATTCTGAAAGAGCAATAGAAATTGCCAAAGAGATAAATGCTTTACCAAATATGTACACATCTTATGAGAACCTATATAAGGTTTACAAAGATTTAGAGAGCTATGGAAAAGCATTTGAATATTCAGAGGAATTTATTACGGTTCAAGCTTTATTGTTCGATAAAGAAAAAATAAAAGCCATACAAGAAATGGAAACCAAATATCAAACAGAAAAAAAACAGCTTGAAATAGTAAGACTGGAAAAACAAAAGGAGTTTGATAACGAAATTATTGCAAGAAAAAGTGCAGAGAACAAAAAACAACGAATATTAATATTTTCTGCAATAGCCGGCTTTATTATGATCTTAATATTCTCTATAATCCTTTTGCGTATGTTTAGGCAGAAAAGGAAAGCAAATATTTTATTAAGTGAACAAAAAGAAGAAATTATTGAAAAGAACGAAGAACTAAATCAACAAAATGAAGAAATTATTTCGCAACGCGACGAAATAGAAACTCAAAGAGATGTAGTTGTTGGTCAAAAAGAACAATTGGAATATATTCATAACGAATTAACCAATAGCATATCTTATGCAGAAAATATTCAAACAGCCCTGCTTCCTTCACCTTCTTTTATTGATAATGTTTTAGACGAATATTTTGTTTTATATAAACCACGCGATATTGTTAGTGGCGACTTTTACTGGATAAACAAAATAGACGAAAAAATAATCATTATTGCCGCCGATTGTACAGGTCATGGTGTGCCGGGTGCGTTTATGAGCATGCTTGGAATATCTTTTTTAAATGATATTATTAATAAACAAAAAGTATTACAGCCGGGAGAAATTCTAAACTTATTAAGAAATAATATTATAAGCTCACTAAGACAAAAAGAAAAAAATGAGATTAGTGAAAATGAAACAAGGGTAGTGGTAAAAGATGGTTTAGATATGTCGGTTTGTGTATTTGATAGCAAAACAAATATTTTACTTTTTGCAGGAGCTAATAATCCGTTTTATTATATTCAAAACAATGAGATCAACATAATAAAAGGAGATAAAATGCCTGTTTCAATTTATTATCGCTTAGACAATTTTAAGACACATAAAATACAGTTAAATAAGGGAGATTCATTCTATTTATTTACCGATGGCTTTGCCGACCAGTTTGGCGGAGAAATGGAAAAGAAATTCAATTATAAAAGATTTAGAAAATTGTTATTGTCTGTAAATTCTTATAAGATGTCAGAACAAAGAGAACAATTAAGTAGTACCATTGAAGACTGGAAAGGAAATACAGATCAAATTGACGATATACTTGTTTTGGGGATTAAAATATAAACTTTAAATTTGTTATTTTTTTAAATACGAGCTTATCAAAAAATTTGCAAACATACTTTTAATTGCCTTTGTACTAACAAGCACCTCACAAGCTCAAAATACAGCATTAGATTCATCGCTCAATGTTTTAAAAAACTCAAAACTTGATACCGTTAAAATAAAATTACTTATTAAAATAGGTTCAATGTTGCGTGATCAAGATCCTGATTCAGCATTGCATTACTTTAATGAGGCACTTAACATAGCTGAAAAAAATAAAAAGAAGGAGAAATTCTTCAAACAATACAAAGCACAGGCATATTTAAATATAGGAACAATTTATGATTATAAAGGTGATTTTTCTATTGCAATAGATTACTACACAAATGCCCGAAATACATATCATGAATTAACATTATTTGATAATAAAGAGTCTGTTTTAGAAGGAAACCATGGTATGGCACAATCATATCTTAATATAGGTATTGTAAAAAGCAGGCAGGGCGATTTTTCTAATGCCCTATTTGATTTTAATAAAGCATTAGAGGTTTTTGAATCTTTAAGCAAGTTGAAAAACGATTTTTGGGCTATTAATGGAAAAACGGGAATAGCTAACTCGTATTCAAATATTGGAATAGTACACGAACATCAAGACGATTATCAAACAGCTCTTGATTATTACTTAAAAGCATTAGAGTTGAAAGAAGAAATTAATGACAAACCAGGTATTGCAGGTTTATGTAATAATATTGGACTGGTATATTTATATTTAAAAAATTATGATGAAGCGTTTAAACATTTTGACAAATCTATAAAAATAATTATTGAACTTGAATATACCTATTGGCTGTCGGTACTATACAACAATATGGGAAAATTATTCGATGTTCAGAATAAATATGACAAGGCAATAGAGTATTATAATAAATCTATTAAAATCAAAAAACAACAAGGCAATAAACAGGGATTAACAATTAGCTATGCAGGACTTTCAGATTTGTATATCAAAAAAAAAGAATACTATAAAGCAATTGAATATGCAAACTTAAGTAAAGATATAGCATTAAAAATACAAGCCGTAGAAGATCAGAGGGAAGCATACAAGTTTTTATCTATTGCTTATGATTCTATTGGAGACAATGTTACCGCATACAAGTTTTACAGAAAATTTATACTATTAAAAGACAGTATTAGCAACAAGGAAAATAATGAAATAATTGGAGAATTAAAAGAAAAATATCATGCGGAGAAAAGTAAACAAGAAATTGAAAAGCAACAAATATTAATTGAAAAACAAGAGATTGAGAATGAAAAACAAAAAACTATCAGGAATGCATTTATTCTTGGCTTTATTCTAATTTTTCTGTTTGCAATAATATTATTTAGGAATTTTAGAGTAATAAAGAAGAGTAACACTCTTTTAGCGGAACAAAAAGAAGAAATTATTGAAAAAAACGAAGAACTTAATCAGCAAAACGAAGAAATTATTTCGCAACGCGACGAAATAGAAACTCAAAGAGATGTAGTTGTTGGTCAAAAAGAACAATTGGAATATATTCATAACGAATTAACCAATAGCATATCTTATGCAGAAAATATTCAAACAGCCCTGCTTCCTTCACCTTCTTTTATTGATAATGTTTTAGACGAATATTTTGTTTTATATAAACCACGCGATATTGTTAGTGGCGACTTTTACTGGATAAACAAAATAGACGAAAAAATAATCATTATTGCCGCCGATTGTACAGGTCATGGTGTGCCGGGTGCGTTTATGAGCATGCTTGGAATATCTTTTTTAAATGATATTATTAATAAACAAAAAGTATTACAGCCGGGAGAAATTCTAAACTTATTAAGAAATAATATTATAAGCTCACTAAGACAAAAAGAAAAAAATGAGATTAGTGAAAATGAAACAAGGGTAGTGGTAAAAGATGGTTTAGATATGTCGGTTTGTGTATTTGATAGCAAAACAAATATTTTACTTTTTGCAGGAGCTAATAATCCGTTTTATTATATTCAAAACAATGAGATCAACATAATAAAAGGAGATAAAATGCCTGTTTCAATTTATTATCGCTTAGACAATTTTAAGACACATAAAATACAGTTAAATAAGGGAGATTCATTCTATTTATTTACCGATGGTTTTGCCGATCAGTTTGGCGGAGAAATGGAAAAGAAATTCAATTATAAAAGATTTAGAGAATTGTTATTGTCTGTAAATTCTTATAAGATGTCAGAACAAAGAGAACAATTAAATGGTACCATTGAAAAGTGGAAAGGAAATACAGATCAAATTGACGATATACTTGTTTTGGGAATTAGAATATAGCAGGATGTAGGATTCTTTTAACCGTTAGACCGCTCAAACGGTTAAGATAATTAGAATTCAGTTTATTAATAATAACTTGACCCATCCCAGCAATGAGTACAAAGTTTTTCTTTAGGTAAGCCAATAGCTTCAACAAGGTCATCTAATCGTTGAAACTTTAGTGAAGACATACCCAATCTTTCACGAATCTTTTCTACCATCATGTTACATTTTTCATTATCAGGATTTGCGTAATCCTCCAGATTTTTATCCTCTACTCCCTCAATTTCCTTAATTGCTTTCCTTCCTGCAAGGTCTAATGTAGAACGAGAATTTGAAAAGTTAAGAAATTCACATGGATATATTAAAGTAGGACAAGCCGGACGCACATGTATTTCTTTAGCTCCATATTCAAACAATATTTTAACATTGTCTTGAAATTGTGTTCCGCGCACAATGCTGTCGTCGCAAAAAACAATCTTTTTTCCTTCAATTAATTTCTTGTTAGGTATAAGTTTCATTTTTGCCACCAAATTTCTCATCTCCTGATTTTGTGGCATAAAACTGCGAGGCCATGTTGGAGTATATTTTACATAAGCACGTTTATAAGGTATCTTTTTGTAATTTGAATAACCAATTGCATGAGCAATACCTGAATCGGGTATGCCCGAAACATAATCTAATTCTACATCATCGTTTTTTGCCAATGTTGCTCCACAACGGTAACGGCAATCTTCTACATTTATTCCTTCATAGTTGGAACTTGGATAACCATAATAAACCCAAAGGAAAGCACATATCTGCATTTTTTCATTAGGCGGTTTTCGTTGTTCGTAGCCTTCTGCTGTGAAAAAAATAATTTCTCCGGGTCCAATATCTCTGTCTGTTTCAAAATCAAGATTAGGAAAACACGAAGTTTCGGAACTTACACAATAGGCACCTTCCTTTTTCCCAATTATTATGGAAGTTCTACCAAGTTTGTCTCTTGCTGCATAAATCCCTTTTTCGGTTAGTAGCAAGAACGAACAAGAGCCTTGAATTCTGTTAAATACATTTTCTATACCTGACTCATAACTATCTTCTTCATTAATTAGCATTGCAATAAGCTCCGATGGATTAGTACTGCTGGTACTTGTTTCTGAAAAGTGTCTGCCTTGTTTTAATGCGCGTTCCGATAGTTCTAAAATATTTTTAATTCTTCCCACAGTTACAATACCAAAGACACCAAGATGCGAGTTAATAATTATTGGTTGTGCCTCTGTATCACTAATAACACCTATACCACTGTTTCCACTGTATTTGTGTAGATCAGATTCAAACTTATTTCTAAAATATGAATTCTCAATGTTGCGGATTGATTTAATAAAACCATTTTTGTTGTGAAAAGCCATTCCACCTCTTTTTGTGCCAAGATGAGAATTGTAGTCTGTTCCATAAAATACATCTTTTACAACATCTGCTTTTGAAATACTACCAAAGAATCCGCCCATTTAATTTGCTTTGTTTAATGATTAAATTATCTGCCCAAATCTAATATTTTTTAATGCGAATTGATTGGTAAACCCTTGCGATTAATTAACAAGTTATCACTATTGTTATTTTGCAGTCAGGGTTTGACTTGACTCAAAGCGGAAATAAAAAAAAGCCTGAGGGACGAACTCAGACTTTTAATCAACAGA
>CAYTWH010000061.1:0-17950 GCA_964442075.1 uncultured Bacteroidales bacterium
TTTATAGTTTTTGTTTTCATAATTTGTTTCAAGCCACAATTCATCTATGCTTAGTTTTTGAATATCCCAAATACTTGTTTTACCTGCTGTAAAAGGACCAAAATAATAATATGCATCATTATTCTGCTCGTAAAACTGAAACTTTAGTTGTTTTTGACTATTTTCATATGTCCATATTCCATAAACATCAGCTATTTTTACTAAATCTCCATCTACTTCATTATTTGGCGACGATTCATTAATCTGAACTATAATTTGGTTTTCTGTTGTATCAAATAAATTTATAGAAGATGTTTCGTTTATTTTAAAGTCATTTATTTGCCAATCACCAAGCAATCTTTTTGTAACCGATCTGAATGTAATAAAATAAGTATCTTCGGGATATTTCCTACAGCCGGCAAAAAGCGTAAGGATAATTGTAAGGGATAATATGTAAATACGGGTTTTCATTTATTATTAAATTTACTTTTTGTAATATCTAAGCCAAATTTAACACCTAAATGAAAAGTTGGCATTAAATATTCCCCCCCTCCGGAGCCTGCAAGATAATTGCCGGTATAATCTTTTAAATCAATATTCATAGAGATAAACCTTAATCCTAAACCAAAATACAAATCTGCATTGACTTTATTTTTGCTTTGTAAGCCAAATAGTAATTCTAAAGTATGAGTTTGTTTTCGGGAATCTTCCAAGGACTCATACCAATAAGTCATTCCTTCACCTCTTCTAGTAACCCATACATTATTATAGTATAAAAAACGACTTTTTATGAGTGGAGATATATACATTCCTCTTTTATTATAGAACTTGTATTGTACTGAAAGCATAATGCCTTGATAATAAAAAATATTTTCATTATAAGGCATAAAAAAAAAGTCATTAGCATAATGCTTTGCTGGCATAATAATTCCAATGCCTCCTTCTATACTTGAATTTGCTTTTTTAGAATACTCAAAGTAAAAGTCTGCTTCACTAAAAATTAATTGAGTAAAATTAAGTTTTAATATTTTTCTATTTTGATAAGTACTGTCATTTACTGCAAGTAAAGTTTTTCCTAATAATAAGATTGATAATATTATTAATCGGGTTTTCATTTATTTTCTTTTAGATATTATTTCATTTTTCAATTACTTCAAAACTTACAGTCCAAGCATCTGGCAATTTTGGAACAGTTACCCAATTATAAGAATAACCCTCTTTCTTACACCATCCACAACTTTTTACCTTCACTTCATAATAATATCTTTTTTCACTTTCAATCTTAGTTACTTCTCTAATAAATTTTATTTCACATTGTCCTGAAGCATATAATCCAAGTAAAGTGTATTCGTTAAAATCAATTGTAGGAATATCAATGTTTTCAGGAAATGTTTTTCTATACATCGAATCATTTGTAATTATATATTGTTCTTTATCAAATTGAGTATAATCAATTCTAATTTCTTCATTAATTATTCCTTTATTTTTATTTTCCCCCCAGCACTTAGGATTTTTTGAACAAGCAAAAGCAATAAAGATGATAATTGTAAGGGATAATATGTAGAGACGGGTTTTCATAATTTAGCAAGGTCCGCTTTTAATATTCAAATTAACATTTCTAATTTCATTGTTATCAATTGCCCAGTATCTTTCATCACTATCAATTAAAGCAACAATACCAATATTTTTGGCAATTATTAAACAATAAAAATTCTTATCACTTGTTTTCTGATTTGTGTATATTTTCACATTCTGATAATCTATTCCTTCAACATTATAATTGTAATGAGGTATAATTTGCGAAACATTTGTTTCAAACCTTACTAAAGTATCATTAATTGAAAAATAGAATGTTTCCACACCTAATTCCTGATAATGAGTAGAAGCACTGTAATTAAATTGACTATTTTGACTATTATTTATTGTAATATAATCATCGCATTGACCACATTTTTCATTTGTCTTATAGCTTTCCATATGGTCGATATACTGAGATTGAATTAATATTGTTATTGTACTATCCAAATCACTATTCGATAATTTAATGATATCTCCTTGTTCGTATGGAATCCATGCCATTATTTCGTCATCAAACTCAGGACATTCCTTTTTTATTCCAATACAAGAGCTTAAAGCAAAAATAATTGTGAAAAATAATATGTAAAGTTGGGTTTTCATTATTAACAAAAATACTCAAAAAAAGATAATTAGCAAAAAATATTATTTTAATTTTCAACTATTTGCACTCCTCCTGACAAAAATCGAAAAGATAAAATCACTATCATTTTTAACTTGAATAGAATGATTACTATTACTTAATAATAATAATCTTTTTCCCTTGACTGTTGTTAGTACTTGTTTGTAATTGGTAATAGTAAGTACCTGCCGATATGTCGTTAGTAGAGATTTTAAGATTGCTAAAAGTTTTATCTACCAAATATTCTTTTATTACATTACCCTGTATATCATAAATTAATATTTTACCTTGATTTATTCCATTTGGAAGTTTGTACGGAATAGTTACAAAATCGTAAATTGGATTAGGAAATGGATTACCTAAGTCAAGTGCATTTTCATTATTTAAAACCTTGCTGATATAAGGACAGTTTTGAGGAAATTCTCCAGGTAAATCAAAAACACTTGCTGAATTATCAGAAGGATAGTGCAACATTAATTTAGGTCCATCAGGAGTATTATAAACGCTAAGATGATCAATAAAACCAGTACTTATTGAACCATAATTTCCAATTGATGAATCTGAAAATAATATATTGCCATTTTCGTTATAGATATTATAATAATCAGGTGTAAGTGGTGGTGTTGTATTTCGTCCAATTATAATATATTCTACGGTATTACTATCAGTATCAAAAATCATATTAGAAACTGCATAAAGTTGATAACCTGTTGAATAAACTTGAGGTGGTTGGGCTGGAATTGTAATATTTTTATATACAGAATGGTCAATGTTGTATACTGTTAATGTATTGGCTGTATTATTATATTGGTAATATTTAAATTCGCAAGATGAAAAAACAGTATAGAATACTGATCTCGAAGCTTCACCAGCGGAAGGATAATGTTGCTCAAGAGTAATCTGACCTTGTGCATTAATAACAAATGCAAATAAGGCTAAAATCAAAAATTGTTTCATAATATTATATATTTAAGGTTAAGATTATACTTAGTATAAGACTCCAAATATTGAAAGAAGGTTGCTTAAAGTTAATAAAAAATAAAGAAATATATTCTGAGCTCAATTAATAAAACAAATTAAAGTTCGTCGTTATTTTCAATAAACTCTCTGATGGCAAGAGCTTCTTTCAAATTATAAAAATCGCTACCTCTAGAAACATATCTTACTTTTGTAAGCAGGCTTTTTGGACAAATAAGTTCATTAAAAGGAATTGCTTTAATATCAAAATTATCTGATACCGAAACCATGTGCCCAAATTGTTTTTCAGAATATAATTTATAAGCACCATATCCCAACATTGCACCCATAACCACATCAAAACTTATTGGTGATGCAGATCTTGTTTCATAACCAATTTGCTTATAAATAATCCTGACATCCCTTCCTGTTTTTTCCTTAAATCTATGAACGGTTTTATCTCTGATAATCCTGCCTATCTGAGCTTGTGAAAGTCTATGATTACCATGTTTGTCTTTTTTCTCAGGTTTTAATTCTTTTGGCAATTTGTCAACTAAACCTTCTGCAACACAAATTACTCCATAAGGCTTATGTCTCTTTTGCCTTAGTGTAATTAAATCTGCCAGTTCATCTGCAATATCGTCTAATTTAAGGTATTTTGTCTTTATGTCTTCGCAAGATATCATTTTTATTGATTCTCCTGCAATACCTGCCGCATAAGTGATCCATCCTGTTTTTCTGCCCATAAGCTCAGCTATAACAAATGAGCCGGTTGCTTTAGAATCGGCTTTTAAATTTAGGATAATAGATTTTACAGTATTAACAGCACTCCAAAAACCAAAAGTCCATGCAATACCAAAATAATCATTGTCAATAGTTTTTGGAATATGAATAATATTTACTCCCAAAATTTTCAGCATATTTGCTGTTTTAAGAGTATCATCTCCACCAATTGATATTAAAGCATCAATATTCAGATAATTAAGAGCATCAATAATATTATGAAGTCTTTTTGAATTTTCTGGATTTTTAAGATCATCAACGGTTTTAATATGTTTACAAGGATTTGCTCTTGATGTTCTTAATATAATTCCTCTCTTATTTCTAATTTTGGAAATAGATTTATTAATTTTTATGTAATGAATATCTTTAAATAAATTAGGTTTTACTTTATTAAACTCTTGTAAACTTTCATATCCTTTGTAAATGCCAATGCAACCAATTCCTTTATCAAGAAAAGTAAGTGCGCATGACGAAATAACAGTATTTGCACCCGGTGCAGGTCCTCCCGAAAAAATAATTCCTATATTTTTTTTATTTACCACAATATTCTCCTTCTTTAAATTATTTATAAATTTCAGTAAAATTCTAAACTATATTAGCTTTAACAAAAATATATTATTTACAAACTCCTTAACTCAACTAATGCTTCTTATTATAAGAATTCTGCTCATAAATTAATGCATTATAAAACATTTGTCCAATAATTCTAGCCCCCTTATAATTAAGATGAGTAAAATCTTTTGTTGCTAAAGGCGGTTCCGCAAAAACCCAGCTTGGCATAGAGTTTTCTCCTCCCATTGCTTCATAAAAATCCCAAAATGCACAATTAGCTTTAAAAGCTGCATTACGCTGTACATCACGAATTTTTTCTATATTAGGATACGATTCGTAATATTCTCCTTTTTTACGCGACATATCGGAAACACCTATTACAATTATTGACATATCGGGATTAAAACGCTTTAATGCCGATAACTGATTATAAAACCAGTTTTCGTAATATGTATAATCCTCAACAACATTAGGTACTACATTTAATCCAAATTGTAATATCAACAGATTTGTATTAAGCAATCGGTACATCTGACTTTGCTGTGTCATATTCATGCGTGTAAAATCCAATCCGGCGCTACCTCGCATTGCAATATTATCTACTAAAATTCCTGCATCGCTTTCAATACTAATGCCATAAATATCAGGGCTGTCTTTGCCTGTGAATTTAATTTTAAACTCGTCAGGCGTATTTTCTACGATAAAATTCTGCACTTTTATTGATTTGCCAGACATTAGTGTATGAAACTGCTTCATCTCCTCGCCCACATAAAGTTCGGCAATTACAGGCTTTTGATTGTATCCATAAAAAAGCTTAATGTTTTTAAACTTTTTATTCGATGCAAATGTAATATTCGATTTCTCAAATTTCAGCCATCCTTCATAGTTAACAGAATCGTTTGGCAGGCTATCGTTCCAAACAGGCGCATATCGACAATACACGCCTAATGCTCCAAACCTGTTATGCTTAATTGTAGTATCCTTTTTTCCAAAAACCGTGTATCGTTGCCAGTTATCAGATGCACTTTGCGTAATAGAAACAGAAACATTGTTAATTTCAACAGCGGGTATTACACCTATTCCGTATCCGCCATACCTACTTTGTAAATGATTCCTTATAATTCCGGTAATACGGTCGCCCTCAATTTGCGAATCGCCATAATGCATAACATGAATTACTTCAGTTCTGTTTTTCAATTTCTTGAAAAATGGATGCAAAGCAGTTTTATTACTATCAGCAAATTGTAGTTTATAAACCACTTGCTTTAGGCTGTCTGCCGATACTCTAAATGTATCTACTTTTGCAGAATCGCTATCACCACTTAAATCAAGGCTGTCAAGATTAAACAATCCTAGGTTTAATAAGTCTGATATATCTGCATACTCTACTTTTTTTTGGAAAAACAGTTCTTGAAATGATGTGAATTTTATTGTTAGATCATTGTTTACCTTAATTCCATCTTTAGGAAAAATAAGCATAACAAACCCTAAAACAATAATTATTGCAAAAACAAATAGTAATATTTTAAAAGGCTTCATTGTTCAATACTTATGTCATAAATTTTATCTGTGGATCTGTCGCTTTTTTAAATTTTGACTTTCTATTTTTTATTACAGCCTCTTTATTTTTAGTTTTTGTCCGGGTTTTAAACTACCGGGATCAGTAATTCCATTTAACTCCATTATATTTGTATTTGAAACTCCCTGATACTTTTTAGCAATTGTCCAAAAATTATCACCTGATCTTACAGTGTAATAAGTATATTTTCCTTTTCCGTCATCTTTGATTTTTACTGTTGCTGTTGTACTTTCAGTTTTTGTTACCGTTTTACCAACCATCTTCTGTTTCTTTTCAAAACTCATTTTATCTATCTTGTTGTACTTTTCAACATCATTTTTATTTACATAGATAACAAGTTTTTTTCCGGCCCTTATCATATTCCTGTTAATATTATTCCAATATCGCAAATCATTAGTTTTAACATTAAACCAACTCGAAATATAACCAAGATTATCGCCTGATTTTATTGTATAATATACTTTTTTCATATCAGCCGATGGTGGATCAGGAGTATAATGATCTGTAGAATATTGAGGTGGGGTAATAACTTTTTTGGTATTGAAAAATATAGAATCTTTATAAGCATAAATTGAATCCTGCAATTCAATAAATTTAGTTGTATATTCCACAGGCAGTATTAGTGCGAATGTGTCTGTCTTGCACGGAACAATATCTCTTCGATATTGTGGATTAAGGTCTTGTAATTGTCTTAAAGGAATATTCAACACTTCTACAACCTGATTTAAATGCAGATCTTCAGTGACATATATAGTATCTATTATAATTGGGTAATCAATAGTTTTTGGAACAATATTATACTCTTTGTAATACTCCATTACATAAGTTGCAGCAATAAATGCAGGTACATAACCTCTGGTTTCACGTGGTAATTTATAATATATTTCCCAGTAATTTCTATTTCCATTAGAACGTCTTATGGCCTTATTAACATTACCGGGTCCGCAATTATAAGCAGCTATTACTAATGTCCAATCGCCATATATATCGTATAAGTCTTTTAAAAATCTCGCTGCTGCATGAGTTGATTTTATTGGGTCGCGGCGTTCATCAACCAAAGAATTTATCTTTAATTTATATAATTTACCTGTTGTGTACATAAATTGCCATAATCCTGTTGCTCCTGCCCTTGATACAGCTCTGGGATTTAAAGCAGATTCAATTATTGCAAGATATTTTAACTCTAAAGGCAATTCATAAGAATCTAATATTGACTCAAATAATGGGAAATAATAATTAGTCATTCCAAGCATAGACTCTACTTGTTTCCTTCTTTTAACAGCATATAAATTAATAAAACTCTTTACCCTATCATTATATGTCATATCAAATATCATAGGCAGATTATTGAGGCGTTCAATAATCACAGAATCAGAATACACGGGAATATCAATATTGATATCAATACTGTCAGTTTCTTCTTCTATTGAGTTTTTTACATACCATACATTTAACAAACTGTCCAGGTTTTGAGTAATTTCATGCTTGTCGATATCAATGGAATTAACATCGGTAGAATCTTTACCATTATTATTGGCATATATTTCCTGAATATTTCCAAATAAGATAACAACAAGTATAAATTGTATTAAATATTTCATCAAACTAAAAATTTAATTGTGGGCTAAAAATAAACATTTAATTTAACACCAAATGTTTTATTTGTAGAAATTGTGTTTATCATTGTCGGTTCTATCCTTATTGACAGGTCGTCACTAATATCAAAGTTGTAAAAATGAGCATCAACGCTTGCATCAACAATATTTAAAACGTACAACATAACCATCAAAATAGCATTAAAATCACGAGATTTTCGATATTCATCCTTCATTAATTTTGCATCATCAGTAGTTGTGATTACATAACCGTTAACATCTAAATATTCAATTGTAGGATCCCGCATTAATTGATTATACGCTGTATCGGCAAGTGTTAAATTATCATTGTTCTGTTTATATAAATAGATCAAAGTACCAAAGCCTGCATAAATAATAGGTATTTTCCAGTATTTTTTATTATAAGCCTGCCCTAATCCCGGTAATACCACTGACATATATGTTGCAAGTTTTGGCGAATGTTTTTTAATTCTTAAGGAATCTATATCATGAACTATGATTGAAGAGTCTTTCTGAGAATAACTCTCAGATACAATCATTAATACAAAAATAATAAATATCAATATGGATTTAGAAATTTTCAATAATATTGAATTAATTTAATCTAGTATAGCAATGATTTTCTCCAGCTCTTCGTCTGATTTAAAATGAATTACGATTTTACCTACACCAATATTGTTTCTTTTAAATTCAATTTTACTTTGAAAATATTTTTCAAGATGTTTTTTCAAATCATTGTATTCTGCTGCAGTCCTTACTTTGCTTGTTTTCTTTTCCTGTTTTTTTTCGCTTAATTCTCTTACTGCTTCTTCTACTTTTCTAACTGAAAGCTCATATTTTACAATTTGCTCGTATATTATCATTTGTGTTTCAGCATCGTTAATATTAACAATTGCGCGAGCATGTCCCATTGAGATTTTTTTATCTTTAATTCCCAACTGGATTTTGGCAGGTAATTTTAACAATCGTAAATAATTGGCAATTGTAGAACGTTTTTTCCCAACCTTATCACTTAATATTTCTTGTGTAAGTTTGCATTCTTCAATAAGACGGTTATAACTATGAGCTATTTCAATTGCATTAAGATCTTCTCTTTGAATATTTTCAACAAGAGACATTTCCAACATTTCTGTATCATCTGCTTTTCTTACAAATACAGGAATTTTTGTTAATCCGGCTATTTTTGCTGCACGTAATCTCCTTTCACCTGCAATTAATTGGAATTTATTATTTTCTGATTCTCTAACAGTTAATGGCTGTATTATCCCCAGTTCTTTTATTGAGTCGGCAAGTTCATTAAGAGCTTCTTTATCAAATTCTGCTCTTGGCTGAAATGGATTAATTTCAATTTTATCAATATTTATCTCGTTTATTGTACCAGCTTTGATAATATTAGAATTATCAACATCACCCATTAGTGCTCCTAATCCTTTGCCTAATGCTTGTTTTTTAGCCATGATTATACTTCTATTATTTTTTCTTTATTATCAATTACTGTCATATTGTTTTTTTGCAAAACCTCTCTGGCAAGATTAAGATAATTTATTGCACCTTTTGATGTTGCATCATAAAGAACAATTGGTTGCCCATAACTTGGAGCTTCGCCTAATTTCACGTTACGCTGTATAATTGTACTAAACACCATTTGTTCAAAATGTTTTCTAACTTCTTCTACAACCTGATTCGACAATCTTAAACGTGAATCATACATTGTAAGTAAAAATCCTTCTATTTCAAGTTCAGGGTTTAAACGTGTTTGTATTATTTTTATTGTATTTAGAAGTTTACCCAAGCCCTCAAGAGCAAAGTATTCGCATTGTACAGGAATAATTACAGAATCGGAAGCTGTTAAAGCATTTACAGTAAGTAAACCAAGCGATGGAGAACAATCAATAATTACGAAATCATAATCATCTTTAACCTTCTCTATAGTCATTTTCATGATCTTTTCACGATTAGGCTGATTAAGCATTTCTATTTCAGCACCAACCAAATCGATATGAGATGGTAAAATATCAAAATTCTCAATTTCTGTATTTAAAATAATATCCTTAGGATTTACTTCATCTATCAAACATTCATAAATACCTGTCTTTACATTTCTTATTTCAAAACCTGTTCCCGAAGTTGAATTTGCCTGTGGGTCAGAATCAATTAATAATACTTTTTTCTCTAAAACCGAGAAACTTGCTGCCAAATTTATTGCAGTTGTTGTTTTTCCTACTCCTCCCTTTTGATTAGCAATAGATATTACTTTAGCCATTAATCAATAATTTTAATTATAAAAAATACAAAGTTAATACTAAAATGTCATGATTAAAATTGAATATTCTTTTGCTTATAAACAATTTTTAAACAAAACGATATTGAAAAAAATGGACTACTGATTTTTGGATATTTGTTCAAGTATTTCACTCTTATCATCAGGATGAAACCAAACAATTTCTTTATCTTTATTAAACCATGTTAATTGTCGTCTGGCAAAATGGCGAGTGTTTCGTTTTATTAGTTCTATTGCTTTATTCAGATCATATTCTCCATTAAAATGGGCAAATAATTCCCTGTAACCTACGGTTTTTAATGCATAAGCGTTTTTATATTGCTCAACACTTCTCGCTTCTTTAACTAAACCGAATCCTATCATTATATCAACACGCTGGTTAATTCTATCGTACAATTCTTCTCTATCTATATTTAAACCAATTTTAATAATTTTAAATTTTCTTTTTTTTATTGATTTAGTGCGAAAAGAAGAAAATGGTTTTCCTGTTTGAATACAAACTTCCAAAGCTCGCAAAATTCTTTGCTTGTTTTTAAGGTCAACAAGTTTATAAAATTCAGGGTCAAGTTTCTTCAAGTCAAATCTCAAACTTTCCACACCTTCATTTTTCATTCTCTCAATAAGACTATTCCGTATCTCATCATCAACATCAGGCATAAGGTCAATACCATTACAAACAGCATCAATGTACATTCCCGAACCTCCTGTTAAAATTGCTTTATCATGTTTTTTATAATATTGTTGCAAAAATTCAATTACATCTTGTTCATATTTATAAGCATTGTAATAATCATGAATTGATTTATTGTGAATAAAGTTATGCTTTACTGAATTTAACTGATCATTTGTTGGGACAGCCGTACCAATAGACAATTCTTTGTAAAACTGACGAGAATCAGCAGAAATTATTTCCGCACTATAATTTTTTGCAATATCAATACTTAAATCAGTTTTTCCAACTGCAGTTGGACCTACTACTACTATTAATAGCTTTTGCATATTTGCAAAGATATATTAAGTATCTCAAAATTCCTTTCCTTGCTCGTTCTATTTTGTGCTATTAAACACATTCTAAATTAATAATTATAAATCTATAATTTATTTCTTTACATTCGTTATGCATTTTATTGCATATCGTTAATTTAATAATTAACACAAAATAAATACAATTAAATTTCAAATATGGCAGGTTCAAAAGGTTCCAAGTATTATGATATATTTTTAAAATACAAAATATTTTTATCGCGAAATAATAAAGAAATAATTGATGAAAGTGTTTTTATGCTTCTGCTAGCAATAAAAAATGAGATGTCCTTAAGCAGTGCTGCCGAAAAACTCAATATAAGTTACCGCAAAGCATGGGGAGATATTAAAAAAGCTGAGCAAATACTTGGATTTTCATTTGTGGAAAGAAAAAGAGGAGGCATAAAAGGAGGAGAAAGTTGGCTAACCAACGAAGGAGATAATATGGTAAACTCTTATTTAAAACTTACAAAACAATTTGACAAAGCGGTATCTGAGATTACTAAAGATTTTTTTAACTCAATAAATAACTAAACATTATGAAAAAAGATTCAATCAAAATTAAAGTATTAGTACTTTCAATATTAATAATTGTAAGTGCTTGTAAAGAACAAAGTTCAATAGAACAAAATGAGAATAATAAGGCTACAGAAAAAACCGAACTTATAATTTTTCATGCAGGCAGTCTATCTGTTCCATTTAAAGAAGTTTCAGAAAAATTTGAAAAAGAAAATCCTAATATTAAAGTGATATTAGAATCAGCTGGGAGCAGACAATGTGCAAGAAAAATTACTGATTTGAATAGAGAATGTGATATAATGGCTTCTGCCGATTATACTGTTATTGATAAATTATTAATTCCTGATTTTGCAGATTGGAACATTAAATTTGCTACTAATGAAATGGCTATTGTTTATACTAAAGATTCAAGATATAATAATGAAATAAATAAAGACAACTGGTTTAACATTTTACTAAAAAATGATGTTGCTTATGGTCGTTCCGAACCTGATTCTGATCCTTGTGGATACAGAACAGTATTGACAACAAAGCTTGCCGAAAATTATTACAAACAAAAAGGACTTACAAGCATATTACTTGAAAAAGACAAAAACTATATTCGCCCCAAAGAAGTTGACCTTCTTGGATTATTGGAATCAAATGCTATAGATTATATTTTTCTTTATCGTTCTGTAGCTGAACAACATGGTTTGAAATACATAATATTACCTGATGAGATAAATCTAAAAAATCCTGATTATTCAGAATTATATTCCACGGTAAATGTTGAAGTATCAGGCAAAAAACCAGGAGAATATATAGTAAAAAAAGGGGAAGCTATGGTTTACGGCATAACAATTATTAAAAATGCTCCGAATAAAAATGCTGCACAAAAATTTGTTGATTATTTACTTGACAAAGAAAAAGGAATGAAAATAATTGAAAGTAATGGGCAACCGTCAATAATACCAACTTATTCTGAAACGTATAATATGATACCTGCTGAATTGAAAAAATATTCTAAAAATGAATAATATTTAAAATAATGAAAAAGAAAATACTTCTTATAATAATTGCTGCTATTGCATTGTATTATAACTCAAAAGCTCAAATTCAAATTGACGCTGAAATAAGACCGCGTTTTGAATTCAGAAACGGATATAAAATTTTACGCGACTCTGCAACCACACCATCATATCATACAAGTCAAAGAAGTAGAATAAATTTTAAATATAAAGATGATAAGATAAATAGTCTTATTTCTTTTCAGGATGCTAGAATTTGGGGCGATGAAAAAGCAAAAAATGATATTGCTTCATCAATGTTACATGAAGCATGGGCAGAATTTTTGATTTCAAAAAAGTTTTCTGTAAAAGCAGGACGACAAAGTTTAAAATATGACAATAAACGATTGATAAGTCCTTCTAATTGGAACCAAATTGGGTCAAAACACGATGCCATGTTGTTAAAATATAAAGATACTAATTTGGAAATTAATCTTGGCTCTGCATTTAATCAAACACAAGCAAATAATTTCGGAACAGATTACACCGCATTATCTTCTGACAATTACAAAACACTAAATTTTCTTTGGATATCTAAAAAAATAAACAAAATAACTTTATCTTCATTATCTATTGCCGATGGTTTTCAGAAAACAGGAACAACAAGTACTTTATACATAAGAGGAACAATAGGAGGTATAATTAAATATAAAAACGATAATTTGTTTTTTACTGTAAGATTATTCGAACAAACAGGAAAAAACAAAACAGGACAGGACATTAATGCATATTATTTTAATTCTGATATTAAATATAAAATTAATAATAAAACAAATATTGCTGTTGGTATTGAATATATGTCAGGAAACGATGCTGTGGATTCAACAAATACTATTGAAAATTCTTTTGATATTCTATACGGAGCAAAACATAACCCAAACGGAAAAATTGATTATTTCAGCACTCCGGCAACTACTAAAAATGCAGGGTTAAATAACACATATCTGAAATTTGATTATAAATTAAATGAAAAGCTTACTGTTTTTACGGATGTTCATTATTTTATGCTTCAAAACAATTATATTTATAATAATAAGATAATTGACAAATATCTAGGAACAGAAATAGATATTTACGCAATAATTAAATTATCTGATATTTCAAGCTTAATGTTGGGTTATTCAGCTATGTTTGCAAGTGAATCAACGGAAATAATAAAAGGAACAGGTGATAGTGATAAAATTGGACACTGGGCATTTTTAATGCTTACAGTTAAACCTATATTCTTTAAAAAAGATAAATAATTGAATCCGCTATTTGATGAGGAGATACAGCACATTTAATTTATTTTTAATTTTTCTTGGCGGACTTATACTATTATTCATATTAGCTCCACTTGTAGGAATGTTTTTAAAAACATCGCCTGTTGACCTTATTGAAACAGCAAAAGACGATGATGTAGTAAACAGTATTTGGCTAACATTATCTACTTCGTTTTGTGCAACAATAATATTTGCAATAGCAGCTATTCCTTTGGCATATTTATTAGCCAGAAAAAACTTTTTTGGAAAACGATTTGTTCTGGGAATAATAGATCTTCCAATCGTTATTCCACATTCTGCGGCAGGAATTGCAATACTTGGATTTATTTCAAGAGATACTGTTGTTGGTGAAATTGCTGACCAATTTGGGTTAAACCTGGTAGGACATCCTATTGGCATTGCTGCAGCTATGGCTTTTATTAGCATTCCTTTTTTACTTAATGCTGCCCGCGATGGTTTTTCTGCAGTACCTGTACGTCTCGAAAAAGCTGCATTAAATCTTGGAGCTTCTCATTTTAGAGTGTTTTTTTCAATTTCTTTGCCTTTAGCGTGGCGCAATATTGTTTCGGGCTTAATATTAATGTTTGCCCGTGGCATGAGTGAATTTGGAGCAATTGTAATAGTAGCATATTACCCTATGGTTACACCTGTTCTTATTTATGAACGCTTTGGAGCATTTGGTTTAAAATATGCCAGACCTGTAGCAGTTTTATTTATTATTGTTTGCCTTATCTTTTTTGTGCTATTACGATTATTATCAAAAGAAAAAACAGATGCTAACAGTTAATAATATATCAAAAAAATATAAAGACTTTGTTCTTGACGATATTAGCTTTTCTGTTAATAATGAAGATTATTTTGTAATACTTGGCCAATCGGGTGCAGGAAAAACAATTTTGCTTGAAATAATTGCTGGATTAATAAAACAGGATAAAGGCAAAATATTATTTAACAATAAAGATATTAGTTTTGAAAAGATACAAAAAAGGAATTTTGGACTTGTATTTCAGGATTTTGCTATTTTCCCACATCTATCAGTAAAAGAAAATATTTTATATGCATTAAAGTCAAAAAAGCTTGATAAAATATCTACCAAAGAAAAAATACAAGAACTTGCCAAAGTTGTTAATATAAGTCATTTATTACATAGAAATACAACCACACTTTCAGGTGGAGAACTTCAAAGAGTTGCACTGGCAAGAACTCTTGCACTTGAACCCGACATACTTTTACTAGACGAACCTCTCTCCTCTCTCGATATTATTTTAAAAGATGAATTACGTGCCCTTTTAAGAAAATTAAATAAAAACGGACAAACCATTATTCATGTTACACATGATTATATTGAAGCCGTAACACTAGCAAACAAAGTAGCAGTATTGCATAATGGTAAATTATTACAAATTGGTACTCCAAAAGATGTTTTTCAAAATCCTGAATCTAAATTTGTAGCAAACTTTATAGGAATTAAAAATTTCTTTAAAACAAAAATCACAAATAAAAACAAGGCTGTTATCAATAATAATATTGAAATTTCTCTTGTTTCAGATAATACAGAAACAGAAGGCTGTTTGTTAATCAGAAGCGAAGATATTCTTATTTCCGACAAACAACTTGAAGCAAGTGCCATGAACAATTTTTATGGAGAAATAATTGATGTTTACCCAATTGAATCAAACTATGAATTAATAATAGATATTGGTGTCAAACTATCAGCATTTATTACCGAAACTTCAATTAATAAATTCAAGCTGCAAGCAGGGAAAAAAGTGTGGATATGTTTCAAAGCCTCAGCAGTAAAATTTATTAAAACCTGATTTTTTAATATTAGATTGCTTAAATTTCTGAAATCAATTTGAACTTACATATATTTTTTGCAACTAATTATTTTTTATATATCTTGCACATTATTTATATGCCTTGTTGACAGTTTGGTATTTATTGATTTAAAATCTTTGTAACCTACCAATAAGGGTAAAATAACTTTTATGTGTAATAGATATTGAAAATAAAAAAATAATGTTTAACAATAAAAAATTAAAAACTATGAAAAACTCATTTTTTAACAAATTAGTTGCAATTGCACTAATAGCATTTTTTACATTCGGATATGCATGTAAAAAGAAAGAAGATGCACCTGAAATTCCACCTCAAAATTCTTTGATAATGGACTTTGGCGATTTTAACAATGAAGCGAAAAGCACAAAAGACATTCTTACTGCAGCAAATTGGGGACATAGTGTGGTAAATGTTGCTGTTTGGAATATTATTCTAACCTTTGGCATGGCTGTTCCTGTTGCTTCGTTTGTTGAATCGTTTAACCATGAACCTAAATGGCACAGAAGAGACGGTGGTTATTGGACATGGGAATATAATTTCTCAAATGGTGCACACTCTGCTGAGTTAACAGGAAAAGTTGATGGCAATATTGTTATTTGGGAAATGAGAATTGATGACTTTTTATGGTATAACGGCGAATCGGCAACCGACAGAACAAGTGGTTTCTGGGTACTAAATGAAAATGCATCAAATCCTAATGAATTACTACGAATTACATGGAACGATGACCATAATGGAAATGCCGACATTGAATATTTAAATGTAAAACCTAGTGGAGCAGAAAATGGTGGATATATTTTTTATGGTAAAACCAGCACAGGTGAATTTGACAGATTTTATGACATATATAATAAAGGTGATGATAATTTAACAGAAATAGAATGGAATTTTGCAGATAAACACGGCAGAGTTAAAGACCCTGGTGAATTTGGCGATAGCGATTGGCATTGTTGGGATACAAGTTTACAGGACGATAGCTGTATGGTTGCTAAATAATATAATAAAAAATAATTTTTACAAAAAGCTTCTAATGCAAATTAGAGGCTTTTTTTTTAAGACTTTGGCATTTATAAATATTATTTGTATATTTACGAAAATTTAAAATTATAAAAAGGAAAAATTGTGAAAAAAAAGCACATAATTTCAAGTATTATTATTGTTTCCTCTCTTCAGATTTTCAGCCAAAAGGTATTTATATTATAAAAGTAACCACAGCAAAAGGCGTTACTGTAGAAAAAGTTGTACTGGAATATAAAAATTAAAAAATTAAGAACATGAAAAAACATAGATTTTTAACAATTTTATTCTTGATATTTTCATCAAGCATATTCGGACAAACATTTGGCACCGTAGGAACTGAATGGTATTATAGTGAACATGCAGCAGGAATGTGTCCTGGAAATTGTGAATATTTACACTTGAAAAGCGTGTCAGACACTATAATTGATGGACAATCTACTCATAAAATTATTCAAACTTATTATAGATACATAGGAGACACAATAATGCTTGAACCTATTTATCTTTTTGAACAATTAGATACGGTTTTTATGTGGAGTTTTTCAAAGGCAAAATTTCTGACAACTTATATTTTTAATGGAAATATTGGAGACACATTAACGCTTGATAAACCAGATACTATTCCATGGACAGACACAATATACAGACTTGTAATTGACACAATAATAAATGTAAATATTGACGGAGTTTCATTGAAAAAATACCGAACAATTGCGATTGACGATTATACATTTTGGAACGGAGGTTATTTTATGGAGAGAATTGGTGGATTGGATTGGTTTTTTCCAAGAGCAGCAATCTATCCAGAAGCAGGAGGACCAATAAGGTGCTTTTCTGACGCACAAATAGACACAAATTTTCAAATTGTTGCTTGTGACTACATATTATATACATCTGTTAACGAACTTATAGACAATAATGACATTGAAATCTACCCCAACCCCACAACAGGAAAAATAATAATACAAGCAGAAAGCATAATAGGAGTAGAAATTATGGATATTACAGGGAAAACCATAAAAAACACCGTCATTGCGAACAAAGCGAAGCAATCTGCTAATAAGAATAAGATTGCCACGGGTTATCACCCTCGCAATTACGAGATAGATTTAAGCTCACAGCCAAAAGGTATTTATATTATAAAAATAACAACAGATAAAAAAACGATAACAAGGAAAATAATAAAACAGTAAGTCCAAAAAACTAAAAAAATGCCTAATGTTGGCTTGCAAAAGCTTTCATCAAACCCAAATCTACAAAAGAATGCAATCTCCTACCCCATTTCATCATCCTTAGA
>CAYTWH010000062.1:0-15162 GCA_964442075.1 uncultured Bacteroidales bacterium
ACTGACATGGGGGGCTTGCTGTCACTGCTACCTCACAAAATGTAAGTTCGACAGCCTGTCACGATTTTCTCTGACGAACTTATTTTAAACTTTTCACTAAGCATTTTTAAGTATAAACCATTTCATAAAATACTCTTCGTATAATCTTCTGTATTTGTTTAAATTATTACTTGTTGCTATTATTTGTTCTTTAAAAATTCCCAGTTTGTATCCTTTTGGGTTTTCTTTCTTTAATCTGTATTCTAATTCATGTATTTCAGATTTTAATTTACCATTTTCGATATTAAGCAATTTAATATCTTTTTTTAAAAAAGCAATATATTTGGTAGCGTAGAGAAGTTTTTCAAAATCGGTTAAATTCTTATATACAGACATAATGTTAAAATTTTAGAGCTATAACAAATAAACACATATAGCCATTGTGCAATTAATAATACTATATCTATTTCAAACGTATTTGTTTGTAATATTATTGTGATAAAACTTATCTACTTCGGCTCACGCCGATATGCTGTTGGTGTATTTAATCCACTCAAAAAAAGAGAGAAAAAACGCAAAAGAGAAAATAATTAACTAATTATATATTTAAAAAGCTCTTTTTTACCCAAAATTCCTATATTTTGCATTTTTTGCAAATTTTAGAGCAAACTCAGCCTTGTTTTTGCATTTTTCGCAAAAAATAGAGCAAAAAAACGTTTTAACAACAAAAAGTTGAGTGTTTACAAAGAAAAGTTGACTGTTTACAAGGAAATCTTGACTGTTTACAAGTAAATGTTGACTGTTTACAAGAAAATGTTGACTGTTTACAAAGAAAAGTTGAATGTTTATAAGGAAATGTTGACTGTTTCTAAGATAAAACTGAATGTTTATAAGAAAAACTTGAATGTTTATAAGTAAAAACTGAATGTTTATATGAAAAAGCTGAGTGTTTATATGAAAATGTTGAATGTTTACAAGGACAAATTGGCAGCCGATAAGGGTTTTTTGACCATCAACATGGGTATTTCTACTGCCCTCTTCAGATTTCCAACTACCGATTACAAAAACTTAGCTGCCGATTTAAAAAAAGTTAATGTCTACTGCATAAAACAGTTTAACTATATCACGAAAGTGAAAATAATACTAATTATTTATATCGGATTTACCGCCTGTTTTAAAAAGTAATTTTGTAGAACTTATTTCAATTTGTTTGTCAATTGGTTTAAGAAGGTCGTAAATGGTAATTGCTACCACACTTGCACCATACATTGCTTCAACTTCAATGCCTGTTTTATAATGGGTTTTGGTTTCAAGCTCAATAATTATTTCATTGCCTTTTATTTCAAATTCAATTGTGCAATCTTCAACAGGCATAGGATGACAATGAGGAATAACATCGCTGGTTTTTTTTACTGCCAAATATCCGGCAGCTTTTGCAATTGTAAAAATATCGCCCTTGGGCACCGTATTATTTTTTATTGCATTAATACTAATATCGCTAACTTTTACTACTGAACGTGCTTTTGCAGTTCTTAATGTTATTTCTTTCTGACTTATATCGCGCATGATTTATGTTTTTAAAAGCCCCTCCTAACCTCCCCAAAGGGGAGGGATAAAAGGCAAAACTAAGTTTTATGATTAAAAGCCTATATCAAAAATACAGGACATTAATATTTTAAATAATTAAATAACATTTTCTTTCCAATTTGTTGTGCCATCGTCAAATAATTCTTTTTTCCATACAGGCAAATCTTTTTTTATTAAATCAACAATTTCCTCCGATGCCATAAATGCTTGTTTTCTGTGTTTTGAACCTACAAAAACAAATAAAGATAGTTGGCCGGCTTTTACCAAACCAATACTGTGCAAAATATATACACAAATTATTTCATTGTACTTGCTGTAAATTTGGTCTTTTATATTTTTTACTGCACTTTCAATCATTTCGGGATATGCAGAGTACTCTATTGCCTTAACGTTTTTTGCGTCAACAATATCTGCTCTTACCTGCCCCAAAAATATTGCATGTGCTCCAATTTCTGTTTTGCTTGTTTGTTTGGCAATATAATCGGCTACTGCCTGCGGGTTAATAGCTCCTTCGGTTAAATATATGCTTGTATTACTCATTTTTTATATTCCATTTTATAGTGTTCAATATCTGCTTCCATAAACATATTGCCAATAGTATTGAAACCATATTTCTTATAAAACTCTACTGCTGTTACCTGTGAATACAAATATATATTTTTATTTAAAGGCAAAACATCTTCTAAAACTTTTTCTAATATTAATTTTGCAATGCCTTTTTTTCTATATTCGGAAAGAACTGCAAATCGTTCCAGTTTAACACCCTCGTCTGTTTCTCTCCACCTGGCTGTTGCTACCGGAATTTTATTGTAAAATACCAGATAATGAGTTGATGTATCGTCAAGACCATCAAATTCTAGTTTATGGTCAACTTTTTGTTCTTCAACAAAAACCTTTGTGCGTATTTGATTAGCAAAATTAAAATTATCGTTATCGGAATAATTAAATGATATTACTTTAACGTTTTCCATTAATGAGTATGTTCCTATTGGTTCCATATGTATAGTTGAATAAATTTCCATTTCTTTCAATATTTTTTGCTCTATTCTGCTTGCAACAGTATGTGCTTTGTTAAGTTCAAAATTTCCGGGCAATTCAATATGAAAAGTTAATTCGGTATGATGTCCATACTGATGCATACGAATATGGTGTACGTTTAATTCTCTTTCGCAAATTGTTTGTGCAATTTTATTGATATTATCAATTATTTCGTCATTGGGTTTTTCACCAAGCAAAGGACTAATATTATCTTTTAGGATATGAAATGTAGTATAAAAGATAAGGATAGCAACAATGATTCCGAGAACAGCATCCATCCACCAAAAATAATCGTTTAAATAAATCCCTACAAGAATAATTATTGAAGAAATTGAATCGGAACGGTGATGCCAACCATCTGCAATTAGTGTTTTTATATTGTGCTTTTTACCTGTTCTAATGGCAAATTGTGCCATAGCTTCTTTTACAACAACTGAGATAATTGTTACCACAATTGCAAAAGTTCCAAAAACAACAGAATGTCTGTTTTGTAGCTTATCAATAGCTTCAATCAAAAAATTAAATCCAACAATAGCAAGTAAAACTCCAATTACAATAGAGCCAATAAGTTCGGCTCTTCCATGTCCGTATGGATGTCTTTTGTCGGGAGGTTTTACCGATGCCTTTATTCCAATTAAGACAATTATTGATGTTAAAGAATCGGAAAGGGTATGCCATGCATCAGCTATTAAGGCAACAGAACCTGTTATAACTCCTGCCCAGTACTTTACCACAAATAACAGAACATTGACAATTAGCGATAGCCAACCCTCTAAATAGCCATACTTTTTTATTATTCTATAATTTGCTTTCATTTGTTTATATACAGCATTTCTGAAATTATTGTATCGGAAATAAACATTCCTTCAACAGACAAAGTTAATTTATTGTTTTCAAAAATTATATGTTCAGCATCAATATATTTTTCATATTGCTTAATACATAATTTATGATATTTTGTGCCGAAATTATTTTCAATATAAGTTAAATCTATGCCCCATATAGTACGTAATGCAGTAATTATGTAATCATTATATTTTTGATCTTTTGTAAGTATCTCTGTTGAATAAAACTTTTTATCAGTATTTGTAAAATCAATGTATTGGCTAATATTTGAAACATTCCACTGTCGTGATTTAAGATTAAAGGAATGAGCAGAGGGACCAATGCCAATATACTTTTCTTGTTTCCAGTAATTTGAATTATGCTGAGAGTAAAAATTCTTTTTCGCAAAATTTGAAATTTCATAATGTTCAAATCCTTCTTGTTTCACCATTTCAACTAATTTTGAAAACTGCTTAAAACTTTCGTTTTCATTAATAATTGCTATTTCATTTTTCGATAGCATTTTAAATAATGGAGTATTCTTTTCAATTGACAAATGATATGCAGAAATATGCTGAATGTTTAAACTAATTGCTGTGTTAATTGATCTTGTCCATGTTTCAAAACTCATACAGGGAATTCCATAAATCAAATCAATACTTATATTTTTAAAGCCTGCTTTTTGTGCATTTTCAACAGCCTCAATTGCTTGATTTGAGCTATGTCTTCTGTTTAGAAACTCCAAAGCATTATCATTAAAAGACTGTATCCCAATGCTCAATCTTTTAATTCCCAATTTTATTAAATCTTTAAAATATTCAAAACTTACATCATCGGGATTAACTTCAATAGTAATTTCGGGATTTTTACTTACAGAATAATTATCATTTATTGTTGTCAATATATCTCCAACATCTTGCATATTCAACAAGGATGGTGTTCCTCCTCCAAAATAAATTGTATCAATTAGTTCGTTTTTTAGGTAATCTTTTCTAATTATCAGTTCTTTATTCAGAGCAGTTAGTAATTCCTCTTTTTTGTGGAACGATGTAATTGAATAAAAATCACAATAATTGCATTTTTGTTTACAAAACGGAATATGAATATATATTCCAGCCATAATTAATGGAACTCGTATTTATATTTTATGGTGTTTAAAGGAGAAATTTCTTCAATAATTAAATCATTTTCATCAAATTTGCTTGTCAATATAAATTGCAGAGTCCCACTCATGTCAAATCGTTCTTCTGTTTTAGTTTTTTCTTCTGCGTTTATTTCAAATTTAGAATAATAGTAATCCCCAACTTTTTGTTCTGTTAAATTTCCTTTTTCATCATAAACAAAAACAACACTGTCAATTATTTCGTTTTTGCTATTTGTTTTCAAAAATTTAATAAGATTTTCATTATCATCATAAGTATAATTTATCTCTACTTCCAATTCGTTGTCTTTGTTATATTCCTTTCTATTTATAACATTACTTTTTTCATCATAACATACTATTTCTTTTTCGTCAAGTTTATTATCTTCGTCATAAATTATTTTTTCAATAATTTTACCTTTATCATCAAGTTTTCGTATTTCTTTTCCTTCAAATTCATTTTCATCATCAATAACATTTACAATGATCTCGTTATCTGCATATTCATATTTTTTTATTGATAAGCTTCCATCAATATATTCAACTCTAACTTCATCAATTTTTCCCTCATCATTTCTTTTGTAAGTAAGTTTTTCGGCAATTTCATCTTCCGACATATAATTAATTTCTTCCAGTAATTCTCCTTTATCATTAAATTTTGCAAGTGTTTTGCTCTCAATTTCATTTTCTGAAAGATAAGTAACAGACTTGGTAACATTCCCGTTTTGGTCATATTCAATAATAGAATTAACAAAACCTGTTTCAATTGAATCATCCGGATCATTAAGTTTATATGTTGTTACGGATTTTATCTTTTGCATGATATAATTTTTATTCTTAAGGGGACTTCTATTAATTCAATTCTTTCAAGAAACAAATATAATGAATAATATGCGACTTATATTTTTTTATAATAGCCAATGTTATTTTAAGCAAAATATAAGGAAGTCAGATTGTTTATTATATTTTTTCCCGTAGGGTTTTCATAGTTTTCCAAATACTGCTTCAAATTTTCTCACATTATCCCGATAGTGTTTCAAAAATTCTTATTGTCTTTGAAAAACTATGAAAATCTTGCTGCAATTCAATTAATAGAAGTCCCCTTAAATTTAAAAGGTATTGGCTTAACAGAGTATCCTTTTTTTCGAATCAAGGCAATAACTCCTTTTTCTCCACCAAGATGTGCTGCTCCTATTGCATTAAAGGTTTTTTGCTTTTTACAAAACTTAATAATATTCTTTGCCATACCTTTATTACGGTCTATAAGAAATGCTTTATTAAATTTTTCAGGCAAAGAAGTATCGCTTGAGAGTACCAACATAGTATCCAGATTTCCTGACAAATATGCTTTCAGCAAGTCGTCAAATTGCTGTTCTTCTTTTAATGTATCTCTAATGGCATCCATAAGCATTTTGCATTGCTCATCAAGTGATATTTGATCTATTGCTCCTATTTGATCAGATAATTGTTCAATGCCAAAAATTAATTTGCTTGCTTTTTTTGCTTTATTTAAAAAATAAATATCAAGTGCTTCTTCCATATCCTTACTCATATCTGCTTGCATTAATTGAGATGCAATAAAAAATGGTTTCATTTTATTAAGCATTAACATACCTGCTCCAACCTCAGCTTTTAATGTACTGTCTAACAATGCGTAATCTTCTTCACTAAGTAATCCATTAATTGTATGTTTTTTCATCAACATTGATTTTTCAATATCTTCTCTTTTAATTTCATCAATTAATAACTCCATTGCATAAGCATCACATTCCATTATTTTTTTCTCAACTATATCATCGTATTGAAACACTCTTTTATCCTGAATATGAATTGTGCCATATAAATAAGATGTTTGTAATCCTTTACCGCTTATTTCCCATAATAAACTTTGTGGGGTAAGAGTATTAGCTATAAATAAAACTGAAATTAATATTATTATTCTCTTCATAAAATAAAATCTAAAAAAAAAGGTGTTAATTTATAACACCTTTTACATTATATAATAATTATTTATTTTTCAATATTTGGCATCTGTAATCCATATCCTTTCTTTTTATCTTCATGCTTTAATAGATATGCAACAATAATCGCAAGCAATCCAAATAAGGTAAAAATAAGCATCGGATAAGTATAATCGTATACCGGAATCTCTGTCCCATTTGCTTTTGCTATTGCAACTTCAGGGTTTGTTTTGTCCAACACATAACCAATAAGTAATGGAACTCCCATTAACCCCCAATTTTGAATCCAAAATATTAAAGAAAACGCTGTTCCTAATTGATTTTCCGGAATAATTTTAGGCACAGATGGCCACATTGCTGAAGGAACTAAAGATAAAGCTACACCCAGTATTATAACAAGAACAACAGCTACAAACCAATGATTTAAATAAGGTAAAGAAAATACTGAATGTACTATAATTATAAGTATAGCTCCAACAATCATTATACTTGCACCTTTTCCTTTTTTATCATAAATACTACCAAAAAATGGAGTTAAAAACAATGTTCCAAGTGGAAGTAAACTTGGAATATATCCTGCTACATTTTGACTTAGTCCATATTTATTAACCATTAAATCAGATGCATATTTAATAAACGGGAAAACCGACGAATAAAACAAAACACATAAAACTGCAATTAACCAAAACCCTTTATTTGTAATAATATATCCTATATCTCTTATCTTAAATGGATCACCCGCATTAGCTTCTCCTGATGTAGCAATTGATGCATCTAATTTTTTATCCATCGCATTATAAATAAAGAATGCAATAAAACCTATTACTAGAAGAATAAGAGCAAATGCAATTGGTGCGGAAATACTTGGACCCATTTTCTCTACTAATTCACCATTAATAACCCGAGTACTTTTACTTGAGAAATACATGGCTAATGGAACAGGAGCAGCCATTGCAAGTAAAGTTCCCATACGTGCTACTGCCATTTGCATTCCCATTGCTAATGCCATTTCATGTCCCTTAAACCATTTTACAATAATTTTAGAAACCGTAATTCCTGCAATTTCAACACCAACACCAAAAATAGCAAAACCAACAGCAGCAAAAAACACCTGCGAATGTATGCCAAATGTAGTATCTGTTACTAAAGTTGGATTAGATATAGCCCAAAATTTTATTCCTGCACCTAAAACCATTATTCCTGAAGATAAAATTCCAGTGAACCTAACACCCATTTTATCAAGTATAATACCACCCAAAATAAGCATCACAAGAAATACATTCAACCAACCATATGCACTTGTAAATATCCCATAATTGGTACTTGACCAACCAAACTCCTTTTCTAACATTGGTTTAAGAGGAGACATAACGTCAGTTAAAAAATACCCGGCAAACATAGTTATGGAAATAATTGCCAAAGCACTCCATCTAGCTGTTTTAGAATCTCTAAGAGTTTTTTGTAATTTTGTCATTATACTGTTCTTATTTTTTATTATTTATTTCCCTGGTGCATTTTTCAATGTTTCTACCAAGAAATCCCAAAATTTTTGTACTGTTGCAATATTTACTTTTTCATCGGGTGAATGAGGAAAACGAATTGTTGGTCCAAATGAAATCATATCCCAGTGAGGATAATTTGCACCAAGTATTCCACACTCTAATCCTGCATGTATAACTTTAATTTCAGGTATTTTACCGTATTTATTATTATAAACTTCTTGCATTGCTTTTAAAATAGCAGAATCAGCATTTGGTTTCCATCCCGGATATTCTCCTGATAATTCAACTTCTGCACCGGCAAGTTCAAAAACACTTGTTATCATTTGTGCTAAATCTTCTTTTGCAGAATCAACAGAACTTCTTAATAAACAATTGATAGTAATTTTACCATTTTCAGATTTTATAATTGCCAAATTTGTTGATGTCTCAACCACTCCCTCCATTGTGTCGCTCATACGAATTACTCCGTTAGGACATCCATAAACAGAATTAATTATTTTATTCTGAGTATTTACATCAATTACCATTGTTGGCATTTCAGTTTGTTCTATTGTGAATGATAATCCCGGCTCAACATTTCCAAGTTCTTTTTTATAGATTTCTTCATATTTTGAAATACTTGTTTTAAAATCTTGTATTTTATCATTTGAAATAAGAACTGTTGCAAAAGATTCGCGAGGAATAGCATTTCTTAAACTGCCACCCTGAATATCTGATATACGTAGACCATGCTCTTTAACAGAATGTTTGAAAAAACGAATTAAAAGTTTGTTGGAATTCCCTCTTCCAATTGGAATATCTAAACCTGAGTGCCCGCCTTTTAGACCTGTTACAGCAATTTTAAAAGCAGTCATTCCTTCAGGAACACTTTCTTCCTTATAGTTAAATGTTACATTTGCATCAATACCACCTGCACAACCAATATATAATTCTCCTTCATCTTCTGAGTCCATGTTTAAAAGTATATCGCCATCAAGCAATCCTGGTTTTAAACCAAAAGCGCCTGTCATTCCTGTTTCTTCATCAATTGTAAATAAGCCTTCAACAGGGCCATGTTCAATATCTGTTGATTGAAGGATTGCCATTGCAGCTGCAGCTCCAATACCATTATCTGCTCCAAGTGTTGTACCTTTTGCTGTAACCCAATCACCATCAATATAAGCCTGAATAGGATCTGTTTCAAAATTATGATTAACATCAGAATTTGCTTGAGGAACCATGTCAATATGACCTTGCAAAATAATTCCTTTTCTATTTTCCATACCTGATGTTGCAGGTTTTTTAATTATTACATTTCCAATTCCATCAACAATCGTTTCCAAACCTAAGTCCTCACCAAATTTCTTAACAAATTCAATTATTTTTTCTTCTTTTTTTGAAGGGTGAGGTATATTACAAATATTTTGAAAATTTATCCATAAATTCTTTGGAGTTAAGCCTATAAGTTCATTCATTTCTTTCTTCTATTTAAATTTAAGACATTAAAAATACTTTTTATTTTTAATTCACAAAAATTTTTTTTAATAAAACACACAAGATAAATTATATTAAACATAGATGTACTAACATAAATTAGATTAGTTTTTATATGTTAGGAAAAATATCAACATGATAATATATTTAATTATTTACAATAAAATACTTGTTGAAAACTTATTTTGAACAACATATATAACTTGTAAATTTCTATGTTAATTATTTATTTCAACTTAAATTTTATTTTTATCTTTGTTTGCTGATTTTTTATAAAAAACAAACTTGAAAATTATGAATTATCCAAAGAAAGTTACAATAGGAGAAATTACTGTTAGAGATGGATTTCAACATGAAGAAATTTATATCCCAACAGAGTCAAAGCTATGGGTTTTAGAACAGTCCATACTTGCAGGATTTAAACATGTAGAAACAACAAATTTTGGTAATCCCAAAGGTATGCCACAATTTGGTGATGCTGATGATTTAATGAAAAAATTATATGCAAGCAAAAAAGTGAAACATCTTTTAGATGATGTTACTGTTACAGCTGTTACTATAAGAGAAAGAGCTATTGAAAGAGCTATTGCAGCAAAAAAAGAAGGCTGGGGACCAAACCGTATTCTTGTAATGGTTTCAACAAGCGAAGCACATCATAAAAAAAATTCGGGCATTTCACTTGATGAATATTGGAAAATGTGTGAAAAATATATACCAATGGCTCGTGAAGCAGGAATTAAAGTAAATGGTACTGTTAGCACAATTTGGGGATGCCCAATTACAGGACCAACAAAATTGGAAAAAGCTATTGAATTTACTAAACGATGGTTAGATATTGGAGCAAATGATGTTGAACATGCCGACCATGATGGCTCTGCATCTCCCGACAGAGTATATAAATATTTTTCTATGTTGCTTGATGCAATACCAAATCCTGAAAAACATATTGCACATTTTCATGTTTCAAGAGGTTGGGGATTAGCAAATGTTCTTGCTGCATTACAAGCCGGTGTAACAAATTACGAATCATGTTTTGGAGGAATAGGTGGACAACCTGCAAACTTTGTTGATAGAGTTCCTGTATCAGGAACAGGTTCTTATTATTATAAAGATGCTAGTGCAGTAGGTTTGGTACAAACTGAAGATATGGTTGTTATGATGGACGAAATGGGTATTGATACCGGTTTAGATATTGATAAAGTATTAGAAATTGGTAAAATGGTGGAGAAAATTATTGGAAGAAGATTACGTTCTGAAACACTATTAAATGGACGCATTCCTAAAACACTTACTGGTAATTAATATAAAAAATTATCCATTTTTCTCAATAAAATTAAATTATAACTCTTAATGCAATAATAGAGCAAATAGATTATGCAAAAAATCAAGAAGCACCCAATTTTGGATATCCCCAAAGAGAACAAAGGGAGTTTTATATTTGAGGGGAAAAAAATTACTTGCGATAAAAATTTTACAATTGCCGCTGCTTTACATCAGGCAGGATTTCCTATTCATAGCCATAGTCTTAAAAACAGAGAAAGAAGCCTTGAATGTGGAATTGGTAAATGCGGTGCTTGCGAAATGCTTGTTGATGGTAAAATTAAAAGAATTTGCATAACTAAAGTTAATGATGTTAAAGAGGTAAACGAAATACCAAAGAATTATAAACCACATATTGAAAAAATTAATACAAATAATACTGTAAATGTTTACAGAACTGAAGTCGCAATTATTGGGGCAGGACCTGCAGGACTTGCAGCACGTGAAATATTAAATGAACATAATATTTCAAACATTGTAATAGACAATAATGACAAAATAGGCGGGCAATTTAATATGCAAACACATCAATTTTTCTTTTTCGAAAAAAAGAAAAAATATGGTGGAATGCGTGGATTTGATATTGCCAAAACTCTTGCAGGAGAAAATCTTGACGGCATATTTTTAAATTCTACTGTTTGGGATATTCTTGAAGAAAAGCGACTTGCAGTAAAAAACACTAAAACAGACGAAATATATTATGTGGAAACCGAGCATTTAATTATTGCAACAGGAGCAATACCTTTTATGCCCGTTTTTGAGAACGACGATTTGCCGGGAGTATATACCGCAGCAGTTGTTCAAAAAATGATGAATGATGAATTTACCTTACTTGGCAAGAACATTTTAACAGTTGGTGCAGGAAATATTGGATATCTTACATCATATCAATTAATGCAGGCAGGTGCAAATGTAAAAGCAATTATTGAAGCACAGGATTGTGAAGGAGGGTTTCCTGTTCAGGCAAATAGAGTAAGGCGATTAGGAATTCCAATTGTTCTTTCTCATATTTTAGTTAAGGCTATTCCTAACAAAAATCACGATGGAATTATTGGAGCTGTTATAGCCAAATGTGAAAATTTTAAAGCAATACCTGGAACAGAAAAAATAATTGACGGAATAGATGCCATAAATATCTGCACAGGACTTGTTCCTGATGATCAGCTTTTGACAAAAGGCAATAATATTTTTGGGCGAAATTGTTATGGTGTTGGCGATGCATTAAAAATTGGAGAAGGAACCAGCGCTGTTTTGCGTGGCAAACAATCTGCTTATGAGATACTCGAAAATATGAGTAAACGATACGATTACAATGAATATCTTTCAATATCAAAAGAATATATAGATTCGCAACAACATCCTATAAAAATAATTGATGATGTATATAAGCCTGATGCCGACAGAGCAGAGCAAAAACCATTTGTATTAATTGATTGTAATTATGGATTTGCTTGTAATCCTTGCGAATTTGCTTGTACACATGGCGCAATAACAAAAACATCAACAAGCACTATCCCAAAAATTGATTTCGATAAATGTATTGGTTGTATGGATTGCGTTTATCAATGTCCGGGACTTGCAATATTTGGATACAATCTAAAAAAGAATTGGCTGTTTATGCCTATTGAATTTGATTATAAAGAGAATTCTCCTGTTTATCTTGTAAACAATAATGGCGAAAAACTTGGCGAAGGTATTATTGAAAAAATTTTAAGGAAACCCAACAAAACAAACATTGCAAGAATTAAAGCAATTGATGTTAAAGGTCAAAGCCTGATGAATGTTAGAGGATTTATTATTAAAGATAATTATCCTGAAAAAATAGAATATAAAAAGACTGATGAAAAAATAGAATCCGAAACATATATTTGTCATTGCGATGATGTTAAAATTGATGAAGTAATAGATGTAATTGGCGACAGAAAATTTATTTCGGTTGATGAAATTAAACACACTACCAGACTTGGCATGGGAGCATGCAGAGGCAATCGATGTATTAAAAGATTAAAACAAACAATTGGTGCTTATGGTATTTCAATAGTTGGAGATGCAACGCCAAGAGCCCCTTTATCAAATCAAATAAATATAGGAGAACTTTACCCTAAAGATAAACAAGAAAAAATTATTCCTAATTATTTGGGGAAATCTATAAAATCGATAAAAGTAAAATCCTTGATTGCTGGTGGAGGAATAGGCGGAAGTACATTGTTCAGATATCTTGCCGAAAAAGGATTTGAACCCGTATTAATAAATTATGGCAGAGGTGCTTCATGGAGAAACATTGCAGGTGGCAGACCAAATTTCAGTTTGCCCGAACTATCGGATATTGCTTCACATAATCTTGAAATATTTAAAGAGTTACAATCAATAAAAAATATTGATTTCAGACTAATTGATTATGTTACGTTTGCACACGACCAGGAAATGTATAAAGCCCTTGAAGAATCACTAAAATGGTCTGATGCATATATGGTTTCGCCAAAAGATTTTAGGAAAGAAATTTCGCCATATATTAATCCCAAGCTTGATAAATACAAAGCTGCTTTAATTACAAAAAACTGTTGGCAGTCAACACCCGGCAAAACTATTGATTTGATAAGAACAATAGGAATTGAAAACGGAGGCAGTATTCTTGAAGATTGCAAATTAATAGATATTGAAAAAAACGGGAACATATACAAAGTGCTTGTTCAGAATCATGATAAAGAATATATTGAATACCAAACAGAGATTTTTATAAATGCACTTGGACCAAATGCCAACAAATTTGCCAAAAAACTTGATATTGAAACAAACTTGTTTCCCGTAAAACATCAGGCATTTATTACACGCCGATTGCCAATGATGGGAATAAACAATACTCCACTACCAATGCTCATTGACCGTAGAAAATATAAAGGATTTTTGGCTGTTTATGGTCAGCAATTAAGCGAAACAGGACAGATAATTGGTTGTGCATCGCCACTTAATGAGCCAATGGAAACTGCCAAAGATCTTAAAATTAATTCTAAAGAGTTTATTGAAATAGCTTCCGAAATTTTTGTTGACTGGATACCCGAACTTTCTTCTGTTGGATACCAAGCAATTTGGTCGGGCTATTATGTTGAACCAAGAATGATAATAGATACTGAACTTGGATTATTTATTGGCTTAAGAGGTCAGGGTTTTATGCTGGCACAATATCTTGCAAAACTTTATGTTGATAAACTTACAGGTATTGACACTCCCAAATACTTTAATCGCTTAGAATTAAACGGCGATGGATTATTGGAAAAGGCTTTTAAATAGGGATTGTTGGCATTTAATTATCACACCTTATTTATTTTCTTTTAAAACTTTCTCTATTTGTTTTGTTAATTCAGGTATTTTATTTTTAACAACATCCCAAACAATAGAGTAATTTATTCCAAAATAATCGTGTATTAATTTATCTCTCATTCCTGCCATATTTTTCCATTGGATTTCTTTCCATTGATATTTAACATCAGCAGGTATTTTCTTGGTGGCTTCGCCTATGATTTCGAGACTTCTAACAACAGCCCTTTTTAATGTTTCGTTTTCAATTAAATCGTTTTTTGTCATTTCAGATGTAATTCCGTTCTGAATAAATTTACATTCGTCGATAATGTGTTTTAGCAATTCTACGTAATGTTTAGACATATTCTGTTTCTTTTAAGATGTATGCTCCGATATATTTACTTAATCCGTTTTTTGTTACAACTTCAATTTTATAATTCTTAAATAAATTTTCTAAAATATCATAGATTGACATTAAATTATCAAATGTTTCCTGTTCAGAATTTAAATCAACCAAAATATCAATATCGCTGTTTTTGTGTTGCAAATTTTTTGAATATGACCCAAATAATCCAATTCTTTCAACTCCGTATTTGGTTAAAAGCTCTTTTTTTTCTCGTAGAATTTGTAATATTTTACTTTTAGTCAACATTCTTTTTTGGTATTATAATGTCTCAAAAATACATAAGTTTATAATAATTTGCAAATGCTTATTAAATTATAACATTGTTAGTGTTTTGTGTTGTCATTAGATAGTCATTCAGTAGTCAAAGTAAATGACGTGAGCAAAGCGAACTAATGACTAATAACATATTTCTTACACACTTTTATGATATAGTACTGTTTAGCAGGATCTTACTTTTATACCAACATCTCGCGGAGAGGCTCGGCAACATCGCAGAGAGGCTCGGGAACATTGCGGAGAGGCTCGGGAACATCGCGGAGAGGCTCGGGAACATCGCGGAGAGGCTCGGGAACATCGCGGAGAGGCTCGGGAACATTGCGGAGAGGCTCGGGAACATCGCGGAGAGGCTCGGGA
>CAYTWH010000062.1:15262-17797 GCA_964442075.1 uncultured Bacteroidales bacterium
GGCTCGGGAACATCGCGGAGAGGCTCGGGAACATTGCGGAGAGGCTCGGGAACATTGCGGAGAGGCTCGGCAACATTGCGGAGAGGCTCGGCAACCTTGCAGAGAGGCATGCCTACTCAGTTTTATCAATAGAGTAGTGCAAATAAATTACATTTGAATATAATGCAATAGCACTTTGGGTTCCAACATCAGAAAATGCATAGCCAATACCAAGGCGGTCAAACAATCGTAATCCTAAACCAATGCTTGGCTGAAAAGTAAAATCGTTTGTATTATCAAGATTTGGTATTTCCTGAAAATTGCCAACACCGGCACGGAAAAATACCATTTGTTTAAAATTAACTTCCAAACCCATGTGTGGATCAATACTAATAGGATCTCCTTTTATAACAACATTTCTTTTACCGTCAAAAGTAAGGTCTAGATCTACCTCAACCAGTAAACCAAATTTGTTTGATAATCGAAAATCTTTGGCGGCACCCAACAACAGTTTAGGCATAGTAATTTCTAATGAATTTACAGGAATTTCGTTGCCTGTAATCAAAAAAGTTTCTTCAAATGTTTCGGTATTGAAACTCCATGCATTAAAAGTAGAAGTAACATCTCTGAACATTGCCCCAAAGTGCCATGTTTTTAAATCGTATAGAGCGCTTGCATCCAATCCAAATCCCCATGAGCCTGCAAATTCGCCAACCACTCTTCTTATTATTTTAACATTAGCTCCATATCGTAAACCGGGTACTTTAGACTTCATTGCATAAGAAAATATAAAAGCCCAATCGGCTACCGAAAAAGAAGTAATTCTATCGTAATGTACGTTGCCTTCACTATCAACAAGATCTAATGTATTGGGAATATCATCTACACCAAATCTGATAATTGAAACTCCAAAAGAAGCAGAATCACCAAGCTTTGCTACAGCACCCAAATAATCGTATTTGCCAATTCCTGCAAAATACTCGTTATGCATTGCTCCAATTTGCAAGTCATTAGGTATTTTTGTAATTGCCGAAGGATTCCAATATCCTCCTGTAACATCATTTACTGTTGCTATCACAGAATTAGCCATTCCTAAAGAACGTGCTCCTACACCAATTGATAAAAATTCATTACTATATTTTGGGGTTTTTGTGTCTTCCTGTCCAAAAACAACAATTGAAAAAGTGAATAGTAGTATTAAAAATATATACTTCATATATTAATTTTATTGCTACAAAGATACATGATTTATAATTAATTGAAAGTATCTTTAATTTTATATTGATTTTATGGTATTATTAACTTCAAATATTTAATTTTATTGTATTACTTTTGACTAAAATTTATGAGAAACATTGTAAAGCATATTCCAAACTTTGTTACTTGCCTTAATTTAATTGCAGGAACTCTTGCTGTTATCTATGCTTTTGAAAGTAAACTTGAACAATCGTGTTATTTAATTGGTATTGCACTTATACTCGATTTTCTTGATGGATTTTTATCCAGATTATTAAATGCGTATTCAGAACTTGGAAAACAATTAGATTCTTTAGCCGACCTTATTAGTTTTGGTTTAGCGCCGTCTGTTTTTTTATATCAACTAAACAAACTTGTTTTTATTAATGATGGCAATTTTTCAAGCTTAATAAAACCCGATATAATCACATTTATTATATTAGGCTCAAGTTTTCTTGTAGTGATATTTTCAGCATTAAGACTTGCTAAATTTAATATTGATGAAGAACAAACTACATCCTTTAAAGGATTACCTACTCCGGCAAATGCAATTTTAATAGCTTCTTTTCCATTAATAATTTTTCATTACGAAAACACAATATATTCCGACATTGTTTTAAACCATTATTTTCTGTTATCAACTGCTGTTGTCTCATCATTTCTTTTAATATCAAACATTCCAATGTTTTCGTTAAAACTAAAATCATTTGCCATAAAGAAAAATTTAATTCAATACATCTTTCTTTTAATATCTCTAATTTTATTAATAACATTGCAATTCCTTGCAATACCATTAATAATAATTACATATATTTTGTTATCAATTATCGGTAGTTTTATAAATATTAAATATGATTAAATGATGAAATTTTCAGTTGAAATAAATGTAATGCCACTAAAAGCATTATTAGACCCACAAGGTAAGGCAGTTACTCAAAGCATGAATAATATTGGATACAACACTGTAGAAAATGTTAGAATTGGTAAACATATTACTCTAGAAATTGAAGCTGATAATAAAAAACATGCTGAAGAAAAAGTTGAAGAAGCATGCGAAAAAATTCTTTCAAATCCTATAATGGAAGGATATGAATATACTCTAAATGAAGTAAAATAGTATAAGCCCCTCCTAATCCGCTTAAAGCGGCGTATGATGCTGTATAAAATAGCATGTTTATTTTGGAAGTCGATTTAAAACCGACTTTTAGAACTCCGAATACAATATACAATGCGTTATTATCGTTATTAGATTAACCCAAACTATGTAATGAGACCTTTGCAAAACAACCACTATTTTGTTTTTGTCTAAAAATTTCATTT
>CAYTWH010000063.1:0-17575 GCA_964442075.1 uncultured Bacteroidales bacterium
TTCTACGGTCTTCGATAAATCAACAGAAAAAACTAATTTTTAGAACCCACCTTAACTAAATATTAATTGTAAGGAACACCAATTATCAGGGAACCATTAATAAGACTCAATTTTATGTAAATGGTTGCATGATTTTTTTTAAAGTCAGCAATACTTTAAATATTTATTAAATAAAATAAAACTACAGAATATAACATTCCAATCAACATAATAATTTTTACTAAAATACTTGCAACATGAAAATCTTTTTTTTTCTTAGCCTTTAGTATTAGCAATGTTAAAATCAGCAATAGTATTGATAGAACTAACACATGCCATTTTGTAAAATTATCATTGACCAATAAATATAATTTTGACAAATATTGAGTGTAAACCAATACAATTGAAACACCTGTTATTAGGGCTAATAAAACAGCAATATATTTTGCAGCATTTGTTCCAATAACAATTGGCATTGTTTTACAACCTATTTTTGCATCTCCTTCAGCGTCTTCAATATCTTTAACTATTTCTCTTATCATGCTTGTAATAAAGGCAAAAAATGCAAATCCCAAAACAATATAAAGAATATGAATGCTTATAGTTTGTGTACCTATTTTATAAAAATTAGGAATTTCATATAAGACAACAATAAAAGGTACAAATGCAGTAAAAATTGAGACTACGATATTTCCTATAAGAAATTTGCGTTTATAAGAAGTTGAATAGTACCATAGAATACCGCTAATAAAAAAGAATATAAATCCGTATTTCCAATGCCCTGTTTTTACTGACACTAAAACACCTAAAAATACACCTGTAAAACTCAAAATACCATGAAGAATAATTGCAAATCGCCTATTGATCTTAGTTCCTACAATTACGCTTTTTGGATTATTTATTCTATCCGTTTTTCTGTCAAAATAATCGTTTATTACATAACCACCTGCTGCTATAAAGCAAACAGATAATACAAGTAAAAGGAAATTAAACTCACCGAATTGAAGTTTTAAATTATGATATTTTAAAATTGGAAAAATAACAGCCCAGCGTATGGCATAAAGTGTAACTGCCATTATTAAAATATTGTGTATTCGTATAAGTTTTAAATATTTCATCTATTCATAAAAAAGAATCTTGATTTGTATAATTTATTACCATGAAAATGCATCTGCGTCTAACCATTTGTTTTGAGCACGTAAAACTTGTTCAATAACATCACGAACACAGCCATCTCCACCATTAATATCTGAAATATAAACAGAAATCGCTTTAATATCATCTGCTGCGTTTAATGGACAAGTCGGTACTCCTGTATGTTTCATTACTTCATAATCAGGTAGGTCATCGCCCATATATAAAATATCTTTTGGATCAAGTTTATATTGAAAATAAAAATCTTTAAAATTATTAAGTTTGTTGTCAGAACCGAGATAAACATTAGTAACTCCCAGTCCGCTAAATCTTGTTTTAATTGATTCGGTATTTCCTCCGGTAATTATTGCAATAGGGAATCCCTTTTTAACCGCAAGTTGAATTGCATAACCATCTTTCATATTCATTGTTCGAACCTGATCGCCATCGGCGGTCAAAAAAATATTTCCAGATAAAACTCCGTCTACATCAAAGGCAAATGCTTTAATCCATTTTAATTTTTCTTTGAAATTACTCATTTTTTAAATGTTTTTCAATAATACTTTTAGTTAAAATATTGTATATGTTTTGAAATTCCGGATATAAAGATAATAATTCCAGATGTTTTTCAATAATTATTTTATCATTTCTTGCAGCCGGTCCTGTTTGTGCATCAGCCGGCTCTGTGTTTTTTATTTTTTTAGCGGTTTCTTCAATTAATGGCTTAATTATCTCAAAATCAAGATTTTTTTCTTTCAAGATTTTTTTTGAAATATTGTAAAGATGATTAGTAAAATTACAAGCAAAAACAGCCGATAAATGCAAATATTTTCTTTGTTCTGAGTTTATTAAATAAACTTTATTGCTAATGCTTTTAGCAAGTTCTTGTATGCTTTTTTCAGTTTCATAGTTATTTGCTTCTACACATATTGGAATATTATCAAATTCAAGAATTTTATGTTTAGAGAAAGTTTGAAGCGGGTAAAATATTCCATAATTATTACCTGAATTTTTTAACGCATCAATATTTACGCTTCCAGCTGTATGGACAATTATTTTATTTTCAACATTTATTTGTTTTACAAGCTTAACTATTGAACCATCGTTTACTGCAACAATATAAATATCGGCAATATTGCTTATATTTTTTAAATCACTTGTATATTCTGTGTTTATTTTTTCTGCTAAAATACGAGCAGAATTTTGTGTTTTGCTAATTATCTGAACAATATTATTTTGCTTGCTTAATGCATAAGCAAGGTTCGTTCCAACATTTCCTGCTCCAATAATGACTACATTCATCGAAATAATATTATATTAGCATTAATTAAACAAAAATAATAAAAAAGCTGAAAGCATCATTACAAAATTTATATTAAAATAAAAATCGTAAGCATTTAATAAAAGTAAAAAATAATAGTGAACTTTGCGCAATTATAATTTTAAAACTTGAAACAAATGAAAACAGTAGTAATAGGTGCAAGTACAAATTCAGATAGATATTCTTTTAAGGCTACAAATATGCTTCTCAAATATAATCATGAAGTTATACCTATTGGTATTAAAAAAGGAAGTATTGGAGGATTAGAAATATTAAACAACAAGCCTGAAATTAATAATGTTGATACTGTTACGCTGTATGTATCAGATAAAAACCAAGTTGAATATTATGATTATATAATTAATGTTTTAAATCCCAGAAGAATAATTTTTAATCCGGGAACAGAAAATGATGAATTGGAAAAACTCGCAAAAGAAAAGAATATTGAAGCTTCTATTGCTTGTACTTTGGTATTATTATCAACTAATCAGTATTAATTAATTTGTTTCTTTAAACAATAAAGTTTCCACAAAGGCTCATAATCAAATATCTGAAAACTTATATTACAATCACCCGCAAACATATTGCACCATTTTTCATTGCTTAGGATTTTTGTTGCATCAAATAGAGGTCTGTAATAATCTTCGGTTCGGTCTTGTTTCCAGTAATCCATATAATGTAATTTTAGATAAAGAACTAAAGCATCGTGATTTGGATTCTCCGAAAATGCAAGAGGCTTAACAATGTCTTTGGCCTTTTTGTATTCGTTGAATAAAATAAAATATTCTGCAATATTAGTGAGAGTTTGTTCTGAAAAATTGTCCTGTTTTTTATAATAATTATATATAAATGCCAACGAATTTCTTGCTCGCTTAAATACCATTGTTTCAAATACTTCTTCTGCTTTAATATAATTATAATGTAAGCTTAATCCCTGACTGTATTCATCATCAATACCTGCATTATTTGTGCTTTTAATTAATGAAAGTAATTTCTTTGAATTTTGGTATTCATCACATTCTGTATCTCCATAATGATTTATAACATAGGCAAGTAAATTATAAAACACTAGGCTGTTAACATCTTCAACGGTGGAAAACTTTTTAATTTCATCAAAAAACTTATATTCTTTTATTCTCTTGCTTTTTGCAACATGGTTAAAGTCAGACATTAAGCGATTAAATTTTAATGTTGTAAATTCTTTTTGGTCAGGAATTTTCATTAGGTTAACAAAGCTCAATTTCACTTTTCTTCTGTTATATTGATCAAACAAAAACAACTGAATTTCCTCGGCTTTTTCAATTAATCTTGCAACTTGTTTGGGTTTGTTTTTTTCTATAGCTTCGTTTATTTGTTTTATCAGTTTTTTATATTCGGTTATTGCAAATACTTTATATTTATCTCTGGTGGCTTTTGTAACGGCAAACAGATTTACCTGAACATACCTTTGTTTGTCTAACATTTCTGTAAAATATTCAAGAGAATCGTTAACAAAATATCTTACATAAGAAGTATCTTTATATGCAAGACCTGAAAATTTAGTATTTCTGATTTGGGAATAAAAAAGGCTCCAGTTTTCCTGTGTTTTTACTTTTTTGCGAATATGATATTCCTGTTCTTTTTCAAATAAAGAAATAATATAATCTGCACGCTGATTAAATAAAATATTATTTGTTTTGGGATTTCCTTCTATACTTGCGTTTGCATTTACAAAGGATTTTGTAATAACAAGTCCCTCTCTTTTAACAAAATCAATAATTTTTTGTATTTCTTTATCATCAGATACTGTCTCTCCTACTTTAAAATAAATTTTCAATTTTAAAGTATCGTATGTAATCGGAGGTTCATAATTTGGGTCATAAAGATTGTCGAGATAAGGTAATTTTTCAGGAATATATGAAAATGGCTGGCCACAAATTTGTGAAGGTTTTAAAACAGCACAAATTTTATTGTTTTTTAAAATTATTGCATTGGCTTCAAAAATTTCAGAATTTGTTTTAATTGAGCCAATATCTCGTTTAAAATCTTTTGGGTTTTCATCACCAAAGTCACCTTCTTTAAAAATATCTTCATAATAACGTGGTCTCATCAATGTCCCGTTTATCAAACTCAAATCATTTCTTTTTGATGGTTTGTAATAATCAAGAGTGTTGCAGCTATAATCATAAAAAGAAATAACTTCAATTGCAAAACCGTCTTTCTTTTTTTCTATCAATTGTTTTGCCGAAGATTCGCTATCGAACAACACCGAAAGTCTTTTGTCGTCATGAACAACATCTGCTATTTTCATTCTTTTTAAAACCCTCAACAAATCTTCACATTCCACTTCTTTTTTTGGAGGTTTTAGTTTCCAGTCATATTTTTTTACCGATTTCAAAACCTTTTTTTTATTTGTTGCAATGTATTCCTTATCATAAAGGAAAACCGAAGGACTTAATCTGTAAACATATTCTTTATTGGTTTTTGCAAGATCATTAATTAACATCAATGTATTGTTGTCAATATCTATTGCCAGACCTGTAATATTATACATGCGGGATAAGATATGAGCAAAATTTAAAGTGTCACTTATTATTAATGTTGTAAGTGAATCGGCAATTATTTTGTATGAGTATGCACTGTCTAAAACAAGTTTTGCAATTATTTCTCCAACAAGATAATCTAATGCTCCACATGCACTTGCACGTTTTTGAGGAGTCTTATTTTTCCTGCTGTCTTCGTAATATAACAATGAATGATTTTGCTTACAATATTCTGCATGATGTTTTGCAGAAATATAAAGCAAAGAGTCGTTATGAAGAGACTTTAATTTAAATTCTTTTCTAATTGAATCAATATTTTCTTTTACAAGACTTTCAAGATATGTTAAATCAATGTTTTTATGCTCAACAATTACTAATGGGTCTTGTGCTTTTAACGTAAAAATTCCAAGCAATACAAAAGAAAAAAACAGCACAAATTTCTTGTTCATTTTACACATTGTAAATTTTCTGCAATATATTGTTAATTATTGAGATTTGAAAACACAATATTTTTTTATAATTTTATAGCATGAAATATGGTTTTCATACTTTTGTCCTGTGGCAAAACCTAAACTCATGAACATTAAAAAAATAAAATGAATATTAGTGAAAGATACATTGATCGTTGTATTGAATTAGCAAGTTTAGGCTTGGGCAATGTCCAACCAAACCCTATGGTTGGCTCTGTTATTGTTCATAATAATAAAATAATTGGCGAGGGCTATCATCAAAAATATGGGGAAGCTCATGCCGAAGTAAATGCAATAAATTCTGTTAAAAACTCAAGTTTATTAAAAGATTCAACTATTTATGTTAATCTTGAACCTTGTGCTCATTATGGTAAAACTCCTCCATGTGCAGAATTAATTGTTGAGAAAAAAATCCATAAAGTTGTTATTGGTACTGTCGACCCTTATGCAAAAGTTGCAGGAAAAGGCATTGAAATATTAAAAAAAGGAGGTTGTGAGGTAATTACAGGTGTTTTAGAAAATGAATGTAAAGAACTTAACAAACGATTTTTCACTTTTCATAAAAAACAAAAACCATACATAATTCTTAAATGGGCACAAACCGCCGATGGTTTTATTGATATTATAAGAAAACCCAAACAAGAAAACAGACCTACATGGATTACAGATGAAACATGTCGTACTCTTGTTCACAAATGGAGAACCGAAGAACAGGCAATTATTGTTGGTACAAACACAGCCGAAAAAGATAATCCAAAATTAAATGCAAGAAATTGGAAAGGAAATAATCCATTACGCCTAATTATTGATAAAGATATTAGACTTAATAAAAATTTGTCTTTGTTCGACCAAAGCATATCCACAATTGTATTTACTTCAAAAACTGTAGCATCTGCCAATAATCTTGAATATTGTAAAATAGATTTTAACAGCGATATTATTCCGCAAATTTTGCAGGAATTGTATAATAGAAACATTCAATCTCTTATAGTTGAAGGCGGGGCAAAATTATTAAACTCATTTATTTTATCTGATATATGGGATGAGGCAAGAGTTTTTGAAGGAGAAACAAATTTTATTGATGGAATAAAAGCTCCCGATATTAAAGGAAAGCTTATTTCTAGAGATAAAATTGGGAATAGTAATTTGTTTGTTTATAGAAAATAAGAATCATTAATCATTAAATTTTTACCATGTTAAAACATTCTTTAATCCTGTTATTTTTTGTTTTTCAACTAACAGTTTTTTCCCAAAAACCCGAAGTTGTTCTTACAACCGGACATACCGATTTTATAAGCTCATTATCTATTTCACCCGATGCAAAATTGCTGGTATCAGGTGGGCTCGACAAATTGGTAAAAATAAATGATATTGCAACAGGAAGAGAGCTTAGAACTATTGCCGGCAACAGTGGCAGAATTACACAAACCGATTTTGACAAAACAGGAAAATATATTGCTGCAGCAATGACTAGCGATGAGATTAAAGTATGGGAGTTATCTACAGGTAAATTAATTTCGGCATTTAATGCAAGTTCTAATTCTCCCGGATTTGATTTTTGTTTTAATAACTCAGGAATAGTTTATTTAAATTCAGGCTCTACACTCTGTTTAAAAAATTGGAAAAACTCCAGCGAACCAAAAGTTTTTGAAGCTGCCGGTCTTACAAGAATAAAACTTTATAACGACAGCCTTGTTTATGCTTACGATTATAAAAGCAATTTAAAGCTAATAAGTCTTAATACAGGAAAAGAAAAAATATCAAAACAGCTTTTCGATAAATTTCTTTATTCAACCTGCAAAATGGATATAGACCATAAGGGAGAATTTCTTGCAATTGGTTTTTCCGATAACATTGTTAGAATATATAATACAGACGATTTAAGTCTTTTTGCCGAATTTAAGGGATTTAAGGGGCTAATAAAAAACCTGAAGTTTGACCAGAAATCTCAAACACTAATTGTTGTTGAGCATTCAAATGATATCAGAATTTGGGATGTTCCAAATAAAAAAGAAACAGGCAAATATGATGTTACAACATTTACTCCAACAGCTATAGCTGTTCATCCCAATCAAAAATTAATTATGATAAACGATGGTAAAATAATTCTTTATTTAAAACAACGCTCGGGTAAAATAGTCAGGACCTTTAAATCGAAAAGTAATAAAATAATTAATATGGCTTACGACCAGCAAGGAAAATACATAGCTGCTGCCACAGGTGATATCACTATTAAATTATGGAATCTTAAAGAAAATAAAATTGATAAGGTGATACCCGGGTTTTTCCCCGTTGCTTTTAACAATACAGGAAAACAATTAACCACAATGGGTGGTGCTATTTCGCTTGCCGTGTGGGATGTTGAAACGGGCAAAAGTTTATTTAATTTGGATACCGAAAGTGAATTAATACAAAATTTAAGCTACAGCAAAAACGGCAAATATCTTGCAGGAGCAGGGTTTTATGGAATTATTAAGATTTGGGATATCGATAAAAAAGAATTGATAAAGAAATTTACCGGACATGTTGGAGGTATTTATGGAACATGTTTTAGCCCCGATGGAAAATATATTGCCAGTGGAGGAATGGATAAAACAATAAGAATATGGGATTTTGAAACAGGTAAAGAAATAAAAAAAATAGAAGACCACAACAGTATTGTAAGCGATGTGAAATTTAGTCCTGACGGCAAAGTACTTGCTTCTGCGTCATGGGATAAAACAATTAAGTTGTGGAATACCGAAACATGGGAATTAATCAGGACACTTGAAGGACATACAAACATGATATTATCAATTGATTTTGATAAAGAAGGTAAAGTTCTTGCAAGTTCATCGGGAAATAATGCGGTGTGGGAAGCCGATAATTCCATTAAAATATGGGATGTGAATACTGGTGAGGAATTATGCAGTTTTAATCAGCATACAGGAAATATACATAAAGTAATATTCGACAAAACCGGAGATATTGCTTTTAGCTCAGGCGATGACGGAATGATAAAAATATGGAGATATAAAGATTGTATTGAGCTTGCGAGTTTGATATCGGTATATAAAAACGATTATGTTATTTTAACCCCCGAAAATTATTATACAGCAAGTCACGATGCTCTTGCAGGTGTTTCGTTTAGGTTGGGAGCAGTGCTTTATCCTTTCGAACAATTCGACCTTAGGTTAAACAGACCCGATATTGTTGCATCAAAAATAGGAAAAACACCTAAAGGATTAATCGATGCTTATAATTACGTTTACAAAAAACGATTAAAGAAAATGGGATTTAAAGAAGAAGATCTTGGCAAAGATTTTTTTCTGCCTACAGTTGATATATCAACAAAAGACTTGCCCTTAATCACAAAAGACAATAATATTAAATTTGAGATACTTGCAAAAGATGTAAATTATAATTTAAACAGAATTAATGTTTTTGTAAATGATGTTCCTGTTTATGGAGTTAATGGTATCAGCATTAAAGAAAAAAATATAAAATCGCTTAAATATAAACTTGATGTAAAAATTATTCCGGGACCAAATAAAATACAGGTATCTGTTCTTAACAATAAAGGTGTTGAAAGTCTTAAGTCAACATTTCATATTATAAAAGATGACGCAGAAACTAAAGGCGACCTTTATATTGTGGCAATTGGAGTGGCTAATTATAAGGATGAACGATTTACACTTAAATATCCTGCCAAAGATGCAAGCGATATTATTAATGAACTTGGAAAAAACAAAAATCTATACGAAAATATTTATACTATTAAACTGGAAAATGAACAGGCTACCAAAGAAAATATTCTCGCTCTTGCCGATTCACTTAAAAACACAAAAATTGAAGATGCTGTATTGTTTTTTATTGCAGGACATGGTGTGTTAGACGGAAATTACGATTATTATTACGGCACTTACGATATGGATTTTAATAATCCAAAGGGCAAAGGATTATCTTACGATGAACTCGATATATTGCTTGGAAATATTTCTGCACTTAAAAAACTTCTTATTATGGATACCTGTCATAGCGGCGAACTTGATAAAGATGAAATTGAAGACAACACAGAAAAAGAAACCGAACAAAATGATGTTAAATTCAGGGCGGCAGGTATTGGTGTAAGGCAAAAAGAAGGTTTTGGTATTGCAAACTCAGCAAATCTTATGCAAGCACTTTTTTCCGATATTAGAAAAGGCAGCGGTATTACTGTTATTTCGAGTTCAGGCGGTGTTGAATTTGCTATGGAAGGCGACGAGTGGCAAAACGGACTTTTCACCTATTGCATGCTTGAAGGTATAAAAACAAAAAAAGCCGATCTCAACAGAGATGGTAAAATTATTATTTCGGAGCTAAGAAGATATGTTTACAAAAAAGTTTCCAAGCTTAGTAAAGGAAAACAAAGACCTACATCAAGGGAAGAAAACCTAACATTAGATTACCGGATAAGGTAATGCTGGTTTTAAAAGTTTTTAGATTTAAAATCGGCGTTCGCTACTCTTTTAATTTTCCTCCGCCTCAGGCGGATAATTAAAGAGGGCTTTTTAATTTAATTTATTTCACTATCTTCGCAATCATAAAAAATTATAGTTCAAAAACTTTAAAATATATTAAAATTATGGATTACCAAATACTTAAATTAGAAGTAACAGATGGCATAGGAACTATTACAGTTAGTCGTCCAGAGGCAATGAATGCCTTAAATACCCGATTCTTTAATGAAATGGATGCAATGCTTGCTGAAATTGAAGTAAACGATGAAATTAAAGTTGTAATTATTACCGGCGAAGGAAAAGCATTTGTTGCAGGAGCTGATATTGCCGAAATGGTAGACATGAATTCCGAACAAGGAACAGCATTCTCAAAATTAGGACAAAATACTTTTAATGGAATAGAAAATCTTAACAAGCCTGTAATCGCTGCTGTAAACGGATTTGCGCTTGGTGGAGGTTTAGAATTTGCAATGTCTTGCGATTTTAGATTTGCAAGCAACAGAGCAAAATTCGGACAACCCGAAGTAAACCTCGGACTTATTCCCGGATACGCAGGCACACAACGTCTTGCCAGATTAACAAGTCTTGCCGATGCACTTTATTTGCTATATACTGCCGATATGATCAATGCCGATGAAGCTCTACGAATTGGATTAGTTCAAAAAGTAGTTGAACCGGAAGAATTGATGAATGTAGCAATTGAAACTGCTAAAAAAATAGCATCAAAAGGACCGCTTGCAGTTAAGAAAATGAAGAAAGTAGTTCGTCAAGGATTTTTAATGGATTTTGAAAGCGGATGCAATCTGGAAGCTAATGAGTTTGGATCATTATTTGGTAACGAAGGAGAAGAAGGCATGAGAGCCTTTATTGAAAAACGTAAACCTAATTGGTAATAATAGAATCGCATATTGTACCAGAAGGTGTTGAAAGAATAAGGTTTTATAATTATGCTTGCAAAATATTTAACACAATACCCTCTAACAAAGGAATAAAAAAAGCCATTAATAATGGCTTTTTTTATATCGATGGAGAAATTGCGCAATCTGGTAATTGGGTTAAAACCGGTCAAAAAATTGAACTTGCAGAACAGAATACCAAACCTCCAAAAACCTATAATTTATTTTTAGAAATTGTTTTTGAAGATGAATTTATTGCAATAATAAATAAACCTGCAGGGATAATTGTAAGTGGAAATCAGTTTAAAACAATTGAAAATGCCTTATTATACAATATTAAACCATCAAAATCAAATGATGCTTTAAAATGGGCAAAACCGGTTCATCGAATCGATTTCGCTACAAGCGGATTATTAATTGCTGCAAAAACGAGTAAAGCAATTATTGAACTTGGAAAACAATTCGAGAACAGAGAAGTTAAAAAAAGATATAGGGCTATTGTTATTGGGAAAATCTCAAATAAAGGAAAAATTGATACTCCAATTGATGAGAAAAATGCTTTAACTAAATATCAATTGATTAAACATGTTCCATCATTAACTAACCAATGGCTTTCACTTATTGATTTGTATCCACATACCGGCAGAAAACATCAGTTAAGAAAACATTTATCGGAAATTGGATTTCCAATAATGGGCGATAAACTTTATCAGAACAAAGGACAAATGATAAAAGGCAAAGGCATGTTTTTGTGTGCTGTTGAGCTTAGTTTTTTTCATCCTATTACAAATGATAAATTGAATTTTAAGATTGATGAATCTCATAAATTTAATTCATTTCTTGAAAGAGAACAGGCAAGGTGGGAGAAATTTAATATTAATTAAAAAAAAAAGCCCGACTTTACGCCAAGCTCTAACCTTAAAAATCAATTGTTATGAGCTAACAAAAGATTATATCCCAATACAAAAATATTAAAATAAAATTAATTTACAAAAAAAACATCCAATGTTTTTTAGACATCGGATGTTTGTAAATGCTTTACATAAATACAAGTTTCCGAACTTGTGGTCTCTGCTTTTTCAATTAATCACAAGTTACAAACTTGCGACAGTTGGGAGAATATTAGAATATTATATTATAAACACACCGACAACATGTCTGCGTGAGCGGGGATATTGCACTTTATACTTATGTCTCTTTAATTTTTTTTCTCCTTATAATTAATAATATTATTGAAGAAATAATTATAACACTTCCAAATACTAACAAGAATGAAGCAATAATTTTTACCCCCATTACTTTTAACATAGCACCAAGGACAATAGAAATACTGGATAAAACTATAGTTATTAATAAAATTCTTTCTTTCATAATAAATAAATTTAACCCATTTGTTGTATTCCACATGCTACGGCCCGACTTTACCGCCAAGCTCTAACCTTAAAAATCAATTGTTATGAGCTAACAAAAGATTACATACCAATACAAAAATAGTAAAATAAAATTAATTTACAAAAAAAACATCCAATGTTTTTTAGACATCGGATGTTTGTAAATATTTTACATAAATACAAGTTTCCGAACTTGTGGTTTCTGCTTTTTCCATTAACCACCAGTTGCAAACTGACGGCAGTTGGGGACTATAAAATATTTGTTTTACTCCAAAACAATTTTCTCTACCACCACCCTTTTACATTATAAACAGTTTTTGGCTGATTATTACCATAAGCTACTCCAATATCTCTATATGCTTTAATTCTTTCACTTTCTTGTGCTTGTTCTTTCAAAATATATTTCCATTCTCTAGCATCTATCTGTTTTACCTTAATAGCAATTTTATTTGATAATGTTTTTACTTCGCTAAAACAAGATGCTTCAGGTTCTATAGTTGATAATATAGCACCTGCTCTTTCCGCAGCTTCCATATCTTGAGAAGCATTCCAAATACCTTGAGCTTCTTGTAATTTCATTTTACAATCTCTATCAATTTTTTTCTTATATATTGGAACAATTGCATCCATGCATTTATCAAAACATTCTTTACATACTTCAGGAACAGATGTTAATTTTAAGATCGCGGCTTCAAACTCATTTTGTGCCACAAGAGTCTGTGCTTCTTTAATTATAAAGTCACATCTGCTATTATAATATTCAACGATTTTTGTTTTTCCTGTTATAACGAAATCCTGAATTATTGGATTAGCAGATTTGATTTGCTTGATTGCAGCAATATATGCCTTTGTCTCGTTAACCCCAACGCCCTTAACCTCAATGGATTCACTGGCAAACTTAGTGCCTTCAATACCATCGCCAATATACAAAGTTACTTCAAGTGTCAATGCAGTCATTGGCGGAGAAGTGGCTGTTAAGTCTTTGGTTGACACTGTTATATTAGGAGTTATAATAAATCTTGGGTTTAAAGCACTTCCTCCTACACCATTTTTTGTAGCAATTTGACTCAACTTATTAGAAAGCATTTTTTTAGCCGAAGAAGGTAAACCTTCTATTTGGTCAGACACAAAAGAATTTAATACAATTCTTCCTAAATCATCAACTTTTCCAGCCTTATTTTGAGCATTAGTGTTAATGCATACAATAGACAACATAGTAGCTATTGCAAATATTTTTATTTTATTCATAATTATTTATTTTTAAAATGTTATTTACCTCCAAGATATATAGTTGCTCTACCTAACCCTTTTGTTGTCACCTTATTTACAATTAGATAAGGTTCGCTCTTAAGAAACTTACTAAGTTGTTTAGCAAATCGTCTTGTATCCATAGCTCGTTGTTTACCGTTTTTCTCATAATACAAAGGAATTCTGACTTGTTCAAATAGCATCATATTCTCTGTTGCATCAGTAGTGCTATATCTACCATTAACAGTATTATCAGCCATCCAATCCTCTATAATCTCACTTAATTCTGTATCGTCATCTCCATATTCTGTTTCAAGATCTTCCTCCCAGTCATCCCATTTTTTTATTCGAATAATAACTTCTCTTCCATTGGCAAATAAATCATCAAAATGTGTCATTAACGAAGAGTTAAAATTATCTATATGTGACAATACGGCTTCTTCTAATAAAACAGGAAGTTCAGCAGAAAAGGAAGGAGCTCCTGTTCCTGTAGCAGTTGCAACCTGTTTGTCTGTATATGAATCTAAACCTTGCAAATTAAATGTTACAGATTTCTTTGGACCTGTTGTATTAATAGTCCATGTTAATTGCATTATTATATCTGCTTTTGCCACAGCCTTCAATTTATCAACAGGACTTTCGCTAGCACCCATTCCTGATTCTTTTGAAGACATCATAGCATCTTCGGCACTATTTGCTTCTAATGTTTTAATTGCTGATTCCATATTTTTTAAAGGAAAACCTCTCTCAGCCATTAAACCATTAATTGTACTAATAACTTGTAATAAATCAGGGTTTTCTTGAAACGCTTTTTTATAATTAGGAATTTTTACTGTTGTTCCCTGATTATCAAATTCCATCATATAACCATTTGTGTTACACCACACATCACTTGGAACAACCATAATCGTTGGTTTCTTTGCTTGCGAAAAGGCATTAGTAACAATAACTATTACTGCTACCATTAAAAATATTATTTTTTTCATAGTATTTATTTTATTATATTATCAATTATCATTTTTTCTCTAAGCTTGGCTCTTTGTACACGAACAATTATGCCGTAAGTTTCTTGATCACCAGCTTGTTTCCTTCCTTTAAAAACAGAAAAATGTAAATTTGAACCATCTTCTCCAGTAATAAACTCTTTATAAGGTCCGTTATCTGCAAAGAATTTATTGAAATAAGATTCATTATTTTCTTGTGCATTTACAGCAACTATAACTGGTTTTAAATTACATTCTGTTTTCCCTTTTCGTATGCCTTTAAAAAGCACATCTCTTACAGCATTTTTTTTTGCTTGTTCAATGGCATCACTTCTATTTCTTCCAGATCCCCATGTTTTAATAGTTTGAGAACCATCCTGCTCAACACCCATACATTCTGATTCGTAAGAATAATTACCTGCTATGTGTCTTTGTGGATTACACGAAACTAACAAAATAATTGCTGTAACATAAATTCCTAAAATTATTTTTTTCATATCTATATTTTTTTATTATTAAAAACCTGACGCTAAACCACGTATTATTCCAGCTGCCTCTAAATCTTTTCTTAACAAATCTTTTTGTACAGAAACGACAAGACCTACTTTATACTCATTTTTCCCAACTTTTAAAACGTCTCCTGCACCAACAGCACCATCTGTTGAAGAAGAAACAAACTTCATATATTTTCCTCCATCAGCAAAAAAATCTTTAAAAAAGACAGCCTTTTCTTGCTCAATATTTGGATTTCTTGCTAAGGGTTTTTGAGAAGAGCATCCTTGCCCACCACCTGCAAAACCCTTAAAAATCACACCATGAATTGAATTCTTTTTAGCTTGTTCTAATGCTACATGGGGCTTTTTTGAATATGACCATACCTTTATTAAATATGTCCCTTGTGTACCTGTGCCCACACACTCAATTTCGTACCTCCATTGTATTGTTTCTTTATCAGCTTTCTTTCGAGCTTGACAAATTCCTTCTATTGAAAATAAGACCAATAGAAGGATTAACATGTTAAATCTAATTAGTGTTTTCATTGTTCGTTAATTTTAATTAATTATTATTTAATTTGTCTAATAAGCATTCCTGGGTAATAATTCTTTGCTCCTTTAAATGTTGTAACATCTATTTTTTGTTCTGTATTATCTTCATTAGCATTATATCTATTATCCCATATCATTTTTTTATCAACTGTTATAATTCCTTTTCTAATATATGTGGTTTTTCCAGTTTCAGAATCTATAGTTTGCTCAAGTACTTCAAATTTTTCTTTTCCTAACAAACCCTCTTTCATTCCAATTTTAGCTGTAATTGGATTCCCAGAGTATAAAGGTGTTTTTGTTTTAAAAACATCATACTCTTTTTGAAGTTTACTATAAACTTTATCAATATTTCTAATAGTTGATAATTCAATTATCTGTTCTTCAGTTCTTCCTTTTAATGAAAATGTTACTAAACTTGTTGCTTTTTGTTCTCCAATAAATACTAATTCAAATAAATCTGAATTATCAAAATTATTTTTTTTATCTAAATTAATACTTGCTTTATCCATCCAGTAATCATTATAAAAAACTGCTGCAATAGAATCATTCCATTTCAATTGGTATAACCTTGATGTTGTCCAAACAGAATAACCTTCTTTAGTTTTTTTATAAATTTTATCTGCAACCTTTTTTGCGGCCATTGAACCTATTATATTAGGTATTTGATCTGCTGCTATGTATGCGGATTCCCTTATTACTAATGCGGCACATTCATTGCTTACAAAATTAAGCCTCGAAATAATTACAAATGTATTTCCAATCAACTCCTCTCCTGCATCTGCTAACGAAGCCATTCCTCTAGCTGTTTTATTAGCAATACTTGCTTCTAAATCTGTAGCGTTATAAAATCCTCTTTCCGAAATCAAACTCATATCAAACGAACCATCTTCCTGTCTATTAAACCATTTTGCAACAAGTTCATTAGCAATTTTCTTTTCTTTTAGAAATTTATCTGAGATTAAAGGCATATCCTTAAGCTTTTCACTTCCAACAGAATCCTTTTTTGTTCTTACCTTTTTTATGCCTGCTTCTGTACGTTCTTCATTTGTGATAGGATAATCTTTAGGATTAAAAGACTTTACTTCAAGATTATGATTATTATACTTATCAGGAAAAGGAGCCTTATAATATGCTTTAATTACTGTGTCTTTCATAGGAAATTTATCAGACTCCATTAATATTGTATACAAAGAACTTCTGCGATATTTAATTCCATCTAGTGCTTTTTGTGCAAATAAATTAATTGCACTTAGCATTACTACTAAACTAATAATTGTAAATTTTTTCATATTATAAATTTTAAAAATTAATAAATAAATATAAATAATTAGCTAATTCGTAAATGTGCTAATGTGCTAATTAACGAATCAACTAATTTGCTAATTAATAATTACCTTTAAACCGTAATTTCTTCAATTTCGCTTCGTATGCCAATTTGCTTGCCATCTATTACTGCCCATGCTGTGTATTCATACACACAGTGCACGTCCATATCCATATCTTTTGTATCTATATATGGGCTGTGAATATCATAAGCCATAAACTCAAATTTTTCTTCGCCACCTTTACGTCTGTAAATATTTACGCCTTCGGTAAGGCTTTTGGTAAACGAAATTTCTACACCACTGCTTACACGTCTAAGCTCAATATTGGGTTTGTAAGTTTTTTGGTCGAAAGGATTTTCTTCGCCAATAATACCAAAATCTCTTCCAATTTTGGGTGTATATTGCGAATCGTTTTTTACTTTTTGTGCTATGCCACGGCACAGTTTTTCTACCTTGGCACGGTCGGTAGCTGTCTTTTTAAACTGTGCCAGCTTTTTGGTTAGCAGTTCTAATTCGTCAGTAATATCAACATCATACAAATCTGCCAAATCCTGCAGTGCTTTTATTTCTTCTTCATTTATACCATAATGATTTACATTTGCAATAGCTTTTTTTACAAAGTTTTTTAACCATACCAAAAACTGTACTTTGTTTCCCGGGATATAATCCCCTACTCTGTTTTTCATAATAAATAAGTTTTATAATTAATATTAAGATTAAATAATAGTGCAATTAATAGTCCCCAAAATGATTTCTTGGGCGTAAGAAATGACTTCTTGGGC
>CAYTWH010000064.1:0-17474 GCA_964442075.1 uncultured Bacteroidales bacterium
CCTTCCGAATGGCTTGCAAACTCAGGTGCATACATACATTGTATTGTAGTAATACCGTTCGAGAAATCGCCACGATGCTGTACACGCAATGGATACTCAAACACATAAGTTCCCTTTGGCATATACGATATAAAAAAGTTTGTTGCAGCATCTTTGGTGCTTTCATAATATCCAAGTCCGTCCTGATATTTATATCGGCTAATTACATTTATTGGCTCAAAACCCGAAGCACGCATATCTTTCATATGCACATATTCCATCGAGCGGTCTACACGCAACTCAATACGCACAATTATTTTATCGCCAACTTTTAGTTTTGCTTTATCGCCAATTGGCTCAATAACTTTTCCTGCATCGGTATTGCGTTCAATAAATAGTTTTTTTGTTAGTTTTAAAGGAGTTTCGTGTGTAGTTATTTTATCAAGCTGTTCAAAATACTGCCAGTAAACAGCACCCCATGCCACACCTTCGTCTTTTTTTGTAACAGTAACATTTCCCATTTGGGGAGTAATTTCTCCTTTGCCCCACGAAGTTTTGAAATATCCTGTTCCTGCTTCTATTTTTACATCATCCATCTTTTTTGGGTCAATTACCATATCGCCCATTTTTATTTCAACAAGTTGGTCGCTATCTAACCAGTCTGCACCACGTAGCAAGAGTGCATAAACAGCCTCTACGGTAGCTTTGGTAGTTTTCCAGTCTTGCGTTTGCTTTTGTTTTAGCAACCATACTTTAAGGTTTTCAACAGATTTCTGATCGTTTGCTACTTCATCAAAAACTTCTATTAACAAAGCTTGCCTTTCAATAGGTGCCTGATACCAGTAATATCCTACCACATCTTTCCAGTACATTCCCATTTCTTCGCTGTTTGTTGAGTTTTCGCGTAATGAATTAACAATATCCATAGCTGTTTTTTTCTCTTCGTAGCGATGCAATGCCAAAGATATCATGCCCTGCATATATTTGCTTTCGCTTAACCAATACTTTTTTGCTTGTCCTTTATAATAATCAAAGGCTTCTTGTGTTTTTTTAGGAATTGGCACATCGGTAAAATAACTTCTTGCATACAGATATTGTATTTGAAGATATCCTATATGTTTCTTTTTCATTTCTTCGGCAGAATAATAACGCTTTAGATAATTGTAATCTTCCTTTATCCTTATATCAAGATAATTGATGCCGTTTTTAACCATACTCCACACGCTTTTTTCTTCTTTTACGTTTTTCACTCCCAAATTATCGAGATGCCCCATGCCTGTTACAATATGCTGAGTAATATAACGACTTTCGGGCATTCCTGTAAACCATGGCCATCCACCATTTGACGATTGCATTTTTTCCAGTTTCCTGATAGCAACATTAAGCTCATTGCCCATTTTATTTAAATCGAATAATAAACCTACACGTTTTTTGCGTTCTGTTTCGCTTTGTGCATTAAGTACCCAAGGGGTTTCCTCAAGCAATAAAGCTTTTAGCTCCTGATTTTTTTCAAGATTAGATAATAATGCTTTACTGTCGGGAGTATTTTTCCATGCATCAAATACTCGCTTAATTTTTGGTGATGAGTTTGCAATATGCGACGCCAAAGAGTTTGCATAATATCGCGAAAATATCTGCTCGGCACATTCGTAAGGATACTCCATAAGATATGGCAATGCCTGTACAGCATACCATGCGGGGTTTGAAGTAAATTCAAGTGTTACTTTATGATGTTTTAGAGTTTTTGAACCACCTGAATTAATAAGCTTGGTAAACTCAAAAGTTTTTGTTTGCATTCCTCTCACTGGTAAAGGCATTGTTTCGGTTACCAACATTCTGTTTGTAAGAACAGGTAATGCTCTTTCTTCGCCATCGCTATGTTTTCCCGATTTTGCAACAACTTTAAAACTTATTGCTTGTACTCCGTCAGGAATTTCAAGATTCCATACCACAAGTGCATTTTGTTTTAACTTAACAGTAAATTTCTTTTCTGCATTTTCGCCTTTTGCAAAAATATTTTCAACAGGTTTCATGGTAATTGCATCAAACAATTCAAGCCTTATCTGTCCGTCAATATCTTTTTCTGTAAGATTACTTACCTTAACAGGAAATTCAATTTTATCGCCTTCGCGGAAAAATCTTGGGGCATTTGGCATTACCATTAACTCCTTTTGAGTAATAAGTTCGTTTTGGATAAAGCCCAGCTTAAGGTCTTTTGTGTGTGCCATTCCCATCATTTTCCATTTTGTTAAACTTTCGGGAATAGTAAATGATATTATTACCTCGCTATTTTCATTTGTCATTAAATGTGGAAAGAAAAATGCCGTTTCGTTAAAATTGCTTCTTGCTTTAACATTGTCTAATCCTCCTTTATCTCCACCTCCATTGTTTTTGCCATGTCCTTTGACACCTTGTCCTTGTGCCTCTTGTCGAGTTGAAGATGTAGTAATGTCAGAAACTTCCCTTACAGTACTTTCTTCGTCCATATCATATTCTTTTTCTGTTTCGGTATAATCACCAGCCATAGCTGCATCCGGTGACATTACAGATTTCATTACAGCTCTGTCTCTACCACCATTTTTGCCTCTATTCCTACCTGATGAAGGATAAGAATAATGGCTTCTGCCATAGTAACTAAATCCAAACCAGTTTAAATATTCATAATTCTCGTATGGCATTGCGTAATAATCATCAAAATTCTCTTTGTAAAGCGAAGAAGAAGAAGTTCCAAATCTCCCGCCCGTTGCATACATTGAAGAATAGTAGCTGTCAAAAACATTAAAATTCCATGAATTTGCTCTAAACTCATCTAAAGATGCATCGTATAATGTGGCAAGCATTTCGGCTGCTACTTTTTCACCTTTAGGTCCTTTTATCTTAATTCTCCACTCTTCATTCTCGCCCGGCAATAGTTTGTTCCTGAATGTTTCAAATTCAATATCAAGCTCTTTGTTTTTATAAGGAACACTAATTGTTGATGAATGAGTATAAAAACGATTTTCTTTAATAAAAGTAAAATGTACAGAGAAGTTGCCTCTGTGTTCTTCTTTTATTCCAATTTCAATAAGCTTTTGCTCGTTGTTTAAGTTTATCCATTCTTTACTAATAATTTTATCTTTGTGTTCAATTTCATACATAACTTTTACATCCTTATCTGCCGAGCCAATTATAAACTTGGCAAATTCTCCGGGCTGCCCACTTGATTTAATTACAGAAAACAAATCAATAGTGTTATGTGGTATTTTGCCGGTTTCGTCGGCATATAAAGTAAAAAAGCTTTCATTTTTAATATCATTTCCAAACGCATCAACAGAATTCATTTCAATTACATAACGCCCTACTTCCCAATTTTTAAGTTTTGTTAGTTCAAGCTTTTTTGATTTCTCTGTATCAAAATTTGTTTTAAATACTTCTTTCTCTCTTTTAAGATTATGAATATTATTTTCGTCTTTATAGATATTACCGGGGAATTTTTCTTTCCATTCTGCTTCTGTATAAATATATTCATCAGGTTTTTGCCACCTTCTGCTTCTTAAAGGCATATCTACATCACTAAGTTTAAATACTTTAATACTACCCTTTGCATTTACATACTCTCCGCTTAAATTTGTAGTATATATATCAAAGGTGTCTTTATCGTTCTTATTTATTTTATCATAAATACTAGTACTTAAACTTAGTGCTACGTAACCAACCCTAATATTACTCTGTGTACTTTGAGTTTCTCCGTTAATATCCGTTACATCAACAACTATTTTATAATTGAAATCTAAATAATCGCTTTTTGGCATAGAAATATCGGGTACGGCTTTAAACTTAATAATGTATTGTCCCTTTTCATCTGATTGTACCGTTCCGTTTTCAATTTCAGTTTCAGAATATGAAAATCCCCAATACCGCGACCACCAACCTCGCCAATTAGGTGTTCTAACTATTCTGTAGTTTACAATAGCATCTGTAAGCATTGCACCTGAATATGCTTTTGCTTCACCCTTAATTTCTACTGTATCGTTTAAAAGATAATCGCCATCAAATGGAAGCATCTTAACTTCAAACTTAGGTCTTTTGTATTCTTCAACAGAAATATATTTTGAACCATAAGGTGTTTGTATTTGCATATTTCCATTTAATAAGCCTAATGGAATATCAAACGTTCCGCTAAATGTTCCATACTCGTTTGTTGTAAGTTTCAGTTCTGTTATTTTCTGATAGTTAACATCATAAAAGGTAACAGTAACGGAAAAATTTTCTGCAATTACTTTATTTTTATCATTAACTTCAAGAGTTATTCCTTTAAAATATATTGTTTGTCCGGGGCGATAAATTGCTCTGTCGGTAAATATTGTTGTGGCATAATGTTTTTCTTGTTTATAATTGTAATCATAAGAATAAAATGCGTTTTCGCTATGCAAAATATCTGTTCCATTTTTAAAGGTAAGGTAAAAGTTATTATAATTCTTTTTATCTAATTTAGGAATTGTGATGTATCCATTTTCGTCTGTTATAAAAGTAGCCGTTTTAATTCTAACATATTTCCTGAATTTATAATCATATTTACTTACAAATTGGTCAACAGTAACCTGACTTAAAGGCTCACCGGTTTTTCTGTTTAGCACATAGAAATCGTACATTCCCTCTTTTTTCTGACGACTTACATAACTAATATTAGAAACATCAAATACGTCAAAAGCAAGCATGTTTTCGTTATATGTGAATTTTTCGGTGTTTGAAATAAATAATACATAAGTTCCATTAGATATGCCATCAAGTAAAACTTCGGCAGAATGAGAATTAAAATCGTTATCATAAGGGAGATTTACAACTTTCTGGTCAACAACTTCCGATTCGCTTAATAAACGGTCAATTAATTTAGTTCCCCATAATTTTTCCTGTAGTTTCTTTAATTTATTATAATCAATTTTAGCAATTCTTATATATGCTTTTGAAAGATTTTTGTATGTAATTTTTGCAGAAAAAGTATTATTTGGAATAACAACATCTTCAATTTCGGCAGATAAATTATGTGTTTCAATAGTAGCTCTTAAACTTTTGCATTTTAAACTTCCTGTTTCTTTTGGGAATTTCTCCATTGTCTTCACACAAATTTCATGTGCTGTTTTGTTATACCATTTATACTTTTCTGTAGATTTATTTGTAGCATTATATGTATTTCCTTTACCATTATAATATGCAGCAATTAAATACGATACTTCTGATGAATAAGGAATATTCTTAAATTTATTTTTTAAATTTTTTAGAGATTTAAGATAAAGACTGTCTTTAATTTCACTAACAGAATTATAATAAACAAAATGAATACGGCTAATATCTGAGCTTATCAAAGCTTCTTTATTATCATCATTTAATCTGAATTTTAAAAGGTCTTGCAATACTTTTATTCCATAAAATTGTAAAGCAAGAGTATCGCTTGTTTGAATATTACGATTAATAAAATCTTTAGCATCTGCAAAGTAAAATTCTTCTGCAAGCATAAATTTATCAGCAGGGTGAGTTAATGTAAGTTCTGTGTTTGAATAAAAATTAATTGCTCTGTGAGCTAAAAAGTCATAAACGGTAGGTCTGATCTTTTTAGTTATATCATAATCAACTATTACCTCATCAAATACATCAATAGAAATTTTTTGAAGTTTTTCTTTGTCTTTTAATGATTGCTGATAATGTTTTATCACTTTATCGGCAAGTTTATTTAAATCCCAAGTTTTAATATCGTCTGTAACAAAATTTATTGTTTCAGTTCTATTATAAAATTTCCACCTGTTATTTTGGTAATACATCCAGTACATTTCTGCCAACATAGAATGCATCATCGCATTAGCAGGAAACTCTGTTTTAACAACTTGTTTTTCAAGTTCTGCAACAGCATTTTCAAAAGCATCCTCTTCATACATGTTCAGATATTTCATCCTGTAAATAGTTGCTTTTAATATCTGATCGGAATTATTCTCCTGCAAAGCTTTTTCATAGATCTTCTCAACAAGCACTATTGCTGATTTAGGCAAGCCTAATCTATCAAGGGAATCAACTTTTGCCCATTCGGTTTTATAATTATCACCGCCTTCAAGAATGATTAAATTATCGTTAATTGAAAATAAATTGCTTAAACCTGCAGTAATTACAAAAGCTGAAAACACTGCTAACACTAACAAACTACGTAGTTTCATAATCATTATTTTTTTAATGTATTAATATTTAAAAATAGTAAAGCTTTATTGATAAACAAAAAATATTTATAATCATCCGTATTCTCTCCAAAGTATAGGGAATGATTTTCTTCAATTACCCCATCCCTAAAGGGTGTATAGAAAATCAATTTGTTCCATTTAGGGTTAGGGTTAAACAAATAGATTTTCATAATATTTAACATATTTAGAGGTAAATAAATATACAGACATTCATTAATATATTTCACTAATGATACTTAAAAACTAATTTTCCATAATTTTTATTTTAGTTTTTGAAAAAGTGTAAGATTAAACTGATTTCAGAAGCTTAGGTAATATAAAAAAGTGAATATAAATATTGTAAAAACAGGGCTTTAGCCCAAAAGTCTTTTAAGTCCATGCTTAATTAATAAATTCTTCATTTTTTTTTGGGCTAAGCCCATTTAATTTTTGCACTTCAATCACCGACCTAAAAATTTTCGAGAAATCGGAACAGGCTGGGGCAACTGAATAGACAATTGTTGATTTTTTCCGAAATCAATTAGAATTTTCGAAAAAAACATTTGAAATTATTCCGTTTATCAATGAAAATGTGATAAATGTCAATTAAATTTCAATCCCAGGCAACCTTTTAGTAAAAATTGGAGTCTATTAAATATACACAACAGATTAAAGTTATGAAAACTGTTTTTCTAAGAAAAGTAATAATCCCAATAGCAATTGCAATTTGCTTTATAGTTGTCAGTTACTTTGTTTTTATGTTATTAAATTAATTTTTTTGAAAAATAACTGGTTTCAAAAGCAACCTTTTTGAATATCTTTACGTCTATAATATTACAACAGAGCTTTACTTGTACGAATCCTTACTTAGCTACAAATCGGTAATGTTAAGCGGTAAATTAATGTTGAAATAAAGGGCAGTCATTCAATTGATTGTCCTTTGTTGATTTTATGAATTCAACTTTACGGCTGTTCCAAAAGCTAATATCTCAGAACATCCTTGCATAACAGCAGAAGTTGTAAAACGCATTCCAACAATTGCATCAGCATTTATTTTTTTTGCTTCTTCTATCATTCTTTCTAAAGCCTGACTTCTTGAATCGTCCAGTAGTTTGGTATATTCTGATATTTCACCGCCAACAAGGTTCTTAAAGCCTGCAAAAATATCACGTCCAATATTTCTTGCTCTAACAGTGTTTCCTTTCACTAAACCTAATGTTTCAAGTATTTCTTTTCCTGGTATTAAATCTGAAGTTGTAACAATCATAATTATAAATTTAAGTTAATCAATAATATTTTGAATTACTCTTAATTTGTGTGAATATTTTTTTGTCTCACTGTTGTAAATTCCCTGATGATCAAGTTTATCAATTCTTACTTTGCCTGATGCATGAATAATTAATTCATTTACTAATACCACTCCCGTATGGGTGATTATTCCATCTGTATTTTCAAAAAATGCAAGATCTCCAGGCTTTGCTTCATGTATAAAATTTAATGTTGTACCTAAATTAACCTGCTCTTTTGCGTCGCGAGGCAAATCAATACCATTTAATTTGTATAAAATTTGAGTGAAACCACTACAGTCAATACCAAATGGAGTACGACCACCCCATAAATATGGTGCATTTAAATAAATTTTAGATAGGTCAACTATATGCTTTCTTACATCATTACTTTTATTATAAGCATCAATTAGTTTGTACTCAACATTATTGTTTTTAAATATATTAGTATTTTCATCATAAAAGTGCAGCAAACTTCCCGGAACAAGTTGAGTTATTTCTTTAGTTTTTATACATTCTACTTTTGTTAATAGTTTATTTGTAAAAACAGGTTTGGCTGTGCTCATTTTTTCGAAAGCCTCTTGTTCAACCTCTTTAAACATTTTTTCATCAATCCAGCCTTCATAATTATCGTGAGCTAACTGAATAAAAAACCAAGTTTTCTTCTTTTCAATAATAGTAAATAACTCTCCAAACAAAACCTGACTCACCATTTCACTTTGCTCTGCAGGCTCATTTCGTAAGGGAATAATTGTTGATATAGCTATGCCAAACCTCATTGTGTATATAAGTTCCTTTGTTCTAATAAATAAATAAAACAGGTGCCTAAATTAATAAAATTTAATCAATTCATTTATCATTGTAAATTTCATATTTAAATTTATGAACATAATTAATTAGTTGTTTTTGTAATTATTTAATGTTGTGCAATATACCCGAATCCTTTTTTGCAAAATCATGTTCAATTTTTTTTTAAATTGTTTGAACAAATTGACTTTAAAAATATTTATTTAAATTACTCCTTTTTTATCAGACAATATACATCAATCCAAAATTTCAATACGTTTTTCATTATCAATATACATTGAAGGCGTGCCTTCATATTCAATAATTTTTCCAGTAACACAAATCTTTTTACCAGTTAGTTCTTGTTCCGGTTTGTAACTAAAATTAACAATATTGGAAGACCAAATAGTTATAGAAAAAATTTGATTAGGAAAGGCTTTATCAAGGTTAATAAAAACATGGTTATTTCTTGATTTGTGAGAGCTTACTACTGTCCCACAAACAGTAACTTTTTTATTTGAATTAACATATTGCTTTGCTTGAACTGAATTCACACAATTTTTTGATAATTCTTTTAGAGGAGCAACATTAAACTTTGATTTCTTTGGCAAGAAAGGTTTATAATTCGTTTGTTTTTCTATAATTAGCTCAAGACTATCATTTAGGTTAGCAAAAAAATCTATTCCTATAAATGTTTCAATGCTATCAATGCTTACGGCATAATACTCTATTGGATATTCAAGTTCTTTATGTGGAACAAGAAAACCTATTGCCCTATTATTTTCTTTATCAAAAGCAATTTTATAGAAATATTCAGGAACACTTACTTTATTAATACTACGAAAAACAGGTGATAATTTATCAGTAAGTACCGGACCTGTTAAAATAAAAAGCTGTATTTCATTTTCATACACATAAGACCTTAACATTCCTTCCAGTTTTGCCCAACCTTCTCTGTTAAAATCAGCAAGTTGTGGACTCATATTTGAATAAAAATAAGATTCTGAAAGAGCCGTTTTGGACCATTTAAAATCTGCTGAAGGTGCAAGATGTCCTCTGTCATAACCAAAACCATCATAAACGGTTTTACCATTTTCTTTATATTTTAAGAAATAATCTTTTTCAACTGCAGTACCTGTTTTAATATTTGTATCAGGTCTAAAATCATTGCTTCTACCAGCACTGCCTTCTATTATTTCTGTTGAAATTATATGAGCTACCCATTTTGCCTGTTCATGATTTTCGGAATATACAAGCATCATAGCTTGATGTTCTATCAGTTCTTCACCTTCTTCTAATTTAGGTAAAGCAAATTCTTTTAATTGCTCACGAATATATTCTAATTGTATTTTTTCTTTTTCTTTTTTGAGCTTATTAATTTTAAAATTATATCCATTTATTTCTTTATTGATATTTTCTATTTTTTGTTTTAATTCTTGACTAAAGCAAGCATTTAAAGAAATAATTAACAGGGAAATAAATACAATAGTTTTTTTCATGACTCAAATTTTTCTACATCCTATATTTAAACACTATTATTAAACGTTTTTTTTTGCAAAAGGTTTTTGTACGAATAAAAGCAGACTAAACCCCGATTATGCAATAGAAATTTATTTTTATTTCTATTGCATAGTTTGGGTTAAATTATTAATTATATATAATATTTCATCAATTCCACCCATATTTTACAGCATACCAAATAGCAACAAACTCTTCTATTGTTACATCTCCATCTATTGTAAATTCAATATCACTTGAATAAGAAGAAGTGCCTTTATATACTTTACCTTCTCTAACTGTAGCAATAATATCACTTGTATAAGATGATGTTTCTTCGTAAATTTTACCTTCATTTATTGTCATTACAATATCACTACTATATGAAGAATTTTCTTTATAAACCTTACCATCAGAAACATTATAAATAACATCGCTTGAATAAGAACTATTGTTCCTATAGATTTTATTTACTTGAATATTGCATATTACATCCGAAGAGTAAGTTGAATTTTTCTTGTAAACTTTTCCATTTTTAAGATTACAAATTACATCACTGCTATATGTGGATGTACCCTTATATACTTTTATTTGAGCAAAGATTGATGAAACAGAAAAAAATATTGCCATTAAGCTCAAAACTATAGTTTTCATATTATACGATTTGAATTTTCTTTCAACAAAAATTATTCCATTAAGCATTTCAAAAATTTACAAAAAAAAATTTCAACCTCCTGTCATTCATTTTTCTGTATTTTGAAAATCATTAAAAACCGCTCGCATTCACCTGTTCTATTATTGGTTATGGAAAAGTGTCATAAATAGGTCATAATTTACAAAATAAAAAAACCAGAGACTTACAAAGTCTCTGGTTTTGAAGTAGCGAGGGCATGATTCGAACATACGACCTTTGGGTTATGAGTGCAAAAACCCAAAGGTCGCTATGATTTTACCTGACACCAAATGAGCTTAAATGACTTATATGCAATTTTATACAAAATTCATAAAAAATCTTAAAATGTCATAAAATGCCCTTTCATGTCAAAAAAGTATCATAAATGTATCATAGATTTTACTTGTTTATTTCGTTTTTATTCAGTATCTTTGAACATTTAAAAATGAAATTATTTCAAATTATTTAATCAAAAGTATAATAAAAAATGTCATCAGTTAAAGCCGTTTTATATAAATTCAATAAAAATAAAGATGGGACTATGCCAATATATATCAGAATAACAAAAGATTCCAAACAAAAATATATTCCTACAGAAATTTTTTTGGAAGAAAAACACTGGAACGATGTCACAAAAAAAGTTAGAACCAATCACCCCAATTCTACAAGACTAAATAATTTGATATTTTCTAAATTGGTTGAAGCACAGAATATTATATACGATAAAGAAAAAGATCGACAACCCGTAACTGCGATTGGGTTACAATTAGAGATGCTAACACATCGAAAAAATGAGATGTTTATCGAATTTGCAGAACGCCATATGAAGATGTTAGGGCTTCAAAATAAGCTGAATGTGAAAAGACCCGAAGAGTCAAGGCTAAATAATTTTAAAGAATTTTTAAATCATAGAGATATTGCATTCCATGAAATAACTGTCCGAAAATTGCAGGAATTTCAAATATGGCTAATGAATGAAAAAGAGGTAAGCCAAAGAACAATTATGAATCATATGCTTTCTATACGCACCCTCTATAATAAAGCTATATATGAGGGGCTAATAAAGCGTGATCTTTACCCTTTCGGTAGAGGTAAGATTAGTATAAAAAGAATAGAATCTCAAAAAATTGGCCTGGATGAGGATGAAATCCTTGCTTTGGAAGGCCTTATTCTTGAGGAAAACACTCCACTTTGGCATGCAAAGAATCTGTTCTTGTTCTCATTCTATACAGCCGGTATGCGTGTTTCAGATCTTTTACGCCTTAAATGGTCAGATATCCATCAGGGAAGACTTTTTTATACTATGGGCAAGAACAACAAGAAAGTATCATTTAAACTACCTGAAAAAGCACGGAACATACTTAAATTTTATAAAGAGGATAAAGAGAACAGGGATGACTATATATTTCCGGAACTGAAAAATACAGTAGACAATAAAGATGTTCTGGTAAAAATCAATACCTCCAATAAGACCATTAATAAATATTTAAAAAAACTTGGCGATATGGCTGGGATAAAAAAGAACATGAGTATGCATATAGCAAGGCATTCTTTCGGGAATATTGCAGGAGACAAGATCCCTATGCCTATGCTTCAGAAATTATACAGACACTCGAGTTTGGAAACAACTGCTATCTATCAACAGTCATTTATTACCAAAGACGTGGATGATGCACTAAATGATGTACTGAACTTTTAATAATTTATCTATGGAAAATAAAAGACTAAAAATAAAAGCTCCACAATCATTGTTAAATTATACCAACAAAATATTTGAAAATTATGAAAATGAGACTCAGAAAAAGCTAGATAATTGTGAATCAACGATAAAAAAAATTAATTATCTTGATAAGGAATTACTTCTATTAGAGTTAAAAATAAATCAAGATGAAATTAAACTTGGTAATACAAGCTCAGCTATACCAAGTAAAAAAATTCGCATTCTGGAAAATTTTAAAGATTTTTATATTAAGGTAAGAAACAAAGAAATCAAGTCTACTTATATAGATAAGTTTTACAAATCATTTTTGTACACTGGCGGACAAAAAGATTTTCAAATATCCAGATTGTATTCAAAGTTAAAAAAAGGATATTTGTCAGAAAATACCAAGAAAGAAGACTTTTTGAAACTATTCACAAATAAAGTACTGAATAATTATATTATCTGGGAAAAGGATGATGCAGAGCTTTGTTACTTAATAAAGCTATTGTTTTCAAAATTACAAATAAGACCCCATACAAAATGGAAAATTGTTCACCGGTGGTTTAGAAATAAATATAATGAAGAATATGTTATAAGAAATTTAAAAACACTTAAACCTCCGCATATATCAAAAAGAAGCGATATTGATAGTATATTTAACTACGCTTTTTCATAGTCTACCTTTTTTTATTATATCCATATTATAATTATCATATAATTTTCTTTTTATTTGATTACATGGGTCTTGTTGGTCTACCCTATCTACGCACTCATATACACTCCCCTGTCTATCTTTATATTAATGTATTTTTTTCATTGTTAGTGATTATATTTGCATGTCTATTAACTATTTAAAAAATTAGTCATGAAAGAAAATGAAAATACAGACCATACGATTAAGGTTCTTTCTGAGATAAAGCAGATACTAATTGAACTTTCAGAGAACTCTAAAACTATATACGATGAAAATGGTTTAATGCGACTGTTGAACATATCCAAATCAACTTTAAATCGACTTAAGAGCAGAGGCAAGATCGCATACTCGCAGGGAAGGGATACCGGCAAATGCTGGTTTACATTTAAAGATATTGAAGATTTTTTAGAAAACAACAAAAAGAAAACTTTTTAAGCTATGGAAAATACTATTAGAAAATGTAAATATTGTAAAAATGAGTTACCCATGAATGCTCATGGAAACCGTGAATTCTGTATGCCACCAGAAAAGAATTTAATAAATCGATCTGCAGAAATAGATCCACTTTCCTGCAAATATAAGTTCGAAAAAAAGAAGATTCAGAATAAAAGATTGAAACAACAAGATGAAGATTATAGAACAATATTAAATAGTATTGCCTTAATGAGACTTTTAAGAAAGCAAGATGAAGTAATAACAACAAAAGAAATATTAAAGAATAGTGGATTTAATGAAAACTACTATGATAACTATGTTGCTTTAGATGAAGAAACTATTTATATCATTAGCGATTATAGGGTTGTTATAACAAAAGATAGTGATAAAGTACGAATCTATAAGGAAAAATAATTATGTATCAAAACAAAGGAATGTTTAGTAAACCAGTTGGACTTATTGATACTGAAACTTACTCAAATTTAATAGAGAACAATGAGCAAAAGTGTTCATTATTGTTACCAATTCTAATGGGTGTATTTATTTGTAGCCTTAGTATTATTACAGTAACGTATATTGTTCGTCAATGCTCTATAAAAAACAATAATAAATAAATAATTGATTTCTGACAATGAAAAACTCGATATTCAATCAAAAAAGATACTGGAATTTTGTGCAATATTTCATGATATTGGCAGAACGATTAATGGAATTGATGATTATCATGGTATTAAAAGTATAAGAAAACTACAAAAAATGAATTTTAATTCCACCCATATTTTACAGCATACCAAATAGCAACAAACGCTTCTATTGTTACATCTCCATCTATTGTAAATTCAATATCACTTGAGTAAGAAGAAGTGCCTTTATATACTTTACCTTCTCTAACTGTTGCAATAATATCGCTTGTATAAGATGATGTTCCTTCGTAAATTTTACCTTCATTTATTGTCATTACAATATCACTACTATATGATGAGTTGTTTTTGTACACTTTTCCATCTATTATATTATAGATTACATCGCTTGAATATGAACTATTATTCTTGTATATTTTATTTCCCTTAATATTGCATTTTACTTCAGAAGTGTAAGATGAATTATTCTTATATACTTTGCTTTCTGAAAGATTGCATATAACATCACTGCTATATGTGGATGTACCTTTATATACTTTTATCTGAGCAAAGATTGATAAAACAGAAAAAAATATTGCCATTAAGCTCAAAACTATAGTTTTCATATTATACGATTTGAGTTTTCTTTCAACAAAAATTATTCCATTAAGCATTTCAATAGATACACATCATATTGAGTCAATATTTAGCTTTATTTAAATTAATCATCAAACATCGCAAAATCATATACACATATTAAATTTTTATTATTGATTGCTTATTCGATATAATTTCCTATTTTTCAATTTCTTGTGGCGTTAATAATCCTTTACTATTAAAATAATAATATTTTGATATTTCTGAAATTAAGGCCTCTGAAATCAATCTAAAAGGGATATGTTTTGCATATTTAATTACAAAAAAATTCGGCGTTTTGCGAAAAAATGCGCATAATTTCAAGAAAATACAAATTTTATTAATCTCTCCTTTTATATTTTAATATGGAATTAATTACTTTATTATTTAATAAATTAATTTAAAATGATTTTCAATGGTTTTATAGTCAGAATTTCCTCTTATCTGTTTTTTAAATCGAATGATCTTCTTAAAAATTTATCTTTAACTTATTGTTACTAATTTACATTTGTAACTCATAATTAATAATAGTTTCTTCTTGTGCATCAAAATAAAAACTTTCAAATTCATTTACATCTACTATTCTTGGTTTTGTTTCATTTTTATTTATTGAAAATCCTTTAGCACTTCCATCTGCTCTATTTAATACAATTGTTGGAAATCCTTTTATTATCTTTATTTTTAAATTATTGTTAAGTCTAACTTGAATCTTTTGTGACTGGGTTTTTTCTTTTAATATTATCTTTTTCATGCAAATTTTTTATTGCAAAAATATATAAAACATCTTGTTTTAATCCAAAAATTCTTTTACCATCTTATCCTGTTTAGGCATTAAAGAAAAAAGTCCGTTTGCAAAAGCAGAACATGTATAAGCTATTCCATTAAACTCATTAATATCAAGCAATATTTGATCTCCTAATTTAAACGATTTTTCATTCTTAATTGTTTTGTAAGACAAATTGTTTACTGTAATACCATTTTTTCTTAAATCATATGTTATTTCTGTTTGTTGTCCATCAATTTTAGTCCAATATTTTAATGATATCCATTTTAAACACAATTCTGTTGTAGAAGAATTCTTAATATCTTTTTCTCCAACTACTCCATCCCTGTATACAAAGCAATTTCGTATTTTATTGATTGACAAAATTTCATCTTTATATGGAAGAGAGTTATTAAGAAGTTTTTCTATTTTTTCGATGAAGTCAGGAAAATGAAATTTCTCAATATCATTCTCAATTTTTTGAAATTCTTTATCAAACTCCTCTCTTGTTTTTGGATATCGTAGTTCTAGAGAAAGTGTATGAAATTTTAAATACCTATATGTTTCTTTTAAACTTTTTGTCAATCCGTTTATGAATTCTTCAAAAGCTTTTATTAATACCCAATTCAGTGTTTTCTGCTTTTGTTCACTTATTGTAGGTTTACTTTTTTTATCATCAATCACTATTGGAAAACTATCAGTGGGAAGTGGTTTGTGTATATCAATATTAGATGCTTCCACTGCATAATAAATATTAGTTAGACAATCTGTTATTTCTTTTAAATGCAATATAAACTTATTTGTAAGCTCTTCTAATTCAAATTTTATTTCAATTTTTTCGTCTTTCATTTTATCTTTGTCTTACCCACATCGTAGGAATAAAAGCTGCCAAAGCAATTATTATGAGTCCTACATAAGGTAAAATATTCAAAAATCCCTTCATAATTCGAATCTTCTATTTAATATACCCCACAACGCACACAATAGAACGCGTTTTAATACTTTTTATTTAATGTTAGCAACTGGTTTTATTTCATTTACAAACCCATAGTATGGAATAAGAGTTTTACCATCTGGCATTTCACTGTATGCTCTATAATATAAATATTTATTGTTTTTATCAATTCCCTCAAAAATTTCTCCTATAGATTTGTGAATCTTATCATTTTCAAATCTAGTTAAATTAGTGTCATTTAAATCTAATTCTGTCACATATTCTATCATAGGAAAATATCCTTCATGGCTGTTAATAGGGTATACGTTAATAATTATGGGTTTTGAGTCAATATTAGTAATCTCAAAAGGAAGCTGGTATTTGTTTGGTATCTCTTTAAATATTTTATCATTAAAATCTTTCATTTCATCATTAATCTGATATTTCCAAAATTCACCAGCTGGATGAGCAACTAATTTAGCTAGAAATATACTAATTGTAGCATCTACTAAATATCCTTTTTCATATTCGTTTATTGATTTTTCGTATAGTTCTGGAGCTATTAGTCCATTTATTGAATATTGTCCAATTTGAAAAATATTTAATTTCCATCCATCATTATATTTCCCATATATATTTGTAATTAATACCCCATTCTCAAGTAATAATAGAGAAATAAACATTTCTTCATTTAAAGCCTGATAATGTATAATATAATCGTTTTGACCGCTTATACCAGACATAACAGTATTACCAATACCTGTATTTGTATTTTTGACATAATACTGATCTAAAATTTCAAAATCTGAATTAGTAATAAAAGTACTTGCTTGTTGAATTAAAGTATCAACATCAATGTCCTTTTTTTCCTTTAACTTTTCAGACAAAAGTTCTTTTAAAATTGTTGGTTTATTTTTAGTTATAGCTTCTAAAACTTTAGTGTCAAGACTTTCTATATCACGTTTTAAATAATTGTCAATATTTTCATTTTTCCAAGTTCCTGAAGTGCCAACACTACAGCTTTGAAGTAAGTAACTTAAAAGGATACATATTATCAATACATGTTTCATATTTTTTCTCTTTATTGTTGCTAACGCCCCTAATAGAACGCGTTTTAATGCTTTTTATTTAGTGTTGTTTTACTGACATACTCTATTAGGCTATTATATAATTTATTATGGATTCCTGAAATATCCAAAGTAACATATCAGCAACTTTTTATGTCAAAACATCTATAGGTGGGTTCTAAAAATTAGTTTTTTCTGTTGATTTATCGAAGACCGTAGA
>CAYTWH010000065.1:0-17320 GCA_964442075.1 uncultured Bacteroidales bacterium
CTATTATTAAATTTAATAAAGATAATTATTCAAATGTAGGATCAATTGTTTTTGGAGCTTCGATATATGTAACTAATAGTTCAAGTAATTGTATTGTTGAGCTTTGGGATGTTACAAATAATGTTTTAATTCCAAATAGTACAATATTAACTAATAGTACTAACGAAGTATATATTGAATCTCAAAATATTTTGCAAAATATTTCTTCCGGCGATATTAATTTAGCAGTTAAAATTAAATCTGATGTTGATGACTCAGGAGTTTGGATTTCCAAAGCTTATTTATTTATTAAGAGGTCAGAATTAATTGATAATCCCAGTAATTCTTTGAAATAAATATGATTTTAGTAGCATGCTTGCCATGCTGCACCATCATAAACCTTAAGTTTACCATCAGCACTATCAAAATATATCATACCTGCTACAGGACTTGAAGGAGCAGTATCTCGTGGAGTTAATTTCAAAACATCATTGATTGATAGCACATTATTTGTAAAGTCACCATCAATCAAGGGCGTATTTGTATTAGAATTATCTATCATCAACCTATTGGACACTCCATTATTATACCCTGCTTCATTTCCTATAAGAACACACCCACTCATTGGTTGAGATTGATTTCCTGCATATGCTCCAATAACAACATTTCTTTTATATGTATGTATTCCTACCAAAGCTCCCATTCCAAAAACAGCATTACTGTCAGCATCTGTAGTATTAACAAGGGAATTGTTACCAAAAACAGTATTATAACTGCCTGTTGAACTATTCTTTAAAGACTGTGTGCCAAATGCTGTATTATTTGTACCTGTTGTATTATATCTTCCACATTCTTTACCAAAGAAACTATTCGCATCTCCATCAGTATTATTCTCTCCTGCCTTTCTTCCTACAAAAGAATTTGAAAGTCCAGAAGTGTTACTAAAACCAGCACTTTCTCCAATAAAAACATTGTTAGCACCTGTTGTATTTGCATTCCCGGCAAGATAACCAATAAAAATATTTTGTTTTCCTGTTGTATTAGACAAACCAGCTTGATAACCAAGAAATGTATTATAATTTCCTGTATTATTTGTTCCTGCTTGATAACCCAAAAATAGTCCAAGATTTGTTGGATGAAATTCAATATAATCTAAAACTTGAAATACATTATTTGGGTTATTCAAACCAATTCCAACATAATCAGTTAAAGTCGCTTGAAAAATATTAATACCTGATCTTGACCATGAAGAACTACCAGAAACAGTGTTATCTACATATGCTTTAATAGCTTTTTCTGTAACAATAGCATTATCGGAATCATCTGCTAAAGTCCCATCAACTGATATTTCATTTATGGCATTTGTTATTGTTAAACCTATAAAAGTAGGTGATGCATCACTTGTTAAATCTTGATTAATTACACTTGCACTTTCAACGGTCAAATTAGCATCAACATTAAGAGTTGAACCAGCTCCTAAATCAAACACTGCCGTTCCTTTTGTTAGATTAAAAGTATTTGCTGCCTCAGTAAGTATAACAGATGTTTCTAATACAGCATCAGTTGTACCATTTGTTGTGTATAATGCATTTGCAGAAGTAAAACCTACTGGAGTATCAGTTAAATCAAGGAATGCTCCTCCTGCAGATACTTGTGCATCAACATAAGCTTTAATTGATTGCTGAGTTGCTAAAGCAGTTTCAGAATTACTTGCAAAATTATCTTCATCTAAGAAAGAGTTTATTGTTGTTCCTGAGTTTAAGCTTAATGTACAACTTAAATCAAAATTATCTTCATCTTCCTGCCAAGTAATAACACCATCATTATCTTCTCCATTAAAAGTTAAAGTATAGTCAACTCCAGCAGATCCATCACCAATAGTAACAGATGATTGATGATTTGTGACAGCATTATCAACATAAGTTTTAATTGCTTTTTCTGTAACAAGAGCATCGTCACTATTATCAGCAAAAGTACCGTCAATACTAAACTCGTTAACTGTAGTACCAACAGACAATCCTAATATACTATTAATTGTTAATGTATTAGTACTAAAATCACCATCCAATAAGGGAGTATTTGTTTGTGAATTATCTATCATCAGTCTGTTAGAAGTTGAATTAGTATATCCCGTTTCACTACCAAGGATAACGCATCCACTCATTGGTTGAGATTGGTTTCCAGCATAAGCTCCTATTACAACATTTCTTTTATATGTATGTGCTCCGACCAAAACTCCCATACCAAAAACAGCATTACTATCTGCATTTGCAGAGTTAACAAGAGAATTATTTCCAAATGCAGTGTTGTAACTACCTGTCGTACTCGCCTTTAATGCCTGCGTGCCAAATGCAGTATTATTTGTACCTGTTGCATTAAATCTTCCACATTCTTTACCAAAAAAACTATTTGCACTTCCTCCTGTATTACTTTCTCCTGCCTTTCTTCCTACAAAAGAGTTTGAAAGCCCTGTAGTATTACTAATACCAGCACTTTCACCAATAAAAATATTATTACTTCCTGTTGTATTTGCATTTCCTGCAAGATAACCAATAAAAACATTTTGTTTACCACTAGTATTTGAAAGTCCTGTTTGATAACCAAGAAAAGTATTATAGTTACCTGTATTATTTGTTCCTGCCTGATAACCCAAAAATAATCCAAAATTTGTTGGATGAAATTCAATATAATCTTTTACCTGAAATACATTGTTTGGATTATTCAAACCAATGCCCACTTTATCTGTTAATGGATCATTGTATGTATCTGTACCTGGGCTAAGCCATTGAGAAAAAGCAAAATTTGTGAAAAGCAAAATGTAACAAAGTAATATTAATTGTTTCATATCTTTTGGAATTATTTATTTAAATTTAAAAAGTAAAAATACAAAAATTTATATGAAAAAACAAAATATTTTACTCAAGATATGTTAAAATAACATTAGTTTATTGTAAAGTCATCAATTATTTATGTTAATAACAATTATTATGATAATTTTGTAACAGAAATTATTCAATTTTTCATCTTGAAATCATCTCAAATTATTCATATTGGATACCCAAGAACTGCCACAACATGGTTACAAAATGAATTTTATCCTAAAGTAAAAAATTACAAATATTATAGTATTAAAGAATTTAAAAAAAACCATATTACAGACAATATTAAAATATTGAATAAGATTAAAATCGATGATAATAAGAACTTTATTTTTAGTTGGGAAAAATATACCGGAGATGACAATAAAAATATTGAAGAATATGCTAAGCAAATTTATAATTTCTTCCCATCTGCAAGTATCATTCTCTTTTTAAGAAATCAAATTGATATCTACATATCAAGATATTCATCATATATTAAACATGGGGGGACTTACTCATTTGAGAAATACTTTTTTAGGCAAAAAAAGGAACACCATCTTGCTGAAACTTTCAACTATTTCGAAATCATTGATATTTACAAGAAATTATTTGGCGATAAAAATATTGAAGTATTTCTATATGAAGACTTTAAGGAAAACAATGAATTGTTTATAAAAAAATATAATACTATATTCGATTTTAATATTGACTGCGACAATATTAACTATTCAGAAAAAAACACATCAATATATCAAAAGTCTTTTAAAATATTTCGGGTTTTAAACTTGTTTTATTCTGGAAATATCAAATATAAAGTTTCAATTTTACCTAGTTTGGTTTTACAAAATAGAATTAAAAAAATAATTTATAAGATAAATAATTATAACAAAAGCAACTTAAAAAAACCAAAGAAATATATAAATCAAAATCATATTGAATTCCTAAGAAAATACTATAAGTTTTCAAACAATAATTTATTAAAACAATATCCAAATTTAAATTTACAGAAATATAATTATCCAATATAAAAATGACCCAAATAATTCATATAGGTTATCCAAAAACTGCTACTACATGGTTCCAAAAAAAAATGTTCCCAAATGTATCAAACTATAGTTTTATGGATAGAAAAGATGTAATGAATCTTTTTATAAAGCCTTATGGAAATAATTTCAACTTAGACAAAACAAGAAAATATATTGAGAAAACCTACTCTAAAAATATAATTATTAGTGATGAAAGACTTCTTGGAGGAATGTATACTGGTGGATATAATGGCTTTGCATCAAAGATTATAGCAAAAAGGTTAAATAGTGTTTTCCCAGATGCTAAAATTATTATTTTCATACGAAATCAAACTGACATAATTACTTCTACATATTATCATTATATTATGTATGGTGGAACATATGGTATTAAAAAGTTTTTATTTCCTCCTGGCTTTTATGTAATACAAAAAATAGGTATGTTTTCTTTTGAGTTTTTCAATTATTACAATATGATAAAACTCTTCAATGATATCTTTTCATCAGTAGATGTCTATTTGTATGAAGACTTCAAAACTGATAATAAACACTTCATCAAAAAATTTATAAGTAAATATCATTTTGATGTCTCCATTGACAATATAAGTTTTGATAAATCAAATTCAAGATACAGGAGAGGACTTATAGGCCTTAAAAAATTTATGAATTTATTTACAAATAAACAACTTATATATAAATACTATATTTGCAATATCCCATTTTTATTCAACATTTCATTAAAAATTTTCAGCAAATTAAATAATTATTCTTTGTTTGGGAAACATGTAAAATCTGAATCATTACTTAAAAGAAGAAATATCAATTATATTAAAAATTATTATAAAACATCAAACGCTAAATTAATTAGAGAATTTCGTCTTAATAAAATTTCAAAATACAATTACTAAATGGTTAAAGTAATAATACATGTTGGATATCCTAAAACTGCTACTACATGGTTTCAAAATAATTTTTATCCCTTTGTTGAAAATTTTCAATACTTTAATAGAGAATTATTTAAAAAACACTTTTTATTTGGATCAGAAAATGAATTTAATGAATATTCTACAAAAACTTTTATCAACACTAACCATATAATATGTGAAGAAGAAATTATTAATATAAAAAAAGGTTTAAGTGTTGATAATAAAGCTCAACGACTAAAAACAAATTTTAAAAACCCACAAATAGTAATTTTTATTAGAAATCAATTTAGTATTTTAGAATCTAAATATTCAACTTACATCCAAAAAGGAGGAACTTTTACATTTGAAGAATTAATAAATCATCTCTTTATAAGTAATAAAATTAAACAATGGGATTATTACAGTCAAATAAAAATATATATTGAAATTTTTGGATACAATAATGTGAACATATTCTTATTTGAAGAATTTAACCATAACAGAATCAGTTTTATTGAAAGGTATATTGACACTTTTAATCTTAAAATAAATGTGAACAGAATTAATTACTCTCCTAAAAACAAGTCGACTAATGCTGTTTTATTACCTTTTATGAGAGAAGCAAATAAATTCTCTAAAAATAAAATTGGGTTTAGTCGAGATACAGAAAAATTATATTTTCATATACCTCTATTCCATATTTTTTCACGAACGAGCTTTTCAATTTTAAATCATATACCTATTAAAAAAAGAATATCAAGTGAAAAAAAATTAAAAAAAAATACTTATAATAAAGTATATCAATATTTCAAAGATTCCAACAAAAAACTAATAACTGAATTTAATTTAGATATACAAAAACATAATTACCCTGTGTAAGTAAAATGAAGTTGGTTTTTTTAACATATATCAATCGTTCTGGCTCTTCATTCTTGGTAAATGAGTTAAGTAAACATAGAGAGATATTTGTCCTTCCTGAAGCAGAAATATTATTAGAATTAACTTTATTATCAAATGAAAATAATTTAAATATAATTAAGAACAACTTATATAATGCTTTAACAAGAGATAAAAAGCTATCAAACTATAATATAAATAATAATGAGATAGAAGAAGTTTTTATTGGAGTAAAAACCAAAACTGAAGTTCTTCTAAATTTTATAACTAAATATAAAAACAAACATAAAGCAGAAGCAAGTATTATAATTTTTAAAAACAGAGATATTTATCACAACTATGAAAAAATTTATAACTTAACATCAAGTTTTGTTCAAACATATTTAATTAGTATTATACGTGATCCTAGAAATATTTTTTATTCCCAAAAAACAACAATTAATCCATACAATAACAGGATTATGAATAAAAATCCATTAGTATTATCATATTTATGGAATAACTTTATTAAAATTACTTCAAATATTGAAAATAAAATTACTGTCAAATATGAAGATTTAATATATAATCCATCTAAAGAGTTAGAAAAGATATTAGTACCTCTTAGTATTAATTCAATAAATAATTCTGAAGATACTTACTATAGTATTCTACCTGAAATTGAAAAACAAATACGTAAAAATATCAATAAAGAGCCTGATATTAAAAAATTAAATAATTGGAAAGATTTATCTAACACAAATATCAAATTTATAGAAAGTATTACAAAATCTCTAATGATTGAAAATAGATATAAGCCATTAAATTTGGGAAAAATAGGCCTTGTTGGGTTATCAATAAAATTATATTACAAAATTAGATTGTTTTTTTCTATAGATAAGTATTAGTTTTTTAATTTTTCTTTTTAGAATTATTGCAAAATCTGGAACAGATATGATATAAATATCTTTAATAATAAATGGTAAATATTTCCAATAAAATCCCAACAATTTAAAACCGAAAATTTTTGCCTTAATAACATAATAGAACTGTTGTTTACGTTTTTTCAATGACACCATTTGTGGTGAAATTCTATAAAACACTAATATGTCTTTCAAAATTTCAGTTTTAAAATGCTTAATAATTCTTATCCAGTATTCATAATCCTCTGTATTTTTATACTTTTCATTATATTGTCCTATTTCGTCAATTATAACTTTTTTATACAATACTGATGAATGACAAAATAAATTATATTTTAAAATATTTCGCCTAATCTCCCCATACTCATATATTTGTCTTTCCACCCCTTTAATTTTTTTTCCGTTCTCATCAATTAATTGTTTTGAAGTACCTAAAAGATATAATTGCGAATCGTTTTCAAAATATGATATTTGAATTTTTAATTTATCTTTTTTCCAAATATCATCAGAATCAATACGAGCAATAAATTCTCCTTTTGCTGCATTTAAACCGATATTTAATGATTTTACTATTTTAATATTTTTACTATTTGTAATAATCTGTATTCTTTTATCATTTTTCTGATAGTTATTTATTATATCAACAGTATTATCAGTAGAACAATCATTTATAATTATAAATTCAAAATTTGTGTAAGACTGATTCAAGACAGAATCAATTGCAATCCTCACATATTTTTCGGCATTAAAAACCGGCATTATTATACTAACAAAGTCTTTCACTTATATACTTTTCAATTTCTGAAATATAAATATTCATTGTATCATTCCAGTCAGGTAAAAATTTAATTCTATCAATACCTTTGCTTATTTTATCTTCAATTATTTTAGGATTGTCAAATGCTTCTTTTACGGTTTTAAAAATGCTTTCTGCCTTAATTGGGTTAAAATAAAAACCTGCATCACCACATACTTCTTTAGCAAAATCAAGATTAGAAGTAAAAATTGGCTTTTTGAAATACATTGCATCAACATAAGTTGATGAAAATGACTCAAGTAATGTTGGCAACAAAAGTGCATCCGTTTTATTATATAATTGCTCAATATTCTGATACCTAACTTCACCTATATTAATCAAAACATCTTCTAGTTTCATTTTTGAAATATCATCAATAAATTTTTCTGCTTTTTTATTGTGCAATTTATCAACTGTAGTTACAATAATATATGGAGATTTTTGTTTTTTTATAATTTGTGCAAGATTGAGAAGAATTTCAATATTTTTATGCTGATAGTATCTTGACAAACAAAGAAGTTTTATTTTATCCTCGTATTTTTCAAACAATAACTTGTAATTTGTGAAATGGTTATCTAGCTTTGAATATGCCATAGGAACAACTATGATTTTGGCAGATGGGCTATATAAGTTTTCAAGTTTGCTTTTAATAATTTCAGTTTGAGGAAAAATTATATCTACATATTTTAAATTTTGTTTAAATAATAATTTTCTGATTTTCTGATTTCTATTTTGCTTATTGTCTAAATTTAATTTTTTGTAATTTTTTTCAACAACAAATGGATTTGATAAAAGGTGTGCTTGGGGCAAATTAGTTTTAAGTGGTACATTTCCAAGTGTAAATATAAAATCTGGTTTAAATTCTTCAATTTCATTACTTATCCATGTATTGTTCAAATATAATCTTTTGGATTTTCTTAAAATCTCATTTGGAATCTCAGACAGAGAGATATTTTCAGAAATATAAGTATTATAACCACAACCAACAGGTGCAATAACATGTAACTTATGTTTAAAATTGCTAAATTTATATGCTTTTAGGAAATTCAGTGCAATTGTTAAGCCTCCTGCAATTTTAACAGTTGATGCATTTATAAGTATCTTCACTGATTAAAATATTAATAAAATCATAATTTGCCAATGCAAATATATTTAATTAAAATTGCATTATGAAACGAGCCATACAATAAGTTTAATTTACAGCTAATTGTTTATAATGGCGAGTTCCCTGTCTGCCGACAAGGCAGGCATCTGGTAAATAAAAAAATAAAAACAGATGAAAATTGCAATTCTTGGCACGCGTGGAATTCCCAACAACTATGGTGGATTTGAGCAATTTGCTGAGAATATCTCACAAGAATTTGCAAAAAACGGACATGAGGCTTTTGTATACAACCCTAAATCCCACCCTTTTAAATCAATTAAATATAAAAATGTAAATATAATTAGAAAATTTCATCCTGAAAAAACAATTGGAGCTTCGGCAAATATAATTTATGACTTTTTATGTTTAAAGGATGCTAAACGCAAAAAATTTGATATAATTCTTGAATGTGGTTATGGCAGTGCAGCTTTTTCGTTTTTATTAGTAAACACTAAAAGGTGTAATATTATTACCAACATGGACGGAATGGAATGGCATAGAACAAAATGGAGTAATTTTACAAAAGGGATTATACAAAGGGCTGAAAAAATTGCTGTTAAGAAATCAAAAAAAATTGTAGCCGATAATATATGTATTAAAGATTACTTTAGAAGTAGATATAGGGTTCATGCTCATTTTATTCCTTATGGAGCAAGTATTAATAACAAATATGATGTAAAAATTTTAGAAAAATATAACTTAAAACAAAATTCATATCATCTTATTATTGCCAGAATTGAACCAGAAAATAATATTGAAGCAATAATAAAAGGAATACAAAACTCAAAATTAAATGATAACATTTTAATTATTGGAAATATCAACACTAAACATGGTAAATATATCTGCAACAAATACAATACTGATAATATTATATATAAAGAGAGCATTTTCGATTTTAATGAATTAAATAGCTTAAGACACTTCTCCAAAGCATATTTTCATGGTCATTCAATAGGAGGGACAAATCCTTCTTTATTAGAATCAATGGCTTCAGAATGTTTTATATTCTCTCATAACAACATATATAATAAATCTGTTCTTGACGAAAATGCTATTTATTTCAAAAACTCTAAGGAATTGGCTAATCAGTTGAATAATTTTGACAATTTAATTAAACAGAAAAAAACTTATACTGAGAAAAACTTGTCAAAAATTGAGGAAAAGTATTCATGGAGTTTAATTGCACAAGAATATGAAGATCTTTTCAAAAAAATATTATAGTTAATTACAATAATTCAAAATCATTTCAGAAGCTCGTTTATTATTCATTTTTTCAGCATTTTTCCAATCATTACAGGCTTTTTCTATATTATTCGTATTAAAGTATGTAATACCTCTGTTTAGAAAAGCGTCTGAATACTCAGGATTTATTTTAATTGCTTTATTATAATCGTTTAATGCTTCATTATCTTTTTGCAAAACAGAATACACTAAGCCTCTATTATTATATGCTTTTGCATGAAATGGATCAATTTCTATTACTCTATTGAAATCATTTAATGCTCCGCTCAAATCATTAAGATTGTATAAACAATTTCCTCTGTTAAATAGTGCTTTTTCATTTTCTAAGTCAAAGGAAAGTGCCTTATTAAAATCCTTTATAGCCGACATATAATCAATCTTATTATTTTCGGTAAAGCCATAATATTTTGCAATTCCTCTATTAACATATCCTATAGAATTTTTTGGATAATCATTAATAATATCTGTAAATAAGGTTTCTCCATTTTGCCAAACTTTATTTCTTTCTCTTGTTTGAAAAATAAAAACAATAATAAAAACCACTATGATTGATGTAAAAATTCCTTTGTTTTGCTTTCCTTTTTTATTTTTATTTTCTGTTTTTAACAAGAATAATTTCCCAATAATAAATAATAAGCCAATGTATGGAATATAAGCATATCTGTCAGCCACTATAACCCTTCCTGATGGAAGTATTTGCAGAAAAAGAAATATACTTATTAAGAAGAATAAGAATCCAAATATTAGTTCTTTTCTTATTTCTTTAAACTTTTTAATCAAGAATGCTGCAATTACTATAACTATTGGTGAAGCATAATAATACCATGGCAATAAACCGTTAATTTTTTCTGCAAAAAAATAAGATGCCGATAAATCAAATGGGATAAATAGTTTTACAATATAAAAGGCAATTGCATAAAAAGGCAAAAACAAACGGTCAACAAAATTATATTTATCACTTATATTATAAATTGCATCACTTTCTTTTAGAATATAGATTGTAAAAATTCCAAATGCTGTTGAAACAAGCAAAAATGGTATCTTTTCTATAACAGATTTTAAAAAAGCTTTTGGCTTATAGTAATAATCAATTAATAACAGAATTACAGGCAAAGTAACTGCCGATGTTTTTGAGAGTAGTGCAAATATGAACAAAATAAAACATAAAATAATATATTTAATTTTTCTGTCATTTTTTAAGTAATAAAGATAAGACAGTATTCCTCCGAGATAATAAAATGAATAAAGTAAATCTTTTCGCTCAGAAATCCATGAAACAGATTCCACTTTTAGCGGATGAACAGCAAACAACAATACAAGTAATAGTGCAATATCAATCCTTTTAAAAAAGTGGAAAAAGATTAATAAGAGTAATATTGAATTTAATATGTGTAATATTAAATTGTGAATATGATAGACTTTTGGTTTGAGTTCTCCAATACTATAATCAATTGCATAAGATATCATTGTAAGCGGGTGATAATGCCCAACATAGTAGTTTGAAAAAAAAGCAGAAAAATTATCTTTTTTTAAGCTTTTAATGTCATCATTATTTAATACAAGAATATCATCATCCCAATTAACATAATTATTTTTAATTGAATTTGAGAAGCTTAATGCTGTAATTACAATTATTATTAAAATACTGTATATTATTTTCTTTCTTGACAATATTGAAAATATTTTAATTTCAAAAATACTGAAATAAAATAAAAAAACCCGAACTATTTCTAATTCGGGGTAATTTATTAAAGAAACAAATTATCTTATCGAAATAAACTATTCAATAAATAATTTAGAATATGTACCTTCTATTTGAATAAGATAAATTCCACTGCTAAGATTAGATGTATTAATTTCTTTAGCATAATCAGATATTATGATTTTACCGTCAACACTATATATTTTAACATTTCTCATACCATTAAAATAGATTTTGTCGGTAGCAGGATTTGGATAAAAATCATTTTCTGTTGATTCAATATCAGGATTACCAATATTAATAATTTCTGAATAAGCAAATTTGCCATCAAAATCAACTTGTTTTAAACGATAGTAATTAATTTCCTTATCAAATTTATTATCTGTAAATTCATAATCAATATCTTGGTTTGAATTTCCTGCTCCCATTACTTTTCCAATAGTTATAAATTCATTTTCTGAAACCATTCTTTGTATTTCAAAATAATCGTTATTAGTTTCTGATGCAGTAGCCCAGTTTAGTAAATTAGTATTTTCTGAAATTGCTTCTCCTGTAAATGATAATAATTCAACTGGTAAAAGAATACATCCTACACAACCACAAGAGAAACGCCAAGCTTTATTATTAGCAGACCATTGTGTGCAATTATAACCAACAGGGCATGACGCAATTGTGCCATTATAATTATGCAAGCCTAAAATAGCATTACCATCATTCCATCCTGTGTACAATTCTTTATCCTTTATATGAATTTCTACATCAAAAGTGGTTTCATATAATTTAACTTGTTGAGTACATAATTGAGCTGTTGAACTAAAAAGTGGTGCATCCTCCCATGAAATTATCATATATCTGTTTGGTGCTGTACCTTCAATTCCATAACTAATAACTCCACCAACAGCAGGATTGATATCATGCCATGGTCCTAAAATAGCATTTCTAGGAGCTTCTGTCGTATTTGGAATTGGAAGATCAATAGACCAACCAGAATAAGTGTTAGGTGCTGCATTTGTTGTTGGTAAATTTTTGGAACAACTAATTGGATCAAAAATAACATAACCATTAGATGACACTAGTAGTTGTGTAGCCTGATACCCATCATAACAAAATATAAATGGAATCGGAATGTGTAAATCACAAAATCTATCATCAGTGGGTAAAACGATATTATTTCCAAAGAAGGTTTCCCAATTATATGCTACTGATGAAATTGAATAATTTAATCCACATGTTGGTGTTGTTGATTCCATGATACTAATATTAAATGGAGTACAGTCTGGAGTTGGATCTGTATCAATCATTATATAATATGTTGTGCCTGCTGTTAAACTAACTCCACATAACATTGGATTACCACTTGATTCTGTTTGACTTGCAACACAAGCTCCAACATCAGGGCAATCGTCTGTTACAAAAATACCAGTATAAGAACTTGTTCCTGAAAGCGTAATATCAATATTTCCATTTACACTTGGTGTATATTTATAAAGATAGTCTTCTCCATCTTGATACAAGCTAGCACATCCGTCAGATGAAGTATAAGTATTTTCTCTACAGCAAGTTGTATTATTTTGCGAATATGGAAGACTAGCTATATTTGTAGCTGAGGCACAAGTACTAGGTGCACCAGGTGGATCTGGTTCATAAGCACATATATCAAAAGGACCATAAGTTCCTCCTCCACTTTCCCAAAGTCTAACATAAACTGTCATCCCTGGTGTTAATGTTGCATTTTGACCGCAGTCACCTGGGACAGTACATATTGCTCCTGCATGACATATCATTGGCATACTACCATTTTGACTTTGATAATCATCACATTCAATCAAGTTATCTATGTTATTGCAATCATTAGTACTTGAATAATACCAAGCCATTTCAAAATCAGTTGGTCCTCCTGCTTCATCTAAATCTATTATTACTCTACCAGAAGCAGGAACTGTAAAATAAAACCATATATCGGGTCCTAAAGTGCCACAGCCTGGAACCGGAATTCCTGCACTTGCAGTAGTTGTTGCGATTAAATCTCCTGTTTGAAATGAACAACTTCCACTATTAACAAACAGCATTGTTGCTCCGCATGGATCATCACTAACAGGTGGTGGTGGGCTTATTGTTCTGCTACCAGTTGGGTCTTGTACAGTAGGTGTTTTATTGCCTGAAACCTGAACAGTTCGGCATTGTGCATCAACAACATTTCCTACAGTTGCAGTTCCCTGAATTTCATAGCTTAACCAAAAATAATTAGTTCCACCTTGTAATGCTTGAGAACCACCAATGTTCATATCGGTAGGATCAGTAGGAGGGATAGCTACAGTTGTACCAAATTGTGATACTGGTGAAAAGACACCACTTGCACCTGTATAGTAAATTTTTGCATTTTGTATATCAGCAAGAGCATCAGTAGTGCCAGTTGTTCGAAATGTAAAACCAGTAACACTTATGGGGCTTATCATTCCTGACGCAACAACCTCCATGCATATAATCTCTTTGTTAACAGAGCCTTGACCAACGTCTGTTATGTTTGGTTGTGTAGTTGTACACGAAACAAATGACATTGGAGTTACGCTAGTTGTAATATTTACTGTATAGTCCTCTGTTTCACCCCAACTCCCAGTTTCACATGGTTCTGGATCTTCAAACTCATAAGTTATAACTCTCATGCGTGTTGCACCAAGAGTTGCTGTTCCTGGAACAGATATGTTTAAAGTATTTGGATTAGTTGCTGTATTATCAGCAATTTCAAACTCTTCACCTGCATCTGTAAAATCTCCATCATGATTCCAATCAAACCAAACAGAAATATCCTGATCATAACTTGTATAATGAAAAGATACTGATATTTGATGTGTTGAACCCTGCTCTATATTTGTTGAAATTCCTGTATAGTCTCCATAACTATTTACACCATCTTGGCCTGTAGTATTATTTATTGTATTAAATGTAACATTTGTTATCCACTCATCTGTTTGGTTTGAAAAAGTTGATGTACAATAAACAAGTTCAATAACTCTATTTCCGGCAGGTGCTGTTGTTGAAGGTGTTCGTCCAGTACCATCTACTGTTAAAGCAGTACATTGGGCATCAATTACATTACCAAGAGTTGCTGTTAAAGGCACATCATAAGTCAACCAGAAATAATTTGTTCCTTCTGATAATGTATATGGTATATTAAGACCGCTATTAATAGTAAATACTCCATTAGGTGCAGCGACAACAGTTCCTACTTGAGTCGACATAGCAAATGTTCCACTTGTACCTGTACTCCATAAAGTTGCATTTGTAATATCTGTTGCAGGAGCAGTTGTTCCTGTTGTATTAAATGTAAAAGATGTAACATCTATCGGACTTAGTGAACCTGTTGTTACTATTTCAATTCCAATTACTTCATTACTTATTGTACTGACACCAACATTTCCAGTATTATTCTGGGTTGTTGTACTTGAAACAAAAGACATGGCTGCAGGGATGTAACAAGAAATTGCAGCAGCAAATCCTGGATATATATTGCTAATATCTGAATGCCATTCCAATGTTAATTCTCCACCTGCAGCAGAAGAAGTTATTGTACTTGGACCTGTTGTTCCTCCCCAAGTACCTAATAAAGTAGATGCTGTAGAAGGACCGTCATATATCTTTAACCAATCATATGTTACACTTTCTGTTTCAAAAATAGAAAAAATCAATCTTACCATTGAACCTGCAGTTGATGGTGTTATTGTCATCTCATGATCTTCGCTAATTGAATAATCACCACCACTACCACCTGTATCATATAAATTGCCAGTACAAGTTGTTATATCACCATCGCTAATTAAATAATCACTACCAACACCACAAGCTGGACAAACTCCACCACAATCAATACCAAGTTTCATCTTGATTCATAATTCCATCAAAACATGTCTCAGCTACAACACAAGATATATTTGCAACCCAACCAACTGTACCATCACCACCATTATCAGTTGTCCACTCAAATGTTATACATGTACCTGTTGATACAATATTTGGTATTACATCAGTCTTATCATATGTACCTATTAGTGTTGCTGCTGTTGTTGGACCATCATATATTTTTAAAACATCTTTATTTTCAGTAGTTTCAAATGCAGTAAAAATAAATTTAATTGAATTTCCATTATCAGAACAAAATGTCTGAGTAATAGTCCCATTATGGTCTATATAAGGAGAAGTCCCTTCTGGGTCATAGAAAGTACCAGTACAAGTATTGATAGTAGAACCATCCGTCATGTTATACGTTTGAGAAAACCCAAACATAATTGTAAGGGATAAAAATAAGGTAAGTAGTAATTTTTTCATTATTCAGTCCCTCCCATATTTCGTTTTACTAATTCTTCATTGCACATTTTGTTATAGCTTTCGTCTGTATAATGCTTCTTGTTATAACATAATGCCTGTTCAAATTGACTTTCAATTAAATCAAAAATTGATGTTAATTCTTGGAAAACATTTTGATCAAAAGAAAGCTTGATAATATTATTCTGATTGCAGTAGCTACGCACAATAATACCATTGGTTCTTTCTAATGTTTCACGAATTTTTGTAAAATTATTGGATGTTCCTGTGTCGATTCCAATAAAATAATTAGGAGCATTACTCGGCATATTTGCTTTATCGGAATCTTGTGAAAATACTAATATACTTGCAAATAGAAAGTATATTAAAAAAAATTCTGTCTTTTTCATAATATTTACAATGATTACTTACTCTAGTAAGACGTAAGAATATGTTTAAAGGTTGCTTTATTTTTTATGTAAATACGAACATTTCAAAGAAAAGTTTCATTTCGTGATAAAAAGATATTTTTCATTGATAAACACAATTATTTTTTACACTAAAAAAATTATAAAGAACATTTAAAACTATTTTGCCTTAAAATATTACTTATTTTCGCATTATGAATTATAAGCAAATTTTAGATTTTTTATTTGAGCAATTACCCATGTATCAAAGAGTAGGAAAAACTGCCTATAAGGACAATTCAAACAACACACTAGCACTTGATAACTTCCCACATAAAAATTTCAAATTTATACATATTGCCTGAACAAACGGGAAAGGTTCTGTTGCTCATATCTTATCCTCTGTTTTGCACGAGCAAAAATATAAAGTAGATTTATACACCTCTCCACATCTTAAAGATTTTAGAGAAAGAATAAAAATTGACTGACAAATAATCCCTGAAAATGAAGTGATAAAATTTGTAGAAAATAACAGTAAAATAATAGAAGGATTAAAGCCCTCTTTTTTTGAAATAACTGTTGCTATTAAAATTTAAATTATTTTGCTATTGAGTTTTTTTTAATCGAATTGCTTGGAATCTATCAGGAACAAAATGCTATTTTGGTATTACAATTTGTTTAGTAATTATGTCATTACTTGTCTGTAATACAATATTGTACAAACCTGCACTTATACCTTTGTTTGTAAATATTATGTTATTTTCTATGTTTTTTAAACTAAGTGATTTTTGAATTACTGTTCTTCCTGTATAATCTATCATATATACAATACAATCATCTTCAACAATACCAAATGTTTTAAGAACGATATTACCTGTACCTGCATCAACAAAGGCATAAGCGCTTACATTATTATCTTTACAAGTAACGCTAAGAATTTCAGAGTATTTAGTTTTTCCATCAAAATCTGTTTGCTTTAATCTATAATAGCACTTCTGTTCATATTTATCAAAATATTGATAATTTACAACTTCATTAATATTTCCTTTTCCATTAATTTCACTTACAAACATAAAGTCTTTACCATTATTACTTTTTTCAATTGTAAAATAATCATTATTAATTTCAGATGCCGTACTCCATTTAAATTTAACTAAA
>CAYTWH010000066.1:0-17087 GCA_964442075.1 uncultured Bacteroidales bacterium
GCGGTAATACACCTCCTGAAACAGTTAAATCTGCGGCACCATTTAGTTCTCCAAAACATAAAATGTTTGTAGCAACTATACTGCTGGATAATTGTTCGGGAACAATTACCTGAGAAGTAGTTACTGTTGAAACGCATCCATTTTCCACAACCTGCAAACTAACATCGTAAGTATTTGTTGTTGCATAATTCACATATTGAGGTCCAATAACAGTTCCTCCCGGACTTGCACTACCTCCACCAAAAGTCCAAATAAAAGTTGCTGTAGATGGTGCGTTTCCTGTATAAGTTAATATTGCATCATCGCCAAAACATAAAGGTTGTGTAACAGAAAATGTTGATGTATATGGGGCATAAATTGTAACGGGAACAGTTGTTATAAGCGAATAACAACCACCTTCTTCAACTTGTAATGTAATATTTGCATTAGTAGCTGTTGACCAATTTACTGTATGTGGTCCTTGTCCAATTCCTGTATTTGCATTTCCTCCATCAAAATTCCAAATATAATTACCCGTTGGTGATCCTGTTCCCGTATATGTAACTGTAACATCTTCTCCTATACATACAGAATTAGGTACAACTGTAAAATCGGATGTTGGTGTATAATTGAAAGTAATTATTACATCATCACTATCAACACAACCATTGTTAATTTCCGTCCACGTAAAAGTATAAGTACCCCAAGTATCAACTGTAACTGTTGTATTTGCAGTATTAGCATTTGGTGCAAAACTGGCATTACCGGGTCCTGTATAAGTCCAAGTTCCTGTTCCAATACTTGCCATAGCAGTAAATGTGTAATTATCGCTACAAAAAGTGCCACCTGTACCTGCATTTGCAATCGGAGAAGGATAAATAGTTACATCTTGAGTTGTAATAAGAGATGTGCAACCATTTTCTGTTACCGTTAGTGATATTGTTGCTGTTCCGGAACTTGGCCAATTAACAGTATGGGGTCCTTGTCCAACTCCTGTATTTGCATTTCCTCCATCAAAATTCCAGTTATAGGTAGCCGTAGGAGAACCTGTACCTGTATATGTAACTGTAACATCGTCTCCTATACATACAGAATTAGGTGCAACTGTAAAATCGGATGTTGGTGTATCGTTAAATGTAACTATTACATCGTCACTATCTGTGCATCCATTATTATCTTCTGTCCACGTAAAAGTATAGGTACCCCATGCATCAACTGTAACTGTTGCATTAGCGGTATTTGCATTTGGTACAAAAATGGCATTACCTGGTCCTGTATAAGTCCAGGTTCCTGTTCCTAAACTGGCAACAGCTGTGAATGTATAATTATCGCCACATAAAGTAGCATCAATGCCTGCATTTGCCACAGGTGTTTGCTCTACTGTTATGGTTACACTTTCATAATCTTCGCAACCCAAAGCATCAATTACAGTAACATTATATGTTGTTGTAACTGTTGGGCTTACTGAATGAGAAGCTCCGGCACCCAATCCATTATCCCAATTATATGTTGTTCCTCCACTTGCAGAAATATTTACAGAACTTCCACTACATATAGTTTCATCATTTGATGCAGAAGCCACCGGATAAGTATAATCTATAGTTATTGATGCAGTTGTGCATTCTGTTCCATAAGTAAATACTGCCATATAGTCTCCCATAGGATATCCATTAGCAGAAATGTTTAAAGTAGTATTAGTTTCTCCCGCCATAGCTACTCCATTATAAAACCATTGGACTGTTCCGGATACAGTAGGTACAACAGTTAAAGATAAATCATTGGTGCAGATATGACCACTTTCTGTTATTGGAAGTCCAAAATTGGCTGTTTCATTTAAGGTCAAATTATCAAAATAGAAGTACGGATAACAAGCATTACTATAACTGGCAGGTAAAGCACAGGGAGACCCAATCACAATTGCCCCAACATTGGCTGTAGGAGTAAATGTTATCGAAATAGTTCCCCAAGAAGTAACCGGTGTATAATTAACAGTTCCGAGAACATACCAAGGAGCTGGTGGACAACCATATCCTGAAAAAGGCAAACTAGCGCAATTGGCTGCTCCGAATATTGTAATATCAAGAGGACCGTAGAAAATAACACCACCATTGCATACTTCACCCCATCCATCTATAGGAGTTGAGGCAATGTCTATCTCAATTGTGTATGGTGTTCCTGCTAATAATGGACTAGGTAAACAAGCTCCTACATATTCCTGATATCCTGGCGAAAAAATTGCACCAACAACTCCATTCCCATTAGGAAAAGGAACCAATCCGGCTGCAATAGCAGCATTAAAAACGTATCCACATGTATTTAAGTAGTCTGAAGTAGCATCTGATGCCTGAATCCAGGTGTTTGCACAACTTAATTGTGAAAAAGTAGACGGACAGCATGAATAGTCTTCAAAAGAAGGATTTGGGATTAAAGATGATACTGAAGATGAAGAACCAGTACAAAAACAATCGGTAACATCATTCATATCAATTAATCCGTCACCATCGTCATCTATTCCATTATCGCATATTTCTTGTGAGTATAATATTGTAACCGCAAATAAGGCACATATTATTAATAATATATATTTTCTCATAAATGTAAAGTTAGTTGGAATAAATAAATAAACCTATTGATTGCATAAATAATTTTCTATATTATTCTGTTATAATAAAAAGACGAGAAAAAAATGAAATAGTTGCCTTTTTTAGATAAAAAGTGTATTGTGCTTAAATTGTGTTTTAAAATATCAAAACAAAAAATATGAAAAATATCACAACATTTACACTAACACCAAGCTAAGCACAGCTTATAAACAAAAAACAAAAAATAAAATTTAAATTACATAAAACTATACTATTATAAAAAATAATACTATTTTTGTGGTTCATATAAATTAATAATCATGAATAAAGGAACAGTAAAATTTTTCAACAATTCTAAAAGTTTTGGATTCATAGCCCCTGATGATGGTGGTAAAGATGTATTTGTACATCAAAACGGACTAATCGATCAGATAACTGAAGGAGACAAAGTTAGCTATGATGTAGAAGAAGGCCCAAAAGGCTTAAACGCGATAAATGTGAAAGTAATATAATATTTTCTTTGACTTTTTAGTATTGCATAAGCCTATCGAATTCGATAGGCTTTTTTTTATTTCAAAATGTGTCCCTACCTTACATATTTTCATCTTCTATCTTCAAAATTCTAAAAAAATCCATACTTTTGTAAGCTTATTTTTTAGAATATTGTAAATTATGAATATCCCAACACAATACAATCCTCTGTTAACCGAAGATAAATGGTATGAATACTGGATAAACAAAGGGTTTTTTGAATCGGAGCCAGACAAGAGAGAAGCATATTGCATAGTAATACCTCCGCCAAATGTAACCGGTGTTTTACACATGGGGCACATGCTTAACAATACCCTACAAGATGTATTAGTAAGACGAGCCAGAATGATGGGCAAAAATGCACTGTGGGTACCCGGAACCGACCATGCTTCAATAGCTACAGAAGCAAAAGTTGTGAAAATGTTGAGTGAAAAAGGAATTAAAAAATCTGAACTTACAAGAGAAAAATTTTTGGAATATGCCTGGGAATGGAAAGAAAAACATGGAGGCATAATTCTGGAACAACTAAAAAAACTTGGTGCTTCATGCGATTGGACAAGAACTAAATTCACTATGGATGAAGACCTTTCGGAAAGTGTAATAAATGTTTTTATCGATTTATATAATAAAGGTCTGATATATCGTGGAGTAAGAATGGTGAACTGGGATCCGCAAGCCCAAACAGCAGTTTCTGACGAAGAAGTAATACACACAGAAGAAAATTCAAAATTATATTATGTTAGATATAAAATTGAAAATTCCGATGAATTGATAACTATTGCTACAACAAGACCAGAAACAATTCTTGGCGATACCGCCGTTTGTGTAAATCCAAAAGATGAAAGATACAAACACCTTAAAGGGAAACAGGTAATTGTGCCAATGGTCAACAGAACCGTACCTATTATTATGGACGAATATGTTGATATGGAATTTGGAACAGGATGTTTAAAAATTACCCCGGCACACGATATAAACGATTATGAAATAGGACAAAAACATAATTTACAATCAATAGATATATTTAATGACAATGGAACGCTTAATGAAAACGCAGTTTTATTTATTGGAGAAGACAGAGATGTTGCAAGAAAACTTGCTGCAAAAAAACTTGATGAATTGGGGATTCTTGAAAAAGTAGAAGATTATCAAAATAAAGTTGGAAGGTCTGAAAGAACAAATACTGTTATAGAGCCTAAACTCTCTACTCAATGGTTCATGAAAATGAAAGAAATATCCAAGCCGGCTTTTGAGAATGTAATGAATGATTCCATCAAACTGCATCCTGCAAAATTTAAAAATACTTATCGCCACTGGATGGAAAATGTTAAAGATTGGTGTATTTCGCGTCAATTGTGGTGGGGACACAGAATTCCTGCATACTATCTGCCCGATGGTAGCTATGTAATTGCAAAAACTAAAGAAGAAGCATTAGAAATTGCAAAAGCAAAAAACAGTAAACTTACAATAAACGATCTAACACAAGACGAAGATGTACTTGACACATGGTTTTCATCATGGTTATGGCCAATTTCGGTTTTCGACGGCATAAACAATCCCGATAATGATGATATAAAATACTATTACCCAACCAACGATTTGGTTACAGCACCTGAAATTTTATTCTTTTGGGTTGCTCGTATGATTATTGCGGGTTATGAATATCGTAACGAAAAACCATTTAAAAATGTTTACCTAACAGGAATAGTTCGTGATAAACAAAGGCGAAAAATGTCAAAACAACTTGGCAATTCTCCCGACCCTATTGAAATAATAAAAAAATATGGTGCCGATGGCGTTCGTGTAGGTATGCTTTTATGCTCCCCTGCCGGAAACGATTTACTATTTGATGAAAGCCTGATAGAGCAAGGCAGAAATTTTGGCAATAAAATATGGAATGCGTTTCGCCTTGTTAAAACATGGGAAATAGACAAAAACATAGAACAACCCGAAGCATCTAAAATTGCTATTGACTGGTTTAATTCAAAATTAAATAAAACAATTGAGCTTATTGATGACCATTATTCAAAATACAGAATATCCGATGCTTTAATGACAAGTTATAAATTGTTTTGGGATGAGTTTTCTTCATGGTATCTTGAAATTATAAAACCAGAATATCAAAAACCTATTGATAATAAAACCTTAAATTCTACTATTGAGTTTTTTGAAAAACTGCTTAAACTCCTTCACCCTTTTATGCCTTTTATTACAGAAGAAATATGGCATCTTATTGAGGATAGAAAAGATGGAGAAAGCATTATGATATCATTAATGCCGGAAAACACAGGTTTTAATAATGATACAATAAGTAAGTTTGAAAACACAAAAGAAGTAATATCGTCTGTAAGAGCTATAAGAAAGGAAAAGAATATTCCTATGAAAAAACAATTAGTATTGCATGTAAAAGAAAGCGATAAATTTGTTGACGATTTTAAAACAGTTATTTCTAAGCTTTGCAACTTATCGGAAATATCATATACAAAACAAAAAATAGATAATGTAGTTTCTTTTATGGTTAAAACAACAGAATTTTTTATTCCTGTTGGCAATATGATAAACAAAGAGGAAGAATTGAAAAAACTTGAAACAGAATTAAAATATAATGAAGGCTTTCATATTTCGGTATCTAAAAAACTATCAAACGAAAAGTTTGTAAATAATGCTCCCGAAAAAGTTGTTGAAATGGAAAAGAAAAAGCTTGCAGATGCTGAAACAAAGATCAAAGCTTTAAAAGAACAGATAATTCAAATTACGAAAGGGAATTGAGATAGCTTTTATGGACGTAGGTTGGGGGCATGGATTACTATTCGTTAATCCGTGCCATTGGGGCTATAGTACCTCTCTCATATTCACAACTACCATCATCTTTTTTACAATCATCACAATAATTTGTTGCAATTCGGTCTGTACAACCTTCTTTTTTTTTGCATCCTGTAAATGCAATAGTGCCAATAAGCACAATACCTAAAAATAAAATCGTAACCTTTTTCATATAAAAAAAATAAAAATTAATAAATATATGCGTGTATTTAATGTTTGAATACGTGTACTCAATGGCTGAATACGTGTATTCAATGACTGAATACGTGTACTCAATGACTGAATACGTGTACTCAATGACTGAATACGTGTATTCAACGACTGGTTGACAAGAAATAAATTTGAAAAATTTAGCTTATAAAACCACATTACAACGTCAAGGGTTTGCGGACTATTGAGTGTTATGTTTTTGACGTTCATCTTGTAAAGATATAAAATAAATTTTAATGCTACAATGGTTTGAAACCGCTCAGCGGGTTTTTCAAAACAAAAAAACCCTTAAGGCGAACCTTAAGGGTATTATTAACCATAAAAAACTAATGTCATTATGAATAAACATTAATTATATGCAAATATAATAAAAAAATGAATATGCAAAAAATATTATGAGAGAAAAATAAAAAAAGCCACAGATTTACTAATAATTAGAATTTAATTACTTTTGTTTTTTAAATAATATTAAAGAAATAACATGGGTATAATAAATCGTGTAATAAAGACATTTGTAGGAGACAAATCAGCAAGAGATATTAAAGAATTACAACCTTATGCTGATAAGGTACTTGTTGAATATGACAAGATACAATCAATTAGTAACGATGAACTAAGAGAAAAGACTGAAATTCTTAAACAAAGAATACAAGATCATATTAAACCCGATAAAGATAAAATATCTGAGCTTAAAAAAAATATTGAGGAAAATAAACTCGATATAAATGAAAGAGAACCAATATACGATGAAATAGATAATATAGAAACAGATATTGACAATAAGCTTGAAGATTTTTTGATGGAAATACTACCAGAAGCTTTTGCAATAGTAAAAGAAACAGCACATAGATTTAACGATAATGAAAAAATTGAAGTAAATGCTACCGATTTTGACCGTAATCTTGCTGCAACAAGAGATAGTATTGAAATAATTGGCGACAAAGCTATTTACCACAATAAGTGGATAGCAGGAGGTGTTGAAATTTTATGGAACATGATACATTACGATGTGCAGTTAGTAGGTGGTGTTGCATTACATCAGGGAAAAATTGCAGAGATGGCAACAGGTGAAGGAAAAACAGTGGTTGCTACATTGCCGGTTTTTTTAAATGCACTTACAGGCAGAGGCGTTCATATTGTAACAGTTAACGATTACCTTGCAAAACGTGATACAGAGTGGATGGGTACAATTTACGAATTTCACGGATTATCGGTCGATTGTATTGATAAACATCGTCCAAACTCCGATGACAGAAGAAAAGCATATAATTCAGATATTACTTTCGGAACAAACAATGAATTTGGTTTCGATTACTTGCGTGATAATATGGCAATAAGCCCCGAAGACCTTGTTCAGAGAAAACATAACTATGCTATTGTTGATGAGGTTGACAGTGTTTTAATTGATGATGCACGTACTCCTCTTATTATTTCAGGACCTGTACCAAAAGGCGACGATCAAATGTTTAATGAATACAAACCGAAAGTTGAGAAATTGATACGGGTACAAAAAGATTTTGTAAATGATATATTTGCACAAGCCAAAAAACTTATTGCAAACGATGATACAGAAAAAGAAGGTGCAATATTATTATTAAGAGCATTTAAAGGTTTGCCAAAAAACAAAGCAATAATTAAATTCTTATCGGAAGAAGGGATGAAATCATTGCTCCTGAAAACTGAGAATATTTATTTGGCAGAAAATCAAAAAAGAATGCTGGAAATAACAGAAGAACTTTTCTTTGTTATTGATGAAAAAAACAACACAATAGACCTGTCGGAAAAAGGAATTGACCTTATATCAGGTGATATGGATGATAATATGTTTTTTGTTTTACCCGATATTGGCAGTGAAGTTGTCGATATTGAAAAATCTGATATAAGTGATGAAGAAAAGATAATTAAAAAAGATAAAGTACTTGGCGAATTCGCTATTAAATCGGAAAGAGTTCATACAATAAATCAATTATTAAAAGCATATTCACTTTTCGAAAAAGATGTTGAATATGTAATAATGGGCAATAAAATTAAAATTGTTGATGAACAAACCGGACGTGTTATGGAAGGTCGTAGATATTCCGATGGTCTGCATCAGGCAATTGAAGCTAAAGAAAATGTAAAAGTTGAAGCTGCCACACAAACATTTGCAACAATTACTTTACAGAATTATTTTAGAATGTATAACAAACTTGCAGGTATGACAGGTACTGCCGAAACCGAAGCAGGTGAATTGTGGGACATTTATAAACTTGATGTTGTTGTAATACCTACCAACAGACCAATTGTTAGAGACGATAGAGAAGATTTTATTTATAAAACAAAAAGAGAAAAATATAATGCTGTTATTGACGATATTGTTGAACTTACAAAAAATGGCAGACCTGTTCTTGTTGGTACAACTTCGGTAGAGATATCAGAATTGCTGGGACGAATGCTTAAAATAAGAGGCATTAAACATAATATACTTAATGCAAAACTGCATCAAAAAGAAGCAGATATTGTTGCCGAAGCAGGTAGAGCAGGCAATGTAACAATTGCAACAAATATGGCAGGTAGAGGTACGGATATTAAACTAAGTCCTGAAGTTGTAGAAGCCGGAGGTTTGGCAATTATTGGTACCGAAAGGCACGAATCAAGACGTGTTGACCGTCAGTTAAGAGGACGTGCCGGTAGACAAGGAGATCCGGGAAGTTCGCAGTTTTTTGTTTGTCTGGAAGATGACCTTATGAGATTATTTGGCTCTGATAGAATTGCCAAAATGATGGACAGGCTTGGATTAGAAGATGGAGAAGTTATTCAGCACTCTATGATCACAAAATCTATTGAAAGAGCACAAAGGAAAGTTGAAGAAAACCATTTTGGCGTTCGTAAGCGTCTGTTGGAATATGATGATGTAATGAATTCTCAACGTGAAGTTGTTTATACTCGTCGCCGACATGCTTTGCACGGAGAAAGAATTGGTGTTGATATTGCAAATATGTTTAATGATGTTTGCGAATCGGTAGTAACAGAGCATCATGGTTTTTCTGAATACGAAGATTTTAAATTAAATGTAATACGAAATCTTTCTATTGATTGCCCCATAGACGAAAAACAATACATGAAATTAAATCCCGCCGAAATTACTGATGAAATATATCCTGTTGTAATCGATGCTTTTAAAAGAAAAGTAGATGATATAACAAAAAAAGCAATGCCCGTAATTAAAGACGTTTATGAAAAACAATCGCATCAGTACGAAAATATTGTAATACCAATTAGCGACGGACAAAAAGTATTTCAGATAGTTACAAATCTTGAAAAAGCTGCAACTTCTGATGCAGAAGAATTGGTTCGTTCTTACGAAAAATCAATAATACTTGCTAATATCGACGACTCGTGGAAAGAGCATTTGCGAGAAATGGATGACCTTAAACAATCGGTGCAAAATGCCTCTTACGAGCAAAAAGATCCTTTACTTGTTTATAAACTGGAATCATTTACTCTTTTTAAAACAATACTTGATAAAATAAACAAAAACATTGTTTCGATATTAATGAAAGGACATATTCCTATCAGAGATACTAACGAAGTGCAAAAAGCTAATGCACCGAAGCGACTTGATATGAGCAAGTATGACACAAGCAGACCCGAAGCAGTTACTGACAGTGGCAACCCCGAACAACAAGGTGTTCCTCAACAAGATCAAAAAGCACAACCCGTAAGAATTGATAAAAAAGTAGGAAGAAATGAACCCTGCCCTTGTGGAAGCGGTAAAAAATTTAAACATTGTCATGGGAAATAGTGTATTATTTTTATGTGGGTTTCTTATTAAGAATCCACACTAATAGCTTCAGCACATCTTACACCATCAATAGCAGAGGAAACAATTCCTCCTGAATATCCTGCACCTTCGCCGCAAGGATAAAGACCTTTTATATTAATATGTTGTAATGTTTCTTTATTTCTTGGTATTCTTACTGTGGAAGAAGTTCTTGATTCAACAGCAAAAATAACTGCATCGGGATTTATAAAACCTCTTATTTTATTATTAAAGATATTGAATGCTTTTTTCAATCTGTCGGAAATAATTTCAGGCATCCAGTGATGTATTGGCGAAGACATTACACCCGGGATATAAGATGTTTCAGGAATTTTTGCAGAAATTTTATTTTTAAGAAAATCAGCTAAGAATTGTACAGGAGCAACTTGCCCTTTGCCACTATTAATATATGCTGTTTGTTCTAATTGTTGTTGAAATTTTAAACCTGCCAATGCTCCGTATTTATCAATGTCGGGAATATCTTCTAATCGTATTTCAACTGCAATACCACTATTTGCAAATTTTGAATTTCTTTCTGAAGATGACATACCATTTACCACAAGTTGATTGTTTGAAGTTGCAGATGGAACAATAAAACCACCGGGACACATACAAAAAGAATAAACTCCACGTCCGTCAATTTGAGTGCTTAAACTATATGATGCTGCAGGTAAATATTTACCTCTGTTTCCATGATATTGAACATTATCAATTAATTCTTGAGAGTGCTCAACCCTTATTCCCATTGCAAAAGGCTTAGCTTCAATTGCAATATTCTTTGAAAAAAGCAATTCGTAAATATCGTCTGCTGAATGACCTGTAGCTAATATTACTGCTTTCCCCAATATTTTATCGGAATTATTAATTTCAATTCCTTTTATCTTATTATTTTCTATAATCAGATCTGTAAGTTTTGTTTCAAAAAGAATTTCTCCACCATATTCAAGAATAGTCTCTCTAATATTCTGAATAATTTTTGGCAACTTATCTGTTCCTATATGCGGATGGGTTTCATATAAAATTTCATCTTTTGCTCCATGATAATGCAGTAACTCAAGTATTCTGTTAACATCACCTCGTTTTGTTGAACGCGTAAATAATTTACCATCAGAAAAAGCACCAGCACCGCCCTCGCCAAAACAATAATTAGATTCGGGATCAATAATATTGTTTTTATAAATATCGGCAATATCTATTTTTCGCTCACTTACTTGTTTTCCTCTTTCAATAATTATCGGCTTAATTCCTTTTTCAATTAATCTTAATGCTGCATATAAACCGGCAGGTCCTGCTCCAACAATAATTACATGTTCTTTATTTGTAACATCAACATATTCAAATTTTGGTTTATAAGCTTTGAAATTTGGCTCATCCACAATCACTTGAGCTTTTAAAACAATTTTAATATCCTTTTTTCTTGCATCAACAGAACGCTTAACAATATTGATATGAACTATATCATTTTCTTGTATTGAAAGTTCTTTTGCAATTTCTTTTTTTAAATTGCTTTTAACATAAGCTATCTCAGCTGGTAGAATTAATGATAATTCCTTTGTCATAGTTTATTTATTTTTTATTCCTACTAAATATTTTTGCAAATGAACGAATATCGCTACCTTCAAACAAACAGGAAACATGAATTATTTTTGAGTTCATTCTTTCAATTGCCATAGTATATTGAGAAGCATCATGAACTAAAATATTTCTTGTTCCAATTTCTAATTTAATTTCTAAAGCAAATTTAAAATATTGAAGGAAAAAATCAGTTCCAAAACCAACAGCATAATATATATCCATTGGTTTTAAGCGTACTTTAGGTCTTTCTGCATAAGGAATAGTTTTTTGAGAAGCAAGATCCCATTTATATGCCCCGCCAAAAATCAAATACGGTCTGACATTACCTATTCTTTTCGATTTGTATTTTATCAAAAAAGGAACATCTAAAAATGTTGATTCAATCATCATTACCTTTTTAAAAAAAGATGAATCAACTCTGCTATGAACAATATATTCCAAATTTCTTTGCCCAAAATTTAATCCAGGCATTATTCTAAACGAGAAATATTTATGCAAATTTAAATTTGAAACAATATTAATATTAAACCCAGGTTTTGGTTGGTTTTCTACAGAATAAATAGAATCAAGAGCATAAAATATACCCGAGTTATGAATAGTAAAGTCCATAGAATTATAACCAAGAGCCATTCCAAAATGAATTGTTTGCTCGTCATAAACAGGTAAGTTTACAGGCAAGCCTTGTCTTTGAGCATTCAGAGAAACACTACAAAAAATTATAAATGATATGTAAATTGCTTGCTTCAATATGTTTTTAATTTTCGTTCAAAAAACGCAATTATTATACAAATATTACAATTTTTGTCCAATATAAATTGTTGAAATGCCAAAAGTCATTCTATATTGTTTTGTCTTTTCAAATCCTGACTGCTCCAATAGTCTCAAAAAATCCTCATTATCAGGGAATTTCAAGACAGAATCGAATAAATATCTATATGCCGATTTATCTTTTGAAAATAATCTTCCAAAAAATGGAAGCAAATTCTTAAAATATAAATTAAATATCTGTTTTATAGGAAATACTTTTGGTTTGGAAAACTCCAAAACAACAATTTGACCATTATTGTTTAGCACTCTGTATATTTCATTTAAGCCTAAATTTATATTTTCAAAATTCCTGACACCAAAAGCAACAGTAACAACATCAAATTCATTATCATTAAATTTAATATTTTCAGCATCTCCATCAAAAAAACTAATACGCTGTTCTAATTTCTTTTTTTTAATCTTTGCTTTGCCTTTTTCAAGCATTTTTACAGCAATATCAACTCCCGTAATTTCAACTTCATTTATTTTAGAAAGCTCAATAGCAAGATCACCGGTTCCTGTGGCAACATCAAGTATTTTTTTCGGGTTTAATCTGGCAACAATTTTTCTAACACGTTTTCTCCAATATTTATCAATTCCCAATGATAAAAAGTGATTTAAAAAATCATATTTCTCGGAAATATGATTAAACATATCAGAAACCTGCTGTTTCTTATTATTTTCAGAATTACTGTATGGTAGTACCAAAATTTATTTTAATTTATAAAATATTTTAATGTAACATTAGTCCCCTTAGGGACTTAATATTTATGGAAAAAACTAATAATTAATTAAATTCTTAATTTTAATCTGTGAATCTGTGGTTTATTTTATTTTATTTTAAATAATTTTCTAATGTGCTTTCATATTCTTTTTTGACATCATCAATAAAACCAAAAGAAATATCATCAACACGTATTTGTCCTTTTGTTACATGTCCTACTGTCGAAAAAGGGAATTTTCTATCTATCATAAAATCAATAAATTCCGTTTCCTGATTAGGAGAGACAGAAACAATTACTCTTCCCTGTGCTTCGCCAAATAAAAATGCATCAGTTCTAACTTCTGCATCAGTAGTAATATCAAAACCAAGACAATTTGGTATTGAACTTTCAAGCAATGTAATAAATAATCCTCCTTCTGAAACATCATGTGCAGAGGATATAAACCCATTTTTTATTAAACCTTTAACAATTTCATGTAATTCAAATTCAAAATCCAAATCAAAAAACGGTGCAGGAGATTTTTCGATATTATGATATGATGCAAGATATTCAGAAGAAGCAATATCATTTCTCGATTTACCTATTAAATATATCATATTTCCTTTTTTTCTGAAGGCGAGAGAAGTTTTCAATTTTGTATCTTCAATAACTCCAAGCATTCCTATTGTTGGTGTTGGGAAAATAGGTTCTATATTTTTACCAATTACTGTTTGGTTGTAAAAACTAACATTTCCACCAGTAACAGGTGTTTCAAATTTCCGACATGCTTTACCCATTCCCTTTATTGCTCCGGAGAACTGCCAGTAAACTTCGGGATTATATGGATTTCCAAAATTTAAACAATTTGTTATTGCTGTAGGTTCTCCTCCTGAACAAACGATATTTCTTGCAGCTTCAGCAACTGCAATGGAAGTTCCTATTTCAGGATCTGCACTTACATACCTTGAATTACAGTCAACAGTCATTGCCAATGCCCTGTTTGTATCTTTTATATTATATATTCCTGCATCAGATTGAAAATTAGTTGTCATATTACCTGTTCCAACCATTGTATCATACTGTTCAATTACCCACTTTTTAGATGCAATATTTGGATTTTTCAATAATTTCCAAGCCACTTCTTTTAAATCGTCAGGTTCCGGAACATCGTCAATATTAAATTTTTTATATTCCTTATAATATGCAGGTTCCTTAACTTCTCTTGTATAAACAGGAGCTCCTCCACCCAAAACTAAATCATAAGGTGGAACATCTGCAATCAATTCATCATTCATATAAAAATAAAGTCTTTCGTCTTCAATAACTTCACCAATAATTTCACAATTTAAGTCCCATTTTTTAAAAATATCTTCAACAATTTTTTCTTTCCCTTTTTCAACTACTACCAACATTCTTTCTTGCGATTCTGAAAGCAAAATTTCCCATGCTTCCATATTTTTTTGTCTTAATGGAACTTTATCCAAATATATTTTCATTCCATGATTACCTTTTTCAGACATTTCGGAAGTTGAACAAATTATTCCTGCAGCTCCCATATCCTGCATTCCAACAATTGCTCCTGATTTGTTTAATTCCATAGTAGCCTCAAGTAATAGCTTTTCCTGAAAAGGATCTCCAACCTGAACAGAAGGAATGTCTTCTGATGAATCTTCGGTAAGGTCAGCAGAAGCAAAAGTAGCACCATGTATTCCATCTTTACCTGTTGATGAACCAACAATATAAACAGGATTACCTTTTCCTTTTGAAATAGCTGAAATCATATCTTCTTGTTTCATCAAGCCAATTGACATAGCATTAACTAAAGGATTTTGATTATAAGATTTATCAAAATATATTTCACCACCTAAAACAGGTATTCCAAAAGCATTACCATAATCGCCTATACCTTTTACAACTCCTTTTAACAACCATTTTGTTCTGTCAAGTTCAATTTCTCCAAAGCGCAAAGAATTAAGCTGTGCAACAGGTCTTGCCCCCATTGTGAAAATATCGCGATTTATTCCTCCAACACCGGTTGCTGCTCCCTGATATGGTTCAACAGCCGATGGATGATTGTGTGATTCTATTTTAAAAGCACATGCCAAACCTTCACCAACATCTACAAGTCCTGCGTTTTCTTCACCGGCTTCAGCGAGAATATGTTTTCCCTGTCTTGGTAAAGTCTTCAATAAATTTATTGAGTTTTTATATGAGGCATGTTCTGACCACATTACCGAAAAAATACTTAATTCAGTGAAATTTGGAATTCTTCCTAATATTTCTTTTATCTTTTCAAACTCCTCGGGCAATAACCCCAATTCCTTTGCAGTATCAACTGTAACTTTATTATTTGACATAACTTTATTTATAAATATTTAGAATGCAAAATTATAAAATAATATAAGAATAAAATACATTAAAATCATAAGAATATTAATAATTAATTAATATTTTTGAATCTTGAAAAATAAAATTGCATAACGTTTTAAAATTTAAACATTATGAAACGAGCCATGAGAATAAATCTCATACAGAAGGTATGATTATCAAATGGCGAGTTCTCCTGATAAATCGGGACAGGCTATGTGTCAAATAAAAATATAACCATATGAAACAATTAATTGAATGTGTTCCTAATTTTAGCGAAGGAAGGGACATGAGTATTATCAAACAAATTACTGACCAAATTGAAACTGTTGATGGAGTTAAACTTTTAGATGTTGACCCCGGTGCGGCAACTAACAGGACAGTAGTAACTATAGTTGGGACTCCCGATGAAGTTTTAGAAGCCGCAATTAGAGCAATAAAAAAAGCTTCTGAACTAATAGACATGAGAAAACATAAAGGTGAACATCCACGTTTTGGTGCTACTGACGTATGCCCTTTGGTACCTGTTTCAAATATTACAATGGAAGAAACTGTTGAATATGCCCATAAACTTTCTAAAAGAATTGGAGAAGAACTTAAAATTCCAATTTATTGCTATGAAAATGCTGCTTTTAATGAAAAAAGAAGAAATCTTGCATATTGTCGTTCCGGAGAATATGAAGCTTTAAAAGATAAACTTTCAAAATCTGAATGGAAACCAGATTTTGGACCTGCAGAATTCAATGACAATGTTGCCAAAACAGGTGTTACAGCTGTTAGTGCAAGAGATTTTCTTGTAGCTTTTAATATTAACTTAAATACAACTTCAACACGAAGAGCTAATGCAATTGCTTTTGATGTTCGAGAAAAAGGAAGAAAGAAAAGAACAGGCGACCCTATTACAGGAAAAATTGCAAAAGATGAAAAAGGAAATGATATTTGGGTTCCCGGCTCGTTGAAATGTGTAAAAGGTATTGGCTGGTTTATTGAAGAATTTGGCATTGCACAAATATCAATGAATTTAACAAACATTAGTGTAACACCAGCTCATATTGCATTTGATGAGGTTTGTAAAAAAGCAATGGATAGAGGTGTTAGGGCAACAGGCTCTGAATTAGTAGGATTAATTCCTTTAAATGCAATGCTTGATGCAGGAAAATATTTTTTAAAACAACAACAACGTTCAACAGGTATTTCCGATAAAGAATTAATAAAAATAGCTATTAAATCTATGGGTCTTAATGAACTTTATGAGTTTAAACCTGAAGAAAAAATTATTGAATACGTTTTAGAAACAGAAAATAAAGATGGAAAAAGGCTAATTGGTATGACATTAACCGAATTTGTTAATGAAACAGCCTCAGAATCTCCTGCTCCTGGGGGTGGTTCAATTTCTGCTTATATGGGAGCTATGGGTTCCGCTTTAGCAACTATGGTTGCAAATTTATCATCACATAAACGTGGTTGGGACAATAGGTGGGAAGAATTTTCAGACTGGGCTGATAAAGGTAAATATTATCATGACATGTTAAATAACATGGTTGATGAAGATACAAATGCTTTTAATAAAATAATGTATGCATTTGGCTTACCTAAGAAAACAGACGAAGAAAAAGCGACAAGGCATCAAGCTATACAAGATGCTACTAAATATGCTATAGAAGTACCATTTAAAACTATGGAATATGCTTATAAATCGATGGAAGT
>CAYTWH010000067.1:0-17026 GCA_964442075.1 uncultured Bacteroidales bacterium
GACCAAATTACGATAAATGGGAACATTACGATGAGTTTTGGAAAGAAAAAGGTGAACAGGCTTTTAATGAGTATGTAGAAAACAAAGGGGAATAACACGATAACTAAATAAGGGCAAAACCTTGTGCGTCATACTAAGAAAAGAGAAGTTGAAATATCTTAATAATTGGGAAAGACAATGAATAAAGAAAAAAGTAAGAGAATTTGTCCTGTAGAAAAGGCTGGGGGACTTGATATGAGAATGAGAAAATGGGTTCAGAATCCTCAAAAAATATTAAAACCATACATTAATAAAGGAATGACAGTTCTTGATTTAGGATGTGGTCCTGGTTTTTTCTCAATAGAAATTGCAAAATCGCTTATTGATTCAGGGAAAGTCATAGCTGCAGACCTACAAGAAGGAATGCTTGACAAAGTTAGGCAAAAGATTAAAGGAACAGAATTAGAAAAAATAATCACAGCTCATAAATGCCAAGAGGAGAGTATTAGCCTAAGCGAAAAAGTTGATTTTGTATTGGCATTTTATATGATACATGAGGTGCCAAATCAAGATAAATTATTTAGAGAATTGAAATCAATAGTAAAACCTAATGGACAGCTATTTATTATTGAACCCAAATTCCATGTTTCAAAAAAATCTTTTGATTTAATGATTGATAGAGTTAAAGAGATTGGATTTGAGATTAAAGATAGACCAAAAGTCTTTTTTAGTAGGACAATTGTTTTGAAAAATAAAGTATAACATAAAGCACGAACGCTCAACACGCAGTCGAGATAAGTTCGTTTTAATGATTTTAATTCTCCAATATCGCAAGTCTGTGACTTGAGATTAATGGAAAACGTAGAGACCACAAGTTCGGAAACTTGCCGGGGGTTGAAGAGTTTTTTTGCTCTCTTTTTTTTGTCTATTTTTGTTAAATATTTAAAAACAATATTATCCGATAACAAATGACTATAAGCGTTTGTTGTCGGTTTTATTAAACATTATCAATGATTTAACAAAAGTAGCTATAAGAGATACAACAGGCACTAGTGCTTTTTATCTACTAGTTGTACGCAAGCTGAAAAAAAGATGCAGACATTTATACACTACTTTTTACACTTTGGTTTTCCTTTCTTTATCGCATTTGTATTCTTTAGAAAAGATTGGAAAAAAGCATATTTAATTCTGACAGCTACTATGTTAGTTGATTTAGACCATTTGGTAGTCAATCCAATTTTCCAAGCAAATAGATGTAGCATTAATTTCCACCTGTTACATACATATTATGCTATGTCTATATATGTTGTTTTACTTTTTTTTCGTAAGCCTTTTAACATAATAGGAATTGGATTACTCTTTCATATGCTAACTGATTTTATTGATTGTTTAATGATGTATTCTAGTTGCAAAGAATGTTTTGCAGATTCACCAGCGATAGAACTTTTAAAAGCAACTTCAAGATTAATTGGAATCTGATTATCCGAATGCTATATACGAAAATTAGTTCCTACAGAGTAATGTTTGATTATCTGAAAATAAGCCACCGTACAACAATATATAAAAATAATAGCCGAGATAGCAGTAAATTCAAGGGTTATACCCCGCTTCAACTTTCTTGTAGCTTGATAGAAAAATGCCACGCAATCTGCTACTATTCTTATACTAGACGTTACCCTTATTCCAAGCCCTCAAGTTGTGCTTTAAGTAAATTTAATCCATAGGTAAATTTAGTGGGCATATAAGATAGTTCGGTATATGCTTTATGCAAATCAAAACCGGTTTTTGGCGGTCGTTTTGCTTTTTCGTTAAGTTCTATAGATGCAACAGGAGTAATTAGGTTTTTATTTAAATCAAAACTCTCTGCTGTTTTTATTGCTATTTCGTAAATACTCATCATCTCGTTGCCCGATATATGAAATATACCTGTTTTCTTTTTTTCGGCTATTGCAATACATCCTAAGGCAAGGTCTTCGGCAAGAGTAGGCATGCGAAACTGATCGTTTACAACTCTTATTGCTTTGCCTGCTTCCAGATTATTTTTTACCCATAATACAATATTTGAACGTGTCATGCTTTTTAAAACTCCATAAACAAGTATAGTTCTAACAACTGCACAATTTTTTGTTGTAGCAAGTGCAATTTTTTCGCTTTCGTATTTCGATAATCCATAATAGCTTACCGGATTTGGAATAGAACTTTCATTATATATTCCTGTTATGCCATCAAAAACAAAATCGCTTGAAACATGTAAAAAGAAAGCATTGCTTTGTCTGGCTTTTTCTGCCAAATGTGCAACTGCATTTACATTAACATCCCAGCATTCTGTTCGTTTTTCGTTGCATAGGTCAACTTGTGTCATTGCAGCTGCGTTTATAATAGTATCGGGGAGATACTTATCAATAATGTAATTAACTTCTGTTTTGTTTGTGATATCAAGATTCTCGAAAGTAAAATTATCTATACCAATTATCTTGTTTGATGAATGCGAGGTGGCAATAAGTTCAATATCTTCTTTTTTAGATAAAATATCAACTAATTTTTGTCCAAGTAATCCGTTGCTTCCTGTAATTAATACTTTTTTCATTCTGCACTGGAAAGAAGAATATTTCTTAAGTTTTCAATTTGGTTTCTGTTTCCTAAAACAAATAGTTTGTCTTTAGCTGTAAGCATGATTTCTGGTGAAGGATTAATAATGTAACTGCCATCTGCTAATCTAATACCAACAATATTGGCACCGGAAACATTTCTAATATCCAGTTCGCGAATAGATTTATTGGCAAAGCAAGAAGCCAATTGACTGCAAGAAAGTTCTTCTATTCCACTTTCTCGGTTTGATTGTAACATAATGTATTCAATAAACTCAACAATATCGGGCTGTGATACAAGTTTTGCCATTCTTTGTCCACCAACTTTGTCAGGCATTATTACGTTTGTAGCACCTGCTCTTTTAAGTTTAGTATCCGATTTGCTATCATAAGCTCTACTAATAATAGTAAGTGTTGGGTTCATTTGCCTCGCCGTGAGCACAACAAACAGATTGTCGGCATCGTTTGGGAAAGTAGTAATAATTGCTTTGGCATTTTCAATTTGAGCTTCTGAAAGTATTTCATCTTGAGTAGCGTCTCCATGAATGTACATTAGTGTATGCTCCTCATGCAATTGGTCAATAATTGTATTCTTTTTATCAATAATAACAATCTTTTCGTTATGTTCTAGAAGTTCAGTAGTTGATTGTTTCCCAACTCTACCATAGCCACAAACAATAATGTGTTTGCTAAGTTTACTTATTCGTTTTTTCATTTTTGCCTGTTTATAATAGTTTCTAAAAACGCCACTTAAAATGTACCTTGTTAAAGTTGTAATTCCATAAGCAAAGATACCCAAACTTGTAATAATTAAGAATGCTGTAAATATTTTTCCTGTATCCGATAAAGGTTCTACTGTTTCAAATCCAACTGTTGTAACAGTTATAATTGTCATAAAAAATGCATTGACAAAAGCAAAATCTTCGATAATAGTATATCCTACGGTACCAATTACAATTACTCCAATAAGAAGGAATAGTGTACTTATAAGGTGTCTTTTCTCAATTTTATCCATTTGTTATTAACGTATTTCCGATTTGGCAATTTATACATTTTTTTTGAGAACAGTACTCATTTTTTAATTGAATTAGTGCTTGCGAGTAAAATGCACTTTTAACATCAATACCAATTTCTTTCCAGTTTCTTATTATTTTGTTGTTTTCGGCGGGTATTTCTTCAATCATATTAATTGCTTTTTCTTTAAATTTTTCGTTTCCCTTTTGTTTACCGTAAATAAAAAGAAATGGTATTACAGTATTAATTATTATAGTGTTTATTGCTGTTTTGCCAAAGTTTTTAGTTTTTTTCTCTGATATTTTCCCAAATTTATAATGTGTTTCCCAATATTCCGATGCTTCGATATCGAAATAAGTATAAATTGTTTTAACGGAATTTGCTTCCATTATTTTAGAGAACAATGATGTTGATGTATGTATCAGTTTTGCAAATTGCGATATTCGTATTGTAGGAAAATTAACGGGACGTGAACGAAGAAATTTCCACAAATGTTTCTCAATTGACTTTAATTTAAATTTATGCTTTAAGAATTTATATTCTTTTTGTAGTGTGAGATAATAATTGTCATCAATATTATTGTCTTGCAGAAATCCTGCTTGTCCGAATAGAAATGCTTCTATTTGCATCAGATTGTTCTTGTGTTTTGCAATGTATTTTAATGGTGTAGATTTTGCCAATAACTCAAAAGGCAAAGCATTTAATTTGAAACCAAAATTCTTTGCTATTAACTGATAAAATGTTTCTTCCCAGTTGTTATTATTATTTTTTAAAGTATTAAGTATTTCATCCGATTTTTTTTCAAGTCGCTCAACAAGCAATGTATTTAACCAATAGTCGATAACAAAATCATCAACCTTATGTATCTTGTCGGAACAAGGTATCCATTTTTCGCTGTTAAGCAGTAAAAGATAATTGTCTTCAAGTTTTTTGTCGTAATCAAGTATAATTGTCGGGATTGATTTTTTTAAAGTATTTATTGCCGGCTTATCAGACTTGCCAACTACGTGTAATATTACATTGTTATATGCTTTATCGGTATTATGTTTATGAATAAACCAATCGGATGAATTTTTGTGTATCTCAATATTGCCTGCCCAAATAATATCTTTGATCCTTATTTTAGCATTTAAAAAGTCGGGACCTGCATCATGGTTTTTCTCACCAATATTAATAATTTCAATTTCTTCTCCTGTTACTGCTTTCAATGACTTGCTCTTAAATAATTGGTGTTGCCAAATATATTGTAAAAATATTTCCTGCATTTGAGCTTTTCATTTAATTATTGAGAGAATATTTTAAATATCTCGTAACATATCCAGGCATCAGTAGCTGCATATCTTTGTTGGGCTTCTGTTAATTCGTTATTTTCCCAGTTTGATAATTGTTGCGATTTTGAAATTTTAAAACCCAAAACAATTGCTGTTAGTTTTTTCAAACTATTACATTCAATATTGTGATATTCTGAACTATATGTTGCCAGATCAATAAAATTTTGTTCTTTAAAATTACTATATTGTTTAAGCATTCTAAGGTCATTACTTATTGCCAAACCAATTTTTACTATATTTTTATCTTCAAGAATGTTGGCAAGTTGTTTTGGCAATCCAACTTTATTTAACCTGATTAAAAAAGCCTTGTTTTTTGTTGACAATTGTAATAATGCAACTTTATAAGGGTTTTTTATTCCCTTTATAAATGATGGACGAGTTTCTGTATCAAAACCAAGATATTTAGTTTCTTTCAATTCATCAATTGCTTCAGCAAGAAGTTCAAGAGTATCAATAAGAACAATTTTCCCTTTAAAATATTTCAAAGGCAGTTTATCAATTTCTTCTTTTGTAATATTGTTGCTAAAATTACTTATTGTCATCAGGAATATCTTTTGCTCCGTAATTAATATTATGTATTGTAGAAAGTGCAATAATTGTTCTTTGTCCCCAGTATTGCTCAAAGTTCAATTTACATTCCCATAAGGCATCGTTCATCATATTCTCATCACCCATTGCAAAAATAGCTATTGTATCTCGCAAATCCTGATATATATCGGCAAATATTTCAGATAAACTTACATTAATTGCATCATCATCAAATTGCGAAATAGGTTCAATTACTTGTACAAATATATCCATTTCACCTAATAGACCTGCAATTTTATTTTTAATATAATTCCAGTCTTCTTCCGACACAAATTTTTCGTTGTTTTCGTTTGAAATGGATTCAAATTTTGATAACATTGATGTTTTAAGATACAACAAAGGCAAAAGCATTTGTGATTGCTCTAAAAACAATTTTGCAGTAAGTTTATCTGTGTCTTCAACAAAAGCACAATACTCTTTTGCTATTGTAATAAACTCAATAACATTTTTTGTATAAATTTTATTTTGAGCTTTTTTTGTCATTTGTATAAATAATTTATAAAATCAAAATTACGGAAAATAATTTTAAAACAGGATTAATTAATAAATTGTTCAATTGTTTTCACGGCGAGTCGTAAATATTAAATTGAATCCCGATCTATTGCTTCCATTTTTTTAAGAATACAGGTTATACAATTTTTATAATCATACCTTATTAGTATTTTTGCATAATTAAATTCTAAATTTATGAACAAAAGATGCTATCTGATAATTATATCAACTTTTTTATTTCTTTACGGATGCCAAAATACTTGGTCGCAAAGTAAAATGCGTAAAGGTCCTTATTTGATATACACAGGAAATAATAATGAAATGAAAGTGCTTTGGCAATTAGATTCCACCTTGGATTGTACTTTGGAATGGGGTTTAGATTTAAGTTCACAGACATACAATACTATTACTACTGAAACAGGAAACGGAGCTAATGAACATCAACATATACATACAATAACAGGATTAACACCTAATACAAAATATCATTATAGAATAACTGAGAACGGGGTGCAACATATCGGCAGTTTCTTATCTGCACCTGCAGATACAACTACTTGTGTTACTTTTTATGCTTATGGAGATACTCGTTCATACCCAGACCAGCATGATATTGTATGTGGGCAAATTCTTAATGATATTGATACTGATATTTTTAACCAAAGCTTGTTAATGCATACAGGAGATTGGAATTCTGCAGATAGTGAAACATACTGGGATAATGAATATTTTAACAGAAATTATAGTAATATATTATCAATACAAGCAAGTGTGCCAATAATGGGAGTAAGAGGAAATCATGAAAGCTCTGCAACATACTACAAAAAATATTGGCAATATGATAGTTTAAATTGTTATTATTCTTTTGATTATGGTCCTGTACATTTTACTGTTATAGACCAGTATGTAGATTATTCAACTACATCGCCACAATATGCATGGATTGAATCAGATCTGTCAAATACGAATAAAATATGGAAAATTATATTGCTACATGAACCGGGATATACCGATGAAAGTAATCATAATAATAATCAAATGGTTCAAACGTATTTAGAACCTTTGTTTATCCAACATGGAGTACATGCCGTTTTTGCAGGACACAATCATTTTTATGCACATTGTTTGGCAAATGGAATTCATCATCTCACTCTTGGTGGAGGAGGTGGACCATTATATACTCCTTCGGGAATTGGTACAGGTTTGCTATATTCTGAAAGCACCTTACATTTTGCCAAGTTTACTGTTTGCAATGGAAGTATTTTAACTGAAATTATTCGTGCTGATGCTACAATTGCCGATACTTTTAGTATTTCATTAACCGGTATAGAAACAAAAGAGAACAAAAATGATTATGTAATTAATGTGTATCCAAATCCGGGAAAAAATTTAATTTATTTTGATATTGGAGAATTGAATTCGGAAATTATAAAAGTAGAAATAGTAAATTGTAAGGGTGAGATAGTTTTTAAACAAATTTATAAAAATACAAAAAAGGGACAAATTGAAACAAGCACATTTACAAGTGGATTATATACAGTTTATATTTCGGGAAAGAAATTTTCAGCTTCAAAAAAATTGGTATTAGAATAAATCTTTATTTTTTTCTTATTACCATTAAACCATCACGTATAGGAAAAAGCACATTTTCAACTCTATTATCGTTTTGAATTTTTTCATTGAATTTTATTATCCCTATAGTATCATAGTCATTATTTCTGATATTATCTTCAACAACTTTTCCGCTCCATAGAGCATTGTCGGCAAAAATATAACCTCCTTTTACAACTTTATCGAAAACTAAGTCATAATATTTTGAATATTGTTGTTTGTTTCCATCAATAAAAACAATATCAAAATTAATATCCATTTGTGGTATTATTTCAATTGCATCACCAATAAGAAACTCTATTTTGTTTTCAACTACGGCTTTTTTGAAATAAGTTCTGGTAAAATCTTCTATTTCATCATTATTGTCAATAGTATAAATTTTTGACTTGTTATCAATTGCAAAAGCCATTGATATGGCAGAATAACCGGTGTATGTTCCTATTTCAAGAATATTATCGGGTTTAATCATTTTACAAAGCATTGCTAATATTTTTCCTTGTAAATGTCCGGAAAGCATTCTTGGGTGGTAAATCTTTAAATGTGTTTCTCTGAATAATTCTTTTAAAACATTTTCTTCGGGCTGGGTATGTTCAAGTATGTATTGTTCTAGTTTTTCATTGAAATTCATGAAAAATTATAATATAAAAATTTATGATCAATTAATTATTATCAATAAATGATTTTAATTTATAAGGAAGTTTAACATCAGACATCTCAAAAAGTTCAACTCCTGAATCTTTCATATCATCATCTTCTTCATCATACAGCCATGTAATTTCAACAGGAATATTATTTGAGTGAAACTTGTAAAACTTTCGCATTACTTCAATTAAATATTTGTAAGAAGCAGTGTTTAGATATTCAAAATTAAAAATTAAATCAATTTTATTGTTGTTAGTATTTTTAATCTCTTCAAAAAATGTATCTAGCCAATCCATTATTGGTTTGAAAAAAATATTAATATTTTCAGGATGACATTTTCCTGAAATCTCAAAAATATTATTTTCGGGATTAAAGTTTACCGTAGGAGTATCTTTTCTTTTTGTTATTGTTAATGATTCCATTTAAAAAATATTTTCTTATTTTTCTTATACGTTAAAAAAATAAAAAATGTTATGCGTAAAATTAATAAAAAACAATTAAGTTTTCTTATTTATTTTATTTAAATATAAAAATTTATTTCTTTTCTTAAGGCAAGTGTCATATTTTGTGCAGGTTAGGATCTTGAAAAATATTGTCTGCTGACACACATAATACCAATTTGATAATATTGGGGGGGGCTATTTTTTGAGAATAAAAAATCTTCATTTAATATTTCACAACCTTTCTTTTCAGCATGCTACATCTGTAAGATAAAGAGACTGATAGGCGAGGTCAGATTGTTGTTGTTTATACCAATGTATAAATTTTACACATTTTTTTGTTTATAAAAGCAACCAAAAAGTATAAATTACGTCTAAACATTAGTATATTTGTATTCTTATAGGCAACCATTTTAGAATGTAAAAATTAGACACCAAAATGAAAAAATACATATTATTTTTATTGGGTTTTTTGCCAATTATAGCTTTCTCTCAGGTTAATTCATTAGCTTCGTTTGAAACAACTCCGGCTTTTATAAAAAATCATGGTCAGTTTGATGGAAGAAATTGGCAAAAAGATTCTCATATTGAATATGGAATTGATTATGATGATTCTTATGTTTTCTTTACGAAAAAAGGATTAACTTATCGTTTTGATAAAATAATTCGAAATCCTAACAGAGATAAAAGAATACATGACAGCCCCAAACGAACAAATATTAGTGAATTAATTCATGTAAATTGGATTGGCTCTAATCCTGATGTTGAAATAATAGTACAGGATGAAGCATCTGCATACTATTCTTATGCGATAAGAAATTTTGAAACCAAAGAAGTAAGAAATGAGAATTATATAAAAGGATATAAAAAGTTAATTTATCAAAATATATATGACAATATTGATGTTGAATACATTTTTCATCCTGAAACAGGCTTTAAATATTCAATAATTTTGCATCCCGGAGCTGATGTTTCACAAATTAAAATGAAATATTCGAAAGGAAATACTAAAATAGGTAGTGAATACATAAACTATCAATTAAACCAATTAGGGCAAATAGAAATAAAGGCATCGCAGGGAGAAATTACAGAACATAAACCTTTTACTTTTTATAAAAATACCAAACAAGAATTAAATTCAAATTTCAAATTTGAAAACGATATTTTATCATTTAATTTAGAAAATTATGATAATACTCAAGAAGTAGTAATTGATCCCTGGGTTCAATCTCCAAATTTTAATTCTTCAACTGCTGTTTGGGAAGTGGAAACCGATGGCTCAGGCAATGTTTATGTAATTGGAGGTGAAACACCAATGGAATTACGTAAATATAATAGTGCCGGTGTTTGGCAATGGACATATGTAACACCATGGGATACAGCATCTGTTTGGTTAGGTACACTTGCAACCGATGATGGAGGTGTAAGTTACATTACATCTGGAACGTCACCTGAAATAGAAAGAATTACTACAGCTGGAGGAATGGTGTGGCATACAAACGGTTCTGGAATGTCTGATGAATATTGGTCAATAACATTTAACTGCGATAAAACAAAACTTATTGTTGGCGGAACTATATTGGATATGTTCGCATTTGAAGCATTTGCAACAATATTTGATATAGATTTAACAAATGGAAATGTTTTGGGATCACAAAATCTTGCACAAACTAGCTTAATGGGAATTGGATCTACACCTATAGAAGTTAGGTCAATATCTTCATCAAAAGATGCAAAATATGTATTTTTAACTCACGAGGAAGTTGGTGCGATAAATCAGAATATTGGCGCATGCCCAAATGACCAACCTATTTTTCAGGTTGACAATGGTCACCATTTAGGATATAAGTGTGAAAATTACTTGCCTGCTACACAAAATGGAGGAGGATTAAAAGCATTGGTTGCAAACGATCAATATTTTTATACTAATAGTGGAGACCAAGTTCATAAACGTTTATTGAGTGATGGTTCATTAATTACTTCTGTTAATTTAACTGGAGGAAATTCTAGTACTGTTCCAATTATTGGAGGATTAGTGGTAGAAAATAGCGGTTTAGATGTAGATGACTGTGGTAATGTTTACGCCGGTTCTGGTGACAGAGTTGTCAAATATGATCAAGATCTTAATTTTATTTCTGAGTCATTGTTGCCATTCACAGTTTATGATGTGAGTATAAATTCTAATGGTGAAGTTATAGCTGTTGGATCGCAGGCAGATAATCAATCGGTTAATAGAAACGGGAAAATTCAAGCAGTTAATATGAGTGCTTGTGCACAGTTTGCACTGGTTTGTTGCGATGCAAATATTTGTCCTGTTGATACAGTTTGTGATACCGACCCTCCATTTAATATTGATGTGTCAAGCCCGGGTGGGATTTTTAGTGGTACCGGAATTACAAATGCGACTACCGGTACTTTCGATCCTTCTGTAGCAGGAGTGGGAACACATATAATTACATATACTCAGCCATGTGGTTTTGAAACTGTAGCAATTGTAGTTGATCCATGTATCCCGATTGCCGTGTGTTTTGATGGAACAAATCTTATAGCAAGCGGTGGAACAGGTCCAATTATATGGGAAGATTGGGAAACTTATAATTCACCTATTAATAACGAACAAGATTGTATTGATTGTCCTACTGAAACACCAAATTATATTTTTGGAATATATATAGATTGTAGTAGTAGTACTTGCTCAGGAACTGGTTGGGTTCAATTTGGAACAGGCACAACAGTTTTACCTCCGGCAAACTGGCCAATGCAAGTTTCCGATAACTTAGGTGTAGGTGCAACATATAATAATATTGGAGAGGTGCCACCTTGTGCTCCTTGTACTCCTCCGACATTATCAGCAATTGCAATTGATGTAATATGTTCAGGAGATAATGATGGTTCTATAGATTTAACTGTTACTCCGGGTTCAGGTGTAACCTACACATATTCATGGACAGGTCCGAGTGGCTTTACTTCCACTTCAGAAGATATTAGTGGTTTGTTGGCAGGAGATTATAATATTACTGTTACAGATGCTACAGATCCTAGTTGTTTTGCAATATTAACTGTAACAGTTAACGATGGAATGGCTACTGACGACGCTTCATTTACTGTAAGTGATTACTGCGAAGGAGCTTTAAACTCAGCCACAATTACAGGTACTTTAGGAGGAACATTTAGTTTTAATCCTGTACCGACAAATGGAGAAACAATAAATTCTGTAACAGGAGAAATAACAGGAGGAATTGGAGGAAATACCTATACAATAGAATATACAACTAATGGCGTTTGCCCTGCAAGTTCAACACAAATAGTAACTGTTAATGCTAACCCTGTTCCCTCAATATCGGGTTCAACAAGTTTCTGTACAGGTGGTTCAACAACATTAGATGCTGGAGCTTATTCAGTTTACATTTGGAGTACTGGTGCAACTTCACAAACAATAATCGTGTCAACAGCAGGCACATACATTGTAACCGTTACTGATGCAAATGGATGTACAGGAACCGATCAGGTTGTTGTAACAGTAGCTTCTAGTTTAACGCCCACAATTACAGGGATATTATCAATTTGCTCGGGTGCTGCAACTACATTAGATGCAGGCACAGGTTATGCCGGATATTTATGGTCTACTACAGAAACTACTCAAACAATAAATGTTACTGCAGGAGGCACATATTCTGTTACGGTAAGTGATGCTAGTGGTTGTACAGGAATTGCTCAGGTAGTTGTAACTGCAAATAATAATCCTACGCCATCAATTACAGGTTCTTTAAGTTTTTGCACAGGTGGTTCAACAATATTAGATGCCGGAGCAGGATACACAGATTATGCATGGAATCCTTCAGGAACAACTCAAACAATTACTGTTAATACTGCAGGAACATATACTGTAACAGTAACAGATGCAAACGGATGTACAGGAACCGACCAAGTAGATGTTATTGTAGCTGCGAATTTGTCACCTACTATTACAGGAGTTTTAACTATATGCAATGGTGCTTCAACAACATTAGATGCTGGAACTGGTTATACAAGTTATATTTGGTTACCATCAGGTAATACCCAAACAATAAGCGTTACAACAGCTGGGACATATTCAGTTACAGTGAGTGATGCAAGCGGTTGTACAGGTACAGATCAAGTAAACGTTACAACAAACAGCAATCCAACTCCAAGTATTACCGGTGCATTAAGTTTTTGTACGGGAAATTCAACAATTCTTGATGCGGGAACAGGTTATACAGATTACAATTGGAGTCCTTCAGGAAATACACAAACTATCACTGTTACAAGTGCAGGAACTTATATTATAACGGTTACAGATGCAAACGGCTGTACCGGAACTGATCAGGTTGATGTAACTGTATCTGCAAATTTATCACCAAGTATTACAGGTATTCTATCTATTTGTTCAGGAAACTCAACAATTATTGATGCTGGTGGTGGATACACAAATTATTTATGGAATACTACTGAAACAACACAAACTATCACTATTACAACGAGTGGTACATATTCAGTAATAGTTAGTGATGCTAATGGTTGTACGGGAACAGACCTAGTTACTGTTACAGCAAATCCTAATCCAACACCAACAATAACAGGTAATTTATCTTATTGTATTGGTAGTAGTACCACACTTGATGCAGGTTCATATGCCAGTTACATATGGAACCCAAGTGGTAATTCACAAATCATAAATGTAAATACAGAAGGAACTTATTCAGTAACAGTAACAGATGTAAATGGTTGTACAGGAACAAATTCAGTAATTGTAACAGAATCTGAACCAATTATTGCAAATTTATCTGTAGTTGGAGTTGGTTGTAATGGAGAAAATACAGGAGCAATAAACGTTAATGTTACAGGAGGTAACTATACATATAATTGGAGTAATGGAGCAATTACGCAAAATGTAAGCAGCTTGTCGGCAGGCATTTATGCTGTTACAATAACAGATGCATATGGATGTACTGAAGTATTTTCAGATGAAGTAACAGAAGCACCGCCATTATTTATTTCATTACCGAATGATTTTTATATGTGTTTAAACCTTGAAGAAACAATAACAGTGAGTACGACAGGTGGAGTTCCAAATTATTCATATTTGTGGAATACTGGCGAAACAACAACAAATATAAATGTATCACCAACACAAACAACAATTTATACAGTAATTGTTACCGATGCCAATAATTGTACAATGACAAATGAAATTACAGTTTATGTACATCCTCCATTACAAATAGAAGCTTTTGCAAATCACGATACCGTTTGCTTGGGTGATGCTGTTTTGCTATCAGCATCTTATTTGGGAGGCAGTGGTCCTCCGTATCTATTATTCATTGATGGGCAATCAATTTCATTACCTGTAACAGTATATCCTACAAATGGACAAACATATACGTTTACAATACAAGACCAATGTAATAATGAAGCAATTAGCTATTACACTCTTTATAGTCATCCTTTACCTCCAAACAGCTTTGCCCCAGACATAACAGAAGGGTGTCAACCGCTTACGGTTCAGTTTATTGAAAGTAGTCCGGATATAGGACAAACGTATAGCTGGAATTTTTATGATGAAAATTCATATAATACATCAAGTGAGAAAAATCCAATTCATATATTTGAAGAAGCAGGTGTATATGATATTTCTCTGACAGTAACAGACACTAATGGTTGTATAAATGTTGATGTTGTTGAAGATTTGATAACCGTATATCCAAACCCACATGCCGGATTTATTGCCGATCCTGAAATTGCTAGTATAATAAAACCATTAATAAATTTTTATAATCAAACAATAGGAGCAGTTGAATATTATTGGTATTTTGGAGATGGCGACAGTTCAAATATTGTAAGCCCGGAACACTGGTATCATCAAACAGGAAGTTATTTAGTAGAACTTGTTGTTGTTTCAATAAATAATTGCAAAGATACTGTCCATTATACTGTAAGGATTAAAGATGAATTTACATTTTATGCACCAACTGCATTTTCTCCTGGCAATAATGGAATAAACGATTATTTTAAGGTTTTTGGTTCAGGAATAGATAACAACAATTTTAAACTTATTGTATTTGACCGTTGGGGCGAAATAATTTTTGAAAGTGATGATATAAATCAGGGGTGGGACGGTAGAGTTAAACAAGGAAATGATATAGTCAAAATAGGAAGTTATACATGGTTATGTACATATAGAGATAAAAACGGAATATTACATGATGAAACAGGTAGTGTGACTGTTATAAGGTAAATTTTTCGATGTCAGATTTTGATTCCGAGCACAAGGATATCATCTATTTGTCCTATTGTTTCACCTGTGCTGCCATAATCCAATACCCATTTTTCATGAGTTTCTATTATTTGTTTGAATTGTTCTTTCATGGGAAGCATGTAAATTTCAGATATAAGTTTTTTAAAATTATGAGTTTTGAATTTCTTCTTTGATTTTCCTCCAAATTGATCTACATATCCATCTGTAAACATATAAATAATATCTCCTTTTTCAATATCGAATGTTATTGTTTCAAAATTTCTGCTAGACCTAATATGTCCTCCAATAACTGATCTAGAACCTTTATGCCAAGTAATATTATTATTTATAACAGTAACGAAGGTTCTATTTGCACTCGAAACATTAAGTTTATTATTTTCCCTATCAATTTCACAGACACTAATATCCATACCGTCATTTCGTTTATCTTTATCGCTTTCAATAAACACTTCTAAAAGTGATGTATTTAGCTTGTTTAAAATATCACCAATATGTTTATAATTTTGTTGAGTAATAATATCTTTTATAAGAGTATTTCCTATCATAGACATAAATGCCCCGGGTATTCCATGCCCGGTACAATCAGCACAAAAGAATAAGAATTTGTTTTTATTTGGAATTATATCAAAGCGATAAAAATCGCCGCTAACAATATCTTTAGGTTTGTAGAAAATGAATGAATCGGGAAAATACTTCTGAACATAAGATTTATTAGGAAGAATAGACCGTTGAATAGATAATGCATATTCAAGACTATCAGTAATATTTCGATTTTTAACTTCAAGTTCATGTTTTTGTGCAACAATTTCACTAGTTCTTTTCCATAGTTCATCTTCTAACCACAATTTTCTTTTCTTTAACTGATTAAATCTTGTGTACACAAGAAGAAATGTAATGATAATAATTAACACTATAAAAGTAATAATTACCCATATCTTTCTCCAAAAGGGTTTGTCGATGAAAATATTAACAACTACAGGTTTTTTAGTGCAAACACCTTCACTATTACAGGTATAAATTTTGAAATAAAAATCGCCATCTGTAAGATTATTATAAACAATATTCTTATTTGTATTTGAAGAAATAAAACTGGGGTCATGACCTTCGAGCATATATTTGTACGCAACCCCCTGAGGATCACTTAGTGATATTCCGACAAAATCAAATACAAACTGATAAGTTCCATATTTCAATTTTATTTTTTCTGAAAAATCAAATTCTTTATTATTAATTTTTAATCTATTAATATTTAGAATTGGAGGAATATCTGTTTTTTCCCGATTTTCAGGAACATGTTTTATTAAGCCATTATTAGTCCCAAACCACAAATTTCCTTTATTATCTAGGAAAGCAGCATTTTTATTTAAATTTGAAGAAATTCCATCATTTATTCCATATGTTTTAATCTCTTCATTTTCTTGCATTACAACACTCAATCCCCCCCTATGACTAACCCAAATATTATTCTGATTATCTACAATAATATTATAACAATAGTTTGATTTTAATCCCATATCGGGAGATAATTTAACAGCAACTAAAGAATCCCATCTAATGATACCATAGTCTGTAGTTGCCAACCATAAAGAACCATTTTTATCTATATCAACAGAGATAAATTCATATAAATCGTAAGCTGAACCAATGGGTGTGCTAATAACAGAATCTTTCTGAATAAAAGAAACCATGTTTGTAATTGATGATGCAAAATAAAGTTTATCCTTAGTTTTATTAAAACAAAGGTCATTAATAACATTGTGTTTCAAACCATTTGTTGTGTTTGTTACAGATATTAATTTTTTGTGTAATTTAATTATTCCCCCATTCGTAGCAACCCATATTGTATCATTATCAATTGCAAGCTTATTAATCATATTTCTTAAAGCATCTCCTCCAATTATAATTTTTTCAAATTCTTTTTTTTCCGTATTAAAATAATATAATCCATTTTTTGAAGTCCCAACATATAAATTTCCACTATTGTCGAAACACAATGAAGTTACAATATCGTTAAGGTGGGTTCTAAAAATTCATTTTTTCAAGATAAATCGTAGAACCCATTAA
>CAYTWH010000068.1:0-16995 GCA_964442075.1 uncultured Bacteroidales bacterium
GTTAATGGGTTCTACGATTTATCTTGAAAAAATGAATTTTTAGAACCCACCTTTACTTATTTGTGCAATTAGTGAACTATTAAACAATAATGAGGCAAATAAAATTGTTAAGGTCACAAGCAATTTTTTCATAGCAGTGAGTTTTTATTGTATTTTTAAAAATAAAAATACAAAGGTACAACATTTTGTTGTCCTTGTCAAGTTAAGACATTGGGTTTGCCTTATATTCTTCTAATATTTTGATAAATGATTATTGCTTTTTTCAAGAAAATAATTAAATTTTTATAAAATAGTTTTATTGAGATGGATAAAGCTTGTGTAATATTTTTTTCAATTTTAGATGCGCTATATTATTTGATAAACGCAGGAAATATGAATATAACCCAAATTGAGCAATTTATTATCATAAATCTGCTAAATCGACAAAGTAATTGTATCCCGAGATTCGGGAACAAATTCCAATACTCTCAATTAGTGAAATTTAACAATTTCTAAGTCGCTTTACTTAGGTATAATAAAAAACCCCGAAAATAATCCGGGGCTTTCTTCTAATTTGTAATAGTGATTTAAAATCTATCAATCACAATTCTTGCATTATAAATCTTATTATTTTGAATAAGTTGTAATTGATATACGCCTTTTGCAAGATTATTTAAATCAATATTAGTGTTAAATTTCATATTGTCCTTTGAATACTCTTGTTCAAATACTTTTTGACCTGTAATATTAATAATCTGAACAATAAAATCATTATTATTAATTGATGAGTATTTTAATTCAAAAGAACCATTATTTGGATTAGGATAAATTAATAAAGCATCAGAAGTAGTATTAATTCCATTAATTCCTGTAATAACATCAACTAAAATAATTATAGTATCATTTCCACAGTTATTTGTTGCTATAAGTTCTACATAATAACTGCCACCTGATGTATAAGTATGACTAGGATTAATATCTGTTGAAGTATTACTATCACCAAAGTCCCAACTATAAGAAGTTGCATTAGAAGACATATTGGTAAAGTCTACAATTAAATTGTTTGCTATATGTGTAAAATCTGCTATTGGAAGCGGATTAACAGTTATTGTTATTGATTCAAAAGCAGTACAACTTGCTGTTGTCCCCACTACTAAATAAGTAATATCAACATAAGGAGTAGAATAAACAGTATCATTAGTAGCAGAATTTAAATATGTAGAAGGAGACCATATATAAGAATCAGCACCAGAAGCTATAATTTGTAATACTTCTCCTTCACATATTGTGTCATTTGCTGCAACAATAGTTACTATTGGTGAACCATCTTGATTAACTGTTGCTAAAACAGAAATCGAACACAAGCCATCATCAACTGTAACCCAATATGCAAAACCACCTGTTAATCCTGTGGCAGTTTGAGTAGTTTGATTTCCTGTATTTATATCCCAAACATAAGTATAACTACCTGTTCCACCTAATGGATTTACTGTAGCAGTTCCATCTGTATTACCACATGTAGCATTTGTTGTATTAGTTGTAGCTGAAAGATCATTCTCTGTAACATTTACAGCCGGGCTTGTTCCAAAACAACCATTAGCATTTTCAACTGTTACAGTAATTGGATTATCAGCTATAGTTACTGCTTCAGTTTGAGCATTGCCACCACTTGACCAGCTATAACTTGAATATCCTGCGCCTGCATCTAATGTTGCGGTATTTCCTGCGCAGTATGTTAATGCACCTGTAATAGTTGGTGTTGGAAGAGGATTCTCTGTTACATTTACAGCCGGACTTGTTCCAAAACAACCATTCACATCTTCCACAGTCACAGTAATTGGATTATCTGCTATTGTTACTGCTTCAGTTTGAGCATTGCCACCACTTGACCAGTTGTAAGTTGAATATCCTGCACCTGCATCTAAGACTGCGTTATTTCCGATACAATATGATAATGTTCCTGTAATAGTTGGTGTTGGGAGCGCATTCTCTGTAACATTTACAGCCGGACTTGTTCCAAAACAACCATTAGCATCTTCCACAGTTACAGTAATTGGATTATCTCCAATAGTTACTGCTTCCGTTTGTGTATTACCACCACTTGACCAGTTATAAGTTGAATATCCTGCACCCGCATCTAAGCTTGTACTACTTCCCGTACAGTATGATAATGTTCCTGTAATAGTTGGTGTTGGAAGCGCATTCTCTGTAGCATTTACAGCCGGGCTTGTTCCAAAACAACCATTAGCATCTTCTACTGTTACAGTAATTGGATTATTTGCAATAGTTACTGCTTCAGTTTGTGTATTACCACCACTTGACCAGTTATAAGTTGAATATCCTGCACCTGCATCTAAAGTTGCATTACTTCCAGTACAGTATGATAATGTTCCTGTAATAGTTGGTGTTGGAAGCGCATTCTCTGTAACATTTATAGCCGGACTTGTTCCAAAACAACCATTGGCATCTTCTACTGTTACAGTAATTGGATTATCAGCAATAGTTACAGTTTCCGTTTGAGTATTACCGCCACTTGACCAATTATAGCTTGAATATCCAGCACCTGCATCTAAGCTTGTATTATTTCCTGCACAGTATGTTAATGTTCCTGTAATATTTGGTGTTGGAAGCGCATTCTCTATTACATTCACAGCCGGACTTGTTCCAAAACAACCATTAGCATCTTCTACTGTTACAGTAATTGGATTATCAGTAATAGTTACTGCTTCAGTTTGAGCATTGCCACCACTTGACCAGTTGTAAGTTGAATATCCTGCACCTGCATCTAATGTTGCAGTATTTCCTGCACAGTATGTTAATGTTCCTGTAATCGTTGGTGTTGGAAGTGCGTTCTCTGTAACATTTACAGCCGGACTTATTCCAAAACAACCATTAGCATCTTCCACAGTTACAGTAATTGGATTATCAGTAATCGTTACTGCTTCTGTTTGAGTATTACCACCACTTGACCAGTTATAGCTTGAATACCCTGCACCTGCATCTAAGCTTGCGTTGTTTCCTGCACAGTATGCTAATGTGCCTGTAATTGTTGGTGTTGGAAGTGAATTAACTATTACAGTTGTATTAGAAGATGCTGTATTTGAGCCATCATCCACAACAACAGTATAAATAGTTGTTACTGTAGGAGTAACTATTGGGTTTTCAATATTAGGTATTACACTTGCTGGAACAGAAGTCCATGAATATGTATAAGCTAGTGTACCTCCAGAAGCTAATGCATTTAATTGAGAACTTTCTCCATCACATATAGTTGATGGAGTAGCTGATGCAGTAACAGATAAAGATATTCCAGATATATTAACTGTCATTTGATCTTGATTAGTACAACCAGTTACAGCATCTGTTACTGTTAAAGTAAATATTGTTGCTGAAAATAAATTAACAGTTGTAGGATTCTCAATATTTGGATCAACTAATGATGCAGCTGGTTCCCAATGAAATGTATAAGTTCCTGAACCCCCACTTGCACTACCATTTAATAATGTGGATGTACCATTCGGAATCGTCTGATCAATATCTGCATCAGCAATTGGATTTGCATTCTCAGTAACATTTACAGCCGGACTTGTTCCAAAACAACCATTAGCATCTTCTACAGTCACAGTAATTGGATTATCAGTAATAGTTACTGCTTCAGTTTGAGCATTGCCAACACTTGACCAGTTGTAAGCTGAATATCCTGCACCTGCATCTAGTGTTGCAGTATTTCCTGCACAATATGTTAATGTTCCTGTAATAGTTGGTGTTGGAAGTGCGTTCTCTGTAACATTTACAGCAGGACTTGTTCCAAAACAAGCATTAGCATCTTCCACAGTTACAGTAATTGGATTATCAGCAATAGTTACTGCTTCCGTTTGTGTATTACCGCCACTTGACCAGTTGTATGTTGAATATCCTGCACCTGCATCTAGTGTCGCAGTATTTCCTGTACAGTATGATAATGTTCCTGTAATTGTTGGTGTAGGAAGTACATTTTCTATAACATTTACAGCCGGACTCGTTCCAAAACAACCATTAGCATCTTCTACAGTTACAGTAATTGGATTATCAGCTATAGTTACAGTTTCTGTTTGAGTATTCCCGCCACTTGACCAGTTGTAAGTTGAATATCCTGCACCTGCATCTAAAACTGTGTTATTTCCTGCACAGTATGTTAATATTCCTGTAATTGTTGGTGTAGGAAGTACATTTTCTATAACATTTACAGCCGGACTTGTTCCAAAACAACCATTAGCATCTTCTACTGTTACAGTAATTGGATTATCAGTAATAGTTACTGCTTCAGTTTGAGCATTGCCACCACTTGACCAGTTGTAAGTTGAATATCCTGCACCTGCATCTAATGTTGCAGTATTTCCTGCACAGTATGTTAATGTTCCTGTAATAGTTGGTGTTGGAAGTACATTTTCTATAACATTTACAGCCGGACTTGTTCCAAAACAACCATTAGCATCTTCTACAGTCACAGTAATTGGATTATCAGTAATCGTTACTGCTTCTGTTTGAGTATTACCTCCACTTGACCAGTTGTAAGTTGAATATCCAGCACCTGCATCTAGTGTTGCAGTATTTCCTGTACAGTATGTTAATGTACCTGTAATTGTTGGTGTTGGAAGTGCATTCTCTGTAACATTTACAGCCGGACTTATTCCAAAACAACCATTAGCATCTTCTACTGTTACAGTAATTGGATTATCTGCTATAGTTACAGTTTCAGTCTGGACACTACTGCCACTTGACCAGTTGTAAGTTGAATATCCAGCACCTGCATCTAAAGTTGTATTACTTCCAGTACAGTATGATAATGTTCCTGTAATAGTTGGTGTTGGAAGCGCATTCTCTGTAACATTTATAGCCGGACTTGTTCCAAAACAACCATTGGCATCTTCTACTGTTACAGTAATTGGATTATCAGCAATAGTTACAGTTTCCGTTTGAGTATTACCGCCACTTGACCAATTATAGCTTGAATATCCAGCACCTGCATCTAAGCTTGTATTATTTCCTGCACAGTATGTTAATGTTCCTGTAATATTTGGTGTTGGAAGCGCATTCTCTATTACATTCACAGCCGGACTTGTTCCAAAACAACCATTAGCATCTTCTACTGTTACAGTAATTGAATTATCAGCAATAGTTACTGCTTCTGTTTGTGTATTTCCTACACTTGACCAGTTATAAGATGAATATCCTGCACCTGCATCTAAAATTGCAGTATTTCCTGCACAGTATGTTAATGTTCCTGTAATTGTTGGTGTTGGGAGTACATTTACTGTAATATAACTAACTTTGGTTTCGGTATCACTTCCGTAAGCATTAGTAGCGATTAACTCAACAGTATATGTTCCAGCAGTATTATATGTTACGGAAGGGTTTTGAACTGAACTTGTTGCAGGGGTTCCTCCTGAAAATGTCCATGACCATGAAGTTGGAGTATTAGTTGAAGCATCGTTAAAATTAACTGTTTCACCCTCACATAAAGTGGTTGGCGTACCAGAGAAATCTGCAACAGGAGGAGCATTTAATGGCAATCCAACAACTAATATATTGTCCATAAAATTTCTTCTTGTGCTGCTGTTATTGGTCACAGTTGTGCCATCACAACTTGTATTACTAGTCATAATCCATCGAATATATACATTTACCTGATCTTCACAAGCTAAAGGGAGAGGAAAGTCGGTCTGGGTGTTCCATGTATTTTCAACAAGAGTAATATTTACACCTAAATCATTCCAAACAGTTCCATTTAAACTATATTGGATTTTAAAGTCTCTTGGAGAATCAGCATTGTTAGACATTTGGGCATATGATAATTTTAAGGTTCCATATCCTGTTGTTACAAAGCTAATTTGCCATCCTTTTGAATTTGCTCCTAATGCCCAAGTTTCTCCACCAATACATTGGGTTGTTACACCAGCTGCATTATAAAGTATGTCATCTACTCCACCAAATGGTGTTATAGATTTTGTTCCATCATTTACAGGAATTCCACCATCAGATAATGCATTATCAGGATTATTTGGGAAATCCCAGTTTACAATAATATCAGGAGCAACAGATACTGTAATATAACCTGTTTTTACCATTGGGTTACTACCATCAACATTTGAAGCAGTCAATGTTACTGTATAAACACCAGCAGTATTATATTGTACTGAAGGATTCTGGGCGATTGATGTTCCCGGAGTTCCTCCATCGAAAACCCATGACCATGCAGTTGGTCCGCATGTGCTGGCATCTGTAAAGTTAACAAAGTCGGTTTCGTAAATAGAAGTATTATCAGCAACAAAGTCAACCTGTGGAGCGCCTGCATTACATACTGTGGGATAAATGGCATTGGCATAATCAGTGCCTCCCCATCCTGCTTCGGTATAATCATACCAGTTATTAGTATCCCATTGTTCCCAGGCTGAAGAAACTCCACTTAAGCCTAAGCCCCCTTCGGTTAACAAAGCAAGTGAATCACCACCGCCGGTAGGATTAGGAATCATAAAGCCTATAAAGAAATTACCTGGTATAACTATTGCCGGATCGAATTTAATATAAGTTGCTATTCCATTTCCAATATCTGTTTCTATCTGCGTTATTGGAACAGTCACCGAGCCAATAACTGTACCGGGAGAATATGTATGAGCCGCTCCACCAGAAGCTCCTCCTGTATCATCCCATACATTAATAGTAATATTGGTTGCCGTATTGCTTACATAAACATGTCCAAAGTGTATGTATGCAGATTCAAGGTTGGCATAAGGAGCATAATCATCAAAAAATTCACCTTTGGCAAGATCGAAATATTCATTATTTCCTGAAACATAGCCACCTGCAGTTGTAGATAGTCCTGGTGTTCCCGGAACATGATCTAATTCAGCACATGCACAGGTATTTGGGTCCATTACTGTAATATAAGATGTTTTAATTTCTGCATCATTTCCATTAGCATTTGTAGCGGTTAAAGTAGCGTTGTATATTCCTGTAGTATTGTATGTTATGCTTGGATTTTGAGCAGTAGATGAATTTGGTGTTCCACCTGGAAAATCCCATAACCATGATGTTGGAGTTCCACCATAAGATAAATCTGTAAAGTCAACAGTTCCTCCCTCATTTACTGAAGTAGGTACTCCAATAAAATCAGCAATTGGTGCTAATAAAGGATCATAACAAGCAATTGGGAAAATTGCATCCATAAGTGACATTCCCCATGCAGCATAAGTTTCCCAGCTGCCATATAAGCTATATCCTGTATCATCATTTCCATCGGAATCATTATTTGTAACAATTGCTAATGTATCACCTGAAGCAGGTATGCCGGGTATTTCAAAGCCTATAAAGAAAGCTCCGTTTGACAAAATTACATCAGAATCAAAAGTTACATCTGTATATCCGTTTGTTCCAAAATCACTTACTATTGTTGCTAATGGAATTGTTTTTGTTGCAAGTTGAGCTCCGGGTGAACCGGATCCATTGTCTCCCCAAATTACAAATGTTACATCAGGTGATGTTGCATTATCTGCATCAGCCCAATAAAATCTACCACCTGTTACTTTATTATATGGATGAAAATTGTCAAACTTTTCTGCAATAGCACTACAGCCATATTCATTTGTTCCACCTACATATCCATTAGCAGATGTATACATTGTTGGTGTTCCATAAAATTGAATTAATGTATCGCAAGTTTCAATTGTAGGGTCTATGACATGAATCATATCAGTTTTTGTAAGAGAAGCTGGTCCGTTAACATTTGTTGCTTGAAGCGTAACATCATAATCACCGGCAGCATTATAAACAATATTTGTAGGGTTTTGATTTGTTGAAGAGTTTGGTGTTCCACCATTAAATGTCCAGTCCCAAGAGGTTGGAGAGCCCCAAGAATCATCCTGAAAATCTGCACTTTCACCTTCAAGTAAAGGAATTGGATACAACAATGTACTAGGTGAAGTAACTGAAAAATCAACAGTTGGAGGTGCAGCACTAAAAGGATCATAACCATTTAGTGTTGTTTGTCCTGTGGTAGATGGATCTAACCATGGTTCAAGTCGATCAGCATCGGTAGGACCGTTTTGGTCCCAATGATACCAGAATTTACCATAATAGTCAGAACTACTTTGTGCAGTACAATATGAACTTCCTCCTGAAAGTGTCCCAACTTGTCTTCCTACACTATTAAATATTGGAGAACCTGAAGAACCACCTTCAGTTACACCCCAACCATTAACATTTGCAGACCAAGTTACTTGCCATTCTGAGTCTGGGCCTGTTTGACTACCTCCAATATTTGGACTTGAGGAAATAAGCGTAGTTGTAAAAGTTGAAATTTTCTTAATATCTCCGGCAGGATGATGAATACTTGCTCCACTACCTGCAGCAGTATTAGTTCTGTCCCATCCGTTATAGTAGGGTGTATATGGTGCCGGTGGTGCAGTATTGAGTTCAGTTAGGAAAAAGTCTGAACCACCATTAATAGGTCCTACTGCTCGTCTAACACATCCTGTTATAGTATTATAGCCAGGTTCTGTTCCTGGTGTTGTACAATCAACAGCTTCATAATTAAAATAAAATTCCCATACAAGTAAGTCAGCAACTGAAGCATCGGTTCCACCACAATGATCTGCTGTAAGAAAATATGGTGTGCCATCTTCGGCTGTGTTATTTACTAAATCGCCGGAACACCATCCCCATCCTCCTCCAACTCTTAACCATATTTCAGCAACTCCTCTTTTTTGATCTTGCCACGAATCACCAACAGGTGAACAATTTATATTTACTTCGCAAGCATCTGAAGAGCCCCATCCTGTAGTTTTTGCAGGATTATACCTGTTTAAAAACTCAACACTTTTATATGCATATGAAATTTCTGAAATTTGCAATTTTACTTTCCCTGTAACATATTTTGGCTCAATATATTCTAAAGTAACTTCATCGCCTTGAATAAGCTCCGTTGAAAAGATAGTGCGCATTGGATTATTTTTATTTGTGAAAGCTCCAATCACTTGTGTTTTGTGCTTATTATATAAAAATAATTTTGCTCCGTTTGGAATATAAAATTCATCATATATAACACTAATTGCCTGTGCATCTTTACAATGTATTTTCAATTTCCATACTTTGCTTCCATTTCTTAAAGTTGTCCATGTCCCTGCATTTGTAATACCTGCATCAACGGGTAAGGAAACACCAGCACGAAGGAAATCACCATTTTTTTCGCTAGCTTTATCTTGAATAATGATTTGACTCATATCTGGCATTGGTATAGTCAGTATATCAACGTCATCAGGAATTAATTCATTTTCAAAACTTGGAGGAGTTCCTCCTTTACTTATTTGTGCAATTAGTGAACTATTAAACAATAATGAGGCAAATAAAATTGTTAAGATTACAAGCAATTTTTTCATAGCAGTAAGTTTTTATGTATTTTTAAAAATAAAAATACAAAGGTACAACATTTCGTTGCTCTTGTCAAGTTAAGACACTGGATTTGCCTTTTATTTTGACAAACGATTATTGTGTTTTTTTAGAAAAAAATAAATTTTTCATAAAATAGCTTTATTGAGGGGGATAAAGCTTGTGTTAAATTATTTTTTTACTTAAATGTGTTGTATTATTTGATAAACGGTAGCAGTTGGGGTATAAAATAAAAAAGCCCCGAAATATTTCGAGGCTTTTTTGTGAGTATAATAAATTTATTATTCTGTTAATTTAAAAGTTTTGATAAATGATTCGTAAGCTTCTTCTGATGGGTAGCTTCCATCTCTTAAAATAGCGATTTGATATAATCTGTTACTAACCATGTATATTTCATATGAGAAATAATAGCTGTCTGTACTTGCTTTAAAAGTCATTCCGGGGTTTCCGTCTAATTCAACATCTTTTTCTTCCTTAATAATTATTCCGGGTTGTGAGTCGAGAACACCACCTTTTGCACCATTAAGAAGATCTTCTGTGTTACTCATTTCAATAAGTGCAGATGGGTAATCAGAATATGCAACCATATAAAATTCAGTAGTACTTTTTTCATACATAAAAGTAACCATTTCAATGTCCCCAACGTCTGTTGCAACGTTTTGTGATTCAACTGTTGGAGCCCCTGGAAAATTAATTGAGAAACTTCCATCTTCCGAAATATAAGCATCAGTTGATACATCTTCTTCTACAACATCATCAAGAGCTTCGTCAAGGTCAAGATTTTCTAAATTTTCATCTAAGTCATCCAATGCATCTTGTAGGTTTGACACATCAGGTCCGCCGCAGCTTGCAAGGAAAAATAATCCAGCAACAAGTAAACAGCTAAATTTTGTAATAATTTTCATGATTTTTCAATTTTTAATTTAGTTAAACATTCAAAAGTACTTTTTTCATATTAATTTAAAAAAAAACCTGTAAAAAAGTTTTACAGATTTTATAAGTTTGTGGTACCACCTGTACAACAATCTGTTTGCTCTAATTTATCTTAATCTTATTATACTTATTGCTTTTAGCAATATTTGGCAAAATTTCAAAAGTAAATGAAATTAATCAAAAGTAAATGAAATTAAATTAATTCAGCCCCTAATTCAGCCCCCAGTATTTTTTCATTTTAATTAATAACAAATTATACATTTAGAATATTAATTTTAAATTTGTAAAACAATATTTATTATGAAGAAATTATTAATTGATTTTGTGGCTCTGTCTGTAGGAAGTAAAAACCTTACTTTTAAAGTTTACTCCAAAATCACTTTTTTAACTCCAACACCTTTTTCTGTAACTACCTTTACAAAGTAAATACCTTTTGACTGTTTGCTTAAATCAATTAAGGTTTTGTTGCTTTTTGCTTTTATTGTTTCAATTAATTGCCCTTTTGAATTTATTAATTCTATAAAATCAATATTGTTTCCTTCAATATTTATTTTTTTGTTTGTAGGATTGGGATAAATTGAAATATCAAAATCAGAATAGTTTTCTATAATACCAACAGATGTATTTTCAAAAACTCTAACATGACCGGCATCAGCTCCAGCACCATCATTACCAATAGCACCAACAGCTAAAATAGTACCATCTGAACTTAAACTTACTGAATGACCAAATTGGTCTCCAATATCTTCACTATCCATATCACTACCAAGTTGTATCCAGTTACCTCCACTATATTCATAAACTCTAACATGACCAGAATTTCCATGTGCACCAACAGATAAAATAGTACCATCTGAACTTAGACTTACTGAATGACCTAAATAGTCTCCAGAAGCTTCGGCATCTATATCATTCCCTAATTGAACCCAATTTGTACCACTATATTCATAAACTCTTACATGACCGGCATCAGCTCCAGCACCATCATTACAAATAGCACCAACAGCTAAAATAGTACCATCTGAACTTAGACTTACTGAATAACCAAATTGGTCTCCACTATCCTCACTATCTATATCATTTCCAAGTTGTATCCAATTACCTTCACTATACTCAAAAACTCTAACATGACCAGACATACTACCATTTCCGTCATTTGCATAAGCACCAATTGCAACTATTGTACCATCAGAATTTATACTTACTGCTCCTGACCTATCATCAGCAGCTTCACCATCTATATCATTTCCAAGTTGTATCCAATTACCTCCACTATATTCATAAACTCTAACATGACCAGACATACTACCATTTCCGTCATTATATTGAGCACCAATAGCAACAATTAAACCATTTGAACTTAAACTTACTGAAAAACCAGACCTATCATCAGCAGCTTCACCATTAATATCACTACCTATTTTTATCCAATTACTGCCATTATATTCAAACACTCTAACATGACCAGATTCAAGACCATTCCCATCATTATAACGAGCACCAACAGCTAAAATAGTACCATCTGAACTTAGACTTACTGAATAACCAAATTGGTCTACAGAAGCTTCGGCATCTATATCATTCCCTAATTGAACCCAATTTGTACCACTATATTCATAAACTCTTACATGACCGGCATCAGCTCCAGCACCATCATTTCTATAGGCACCAATTGCCACTATTGAGCCATCAGAACTTAAACTTACTGAATAACCTGACTCATCACCCGCAGACTCACCATCAATATCATTTCCTATTTGTGTCCATTGGGCATTAATTGTATTCCCAAAAAGAAAGCTAATTATAACAATAATTAAAGCTGAAATAAAATAAGTTTTCATAATATTTATGTATTTGTTTTCTGTTAGTCCCAAACAGAGTTAATTAAATAGAAATGCGTGGAACTGTAGCTTATCCAAAACAGAGGCATCACCAAACACCCACACATCAAATAAGTTATAGCCCACGCAAACCATGAGCATTAAACTTATTATTCCTGATGTGTTTAAAAATTGGTGATTTTCCTGTTTCAAGAATAAAAGCAAACGCTTTCTTTTATTTTCTAATTGCAAAAATACATATTTTTTGAAAAACACACATTAAATATTAATTAATCCTCCATAAAATTTTTTAAATTTTCAGCATTTTCTTTGCCCTCTTTACAATTACAAGGAAGTATTACTATATTTTTATTTTCTTGAAATGCTTTAAGGCGTGCTTTTAATTCATCAGTTGATAATTTTGATAAATCAATATTTGACTCTTTTTGTTCATCAATTCTTAATTCAAGTCCTTTCGGATAAACATAATTTAGATATTTAGCTAAAATAATTAAGTATCTGTAAGGGCTTTCAGTTCTTACTTTATCAAAACTATCTTTGATGTTATCAACTTCACCGTTCAATATTTCATTAAAAAACTTCTTTGTTTCTAATGTTGTTCTGTTTTGAGTTCCTATTGTTTTGCCTTGTGGGTTTCCGCTTTGTCCTTTTTCAAATTTTGCCATATTCCTGTATTTTATCTGCTATTTGCAGGGATTTATAATTAAAAATAGTGTTCACTTAATATTGGATAACTTGATAATTTTGAAAGGGGACAAAATGACTGTATATTAGAAGTGTCAATTTGTCCCTTTTTTGTTTTTTCGGTTTCAATTTCAAAAACATTTTTCTGAATTGAATAAATTAATAAAAAGGCGGTCAATTTGTCCCTTATTTTATCATCAATAAATAATAATTCATTCCATTTATCTTTTATTTTTTTTGATATTTCAACTTGTAAAGAATTTGCATTGTTAAGTTTTATTAAGTTTTTAAACTTTGCCAACTCTCTGTAATATTTTTTCCTGTCTTTTTTATATTCAGGGTTTTGATTTTTCAACTCATAATCATTTGAATTTGGTTTTAATTTTTCCCAATTAATCGGATTTACACCCATTAATAAAACATCTTTTTGTTTTTCGTTTAATGTGTTTAAATCAATGGAATTATCATAAATAAGCAATTCATTAAAGGTTTTTACAAGCAGGTTTCCCAATTGTTTTATTTTGTCAATATTCAATAAATCTGCAAGGCATTTAATCCCAATTTTTTTTAAATATTCCATTTTTATAACTTTAATTTCAAAACGAAAAATATTATCAGTTCTATTATATTGCAGGCTCTTATCATAAATTTTAACATAATATTGTCTTTTCTCAAACTCTTTTAAATACCCTTTGCCCTTGAATGTGCTAATACTTGCTTGCTGTCCGGCATAACTTATTATATTGTCCTTAATAATCGTTTTTGCTTGCTCTTGTGCCATTACATTAACAGCAAACTCCAAATTGTTTACAGGGAGGTTATAAGGGTTTAAATCAAATTTATTGCATAAATCAATTATAACATTTATAAGGTTGTTAAAAGTGAAATCCTCATAATTGTATTTGCCATTGTTTTTATATTTATGCAGGCTTCCATTCAAATTAACATATCTATTATTTACAATTTCAAATTTCATGTTTTTATATTCTGCAATTTTCCTGTTTTCAAATGTTTCGCCTGTTTTTATATTAAATTTGCTTTCAAAATTTAAATCTTTGTTGTTTAAAAGAATATCAATATCCGTTTTAATATTCATTGATTTTATAAAGTCGATCATAACACAATTAATTTTCAAATAAGCTTAATTGTGCATCGTTATTAAAAAACAAATCTTCATCCGTTGTATAATATCCGGCTCTATATTTGGATATTTCACAATATTGTTTTTTTACTTCTTGAATTTTATTTTGTTTTCGCAATTTATCCACGTATCTGCAAATATTAGCTCTTAATATTCCAGTAGTTTCAGTAACCATTAACATAGTTGCAGGTTTAATTTTAAAAACTTCAAAAACAATTTTCATTTGTGTTTCAAAATGCTTATCTTTGCCGGAGCTTTTAAAATTTAAAGGGCTTTGGCTTTCGGGCTTTTGCCCTTTTCTTTTTTCAGTTCCCATTATACCCTCCCATATTTTAGAGTCTTAATCTCTTTTAGGGAGTTCATAACCTCATCTTTCTTAAATCTCACACGTGTCCCAATACGTAAAGCAGGGATTTTATTTTGTTGAACGAATTTTGTTAAGGTTACAAGCGAAATTCCTAACAGTTCGGATACTTCTTTACGTGTTAGTAGTTCGGTTTCTGTTTTTGGCTTCGGGCTTGTTTGCTCTAATGCTTTTTTAACTGAATTTTCAATTAATGTTTGAAGTTCTGTTAATTCTAAATTTTGAATTTGAATTGTTTCCATACGATAAAATATTTAAAATTTATCGAAGTTAACACCCTTCAAGTCAATTGGTCTTACAGAATTACAGACTCTTACAGGATTGTAATTGATTGTAATAAATTAAGTTAATTTGGGGTTGGAATATTAAATAATTTATCTATTCTTGGCTTTATATTATTGTAAATTTCATCATGATTGTTTAAATAATCTTTTGCTTTATAAAGGGTATTAATTTTATATTCAATTATTCCAAACTCTTTATAAAAAACCTTAAGTTGAGTATTTTGGGCTCCTTTCACAAGTACGTTAATTTCTATTAGAATATAATATATTTTTGCCAAATCATACATTATATTTCCATGTTTCCAATTATTGTCATCATCTGTATAATGTGTAGTTTGTAATAACATTTTAAATTCGTCTGCTTTCTTTTCAACTTTAAATAGGTTTTTGAATATAGGGAGTGCCTTTTTGTCGGTTTTATCTTTTTTAGTTGATGGTTTTTTATTCTCATTTAATTTGTATTCTAATAATTCTTTAAATAAAAAATATTTGCCGTAAACAAAATCACAATAAACACAATTTTTTATATTGTTTTGATTAAAATAACCGTTTTCTAATCTTACATAATCTCTTTTATATCCATTAGCTCTCAAATTATGCGAATAGCAACTAAATGCATCCTGTATATTGATTTTATTAGCATCATTAATAAAATTATTAATTTCTTCTAATTCTTGTTCTATTGCTCTTGTATTCCATGAATAAACGTTATTTAAAAATGCTCCAATAATAATTAATAAGGATGAAAACCCTTTGTGATTTTTAAATTGTTCAAAAGCTTCTTTTGGTATTTCGGGATAAATGGGGTCTTTAAACCCTTTTTCCCCAATTTTAATATTTGAATTTTTTAAATCCATTCTGTCAAAATAGTTTTTATCTATCGTAAAAGGTATTCTATAATGATCTTCATTTTCATTATATTTTATAAAGTAATAGTTTGGATCGATATTGTTAAAATCAACATCAATAACAGGGTGTTTTAATAATTCCATAATATATTTTATTAATTCGCAACCATTGAGCTAAAATAAGGGTGTATAGATAAGTTTTCCGCTGTTTCCTGTTTAGTTACTTTGATATATTTTAAAAATATTTCGGGTGTTTTATGTCCTGTAAATTTCATAATATCAATAGTTGGTATTCCTGCAAGGTACATATTAGTTGCACCGCTTCGCCTTGCTGTATGTGTGGTTATTAGCCTATATTTTGATACGTATTTTTTTACTTCTAAACCGCTTTTTATAGTAATAGTTTCAGTACTTGTATTTATTCCTGCAAGGCTTCCAATTTCTTTAATATACTTATTTACTTTTTGTTCGTATGTTTTTGGTAAATTGTAATTATACTTTTTCAAGATAGTTTTTAGTTCGGGTTTTATTGGTATAACTACTTTTTCGCCTGTTTTAATTTGTGTTAATTCAATATACTCTACATTATCATAAATTTTGATATTGTTTTTATTTATAATACTATAATCTGAATATCTTTGAGCAGTATAACAGCCTACTAAAAATACATCCCTTGCTAAATCTAAATTTGGTTTATCTGAAAGTTCTAAATTTAGAATATCTTTAATTTCACTTTCACTTAAATAAATATTTTCAACATCGGTTTTAATGCTTTTAAATGCTTTCCTGTTAATTTCTGTATTATTGTGTAGTTTTAGTTCCTTAGCATCGTTCATTATTGCTTTTAACAATGTTATGTGCTTACCTATTGAATTGGGGTTAAGGTCTCTTTTGCTCAAATAATTTGTATAGTCATTGTAAAAGTCAATAGTAATATTGTTAAAATCTAATGTTTTTCTTTTTTCTTTTTGATAATCAAAAAATTTATTTCTAAATGTTCGGTATGCTTTTATTGTGCCAAGTTTGTAGTTAGTTTTATTAATAGTTTTTTTTGTTCCGGTTTCAATATCATTAATAAATTTGTCAATATATCCATTTAATGAATCTGCTATTGCAGTATTGTTCTTTTTTTTAAATTCTTTGTCTAATTCTGTTTTTATTTGCTGTGGTGTATAATTATAATTTTTACGATGTATATTTTTAACTGATGTTTCAAAGTTTTCTAAAGCTGTATTGAAATTTTGATAATCAAAAGTAGATGTTTGTTTTGCTCTGTAAGTGTTATTATTCCATTGATGAGGTTTAATTTTTAATCCAGTTGAATACTTTACACTAATGTATTTTTTCTTGCCTGTATCAGTTATTGTATAATATCCATAACTAAAAATTAAATATACCAATGTTGGTTTTTGTGATGCAGGGTTTTTTTCAAATTTGGTTTGTTGATCTTTAAGTTTGAAAATTACTTTTTCCATAATTATAGCTTTTAAAATTCACT
>CAYTWH010000069.1:0-16661 GCA_964442075.1 uncultured Bacteroidales bacterium
GCCTTTAAAACAGCTCCGCCACCGGTAAATATATAATATTTTGGACTATCAAGAGCAACAATATACAAACCCGGCAATAATCGTTTTAATTCTTGCATCGTATCACCACCACCATAAAGTTTTACTGCTTCCACGTTTTTGTCTATCATTTGATCAAGAGCAATTGTTCCCTCGTTAAAATGAGGCGTAAAACCCATTACGGCATTTACAAAAATAGTTTTTGCCTTGCTGAATATTTCATTTACATTTTTTTCGTCAAACGATTCTGCAGCAACATCAAGTATGTAGTTTAACTTTGTGCCTTTTTTAAGCTCGTGAATATTGCGTATACGATATTTGCCTTCAATCTTTCCATCAAGAGTATCCGATTCTATTATGTAAGGCAATTCTATTAATTTACCCTTATATTTATTAGAAAATTCTACAAATTCTTTTGCACATTTCATATCCTCTTCAGAAATACCTTTTATTTCAAAGCCGTACTTGGCAGATAAGTAAGCATTGTAAATAACACCTCCCAACACCAGATAATCGGCTTTTTCAATAAGTGCATACAGCGATTCTATTTTTGTGTCGAATTTTGAACCGGCAACAACAGCAATAAAAGGTAATTCGGGCTTATAAATACGTTCAAGGTTCTCAATTTCTTTTTGCATTAAATATCCTGCATAGCTCGGCAAATATTTATTTACCCCAACTGTTGAAGCATGAGCCTGCCATGAACCAAAGGCATCATTAATAAAAATATCAGCCAATCCGGCAAGTTGATTAGCAAACCTGTCTGTTTTAGTTCCTCCTTCTTCTTCGCCTTCAAACCAACGCGTATTTGGCAAGTATATACCATCAATTCTATCTTCTTTCAAATCACGAATAAGATGATTTATTGATGTTTCAATACTAATATATCCTCGTTTCTTATCATTAAAAAATTCAGGAACTTTTAATTTTACATGTAATTTGTTTTGCAGATAATCAACTATTGGTTGTATTGATGTATCTTCATCAATAGTTATTTCGCCCGTTTTTTTGTTTTTTGGTCTGCCAACATGTGTCATTAAAATTATTTTCCCTCCTCTGGCATTAATATGATACAATGTACCTATTGTCATATCAATACGATAAGGGTCATGTATTATGCCTTTTTTTACAACATTATGGTCAACCCTGACTAATACAATTTTCCCTGTAAGGTCAGCATCCTGGATTAATGGTATATTTAATTTTTTGAGCATCTCGTTTAATTAAATATTAATCAATTACAATTTTATCTTTATAGTATGTTCCATTACTCCCTTTAAGTTCTAATATATAAACTCCATTTGGGATTGTGTCTCTGCTAAATTCAAAAGTATTTCCTGAAATATTATTTACAGACTTTACAATATCACCTTTAATGGAATAAATTGACAAATTAAATATTTCATCTTTATTATTATCGAAATACAAAGTAGTTGTTTTATTGAAAGGATTTGGAAAAATTTTAAAGTCGGATGTTTTTTCATTTGCTTTTTTTATTGATGTAGTATTAAAAAGGTCATCAAGATAATACCTTATAGAATCGTTAAGGTATGCGGGAGTTCCATTTCGGTAAACACTTAAATTAAAATAACGGTCTTCGGGCACAAATTGCATAAATTGAATATTACCTGTTGATGCATTTGAAAAATCACGCATTAGTGTCCAGTTTATTTTATCACTAATGTTTGTGCCTGTTCCAATATTATTAGCTACTCCAAGATACCGAAAACACCAATGACGATGGTCGTTTCTTTTTATCTCATAGTTGGCAGCATATAAATTATCGCCTGGAATTGAATCAAAATAATTGTTGTGTCTAAAAGTGAACAAAGGAGAAAGAGGTGCAAGTTCTGCAACCATTGCTATCATACTATCTTCAATTGCTGTTGATGGAGATAATGCTGTTACAATAAAACCATCGGCATATCCATTTTGATTAAATTCAATAGCATCGTAAATATCGTTACAATTATATTCACTATCATTATTGTAATCATCCATTTCAATAGCATTTCGTAGTGTGAACCATATTGGTTCATAAGCCATATTAAATTGAGCAGCAGGTCCGCTAAAATCGGACAACATGTGTTGGAACACACACAATCCATTATTATTTATTGCTGATATTGCACCAATTTGTCCGGCATGTCCTATCATTACCCATGGTTGTTCATCAACCTCTGATGGTATGTGAGCAACTATTACCTGATTATTAATAATAGGAGGAACATTACTCCAGTCAAGATGGCGGGATATTACCGACTTGCCATTCAAATTTGTTCCGTTTGTGGCATTTCCCCAACTCATAAAACTGGAACATCCGTTTTCCATATTTTTAAATCCTGAAAAACCTGCAAGGTCGAGAAAAGAATTTGCAACAAGCAGGTCAAGATAATCAACACCTGTTGTGTCGATGCCTGCAAGAGCCATTCCGTTTACCATTCCCATAGCCTCATTCGCATATTTTGCATCAATACTAATATGTTGTCCTTCTTCAATTATTTGTTTTGCAAGTGGCATACTAGTGCCAAATTGAGGGAGTAAATAGTTTGCATAAATATCATAAATCTCATTTGCTAACAGATAACCTTGTGCATATCCTCTTTCGTAATGATTTCCCCATACTTGTATAAGTTTAATATTTGCAGTATCTGATAATAATACGCCGTTTACTTGTGCTTTGCCGCATAAAAACAATGCTGACATTAAGATTATTATAAAAACTTTTTTCATAAATATTAATTTTTTTATTAGAAATGTTATTAAAAACAAAAATACGATTTTATTCTACATTCATCTTTGTTGTTGTCTTGATATTAGCATCACTTATTCTGTCCCAAACTGTTACTTCACAAGATATAGGATTGTTAAATTCGGTTTCCCCAAGTGTAAAATCCGCTGATATTCTTGCGTTAAGATCGGCAGTACTTACACCGCTTTCTGCATAATTCTCAAACAGATCGGGGTAATCCAAAATAACTTTTCCGTCAACATCGGTTATTTTTAAAGCAAGTCCGGGAAAAACCATTTCGTCTTTTTCGCTAAAACCCGAAAGTCCTTCAAACATTATATAAATATTTTCATTTGAGCTTATTTTATTATCCGTAACAGCTATATTTCTATTTTTAGAGAATATATATATTTCGTTATATGAAACATTGTTTTCTTCTATTTCAATCAGTTTGTTTGTTATAACATTAAAATCCATTTTTGCCGTAAAGGTTCCTTTGTCTTTTTTATCCCAAATGTTTACAAATAAAGTGTATTCATTATCCGATTGCATCGGTTTGGCAGTTGTTAAGCTTGCTGTTAATTCTAATGGCGAAATATTTAGACCTTTTGCATCGTATATATCATACAGATCATTTGTTTGCATTATGGTATCTCCTGTTTTGTCAGTAACAAATATCCGAATTCCGGGAAATACACTTTCATTTTCTTTTTTAAAACCTAAAATGTTATTGAAATTCAAATAAAATTCCTCTCCGTAAGTAAATGTATTACGGCTTATTATTTCATCATCAACTGTTAGATAAACATGGCCACAAGAAAGTCCATCACCTTTTGTGGTAATATCTGTAACAAGATCAATATTTACAGATTTGTTGTATTCACAGCTAACTATTGCTATGGAAAATATGAGTATAACAATTTTAATTTTCATTTTTGATTTATTTTAAGTTTATAATTTAATGCCAAGTACAACTACGTCGTCAATTTGTTCGTATGTTTCCCCGTGCTTATCGGTAGTAGCTTTCCAATTATCAAAAGCTTTAGAGAGAATATCTTTTTGCTCTTTCATTGGTTTATCTACATTTTGAAGCAATAATCGTTTAAAAGGTTTGTACATAAATTTTTTTCCTTTTTCTCCACCAAACTGGTCGGGAAAACCATCGGAAAACATATAAAGTCGATCGTCTTTTATAGTGTTTATCTCATAATTTGTAAATGGGTTCATAATAACATGAATAGATACCGGCATACTGTCTCCTTTTATCTGAAACAGGTTATAATCGCTTTCTGTTATACTTGGTTCAATATCTTTACTTTCCCCATTTGAATTAATGCTTAATTTATCTCCGTTTGAAATATGTCTTATCAGATATAAAGGATTATTTGCTCCAGAGAACTGCAAGTTATTTGATTCAGTATCAATTGCACATATAGCTATATCCATACCATCTTTTTGTTCTCCTTCTTTTCCTGTTTGCTGTAAAGACCGAATTATATATTCTCTAAGACTATCTAGTACCTGTCCTGTAGTCCTTATATTTTGTTTACTAACTATCTCGTTCAATGATGCAACTCCAAGCATACTCATAAAAGCACCCGGTACACCGTGCCCTGTGCAATCGGCAGCAGTAATTATTATATGTTTTTCAGTCTGGGTTAACCAGTAAAAATCACCGCTTACAATATCTTTTGGTCTAAAAAAGATAAAATAATCTGATAATAAATCATTTGCATATTCTTCGTGAGGCAAAATAGCTTTTTGTATTCGTTTTGCGTATAAAATACTATCGGTAATCTCCTGATTAATTTCAGTAATATGGTCACGTTGCTCTGTTACAAGGTTTTTTTGTTCTTCTATTTCATCTTTTTGTTTTCGTATTTCAGCAGTTCTTTCTATTACTATTTTTTCAAGTCTTTCTTTATCTTTTTTCAATTTTCGTGTATAAAGCTTAATAAAGATCCATAATGCAAGAATAAATATAATTACATAGACAATATATGCTAAAACAGTCTGGTGCCATGGTGGAAGTATTTCAAATTCATATTTTACTGTTTTGCTTTCATTATTATATACATCTTTAGCTTTTACAAGAAAAGTATATTTCCCTGCAGGAATTTTTTTGTATTTCACATTTGTTTCAGGAGCCCAGTCAGACCAATTATCATCAAAGCCCTCTACCATATATGAATATTCAGGATCACTACCATTTTCATTGTATATAGAAGCAAATTCAAATGAAATTGTATTAAACTTATATTTCAGAACAGGTTTGAAATTATCGGGTTGTATTACAGTAGAATTTTGCATGTCGTTTTCTGAAAGATACACTCCGTAAAATAAAACAGAATCGCCTGTACACGTTACATTTCTGATATTAATTACAGGAGGTTTATTATATTCTTTATCAAACAAATTATCAAAAAGGATCAATCCTTCATTGCCTCCAATCCATGTTCTATTATTATCAGGAAACAAAACATTTATAGTTCCCTCATCAATACTTAAAAATGGTATTTCAGTAATTTTATTTTCATCAAAAAAAGCAACTTTCCCATTTAAGCACAACCATATCTTATTTTTCGTTTCTTCGAAATTTGTTACAGTTTCTGTAGTTAAACCAAGTACATTTGCAGGCTCAAAATAACCTCTGTAATCAAATTCATTATCTTTTGCTGTATCAGATAATTCTTCTTCTATCGCAGCAAATTTCAATAAACCTGAAATATCTCCAAAAACCACATTGTCATCAAACTCATAAACCCTTGTCCATCCTTGAGAAAGACCATCCATTTCTCCAAAATAATTTTCCGGAATTATTGAGAAATTTTTATCAATTGTTAAATTCCATATTCCCTCATTTAATGTTCCTATCCATAAATCTGTTACTTCTTTGTTATCATCAATTTTTTCACAAATATTTAGTGCATTATGGATTATTATATTCCTGTCAATTTTTTCCTGCTTCAAAACATTTTTAAAATTATATATTGCAAATCCTTTTTGTCCTGCAACAAATAACAAATCGCTAATATCTGACCAATACATTGCAGAGGCATCAAGATTGCTGATATTTATAATTTTTGAATTTTTATTTAGATAATACAGACCATCGTTAGTGGCAATTAATAACATATTCTTAACAACTAATAGTTTTAATACAGCTTTGTTAAAATTACCATACTGAATAAAATGTTTATATTGTTTATTTTCGGTTAAAGTATTTTGAACATATAAACCATCAGAAGTGCCAACATACAGCAAGCTGTCAAACCTCATAATTGTTTTAATATTACCGGTTAGTCCTGTATTTGAATTATATATTGAAATTGGGGAAGAATAATTTACCTGACAAACTCCGGTGTTCATTGCAAACCATAAATTATTATTTGAATCCTGATAAACCTGCTTAACATCATTATCTTTTATTCCTGTATTGATATCAATAATTTGGACTATTTCTCCTTTTGAATTAATTATAATAACTCCCTTTTGCGATGTGTTAAGTGCAATCTTATTATCATTAAGCAAAATCCCTCCAAGTATTACTGAGTTATTTAGTTTTTCTGTATCCGATGAAATTAACGGAATTATTGCAGAATCTGTTTTTACAGGAAAGTATTCAAATAATCCAATTTCCTGAGTCACTATTAAATACTTGCTTTTATCTTTAGTTGGAAATATCCCGAAAACACCATAATCTTTAAATATTTCACCATTTGGAACAAGCTGAAGATTACCATCCAAATATTTCATTAACCCAATATCTCTTTGTCTTACATACAATGTGTTATTTACAACAAATGCAAGGTGAAAAGATGTTTGAGGATCTATTACTTTTATCTTATCGTTTTGCAAGATAAATAATTTTTCCTGCGAAAAAAATATTACTATATCTTCTACGGTAAATATTCTCCAAATATTTGAAAAGAAAGCATCATTATCACTTAATCCGACTGATAATGACATATATTCGAGTTTCCCTACATCATTTGGCTTCAGATATCCAAACTCTCCAAATGCTCCAACATAGATATTTCCATTTTCATTGTTAGCTAGTGAGGTAACAAAACTTCCGCCAATAGGAGTTCTGACAGTTCTCCACTTAACACCATCAAACTCAAGTATTTTTGATGCATTTCCAAAATACGTAATTCCTCTTCTATCCTGAACAACTGACCAATTTTGAGCATTACACGAATCACCATATTCCTTTGGAGTGTAATTAATAACGTGCTGTCTGACAGATTGAGAAAAAAGAGAATTGAATCCCAAAAGATTCAACACAGTATAAATAAAACAAATTAGAGTTAATGATTTTAAATGTGATGTCATTATGAGGCTATCAGTAAATCGTGATTATAATTTAAAATTATCATCTAACCATTTTTCAATATTATCATTATTTGGTTTTCCATACATATCGTTAATATATGAGAGAACTTCATTAAATTTTTCAGCTTTTGTAAGAGTTTCAACTGCTTCAAGAATTATTTCAATTTCTTTTTTAAGTTCGTCGTTTTCAGGAAAAACAGGATTAAATGTATTTATTAGAACATTAGTTTTTTGCTCTTCTTGTCTATATAAAATTTCCATTTCATACACATTTGGATTTGGTATGGGCCAACCATCAACTGTAAACAACTCTGATTTATCAATAATTAAAGTGTCATTTCTAAACGATAGTTTTTTAGGGATTGATTCTTCCTTGTAATTATATCTGATAAAAAAGAAATTATTTTCATCCATCGGATATTCTTTTGAATTAATTTTTAATTCAATTTTATCAATAATTACACAATTTCCGCTAAAGTAATTTGTAAGATCAAGCTTATTTATTATACCACCTGCACGAGAGCTAATATTACTCATAGAAGGAGTAAGATTTGCTTTTGCATAAGCTATATTGTTATTGTTTGGCATTAAAATAAAACGCCCTTTCCCTGGATTAATAACTGCTGCTCTAGCATTCGTTGTTTTAAATTCAAGTTCATCATTTTCGTTAAAAACAGAACCATGTATTAATGCTGTGCTACTTTTTTGAATAACAATAGTACCATTAATACGAATTACTTTATAATCGTTTTGAGCATTAAGGCTAATAAACAGTATGCCGCATAGAATTGTAAAAAATAATTTTTTCATAATATTATGATTTTTGAATATTTACAAATGTAATTAATTATTCAATAAGTACAAAAGCAGCCCAAAAGTAAGGGTCATATTTTTGTCTCATTTCTTTTTGAGTTTGATTAAATGCTTGTTTTATATCCTTTAGCTTTAGAAGTTTTATATAAAAGGTCGTCATAAACTCTTCAGTCTCTTTATCGGGAACCTGCCATAAACTCATAATTAAGAATTTTATCTCCTGCCATTTTAAAAGCTCGTTGCAAACCATAAACTCCTTCGCTACCTTTTATATCGCCTAAACCTGTTTCGCAGGCTGACATTACTACCAAGTTGGTCTTTCGCATATCAATATGTGCAACTTCTTGTGCCGTTAAAACTCCATCGTCGCCTTCTGCTTTTTCTTGTTTACTCCAAACATTGTTTGCTCCGGCAAATACAAGTCCTGAACGCATTAACGGATTAGGATTTTTAACAAAACTGTTTACTCCAAAACCTATTTCGCTTCCACGAAAAATCACATCGCCATATTCAACTTTTTGTTTTTTCTCAACTTCAATTTTTGTTTCTTTCGGATCAGGATAAAAAAAGCCGTGCGTTGCAATGTGTAGAATGTTAGAATTGTTTGCCATTAACTTAAAATTTTCTTCAGTAGCTGTGGTGTTTGTGAAATAATTAACTTTAATTTTTCCGTTTTCTAATATTTGATTAATCTTTTCCGTTTCGGTTTTTGTGCCTTCAAGGTAGCTCCAAACCTGCCTGCCGACAGGCAAGGCTTGTGTTTCGATGCTATCTATATCATATGTAATACCGCCAAATAAAGTAGCATTAGCGAAGGTTTCGCTTTGAGCGAAGTCTTCGATCTCTGTAATTTTTCCTGTACTTGATTTTACTTCTATATTGTAATTATCGCACAAATAAATATTTTGTTCTTTGGCAATAGCTGCAAAACTTATTTTGTGCAATAAACCTGTTGGTGAAAGATAAACAGTTTTAACATCTTTGAGGCTTTCTTCCATAGGTTTCCAAATAATATTGTAAAGTTCTGTTTTAGCTTCTGTGTTTTTTCCATAAATACCATTTATGTAACTGTAATTATTTCCACTAAACTTACCGAGCATATTTTCCAAATCTTTTTCAATAAAAAGAGGGAGCATTTCCGGTGTTTTGCAAGTTGGTGTTACTATTAGAGCAAGATATTGTGTTGTATTTGTAAAATCTGTTAAGCTACTATCAGGGTTAAACAAAGGAAAATGCAAAAACTCTATGGCTACTTCGTTTTCTTTTAAGCCTGCTTGTACATCTTTCCAAGATATGTTTTGTACTTTTTTAAAATCTGAAAATTCTTGTGAATTTTTAACAAGGTAACCTTCTAAACTATCTGCCTGAATTTCTAATTCTTTTGTATCTTCTCCTTTGCTGTATTTTTTTGCTATTTGTTTTTTAAGCAAAATCCAATCTTCGTAATTTTTCACAAGTAAAGTATCGTTAGAACTTTGCACTGCATTACGCATAGCGGTATTAGATTTTAAAAGCAAGCCTTTATTTTTCACCGTATTATTATAAACTGTTTCGGTAATTCTTGATTCTGTGTTTTTATACTCTAAAGCAAATGAATTATACCTCCAATAATCTTTACTAATAATACTAAAGAAATTTTCTTTTTCTTTTTCAGAAATAAACGAAAAATTCATTAAAATATCGGCATTATTCATTTTAATGAAACTAGTATTTTTATATGCATTATTGTAGTCGTTTAATCCATAGTATATTTTAAACAATGTAATATAAGCACTTTTTATACGAGGTTTTGCTAATATTTCAGTTGCTAATTGCATTGATTTATTTGCATAAACAAATGCTGTATCAAGATGAGCGTTTCTTTCTATATGTCCTAAATCAAAAGTGTTTGCAATACTCACATATAAACTTGCCAGATTATCATAGGTTTCAGCTATTTTATTAATGTCTCCTAATTCTTTGGAAATTGTTAAAGCTTTTAAATAATAAGATATTGCTATATCGTAATTACCTTGATTTTTGTAAGTAATACCAACATTATTGAAACAGGCTGACATTCCAACTTTATCCTCTGTTTCTTTGTAGATTTTTAAGGCTTTTAAGAAATACTCCATTGACTCATCGTAATTCTGTTGATCTGAATATACGCTTCCTGTATTTATGTAACCGTATGCTACTCCGCTAATATTTCCGATTTCTTTATCAATTTTTATAGATTTCAAGTAATAGAATAATGCTTTTTCATAACTACCTTGATATTTATATATTGTGCCAATATTGCCATAACAATATGACATTCCAACTAAATCTTCTATTTCTTCAAATAAAATTACAGATTTCAAATAAAAAGACATTGCTTTATCATAGTTACCTTGATAATAGTTAACATTGCCAATATTGATGTTACATCTAGATATTCTTATTTTATTTCCAATTTCTTCTTCTATTTCTAACGATTTTAAATAATTTTCAATTGCTCTTTCGTATCTCGCCTGATTTACATGAATAATTCCAATGTAATTATAACATTTGGCAATAAACTTTTTTGATTTAACGCTTTTTGAAACATCAAGTGCTTTTTCATAATAAAACATGGCGGTATCGGGTGTTGTGAATTCGTATTGATCGCCCAGTTTTAATAAGGTTTTTACTTTGGTAGTATCTTGTTTCGCTGTAGCTACTACTTGTTTTAGGCTATCAATCATTCTTTGTTGTGCAAAGGCAGAATTGCTAATTAATAATAATTGAAAATTAAAAAGCCTCTCCCCAACCCTCTCCATACTTCGACTTTGCCCAATATAGAAATAAGAGGACGTTTGCTTATTGTTTTATTGTTATGTTGCACTTTATTTTTATTGTAAAATTATAAAATGTATTTGAATTATTCTTTAATTATTTGTATACTTGTTCTGTATTAATTTATTTAAAGATTACAAATTACGAAACGTAGAAGAATCAAAGCAACAAGGAATTATTGAGAAATTACTTTCTAAATAAAGATAAAACCATGTTATTTGTTAATAAAATTTTTGTTGACCTGAAAATTAGGATATTGTCAAATTTTTATACCAATAACAACAACATCATCTACTTGTTCTATATCGCCTTTCCAATCTTCAAATGCTTTGTTTAATATTTCCTTTTGCTCTTTCATATTTTTATTAGCATTATCCAATAACATTTGTCTAAAAGGCTTGTACCTAAATTTTCTTTGTTCAGCACCACCAAATTGGTCAGGATAACCATCAGAAAACAAATACAATTGATCTCCTTTTTCAAGTTGAATTTCATGAGTAACAAATTTGTCCATTTTTTCATAAATGGATATTGGCATTTTATCGGGTTTTACTTCATAAAGTAAAAAGTTAGAAGTAGAAAGTTCATAAAGTTTTATAGCCTCGCTTTCAACTTTCAACTTTTCACTTTTAATTAAATAAAGAGGATTATTTGCTCCGGCATATTGCAAAACATTTGTTTCATTATTAATTGAAATTAATGCCATATCCATTCCATCTTTCATACTTAACGAACTTGCAATATCTTCTTTCTGTTTTAATGATTTAATAATTTCCTTACGTAATTTTCGAAGAATTACACCCGGATGTGTAATATATTCTTTCATCACAATTTCGCGTAAAAACGAAACCCCCAGCATACTCATAAAAGCTCCGGGAACTCCATGCCCTGTACAATCAACCGCTGTAATAATGGTGTGATTTTCTATATGTGTCCACCAATAAAAATCGCCACTTACTTTGTCTTTGGGTTTAAATAATACAAAATGGTCTGAAAGATATTTTTCAAGTATATTATTTTCGGGCAAAATAGATGATTGTATTCTTTCTGCATATTCAATACTGTCAGATAATCTTAGATGAATTTTTTCAATTTGATTTTTTTGTTCGTAAACTGTGTCTCTTTGAGATTTTAATTCCTCTTTTTGCAGTGTAATTTCTTTTGTCCGCACATATACCAATTTCTTTAATTCTTTCTGTCGCTTTTTTAGGGAATTTGTTCTCCATACTATAAGCAGATATATGAGCAGAATTATAAATACAATTATTAAAGTAATAAACCACCATGTAGCCCATACAGGAGGTTGTATTTCAAAAGGAAATTCCAGTATTTTCTTATTCCAAACACCATCGTTATTTGACGATTTTAATTTAAATACATATTTCCCGTACGGAAGGTTTGAGTAAATAACTTGTCTGTTATAAGTGCTTGGCACCCATGTTTTATCAAAGCCTTCTAATTTCCACGAATATTTTATTTCCTTTGGATTTTTATAACTAATACCAACAAACTCAAATGTAAGATGATTTTGATTATACGGTAAAACAGGATTAATAGGCAAATAATCCCAAACTGATAAAGAATCAGAATATTTTTTCCAATCTACCAGTTTTGAATATAGCTTTATGTTTAAAATATTGATAATTGGAGGTATTCTATTACTGATATCGTATCTATAATCATATTTTAAAATACCGTTATTTGTAGCAAACCATAAATTTCCTTGATTATCCTCAATTGAACCATTCAGGTTCATTTCCAAAGCTTGCAATCCATCATCTGTATCATAATGATGTATTTCAATTTCTCCGGTTTTATTATACTTTAAAACATTAAATCTGTCTAATCCTAAATTACTTCCTATCCATATATTACCATTTTTATCTGATTGTAAAATGTAAATTAGATTAGACTTAAGTCCGTCCTTTTCAGTAATCCATTTGTTTTTACCTTCGTTTAGTTTAAATATTCCCTTATGTTGAGACCCAAGCCAAATTCCTCCTTCAGAATCTTCGCATATTGAAGATATTCCCAATCCATTTATAGTATCATTTAAAATATTCTCAACTTTGTTTCCTTTTAACACAAACAATCCTCTCCGTTTCGTACCTACATATAAATCTCCATTTCCTGATAATAGTATTCTTTGTATAAAAACTTGATTTGAATCTCCGTCAAACAAAACTTTGTGATGAAATTTAATATCATCTAGTGAATAATATAATCCTTTACTGCTCGCTATCCACAATGTATTATTTTTGTCTCTTAAAATGCCGTCAATTCTAGTTTTCCCATTGTTTAATTCTACATTTAATTGCCTAAACTTATATGTATTTAACTTAGAATTATATTGGGCAATGCATAAACCTTTTCTTGCAGTTCCCAAATAAATAAAATCTTTTTTGTCCTGATATATTGCTCCGATATACATATCTGGCAAACCATCCTCTAAATCAAAATTTGTAATTTTATCGCCGTCAATTATTGATAAACCTTCGTTAATTGTACCAAGCCAAATTCTGTTATCAATATCTTGAAAAAGACCCCAAATTTTATTTCCTACAATTCCATTTTTTGTGGTGTAATTTACAAAGCTTTCACCTTTTAAAACGCTCAATCCCCCATTTGAGCCTGTCCATATATTATTTTCATGGTCAATAAATAATGATGTCGGATTATCAATTAAGCCATTAATAACTGTTATCTTTCTGTAATAGCTTTCATTATTTAAGTTGATACTAAGCAAAAATAATTCGTCTTTTTCTTCATTGTCCCATTTTCCAATCATCCACAATTTATCTTCCTTTCTTTTTATTTTATAAACCTTAAAACCATTTAGTTTTTCATTCTCTATTCTTACTAAATCATTATCACGATAAATGTAAAGTCCATTATTTGTTCCAAATACAATCTCGGTATTTGCCAATCTGCAAGCAGAATAAACTTGAAGTGATTTATCAATTTCAATTTTTTCTATTTTATTCTTTTCATATATATAAATCAAGTTATTTAATCCGATAAAAAGCTGATGTTTATTGGACTCTATAAGAAACGAATTTTTATTTCTATCTTGAAAAATATTTGTTTCTTCAATTTTCCCAAAATCGTATTGCAATTTATCAATAACAAATTCCCCATTCTTAAGTTGCACTTTTTTAACGCCTTCGTTTGAAGAAACCCACATTTGTCCGTCTAAAGATTTTTCAAAAGCAAGTATATTTTCTTTTAGCTTATTTTTTAAAGAATAAATTGAATCTCCGTCAAAAACATTTAACCCTACTGAAGTTCCAATCCATATATTATTAAAATCGTCTTCGGCCAAACATAATAATCGGGGATAATTTAATCCGTCTTTTGTAGTGTAACTATTAAATTCAACGCCATTAAATTTGCATAAACCTCCTCCTGTTGCTATCCAAATATTGCCCCTGCTATCCTGAATTATATCATTAACAAATGCATGCAAAAGTCCATCTTTAACAGTATAGTGCTTAATATTATAGTTTTGAGAGAATGCACTCCCGAAAATTAAAATTGATAAAATAATATTTAATATTCTATTTTTCAATATTTACTATTAAAACAATCCCGAAAATTTAGAATGCCTAAAATACTTAAAGTTTTTACTAATTGCGCATTTCTTAGTTCTGAATTATAATCTCAGGAAATTTATTTTGTCTTATTTACTCGACAAGTACACAGGGCTGAGAATTCTATCTGCCTCAGACAAAAACTTTAAGCATTGATTTGGTAGCTATATTTTAATGCCCAAAACCACTACGTCGTCAATCTGTTCTAAATCTCCTCTCCATTCTTCAAATGTTTTTTCAAGTATTTCTTTCTGTTCTTGCATTGGTTTGTCTGCATTATCTAAAAGCAACTTCTTAAATGGCTTATACTTAAACTTCTTTCCTCCTGTCTGTCGGCAAGCAAAATCTTCACCCCCAAATTGGTCGGCAAACCCATCGGAAAACATATAAAGCTGATCACCTTTTTCTAATTGTATTTCGTGAGTGATAAATTTATCCATTTTTTTATAAATGGATATGGGCATTTTATCGGGCTTTATTTCAACCCCTCCTAAATTATTACCAAATGGAAAAGCTTCTTTTGGCCATTCTTTTCGATTTGGATTTATTATATATAAAGGATTATTTGCCCCTGCATATTGCATCATATTTGTTTTATGATCTATCGAAATAAGAGCCATATCCATACCATCATTATTACTTAAACCCAACTCTGAATCTCCGGTTTCTTCTTTTTGTTTAAGAGCATTAATTATAACCTTACGGAGTTTGCGAAGTATTACTCCCGGATGTGTAATGTATTCATTAATAACTATTTCACGCAAAAACGAAACACCAAGCATACTCATAAATGCTCCCGGCACTCCGTGTCCTGTGCAATCTGCAGCCGTTACTATTGTCTGATCTTCAACATGTGTAACCCAATAAAAATCACCACTAACAACATCACGTGGTTTAAATAATACAAAATGATCATCAAAATATTTGTTTAATATTATACCATCAGGCAATATAGAAGTTTGTATGCGTTTAGCATAATCTATACTTTGGCTAATTTTAGTGTGAATTCCTTCAATAATTTCTTTTTGCAGAATAACCTTATCTCGCTGCTCTTCTATTTCGTCGCGTTGAGTAGCAATTTCTTCGTTTTGTTGGTTTAGTTCTTCGTTTTTTTCTTCAATTGAATTTCTTTGTGTAATAATCTCTTCATTTCTCTGAAGAATTTCCTCATTTCGAACTAATAGCAATCTGTTAGCTTTTTTCTTTTGTATGAATAAGCTTATTAGTAATAATGTAAATACTACAACAATAATAAAGCCTGCTATAAATGAATACATCACAATACGCTGCCTGCTGTTTTCTGCTAGTGTTTTTGCCAACTCTGTTTCTTGTAATTTTATTTGCTGTTCTTTTTTTTCAGTCTGGTATCGAGTCTCCATTTCCTGAATAGCATTTATTTTATCTTCATTGAACATTGAATCTTGAGTAGTGATATAAATTTCTGCATATTTAAAAGCTTTATCATACATTCCCAACCCCTTATACGCTTTCCGCAATGTTTTTGCAGCAAAATTTATTCCGGGTAACTCTCCAATTTCTTCAGCTATTTCTATTGATTTTATTCCATAATCAACAGATCTCTGATAATACTCCTGCTTTTTATCAGGCAAAGTTTCTGCAGATGCCAAAGAAATATTGGTTGATGCAATATTGCATAATACATGTGCTAATCCGCTTTTATCGCCAATCTCTTCTGATATTGAAATGGATTTTTCATAAAACTCAATAGCCGTTTCATAATTTCCAAGATCACTATGAACCAGTCCAATATTCATATAACATATAGATACACTTGCATTATCATCTAATTCAATAAATATTTCCAAGGCTTTCTGATAATATTCAATAGACTGATCATAATTTCCCTGTTCTTCATGAATTACACCAATATTACCATAACATCTTGAAATTCCTCTTTTTCCAGACAAAGCAATAACTTTATCATCAGAAATGCTTAGACTTTCATATATTTCCAAAGCTTTTAGAAAGTAATCTACAGCCAAATCATAACTTTCCTGATTCCAATGAACTAAACCAATATTACCCAAAGCTGCTGCAATTCCTTTTTTGTTATTTATATCTTCGTTTATTTTTAATGCTTTCTGGAAAAACTCAACAGCTAATTTATATTTTCCCTGATTCCAATATACATTACCAATGTCGTTATAACATGCTGACATTCTTATTTTTGTTTTCCCTGTCTCAATGCTGTCAGAGTCTAACAATAGTTCTTCATAAGTATCAATCAATTGCATATAGGATATAATAACCTTATCATAATTTCCCAAGGCCAGATGTATTTTCCCAATACCTCTGTAACACTTAGAAAGACCGACGGTTCCATGCTTTGCTTTTTTTGCATCAAACAATTGACTTAA
>CAYTWH010000070.1:0-16127 GCA_964442075.1 uncultured Bacteroidales bacterium
ATAAGTGGAGCTGCCGGGAATCGAACCCGGGTCCAAACAAGAAACCAATAGGCTTTCTACATGCTTAGTTCTTTATTAATTTTCGAATATAAACCGACAAAGAACGGCCTATTTATACCTTATTCTCTTAATTTCGTATTGGCATCGAGACTCTACCTAAACTATCTCCACATTACGAGTACCCCTTGATCAAACGCAGTAGAGAGATGCATTTGAGAGATATCTTGCCTCAACTCCTAGAGATGAGATTAAGCGTAATTCTCATAGAGAATTATGCAGCAAGCGCGAAATTGTTATCGCCAAATAAAATGTTGCAACACAGTTTTACGAGTTAAATTACATTGCTCGACATGCTTACATAATGATTTTACTTGCTGTCAAAACCAAAACCAACCCCATTTTTATACCAATTGTATTTCAAAATGCCGTGTAAACAAGTTTTGAAATTACAATTGTAAATGCAAAGATAATTATTTTATTTTTAGAAACTATTTCAATACCATACTGACTCTTGACAAACAACAAACACTAGCCCTGAGCGAAGCCAAAGGGACAAACAACAGAACAATTTGACAATGATAAAATAATTTAGTTCATTTGCATAAACTTATTTTACAATATGGGATTTACTTCTAGTTTTGAAGGTTTATATTATTTTGCAATTATATTGGTTGCCTACCTAATAGGTTCAATTCCCACATCTGTTTGGGTAGGAAAGATGGTTTATGGGATTGATGTAAGAGATCATGGCAGTGGTAATGCAGGGGCAACAAACACTCAAAGAACATTAGGAATGAAAGCTGCTATTCCTGTCTTGCTTTTCGATATTTTTAAAGGGTGGATAGCAATAAGATTTGTTTTCATGCTCAAGTTTATGGATATGGAATCTTATTCAATAATCAATTTGCAAATTTATCTTGGTCTTGCAGCAGTTTTTGGACATATATTTCCTGTTTACGCCGGATTTAGAGGCGGTAAAGGAGTTGCAACATTATTAGGTATTGGTTTTGCATTATTGCCATATGCAACTTTAACGGCTTTAGGTATTTTTATTATTGTATTTTTAATATTCAGATATGTATCTCTTGGAGTATTGGTAGCAGGGTTATCATTTCCAATTTCTACAGCTTTTATTTTTACTTTTAACGAAAATCAATTTATAATATTTGCCCTTGTAATTTGTGTATTATTATTTATTACTCATCAAGAAAATATAAGAAGACTTATTAAAAAAGAAGAATCAAAATTTAGATTTGTAAAGAAATAATCATTATTAATAAAAGTCTATGCTTTTAAATCAAAAAGCAATTGTGTTATTGATTCAATAATTATTACTTTTGTATAGATATATTTAATATAGATACAATGCCTGTAAAACTATATAGTCTTTTAATTTTTCTTTGTTTATCTTTCACAAACTTTGCCCAGATCATTGAAAGTTTTGATGATGGAGACTTTACGGCCAATCCGCAGTGGTTTGGACAAGCTACTAAGTTTGAAGTAATAGACCCACCAACAACAAGTGTAGATGGAGCCTTAAATTCTTCTGCTAATGATGATGGTTTAGTATTAAGAAGCAAACAAGGACAAAATGATGCAATTCTAGTTCTACCCTCCACTCAATCAAATGGCGAATGGCGTTTTTCAATTGCTGATGGTTATGGTTGGGAAACATCTAATCTTAATGATTATAAAATAATTTTAATGTCAGATGATAGTACTGCAACCAACTTAACAGACGGTGCTCATAATTTCAATGGTTATTTTATTCAAGTTGATGGAAGTTTTGATGATGTTTTTAATCTTTACAAACAAACAGGAAATACTAGTACTATTATTTTAAATACAAATTATCCTTTATCTGTTGACGGAGTTGCTGCTGTTGGCAGAACAGTAAAAGTTATTAGAACAGCAACAGGAGATTGGAGTGTATTTATTGATGAAGGTTTTGGTATTAATCCGGTAAGCCAACGTGGTGGCATAGTAAATGATAATACACATACAACTTCTACTTGGTTTGGAATTGCTACAAATATTAAAGATGAATCAGATAAAAGAGTTTTATATTTTGACGAGTTATATATTGGAGATATAATTGCAGATACTACAAAACCAAGTATATCAAATATTGAAATAATAAATTCTAATAGTTTAGATATTCAATTTACAGAATCAGTAGAAGATACAAGCTCAGAAAACACAACAAACTACTTTGTTAATAATGGTATAGGAAATCCCGATTCTGCTATTATTGATGCAAGCATTACATCACTTGTACATCTGTATTTCTCAAATAGTTTTACCCTCGGTTTACAAAATACAATAACAATACAAAACATTGAAGACCTTAGTGAAAACATTATGGACATTGCAAATACTGATTTTACCTATATTATTATATCACCTTATGATGTTGTAATAAATGAAATAATGGCAAACCCAGCTTCACCTATAGGATTACCGGAACATGAGTTTATTGAATTATTCAATACAACTAATTTTGATTTAAATATATCGGAATGGAAACTCGTTATTGGCTCAACAACAAAAACAATCCCAAGCATAATTTTACCTGCAAACAATTATTTTATTTTATGTGACGATGCTGATGTTCCCGAATTTCAGACTTACGGAAATGTTGTTGGTATTACAAGTTTCCCTACATTAACTAATACAGGAATTTCTGTAACAATAAAAGATGAAAATGATACAACTATTTCTACAGTATCTTATACAGACCAATGGTATCAAGACCCTACAAAAGAAGATGGTGGATGGACTTTAGAAAAAATTGACCCAAATAATAACTGCGGAGGATATACAAACTGGAAAGCATCAGTTAGTAGTACCGGAGGCACACCAGGGCAACAAAATTCTGTTTACGCATCAAATATTGATACAGTTGCGCCATTTATTGAAGAGCTTGCAGCAGTTTTATCAACTCAGCTTACAATTAAATTTTCTGAAACAATTGATATAGCAACATTATCTGTTTCTAATTTTTCTGTTGACCAAGGTATTGGTAATCCAATATTTTTTGAACAAGATGCAAATGATGATTTAGTTTATAATTTGTATTTTACAAATAATTTTATAACAGGCAATACTTATATTCTTACAGTAGAAAACATTGTTGATGATTGCAATAATACTCTTATACAACAAAATGAAGAATTTGTTTATTACAAAGCTAAACAATATGATATTGTAATAAATGAAATAATGGCAGATCCTTCGCCCGTTATTATGTTGCCTGAATACGAATATTTGGAGCTATATAATAGATCTGATCATACTATTAATTTAACAAATTGGACAATAAAAATTGGAACTTCAATTAAACCATTTCCTATAACAAATATTGATTCAAAAAATTATTTAATATTAACATCAAGCAATGCATATTCTAGTTTCTCACAATATGGGAATGTATTAGATGTACTAGGAACAAGCGATCTTAATAATTCGGGCGAAGATATTACCTTATACGATAATTTTAATAATATTATTTTTTACTTAAATTATTCAGACACATGGTACCAGGATGATTATAAGGCAGAAGGAGGTTGGTCATTAGAACAAATTGATACTGAGAATTTATGTGGAGGCTCTTTAAACTGGATAGCTTCAAAAGATAATAAAGGAGGAACTCCCGGACAACAGAACTCTGTTTTTGATACAAACCCCGATAATGATATTCCGGAATTATTAAGAGCTATAGTTTTATCTTATGATTCGATTAAAATATTTTTTAATGAGTCTTTTGACAGCACAACTGTATTTACTGCTTCCGTTTATGAAGTAGATAATGGAATTGGAAATCCTATAATTATCGACCCCGTTGAACCCGATTATTCTTCAATTGTGTTAAAGTTTCAGCAATCATTTACTAAACATGTTATATACACAATTACTATAAAAGACAGTATTACAGATTGTGTAGGTAATTTAATTGGATTTAATAGTTCGTGTAAATTTGCTATACCGGATACAATAATTAATAATGATATTTTAATAAATGAAATACTTTTTAATCCGTATACCGAGGGTGTTGATTTTGTTGAAATATATAACAGATCGCAAAAGGTGTTCGATCTTGCAGATATCAGAATTGCTACACGCAATATTGATGATACAAAAGAAGAGTACATGAAAATTGAAAATATTAAGGAGATTAATAGTGAAGGCTATTTAATTTTTCCCAATGAATATTATGTTTTTTCCGAAAATTCTTCAAATGTATCTGATATCTACTATACTTCAAATGAAAACGGACTGATAGATATTGACGATTTACCGGCTATGTCTAATGATGAAGGGGATATTATTATTATGGATAAATGGGTAAATATAATTGATGAATTTCATTATTATGAAGACATGCATTTTGACCTTTTAAATGATTTTAAAGGAGTTTCTTTGGAGCGAATAAATTACGACCGCATTTCTACAGATGAAACAAATTGGCACTCTGCAGCCGAAACTGTTGGATTTGCAACACCCGCTTATAAAAATTCACAATTCTCAGAGATGGAAAATACAACAGATGAAATAAATGTTTATCCTGAAGTTTTTTCTCCTGATAATGATGGGTATAATGATATTCTTAATATTGAGTATTTATTAGATAATCCGGGATTTGTAGCAAACATTACTATTTTAGATGCTAGGGGGAGGATTATTAAAAAACTAACTAAAAATGAGCTTCTCGCAACAACAGGTATTATTAGTTGGAACGGACTTACTGATGCAAATACAAAAGCTAAAATAGGAATTTATTTAATATATGTAGAAGTATTTGACCTTGAAGGAAATGTAAAACGATATAAAAAGACTTGTGTTTTGGCTACAAAATTAAATTAAATTATTCTTTAAATCCTTTTAATATTGCAATACAACCATTATGTAGCATATTGCTAGTTGATTCTTGTTTTGGAACAATTACCTGCACTATTAATTGTTGAGTTGAATTAGATTTGAAATCCCAATTTGTTGTAAAATCATGATCTTTATTAGAAAAAATAAGGTTTCTATTTGTATCAAATAAATTGAATTCAATATCACCAAGAATTTCTTGTCCGCATACTAAAATTCTATAATCCTGATCTGCATATAATGTCAATAATAATTCAGCAATATCTCCTTCTGTTAGAATAGCACTATTTAATTGTCCGTCATATACAAAGGGATCTAAATCAACTAAACAATGCTTTTTAACAAAATTCTTACATTGAGAAGATGCTGTAGATGAAATGCTTAAAAGCAATGACAATACAATAATTACCTTGATAATATTTCTCATAATAATAGTTTTTTGCAAATTTATAAAAAATAAAAAAATAAAAAAAATTTATTCAACAATACTACTTCTTATTCTTTCAACAATAATGCCAATTTCAATTACTGTTTCATTTGAAACATCAATGTTTACCTTGCTTTTTATTGTTGTTATTTTATTTATTTCATCTGTAATGACTTCTCCTTTAGTATACGTTATTTCAATTTTATCAAAACTTTCTTGCAACTCTTCTAATTGTGGTAGAAATTCATTTATATCATCATTATTTTTATAAGATTTCGATAATTCTACTAAGTTTTCTAAAGAGTACTTTTGTTCAGCTATTCTGTTTAATATTTCCTGATTAACATCACTATTGTCTTTTAACATGTTAGTAGCAAGATATAGCGCCTCTATCCATCCTCCAATAATAATTAAAGCAGCTGTACTTCCTCGTCCACTTTCTTTTAAATATGCGTCTGCTATAGCATAGGTTTCAGAAATAATAATAAGAATTGAGTCTCTGTTATCAATGTTTTCTTCAATTCTGTTAACTGTAAATGATCCTTCATTTTGTGGTATACCTAAATTGTCCGATAGTTTTTTTATTGAAGAAAGATAATTAACAGATGCTTGAATTTGATCAAACATACGAGTATAGCTCAAATCAGCTCCATAAATCCCTAAATTCAATGCTATTTTTTTATTTGTTGTATATTTACTATATATATTGTGTGGATTCAAAACTTCTGGGTTGTAGTCACCAACTGTCTCTTGTAGGATTGTAGCCATTTCCAATGGGGAAGGGATATTATAAAATATCATTTTGATTTTTTTTTGATGATCATTATTAACATCATTACTATCTAATAGAATGTCATTATCTGAATCATTATATTCATCTGTGTTATTATTACAAGAATAAAACAATATAATTAAACCAAGAAATACCGAAAATAAAAGGGTTTTTATAATCATTTCAGTAACATTATTAAATAAATTAATACTCAAAGGTAAAACTTAATACGTAAATTCTAATAAAATGTTCGATTTTTTTTTAAATTAATGGGTGAAATTCTTGTGAAAAAACTCCTTTACAGGCAACAGAAAGAAGCAAATGTTTTTAGTATTATGGCTAAAAAGACCTTTCTACTAAATTGTTTGCAAAAAGTAATAATTCTGTTTTTTTATTTTCTTCAATATTTATTTTATTTAATGAATAAATTGCCTTGTTAAAAAATAATTTGATTTTTATTTCAGCAAGCTCTTTGACATCCAGCTTATTATAGATTTCGGTAACTTTAGCTACTTTTTCAAATTTGCTGAAATTCTTTAATTGCAAGTAATAATTTAATGAATCCAACATTTTGTCTTTTGCTAATTTTTTAGCATTTATCAGTAAAAATGTTTTTTTATTCGAAACAATATCATTCCCTATTTTTTTACCAAAAACATCAAAGTCACCATAAACATCTAAGAGATCATCTTGCAACTGAAATGCAAGCCCAATATTTATTCCAAAATCATATATGAGATTTGCGTCTTTATCAGAAGCATTAGCAATAATAGCACCTGTTTTCAAACATGCTGCTATTAAAACAGATGTTTTTAATTTTATCATTTCCAGGTATTCTTCAATTGAGACATCTTCTTTAGTCTCAAAATTCATATCATATTGTTGTCCTTCACAAACCTCAATAGCGGTGTTATTAAATAGAGTAATTGTTTTTTTTAATAATTTAGGGTCTAGTTCCAAAAAGAAATCATAGGCTTTAAACACCATTGCATCACCCGAAAGTATTGCAATATTATTATTCCATTTATTATGAACAGTTAGTTTATTTCTTCTAACGCAAGAATTGTCCATAATATCATCATGTATTAAAGTGAAATTATGAAATATTTCGTAAGCAATGGCAGGATTTATAGCTTGTTCGATATTGCCGGAAAACATATCACAAGCCATTAATGTAAGAACCGGACGTAATCTTTTTCCTCCGGCTGAAAGAGAATATTTTATAGGATCATATAGTTCTTTAGGATTATCATTGAAAACTAAATTATCAACTTTATTTTTTATAATTTCCTGAAAATATTGAAATGGATGCATTTTAGTTACGTTTTGTTCATTTCATATAAACCAATTTTTAAGATTTTTTTAATACCTTCTTCTAAAGAAATTGGATTATTTTGCGTTATAGTTTTCATTTTCGTAATATCAGGTTTTCTTCCACTCATATCACCCTCATCTAATGGGGGTAAATATATAATTTTCGATTTAGAATTTGTTATTTTTATTATCAATTTGGCTAACTCGCTCATTGAAATCGGAATATCCACACCAATATTTACAACATCATTTATAAATTTATTATTGTAAAAAGCATTTAAACAAGCATCAACATTATCATCAATATAACAAAATGTTCTAGTTTGTGTTCCATCTCCATATACTGTAATGTTATCATTACCTAATGCTTGTGTTAAAAATTTACTAATTACAAAATTAGAACTTTGTTTTGACCCATAAGTATTAAAAAATCTGAAAATTGTATAATCCAAATGAAATTCTCTATTATAAGCTTTAAGAAATGCTTCTCCAATATTTTTCACTATTGCATAAGGTAATCTTGAATTTAAAGGAGTTGTTTCTTCATTTTGTGGATATTCAACAGGCTCGCCATATATTTCTGATGACGAAGAAAAATAAATTCGTTTTACACCTGTGTTTTTAGAAAGCTCAAGGATATTTTTAAATCCTTCAATGTCTTCCAAAACTTTTATAGGGTGATCTAAAGTATATTTAACACCAACCATTGCTGCATAATGAAATATATAATCAAATTTATATGACATCATGACTTGAGAAATATCGCTTTTGTTATTTACATTACATTTTATAAATTTCCATTTATCATTATTTTTTTTAGGTAATTTGCCAATTTTACCAGTTAAAAGATTATCAACAATAACGACAGAATTATTCTTATCCTCAATTAATTTTTCAGCTAAAGAACTTGCAATAAAACCTGCTCCACCTGTAATAAGTATCTTTCTCATTCGGTTTGTTTAAAATGGTTAATTTCTTTTATTTCTAATTCGTCTAATTCAATATCTTCTTCTTCGTCAAATATCTGAATAAGTGGCTCTTTTCGGAATGCGCGTTTAATAGTTGATTGTTCTATTGATAGTAGCAATGATGGTAATACAACTAAATTTGAAAACATAGCGACAATAAGTGTAATTGAAACGAGTAATCCTAGTGCTTGGGTTCCTCCAAAATTTGAAGCTACAAACATTCCAAATCCAAAGAAAAGGACAATAGATGTATACATCATGCTTATGCCTGTTTCCCTGATAGCATTAACAACAGACATTTTTATGTCCCAATTATTGGATATTAATTCTTGTCTGTATTTGGCCAAGAAATGTATTGTATCATCAACCGAAATACCAAATGCAATACTAAATACTAATATTGTAGAGGGTTTAATCGGAATTTTAAAAAATCCCATTAATGCAGCAGTAATTATTAGTGGTATTAAATTTGGGATAAGAGAAACCAATACCATTCTAAATGAATAAAACATCCACGACATAAAGAATGCTATCAGAATAATAGCCAAAAACAGGCTAATTGCAAGATTACGTATTAAGTATTTTGTGCCTTTAAAAAAGACGACACTGGTTCCTGTACACATAACATCATATTTATCTGCAGGAAAAATTGAATCAGCTTTTGCTTTTATTTCTTCGGTCAACTCACTCATTCTTACCGTTCCAACATCCGCAACCATAAGACTAAGCCTTAAAATCTGTCCGTTAGTATCAACATAAGCATTTAATAGTTTTTGCTCTTTTGTTATTGTAGGATCTTTTCTCTTTTTACGCGACACGTATGGTAAAATAAAATTTTGTTCTTGTTTACTTGGCAATTTATAATTGCTTTGTTTTCCGTTAAAATATGCTTGTCTGGCAAATTTAAATGCATCAACTAATGAAATAGACTTACTAAATTCAGGCTTTTTTGCTATATACTTTTGTAGTTTATCGACTTTCTTTAAATTCTTATTTTTATATGCAGCTTTTTTCTTTTTAGTATTAATAATTACTTCAAAAGGCATAACTCCATTAAAATTTTTCTCAAAAAATTTCAAATCAACATAAACCCTGTCATCATGGGGAATATCATCTACCATATATCCAGTGCTTTTCATTAATGCAATTCCCACGGCACTAATAACGAGAACAGTAATCGTAATTATATAAATAGCTTTCCTGTAATTATTTGAGAGCAGAACTAAAACATCCATAATTTTAACAACAAACTTATTGTCTAAATGCCTTATATGTCTTGATTTTGGTGGAGGTAAAAAACTGAAGAATATTGGGATTAATAATAATGCCAAAAAGAAAACGCCAATAATATTGATAGATGCAATAATTCCAAATTCTTTTAAAATATCACTACTTGTAAGAATAAATGTTGCAAACCCTGAAGCCGTTGTTAAATTTGTTAAAAATATAGCATTTCCTACCTTATGAATTACTCTTTGAAGTGCTTTTATTTTATTGCCATGTTTTTTATATTCTGCATGATATTTATTGAGTAAAAATATGCTATTGGGTATGCCTATAACTATTAGTAAAGGAGGTATCATGCCTGTAAGCATCGACATTTTAAAATCAAATAATGCCATTGAACCCATTGCCCAAATTACCCCAATTGTAACAACAAGCATACTGAAAAATACCACCTTAAATGATCTGAAAAAGATATAAAGAATAATTACACAAACAAGAAAAGCAAGAATTATAAATAAATTTAATTCTGATTTAACCACTTTGGTAACTTCTGTACGAATATATGGCAAACCCGAATAATGAATATACAAATTGTTTTCTTCACCAAATTTATCTGCTATTTTTGTAATATTATCTATTAAAGGGATTCTACCTTTACTATTTAACTTTTCCTTCGATAAACTAATCATCATCAAATAGACATTAGCAGTATCATTGTAAATTGCATTTGAATAAAATGGTAATGACTTTGCAATTATTAAAAGGCTGTCTAGCTCTTCTTGAGAATTAATGGTGTCAGGAAATACAGGAATTACATCAAACTTTTTTTCTTCTTTATTTTTAACAAGGTTCAGAATATCATATATTGAAACAACATCTTCAACACCATCCAGTTTTTCAACTCTTTTTTTTAGTTTTCTCCAATTATTAAATTTATCTATTTGAAAGAAATTTTCATCCTTAATTCCAACAGCAAATACATTTGCTTCTTCACCAAAAATGTTTTTAAAATATAGATGCTCTACATACGATGTGTCATTTTCAGGAAGTATTTTTGTATATTCATACGACATCTTTACAAAAGTCATCTGGTACGCCATAAAAACAGTAATCAATCCTAATATTATCAGTATTAGAATACGATTACGCAGTATTATTCTGGCGACTTTTGTCCACATAAAAATTTTATTAAAAAATAGCAGGCTAAAGTAGTATAAATATTAAGTTCTACAAAGTATTATTTTATCATTAAAACATCAAACAGTACATCATGCATATATTATTGATAATCTGCCACAAAGAAGGATTCTTACCCTGTTGAAAAAATAATATTAATTAATTTAATAATTTGTCTGTTTTTTTTACAAATAATCTTATTATTAAAGTGAAAATAAATTGAAAAACTGTTTGTCAAACAAACCTAACAACCAATGAATTACGGATTTTTTGAAATATTATCTTTAATAGGTTCTCTGGGATTATTCCTTTTTGGGATGAAGTTGATGAGTGATTCTCTTCAAAAAGTTGCCGGTGACAAAATGAGAAATATTTTGGCAAAAATGACATCGAACCGGATAAAGGGTGCACTGACAGGAGTATTAATTACCGCTGTTATACAATCTTCATCAGCTACAACAGTAATGATTGTGAGTTTTGTAAATGCAGGGCTTTTGACTTTAACTGAGTCAATTGGAGTAATAATGGGAGCAAACATAGGAACTACAGTAACAGCATGGATAATTTCTATTCTTGGGTTTAAAATTAGCATGAGTGCATTCTCATTACCTCTTATTGCACTTAGTTTACCATTATTATTTTCAAGAAAATCTTCAAGACATTCTTGGGGTGAACTAATGATTGGTTTTTCAATTCTTTTTTTGGGATTGGAATTCCTAAAAACGAGTATGCCAAAGGTTGATTCGAATGTACTGGGGTTTCTATCAAATTATATTGATATGGGCTATATGTCAGTAATAATCTTTGTAATTATCGGAGCTCTCATGACGCTTATAATTCAGTCTTCTAGTGCGGCAATGGCGCTTACACTTGTAATGTGTAACGAAGGACTCATCCCTTTCGATATGGCAGCAGCTATGGTACTTGGTCAGAACATAGGTACAACAATTACTGCTAATTTAGCTGCCCTTGTTGCAAATATTTCAGCTAAACGAACAGCTATGGCACATTTGTTATTCAATGTTATAGGAGTAATTTTGACTATGATATTCTTCTACCCGATTTTACATGGAATTGACTATGTTGTGGTTAAATATGGAGGCTTATCCGCTTTTAACTCAGCAAATCCGGAAGTAGTTCCCATTACCTTATCAATTTTTCACACTTCTTTTAATGTTATGAATACGATTCTTTTAATTGGTTTTGCACCAGTAATAGAAAAAATTGTTGTAAAAATTATTTCATCTAAAAAGAAAGAAAAATTTAGATTAAAGCATATTGAAGCCGGTTATTATTCTACTTCGGAATTAAGTATTATACAAGCAAAAAATGAAATTGTTATTTATGCTGAACGAAGTAAGATAATGTTAAAATTTATTCATCAATTAATTAACGAAACCGAAGATGACAAATTTGAAAATGTTCATAATGACATTGAAAAATATGAAAAAATTGCCGATAATATGGAAATTGAAATATCCGAGTATCTGGCAAAATTATCTGAAGGTGAATTAAGTTTGCATGGGTCAACCAGAATTAGGGCTATGAATAAAATTATTGATAATATTGAAAGTGTTTTTGATGCAGCTAATAATATTGGTCGTTCATTAAAAAGAAAAAGGGGAGAAAAAATCTGGTTTACACAAGATATTAGAGATAATCTTAATAAAATGGTTAATTATTTGGACACAGCTTTAGATGTTATGATTAATAATTTGTCTAATGAGTATCATAATATAGTTATTGATAAAGCCGAAGAAGCTGAAAGAAAAATTAATGAACTTCGCGATTCATTAAAAATCAGTAATCGTGAAGACTTTAAACAAGGAGAATACAAATACAAAGCAAGTGTTATTTACAATGATATTTCATCATATTTTGAAACTATGGGTGACCATATAATAAATGTTAGTGAAGCTATAGAAATTTGTAAAGAATAAAAAAACCCTCACAATGTGAGGGTTTTTTTATTCTTTACTTAATTTTTAAGAAACTTTAAAAGTTATTTAGGTGTTCCACCTTTTTTAGGTTTTGCTATAGAGTCTCTCATTTCAGTATCGGCAACTATATTTTTCATTTTGTAATAATCCATAATTCCCATATTTCCACTACGGAAAGCTTCTGCCATTGCTAAAGGTACTTCTGCTTCTGCTTCAATTACTTTAGCTTTCATCTTTTGTGCTTCAGCTTTCATCTCCTGTTCGTGTGCTACAGCCATTGCTCTTCTTTCTTCTGCTTTTGCTCTCGCTACTTTAAGGTCGGCTTCTGCTTGATCTGTCTGTAATTCTGCTCCAATATTTTTCCCAATATCAATATCTGCAATATCAATAGATAAAATTTCGAAAGCTGTACCTGCATCCAAACCTTTTTCAAGAACAACTCTTGAAATAGAATCGGGGTTCTCTAATACTGCTTTATGCGAATTTGCAGAACCAATAGACGATACAATGCCTTCACCAATTCTTGCCAATACAGTATCTTCTCCTGCTCCACCTACTAATTGTTTGATATTTGCACGCACTGTAACTCTTGCTTTTGCAACAAGCTGAATACCATCAAGGGCAACTGCTGTTACGGGAGGGGTATTTATTACCTTTGGTATAACTGACATCTGCACTGCTTCAAATACATCTCTACCTGCAAGATCTATTGCTGTTGCCATATTAAAAGGCAACTCTATATTTGCTTTTGAAGCCGATACTAATGCGTTTATAACTTTCTGAACATGTCCGCCTGCAAGAAAATGTGCTTCAATTTCATTTCTGTTTAAAGGAACTCCGGCTTTTGTGCCAATAATTAGTGCATTTACAACAATTTTTGGTGGTACTTTTCTCCATCGCATCACTATAAGTTGTAATAACGATATTCTAACTCCCGATACCAGTGCCTGAAACCATAATCCTAATGGTATAAGATAAAGTATCAGCCATAAAAATACAATAGCTGCAACTACTATTGCAATGTAAAATACATTTGACATTTGTTGTGCTGCAATTATTAATCCGTTAATCATAATAATTTAGTTTTTAGGTTTAACAATAATATTTGTATTTAAAATTTTTGTAACAATTATTTCTGTATTTTCATCTATAAACTTATGTAAAGATTTTGCCTCGTAATATTCATCATTTATAATTACTTTTCCCATAGGTGCCAATCGCGAAATTGTTGTTCCCTCATCACCAAGCTTTATTTTACCTTCGTCAATTTCATTCGATTTAGAATCAACAGACGAACGAAGCATTAGTTTTTTCCATGTACGAGAACGTAGGGCAAAATAAAGAACTATCAAAAGTAAAATAAAAACAACAAGAACTGTATAGTTTCCAATTTTATTTCCAAAATTATCATAAGACATATATACGCCACCTGCAATAAATGCTAATCCCCCCAAACCTGCAACGGTTATTCCCGGGACTACAAGAAATTCTAATAGTATTAGAAAAAAACCTATAAGTATTAATACGCAAATTATAAAAATAATCATATTCTATTCTATTGTTACGCTTAATTTTTTTAAGATTAAAAGGTCTTTCAATGTTGTAAGCGATTTGTATGAGCCCTTTTTTACATCACATTTGCCATTAAAATGGACTATGTATGCACATTGTTCTGCTTGCACAATGTCGTGGTCGCAAATTTCGATCAATGATTTTATTACATGGTCGAATGTATTGTGATTATCGTTGTGTAATACTAAAAGACGGGGTTTTTCGGTCTTCTTAGATGTTGATTTTTTTAATACTTTCTTTATTTCTGTCATAACTTCCAATTTTTCAACGACACAAAAATATAAAAATTTATCAAATTGTTAATAACTTATATGATTTATTAACAATTTTTTTGTAATGCGGTGATAATCAGCATGGATTTTTTGACACGGCTTCCAATTAAATTATAGAAAAAAGCTGAACTTTAGTTTGTGTTTTTTTAGAGATGTTATTTTATTGTAAATAACGGCGATAAGTTTTTTTGCTGAATGGCAAAACAAAATTCATTAAGAAATATACTTGTCTATTGTATTTTTTAATTTTTTGGAAGTTACCGGTTTAGGCAAATAATCATCACAGCCTGCTTTAATTGCTCTATCTTTGTCTCCCAATAATGCAAATGCAGTTTGTGCTATTATAGGTATATCATTGCGTATTGCTTTAATTTTTTTTGTTGCCTGATACCCGTTCATAACAGGCATTTTAATATCCATTAAAACAAGATCAATATCTTGTCTTCGTTTACATAGATCAACGGCTTCTTTACCATTTACAGCAAGTATTGTGTTAAAATTAAATTTTTTTAAAATAACTTTAAAATACTTGCAGCTTACATCATAGTCTTCAACTATTAATATAGTTTTTTTCCTTTTTATTGGTATGTTTTTGGTTTGCATTTTTGGTTTATGAACGAATAAAAGTAAACATATCTAAAATAACTGCCAAATTTTTTATTTTTGCATATCTTTATATACTGCAAAATAAAATATAAGTTATGCAAACAGAAACTGTAAATTTTAAAAAAGAACACGATTTTGGAGGTATTATTAGCGGTACATTTCAATTTTTAAAACAAGAATACAAAATGCTGTTAAGAATGATCTTGCTTTATGCAGGACCATTTATTTTATTTCAGATCATTGCCAATGCAATGTTTCAGGATAATATGTTAGATTTTCAATCAAAAATCATGTACGGGGGTAATCCATTAGACTTTTTCAAGGAATTTCTCAATTACTTCTTGATATTAACATTTTTTTCAACATTAACTTATACAATGATAATATCAATTACTAATTCATATATAGGTATTTATGTCGAAAAAGGAAAAGACAACTTTACATTGCAAGATGTTTGGCAAAAGGCACAAAGTAATTTTTTCAAAGTACTTGGTGCAAATATTCTTGTTGCAATAATTGTTGGTATAGGTACAGTTTTTTGCTTTGTGCCGGGAATTTATTTATTTGTTTCTCTTTCGTTGATATATATTATAATGATAAATGAGAATATCAGTATTGGTGATGCTTTTTCAAAAAGCTTTGCATTAACAAAAGTTCAATGGTGGTGGACTCTATTACTTATAATTGTTGTTTATGCCATGGTTGGAATAATAGCAATGATCATTAGTATTCCATCTGCTGTTATAAATAGTTCCTCTGCTTTAAATTTTAGTGGTGAAATATCTGAGACTAGCAAAATGATCAATATTATTTTTAACGCATTACTTACATTAGTTTCTGCCATACTTAGTGTGATCCCAATAATCGCGCTATCGTTTCAATATTTTAATATTAAAGCAATAAAAAACAAAACATCTTTGTTGCGAAACCTTTGCAAGGCAAAAGACATATAAACAATTATCTGTTAATAAGTTAAAT
>CAYTWH010000071.1:0-15674 GCA_964442075.1 uncultured Bacteroidales bacterium
TTATTTGAATGATAAAGATCTTTTTGAAAAGAATTTGATATTTAAAACATTAAGCCGAACGGAAGATGAGCTGAATAAAACAGCACATCTTTTGCAAAAAGAACTTGAAAAAAGAAATATAGAAACCGAAATTGTAAAAAGCAAAGGACAATATGGTGGTGGAACATTACCTGACCATGAAATAAAAAGTTTTGCCGTTAAAATAATAAATAACGAAAGCAATAAAAAACGTTCAGATTATGCTGAAAAGATGTATCATGGTTTGCTTGATCAAGAAACTCCTGTGCTTGGTATTTTGAAAAAAGGAAACATCTATTTTGATGTGTTGACTTTGTTTGAAAATGATATTAAAAATATAGTTGAGGTTATTGAAAATGTTGTAAAAGCCCTCTCTAATATGCCTAAGGCGGACATAAGGAATTAGAGGATAAGAGTTAATTATAACAATATAGCAACAACAAACGATTAAGAATAATGAAACACTTAATAATGGGAACTGCCGGACATGTAGATCATGGAAAAACGGCACTAATAAAAGCATTAACAGATATTGATTGTGATACTCATAAAGAGGAAAAAAAGCGTGGTATCACTATTAATCTTGGTTTTTCCCATCTAGATCTTCCATTAGGTGATTCAATAGGAATTATTGATGTTCCCGGACATAAAGATTTTATAAATACTATGGTTGGTGGTGCTTGCGGAATTGATTTTGTGTTACTGGTTATTGCAGCTGACAGCGGAATAATGCCTCAAACCATAGAGCATTTTAACATTATTAAAACATTAAAAATCAATAAAGGAATTATTGCTTTAACAAAAATAGATCTGGTTGATGAAGATTTAATCGAATTGGCAAAGCTTGAAATATTAGAATTATTAGAAAATACCGAATTAGAAGATGCACCAATTGTTGGAGTTTCTTCTATTACAGGTAAAGGTGTTGATAATCTTATTGATACTATGCAAGAAATAGTACCTGTAATTAAAGAAAAAGAAAACTCAGGGATTTTTAGAATGTATATTGATAGAATTTTTTCTGTTATAGGGCTAGGTAGCATTGTTACAGGTTCTGTTTTAAGTGGAAAAATATCTACAGGAAAAAATATATTTTTATTGCCGGGAAATAAAAAATTAAAAATAAGGAGTATTGAAAGACATGGGAGCCAGGTTGAGGAAGTTGTTGCCGGCGATAGAGCCGCAATAAATATTACCGGTTTTAAAAATGAGGATTTTAAGCGTGGCATGATGTTGTCAGGCAAAATTCTTGAAGAAACAAAAATTATTGATGCACATATTTCGCTTTTTGAAAATAGTCAGGATCTAAAACTTTGGTCAACTATTATTTTTCATTCAGGAACATTTGAGAGCCAGGCAAGAATGCACTTGCTTAACAAAGATATACTTAAAGGAGGACAAAATGCAGTTGTGCAAATTCATCTGGAAAGATCAGCGACTTTATTAACTAATGATAAATTTATAATTAGAAATTCTTCAGGTAACAGAACTTATGGTGGAGGAATAATTATTGATGCAAATCCTTTGCACCACAGGAAAAGAACACCAAAACTCATTGAAAATTTAACTTTACTGACAAATAGTATCTTAAATGAAAATAATATCAACGAACTCATAAAAATTGAACTTAAAAAAGAAAATAATCCATTGCCTGTAAGTGAAATAGCTGAAAAAATTAATAGATCCTCTGATGAAATTATTGCAGTTCTGAATGATATTAATGACATAATAATTTACAATGATAATGATGTTTTTATTTTGATAGATAAGAATAAAGAAGAAGAATATTACAATCAAATAATTCAGAATATTAAAGCATACCATTCAAAAAATATGATTTTGGAAGATGGAATGGAGCAGAATGAATTTTATGGAAAACTTGGTTTTTCGAAAGATAAGACAGGGAAAAAATATATTGAATTATTGTTTTTGAAAATTGAATCTGACGGAAAGTTAAAAAGGTATAAAAATACCTGGGTAGATGTAAACCATAAAGCGGTTATTGATACCAAAACAATAGAAGATATTAATTGGCTTGAAGAAATGATAAAAAATTACGACATGCAAAAGCCGGTTTATGAGGACATTGAAGATGCTGCGAAAGAAAAAAACATAACAAAAGAAAAGTTGAAAACATATATCACATATTTATTCAGAAAAAATAAAATTTGCTTTCATAAAGATGAATATGTTCACATATCAGTTATTGATAAATGCAGACAAACAATTTTAGAGAGTTTAATTAAAAATAACAAAAGTTTAAATAATAGTGAAATTAGAAAATTGCTAGAAACAAGTAAAAAGTTAACACATTTTTTAATTGCTTATTTTGGATCAGAAGAAATTATTTCAACCAAAATGGTTGATACATACATTTATATAAATATTACAAATAAAGGAAAAGAAGTTTTAAATGAAAGTATATCTTGACAATTCAGCAACATCATGGCCAAAACCACCTACTGTGGTTAAAGCGATTAGTAATTATTTAACAAACTATGGTGCAAGTCCGGGGAGATCAGGGCATCAGTTTGCTTTAAAGGCAGATAGAGAAGTTTTTGAAACACGTGAGTTAATTGAAATTTTTTTTAATGTTCCGGAAACCGGACATAATATTTTTACATCAAACTCAACTTATGCATTAAACTTTGCAATAAAAGGTATTCTTAAGCGTGGAGATCATGTAATTACATCATCTCTTGAGCACAATTCGGTAATTCGTCCCTTAAGGTATTTGGAAAAAGAACTAGGTATTGAAATCACAATTATTGATTGTGATGATAAAGGAAATATAAACCTAAGGCAATTAGAAGAAAGTATTAAAAAAAATACAAAACTTGTTGTTACTATTCATGGTTCAAATGTTTTAGGAAATATACTTCCTTTGAACAAAATTGGAAATATTTGTGAAAAAAGGAACATTATTTATCTTGTAGATGTTGCTCAAACTGCAGGATATGTACCAATTGATATGCAAAAAGACAAAATTGACATTATTAGTTTTACAGGACATAAAAAGCTTTATGGACCTCCCGGAATTGGAGGTTTATGTTTTAAAGAAAACATTGATATAAAAGCAATGATACAAGGTGGTTCCGGTAGTGTTTCTGAAATGGAAACACATCCGGAATTTTATCCCGACAGATTAGAAGCAGGTACAAAAAATACCGTGGGAATAATAGGATTGAAGGCAGGAATTCAATTTCTTCAGAAAAAGGGAATTGACAAGATCAGAAAAGATGTTGGTAGTCTCACATCATATTTTATGAATAAACTGCATGAAATTAATGAAGTAAAACTTTATGGTCCTGATGCAAATGAAGAAAGACTTCCTGTTATTTCTTTAAATATTAACAATATGCTTTCAAGCGATCTAGCATATCAACTTGATAAAGAATATGGAATAATGATCCGTGTAGGCTTACATTGTTCTCCCTTGGCTCATAAAACTAACGGAACATTTCCTGGTGGAACAGCAAGATTCAGTCTTGGGTGTTTTAATACAGAGGAAGAAATAAATTATACTATTAATGCTCTAAAAAATATAATTATTAAAAAATAAGCAAATGAAAACAATTAATGCAAAAGGAGAATTGTGCCCAAAGCCATTAATAATGACAAAAAAAGCTCTTGAGGAAATTCAGGAAAATGAGAGTTTGAAGATTTTAATTGATAATGAAACATCAAAAATTAATGTTGTTCGCTATCTCGAAGATAATGGAATGGTAGTTAAATGTCATCAGTCAGGTAATGTTCACGAAATATTAGTAAGTAAAAAGGGTGTTGTATTTGAAGAGGTAGTTGAAGAATATTGTCCAATTCCAAATAATGAAAACGAAAATTATGTTATTAGTTTTCAGAACGATAAAATGGGTTTCGGTTCTGATGAATTGGGAGAAATACTTATGAAAGGTTTTATAAATACATTGCCTGAAGCAACAAAATTACCAAATGCATTAATATTTTTAAATTCGGGAATAAATCTTACAATTAAAAATTCTCAAGTTTTAGAATCATTAAAAAAACTTAAAGATAAAGGTATTGAAATACTTGTATGCGGAACCTGTCTTGATTATTTTGATAATATGGATAAACTTGAAGTAGGCATAGTATCGAATATGTATGATATAATTGAAAAACTTACAAGTGCTGATAAAGTAATTTATCCTTAGATTATGAAAAATTTAATATTGATATTTGAATCAACACACAAGGTAATAAAAGCAGAAAAAGTATTGATAAACAAACATATCAAGCACGAAATAATTCCTACGCCAAGAGATATATCGTCGAATTGCGGAATGTCAATTAGAATTGAAAGAGGGATAATAGAACCTGTTAAACTTAAAGAAATATTAGAGAAAAATAATCTTGAATTTAAAATTTTTGAAAAATAAAATTAAAAAATATGAAATTTGATTTGCTAAAAACAGCAGGAGATGGAGGATGTTCAGCAAAATTACCTGCATCAGAATTAGATAAAGCATTAAAAGATTTACCGGTAGTTACTTGTGACAGGCTTATTGTTGATATAAAAACACATGACGATGCTGGTGTTTATAAAATTAATGATGAAGTTGCTCTTATTCAAACTACTGATTTTTTTCCACCTGTTTGTTCCGACCCTTATGAATTTGGACAAATTGCTGCAGCAAATGCTTTAAGCGATGTTTATGCAATGGGAGGAGAAGTGCTTACAGCAATGAATTTGATGATGTTTCCTGCAAATAAGCCAATGAGTGCTTTAAAGGAAATCCTATTGGGAGGACAAGATAAAGTTACCGAAGCCGGTGGAGTTATTGTTGGAGGTCATACAATTACCGATGATATTCCAAAATATGGTTTGGCAGTAGCAGGAGTAGTTCATCCTGATAGAGTTATAACGAATTCAGCAGCTCAATCCGGAGACAAATTAATTTTAACAAAACCTATAGGCTCCGGAATTATAATGGCAGCAAAAAAGATAAACGAAGTTGATGAAAAAAGCTATCAAGCAGTTCTTGATAGCATGAAAACCTTAAACAAGGATGTATCGGAAATAATGCAGAACTATAATATAAAATGTGCAACAGATATTACAGGATTTGGACTATTGGGACATAGCCTAAAATTAGCACAGGCAAGTAATGTTTCTATAAAAATATATTCGGCATCAGTTCCTTTATTTGACAATGTTTTTGATTTAGTGAAAATGGGCTGTATTCCGGGAGCAGCTTTCAGAAACCAGGAATTTGTTGAGCAATTTTGCTTATTTGAAAAAAATATGCAATATGAATATAAAATGCTGTTAATGGATGCACAAACATCAGGAGGAATGTTAATCTCAACACCTGCCAATAAAGTTGATATTATTCTAAAAGAACTTAAAAAGTCGAATTATATTGAATCTGCAATAATAGGAGAAGTGATTGAGCAGCAAAATAAGTCGGTTTTGATTTCGTAGACTAGAGTGATCTGTTATTGTTTAAAAAATCTCAAAAAATAATAAATTAAGACAGCTATCTGCTTTTTTTTTAAATAATTTTTCGTATATTTACAAAAAATATCTTCGTTTCTTGACACGCTTAAACTAAAATTATTATGAAAAAAGCATTTGTATTATTAGTCTTAATCGCTATAGCTCAATCATTAATAGCGCAGTCGAATTTCTATTTATATCAGCAAGATAAAAATAAACCTGAATATACTCCGGTTAGAAAAATTATCGATAATGGTTTAAAAGGTATTGATATTGAATATAATTTTGATGGCGTTTATATCCATGATGTAATTGAAGAAGGAACAACTTATTCTAATCTTAATATCACTGATTTTTCGCATCTTATGGAAGTCGGAAAACCAGCTTTGCCAAGTCATAACGATATTATTGCAATTCCGGTTGGAGCAACAGCAAAAATTGAAATTATAAGCTATGATGTAAGTGAAATTAGTAATAAGCTGATATATCCTGCACTCGAACCTGCGTCTGATAAATATGGTGAAACTGAACCAGAATTTGTTATTAATGAGGATTTTTATAATACCAATACTTTATATCCTGCAGAAATTGTAGATATTAATAGTATTAATTATTACAGAGATATACCTGTTGCAAGTATTCAAATTCATCCAATTCAATATAATGCTAAAGAGCGTAAGCTTTTTGTATACAGCAATATAAAATACAAAATTTCTTTCACACAATCAGATGAATTTTTTGATAAAACACAACATTCTGATAATACTCTTAAAATGATACCAAACTATTTTTTAAATGGAGGTAGTATTAAAAAAGAAATTAATCAATTTATAACCAATAATAATACCAGAGGTATCAGCGGACCAAGTAAAGAATATATTATAATAACTCATTCTGATTATATAACTGCTGCAAATTCTCTTGCTCAATGGAAACGACAATTGGGATATTCTGTTGAAGTTGTTTCAAGAGCTTCATGGACATACAGTGAAGTTGAGTTTGAAGTTCATGAACGATATCAAAACTGGACACCTAAACCCGATTATGTCGCAATAATAGGAGACCATGATAAAGTTCCCGGAGATATTTATGTTGGACCTTATGGAAGTTTTGCAACTGATTTATATGTGGTATGTACTGATGGAGGTAGTGATTATTACCCTGACATGGCGAAAGGAAGAATCTCTGTTTCTTCTGCAACAGAAGCATCAAATGTTATATCAAAGATTATTAATTATGAAAAAACACCTCCCATTCAACCGGCGTTTTATACAACAGGTTTAAATTGTGCATACTTTCAGGAATCAAGTACAGCAGGGTATGCTGAAAGAAGATTTGCACAAACAAGTGAAGATATTAGAGATTATATTAATGGAGTTCAGGGATATACTGTAAACCGAGTATATGTAACCGGAAGCGCTGTTAATCCAACAAATTGGAATAATGCTGCGTATTCAGCCGGCGAACCTCTTCCTGCTTATCTTTTAAAACCCGGATTTGCATGGGATGGAGATTTTAACGATATAATAAATTATGTTAACGAAGGAGCATTCTATGTTTTCCATCGTGATCATGGTTTTGAAGATGGTTGGGGTGATCCTTATTTTACATCTGCGAATATTAACTCATTTACTAATGCTAATATGACACCTGTGGTATTTAGCATTAATTGCTTAACAGGTAAGTTTTTGGAAACAGAATGTTTTGTTGAAAAATTACTCAGAGTTGATGATGGAGCTGTTGGTATTTTCGGACATGCCGAAGTTAGCTATAGCGGTTATAACGATGGTTTAGCTTTAGGGCTTATTGATGCTATTTGGTCTAACCCCGGATTAATCCCTAATTTCACAGGTTCAGGAGGCATAAGCAGTCCTACTCTTTCACCTCATTCGGATATTTTTACTATGGGTGATGTTGCAAACCAAGGTTTAATAAGAATGGTTGAGACATGGGATGATAGCGAATATACTCATCAGCTTTTCCATTATTTTGGTGACCCTGCTATGAAAATGTGGACAGCACAACCACAAGCTGTAACTGCAACCCATACTACAGTACTTAATTGCAATGATACCAGCTTTACTGTATTTACAAGCTCATTAAGCGATGGTTTGGCTACACTGGTTATTGATGGTTTGTTGGTAGGCGAAGTTCAGCTTTCAGGAGGATTTGGAGTAATCAATTTTGGTGGCATTCAGCTATATGGAAATAATGCTGTAGTTACAATATCAAAACATAACTATCAGCCATATACCGAAAATATTCCAATTGCAGGAGATTGTATTAATTCATATTTTACTTTTGGTCCGGGTGCAACTTGTATTGGAGGTGATGATATTGTATTTACAGATGCTTCAAGCGGTAATATTGTTTCATATACATGGGATTTTGGACCCAATGCTACTCCTACTACAGCCAATACAATTGGACCTCATACTGTAACATATAGTGCCAGTGGTTATCAAACGGTAATTTTAACAATTGAAAATGCTAGCTATACCGAAATATATACAGACAGTGTTTATGTAGAATCTTATTGCTCATATTTAATGCCGTCAAGTGGAACGCAGACAATTACAGAATGTTCCGGTCATCTTTTTGATGACGGAGGCACAAGTTTTTATTCATCGAATACTGATCTTACTACAACTATTACAGCTTCAGGATCTACACAAATTGATTTAGATTTTGTATTGTTTGATGTTGAACCAGGCTCTGGGGCAACATGTGATTACGACTGGATAGAGATTTATGACGGACCAAGCACCGCATCTCCACAAATTGGACTTTATTGCAATACAACAGGAGGACCGGGAACATTAAGTACTACGGGAGAATCTGTTACTATAGTTCAACACACAGATGGAGGTCTTGAATTACAGGGTTTTGAAATGATCTGGCAATGTGTATTTGTAAATGCACCACCTGTAACTAATTTTATAGCTTCCGAAACAAATTCTTGTTCTGCCAGTATAGACTTTACCGATTTGTCAACTAACGGACCTGATACATGGTTATGGTATTTTGGCGATGGAACTACATCAAGTCAGCAAAACCCTACGCATGCTTATACTTCAGATGGAACTTATGATGTTAGTTTAGTTGCTTTTAATGCTTATGGTAGTGATTCTTTAATTATAACAAGTTATATTACAATAAGCACCCCGGTGGCACCATTGGCTATAGATGGTGCTCGTTGTGATGCCGGTAGTATAATGCTTTCAGCAAGCGGCTCAGGTATTATTAAGTGGTATGATGTTCCGGTTGCAGGCAGTAGCTTGGGAACAGGAAATACTTTTAATACACCGGCAATAACAACATCAACAACTTATTATGCCGAAAATGTAGAACTTGGTTCAAGTATTTATGGAGGCGAAACAAATAATACTTCAGATGGAGCTTTCTATACTTCTGCATCTCAGCATTATTTGGTATTTGATTGTTTCTCAGATATAACATTAGCATCTGTTGAAGTTAATGCAAATGCAACATCAAACAGAACTATTGAACTTCAGGATAATACGGGAAGTGTTATTGATCAAATAACAGTAAATATTCCGGCAGGAGTTAGCCGTATAGATTTGAATTTTGATATTCCTGTAGGCACAAATTATCGCTTAGCCGGTCCTTTATCTCCTGGTTTGTTTAGAAATAATGCAAATTGCTCGTACCCATATAATATTGGCAGTGATATTTCAATTTTGCATAGCAGTGCAACATCTAATCCAACAGGATATTATTACTATTTTTATGACTGGGAAATTATTTCTCAATCATGTGTTAGCAGTCGTACAGATGTTTTGGCTGAAATTATTATGCCTTCAAGTATTAATATAACGGCAAATGGAAGTACAGATATTTGTGATGGAGATACAGTTATATTAACAGCGCCATCTGGTGCTACTTCGTATTTATGGCATCCTTATGATCAAACAACACAGAGCATTAACGCTGCAGCCGCAGGTTTTTATTTTGTTGATTACATTCTTGATTCTTGTTCAATTGCATCAAATCAAATTGCAATTTCAATTCTAAATTACCAAGCTGTTGCCGATTTTTCTTACGTGTCAAATGACCCTGTAATTGATTTTACTAATTTATCGCAATATGCAAACTCGTATTTTTGGGATTTTGATGATGGATCAACTTCTACACTAACAGATCCTTCGCATACTTATACTGCAAACGGAACATACAATGTTATGCTTATAGCTGTAAATTCTTGCGGAAATGACACAATATACTATACTGTTGATATTACATCTGTGGGTATTTCTGAAATAAGTATATCCTCTTTAAATATTTATCCTAATCCTGCACAATCTGAACTTAATGTTGAATTTAATTGTATTAAAACGGATAATATTATTTTAAAACTTCATAATAATACAGGACAAATAATCTGGATAGATAAATTACCGGGCTTTGCTGGTAAATACAATCATTCAATTGACATTAGTCATTTAGCAAAAGGTGTTTATATGATAAGTGTTCAATCTGATAAAAGCCTGAATGTTTACAAAATAATTGTAAGCTGATTTTATTAAACCTTATCAATATTTAGAAATAAATTATCAAGGTGTAGCTATAAGCGAAATAAACTTACTTGTACGTTTATTCAATTGTTGTGCATAATTGAGGAAAGAGCTTGAATATGAACAAGAAATTACACATACTGATAATACTTATATTCATATCAATTGTAGTTTATGCTTAACGTTTTGGATTTAATAGAACAGAATTAGATTATTTGATTGAAAATAATAAAATTATATTCTCAGGTGAAATAATTAAACGTACAAAGCTTAAAGTAAGGACATGGAATCTATTTGAACTTGATTATTACTATTCTGTAATATTTGTCAATAAAAATATTAAATATTATTTATGGAAATAATTATAATTTGCATCTATCTATAAACTAAAAAATAATGATATGAAAAATATTTTCTTATTTCTTCTAATTATATATTGCACATTGTCTGTTTATTCGCAGAATAAAAGTACTTATAATACAGATTCTATAAGAGTCAATAATAAAGTTGATTTTTTTATTTATGATGGACCATACGGTCAAAAAGATAATATAAAAGAACCAGCTATTAAATTTATACTTACAATTAAAAATTTAGGAACAAAACCTATTCCAAATATAGGTGCTTCTAATCGTTCGCAATATGTAAACCTGTTTATCAACGATAGCCTTAATAATCCTTTATCTTTATATAATGGAATTGAAGTGCGGGGAGATCATTTGTTAAACAAGGGTGATTCTGATACATATGCATGGTGGATTTTTGAGAGTGATGCCTATTCAGAAACATTTACTATTCAATGGCAATACATGGATTTATATTCAGAGAAATTTAAAATAAACATGACAAAAAAGACTATTGAGCAGCTTAAATAATTTATAAATGATAATCATTTATATTACTATACCTTATTTAGAATTTGGCAGAACCCTTTGCCCTTGCTTTATTACAAAATTTTATAATAAAAAAACCACACTATTTGTGTGGTTATACTTTGTTGGAACTACTGGATTTGAACCAGTGACCTTCCCGACTGTAAGTCGGGATGCTCTATACCTTTATTGTAGTCCTTTCAACCCGTTCCTGTATTAGTGGGAACTACTGGATTCGAACCAGTGACCTTCTGGGTGTAAACCAGATGCTCTAAACCAACTGAGCTAAGCTCCCAAAATTGGACTGCAAAGATAAATTGCTTTTTGTAATCTACAAACAAAATACTAATTTTTTATATAACTTCTGCAACAACAAATGTACTCCCTCCAACAAATATTAAATCGTTTTTATCAGCATTTAATTTGGCTGCTGTAATTGCATGTTTTACTGCCGAATAGGCTTCCCCCTTTAAGCCAATTTGTTTTGCTTTATTAAATAATATTTGTTCGTCTAATGCTCTTGGAATATTAGCTTTTGTGAAATAATATTTTGCATTTATTGGTAATATATTTAATATTCCTTCAATATTCTTATCGTTCACTGTTCCAAAGACAATATGCAGATTTTTGTATGCAGTATTTTTTATTTGTTCAAATACTTTTGTTAAACCTTCTTTATTATGGGCGGTATCGCACACAATTAACGGATTATTAGCAATAATTTGCCATCTGCCTGATAATCCTGTATTATTTACCACATTTTTAAAGCCCTTATAGATTGCTTCATCTGAAATTTTAATATCAGAATCATTTAAAATATCAATTGTTTTTAATGCAGTTAATGTATTTTCAATTTGATATTGACCAAGTAAATCTAATTTTAGATTTTCATATTTTATTGTTTCATTATTTTTTTCAACATTAAAAACCTGATGAGAATCGGAATTTATTAATGAATAATCAATTTTATATTCATTATCGGAGAAATAAATTTCGGAGGATTTTTCTTTCGCTTTTTTTGTAAAAATATCTGCAATATTTTTTTGATATTTACCAATTACAAGAGGAACATTTTTTTTAATTATACCTGCTTTTTCAATGGCAATTTTTTCCAAAGTATCTCCTAGAAACTGAGTATGGTCATATCCAATATTTGTAATAACAGAAACAAGTGGCGTAACAATATTTGTAGAATCTAATCTCCCTCCCATACCCACTTCAATAACAGCAATATCTACTTCTTGTTTTGCAAAATGATAGAATGCCATAGCAACAGTTATTTCAAAAAAAGAGGGCTTTAATCCTTCTATTATTGTACTGTTATTTTCTACAAATTTTATCACTTCATTTTCCTGTATCATTTGCCCATTTATTTTTATTCTTTCTCTAAAATCTTTAAGATGTGGAGAGGTGTATAAACCTACTTTATATTTTTGCTCGTGCAAAACAGAGGCTAAGATATGAGCAACAGAACCTTTCCCGTTTGTTCCGGCAATATGTATGGATTTGAAATTTTTATGAGGGAAATTAAAATATTTATCAAGTGCTAATGTGTTGTTTAAATTGTCTTTGTAGGCTGCCTTTCCCACTCTTTGATACATGGGTAATTGCTTGAATAAAAAATCTAAAATTTGCTTATAATTCATCATGCGAAAATAAGTAATATTTTAAGGCAAAATAGTTTTAAATGTTCTTTATAATTTTTTTTAGTGTAAAAAATTATTATATTTGTCAATGAAAAGCATGTTTTTATCACAAAATGAAATTTCTTTTTGAAATGTTCGTATTTACATAAATAATAAGGCAACCTTTTACTATATTTATACGTCTAATATAATAAGCAACCATAGTTTAACCAAATACTATTTAAATGAAAAAGACAGGAATTTTTCTAATATACTTTCTTTTTGCAAGTATATTAGTATTTTCACAAGAGAATATCCAGAAAGATAAAGAGTTTTTGAAAAAGTATAATGAATTACTTTTAAATAATGAAACAAATTCTGTAATTATAAAATATTGCGATCCAACTTTTCCAAAATTTATTGAAGGTGAACAAAATCTGGATATGCAAAAATATGCTAAAATGCATCCATCTATACCAATTAAAGGTACAAAAGCAAATGATAATTTTAATGAGGATTTTTATAAAACAAAACTTGATGAATGGATAAAGAAATACACTTATTACCCTCAATTTATCCCATATCATTTATATAAAGGTGGTTTTACAATTGAAGACGATTTTATTTTTTATGAAACAGCTAAAGAAATTTGGATTAAAACTTATCGTGATAAGTATGAAGAAATAAAAAATGAGAAATAATGAAAAAATTTATACTTACCTTATTTTTAACACTTATAGTAATGTTTGGATTTGGGCAAGATGATTGTACAAATACAATTCCATTACCTGCCTCACCATTTTCAGGGACAACAGTAGGCGCAAATAATGATTTTAGTTTTTGTGTTATGGATTTAGCACCAGATAAAATATATTATTATGACTTACCAAATGGTGCTACTATCACAATTCAACAAACTGTAAATGATTATGATTCTAGACATAGTTTAAGATATGGTGGTGCTTGTCCAGGTACAATTGAAATAGTTTGTACTGATGATGGTGACTATGACACTGAAACTTGGCAAAATTGTACAGGTTCAACTCAAAGAGTATATTGGATTCAATCAGGTTATAGTTCTAATTCAGGAACATATACTATTTCTTGGAGTGTAGTTGCTGGAATATGTCCAGTAGCACCAGTAAATGATGATTGTGTAAATGCAACAGCTTTGCCATGTGGAACAACAAATTTAGTTGGAAGTACTAATTTATCAACTCTTTTAGATTTTTCAACATGTGCAAGTGATTATGGTGTATGGTACACTTTCACTGGTGATGGTGGTAATACAACAATTTCATGTACCGCTACGAGTGGATGGGATCATGAGATGCAGACATTTAGTGGTACCTGTGGTAGTCTAACAAGTCTTGATTGTGCTGATGCTGGACTTACTGATGGTACTGAAACATATACGTTTTTAACCACATTAGGAACCACATATTTTGTATATATAGCGCAATGGTCAACCACATCAACAGTTACAGGTGATTTTACAATTAGTAGAACTTGTACAGCACCACCAGTCCCAGACTGTTTTGATGGTATTATGAATCAAGATGAAACAGGTATTGATTGCGGTGGAACTATTTGTCCAGCGTGTGGTACAGGTCACAATATAGGTACTGGTAATTGGAACGTATGCTCTGGTAATTTATATGATACTGGTGGGTCTGGTGGTGATTATAGTATTAGTGAAAGTATTACTGAAACATATTGCTCAGATGCTGGTGATTGTATTGAAGTATTATTTAACTCATTTAGTACTGAAGCTACTTATGATGATTTAACAATATATGATGGTCCAGATATATCTTCACCTTTAATTGGTGTATATGATGGTACCGATTTATTAGGTCAAACTATTACTTCAACATCTGGATGTTTAACATTTGTTTGGGATTCTGATGGTTCTACTGTCAGTAGTGGATGGGATGCAACTATTTCGTGTGTAGCTTGCCCACTACCAACATGTACTGATGGTATAATGAATCAAGATGAAACTGGTATTGATTGCGGTGGAACTATTTGTCCAGCGTGTGGTACAGGTCACAATATAGGTACTGGTAATTGGAACGTATGCTCTGGTAATTTATATGATACTGGTGGGTCTGGTGGTGATTATAGTATTAGTGAAAGTATTACTGAAACATATTGCTCAGATGCTGGTGATTGTATTGAAGTATTATTTAACTCATTTAGTACTGAAGCTACTTATGATGATTTAACAATATATGATGGTCCAGATATATCTTCACCTTTAATTGGTGTATATGATGGTACCGATTTATTAGGTCAAACTATTACTTCAACATCTGGATGTTTAACATTTGTTTGGGATTCTGATGGTTCTACTGTCAGTAGTGGATGGGATGCAACTATTTCGTGTGTAGTATGCCCAGTACCAACATGTAGTGATGGCATTATGAATCAAGATGAAACTGGTATTGATTGCGGTGGAACTATTTGTCCAGCTTGTGTTTCTCCATGTGCTTCAACAATAGCAATGACATGTGGAACAACTTATAGTAATACATTAGGAATAACAGGTAGTGATTGGAGTATATATACAGATTGTAGTTATTCAGAACCTGGTGATGAACTAGTGTATACATACACTCCAGCCTCAAGTGGCTCTTACACTTTTACAACCACAACTACATCTGGCGACCCAGATTTTTTCTTAATGAGTTCTTGCGGTAATACAGGTACTAATTTAACAGGTGGTTGTTGGGGGTCTGGTAATAATATTGTAACACTTGTAGGCGGCGTTACATATTATCTTATTGTTGATAATTATAGTTCCTCTTCAAGTGCTGGTTCTACTGTTTCAGCAAGTTGTCCAATTGTGCCTACATGTTCAGATGGTATAATGAATCAAGATGAAACGGGTATTGATTGTGGTGGTGCAACTTGTCCAGCATGTCCACCTCCAACATGCTCAGATGGAATACAAAACCAAAGTGAAACAGGAGTTGATTGTGGCGGACCTTGCCCTGCATGCCCTGCAATATTAATTCCAACAGCGTGTACAACAACATCACAGACATTAACATCTACAAGTAGTATTGTATTTTATGATGATGGTGGACTAGGAGGTGATCCATGTTATAGTGATGTTGTAAATAATTTTTGTGATTGTGGGTGTTTTACAAATGTTACTATA
>CAYTWH010000072.1:0-15284 GCA_964442075.1 uncultured Bacteroidales bacterium
GACTTGTTGGATGCAACAAATGACTTGTTGGATGTAACCAACGACTTGTTGGATGCAACAAATGACTTGTTGGATGTAACAAATGACTTGTTGGATGTAAGCAATGACTTGTTGGATGTAAAAAATAAGTTTTTGGGCTGATCTTTGGGATTCACTTTGTAAATTTTTAAAATAGATTGAGTATATGCAAGTAATATAAATAAAAAAATTCTGATGTTTTAAATTCGTTTTGGGATTACATTATTAATGCTTAACTTTGGATAATCATAATAATTGATAATCCATTAAGTGCATAAATTATTTGCAATACTATTTCTTTTATTCTTTTTTCAATCAAATGCTGACACATTAGATGTAGAGAATATTGAAAAAAAACTTGTTGGATATTCAAATATTGAAAAAATAGATACTTTACTGCAGCTCTCAAAAACCTATTCTCAAACTTCTTTTGAGAAATCATTTTTCTTTGCCAAAAAAACTATTGCATTATGCCAGTCAATTGGAAACTACGAAAAAGAAATTGATGCTTTACATGTTATTGCTATAAATCATTCTATGATTAGCCAGTATGATAAATCATTAAAATATTTTAAAGAAGCACTTGAAATTAGTGAAAAACACAAATATATACGGGGAATAGGTAAATCACATAATGGACTCGGTGTAGTTTGTAAAAATACAGGCGAGCTTGCTTTAGCACTTGAACATTATCAAAAATCAATAAAAATCAGCGAAAAATTAAATGAAAAAGCAGCTGTATCCATGACCTTAAGCAATATTGGAAATATATATCTAAGATTGGGGAAATACAATAGCGCACTTGACAGTTATAACGAATCTTTAAAAATTGCTGAAGAGATTACCAACAAAACATGTATTTCTAATACTTTAAATAATTTAGGATTATTATATTTAGAAATGGGAAAATACGATTTTGCAATCGTAAATTTCAAAAAGTCGTTGAATATTAAACTAAAAGAAGAAGATAAATTTGGTATAGCCAGATCATATCAAAATATTGGCGATGTATATATTAAATGGGGAAACAAAGAGATGGCTATAGACTATTATACTAAATCTTTTAAGATAGAAAATGAAATGGGCAATAAACAAGGTATTGCAATTTCTCTTATGAGTATAGGAAGTGTATATTTTTGGTTCGGAGATTATAATAATGCAATAAAATTTCAGGAACAGTCTTTAGATATTGCACAAAAAGCCGATTTGATATACGAAATTAAAGATTCTTATAAAGCTTTATCAAGAACCTACGATAGCTTAATGATATTAGATAAAAGCTTTTATTATTATAAGCAATATATAGTATACAAAGATTCAATATTTAATAATGAGAGTCAACGTAAAATTATTGAATTACAAACTATTTATGAAACCGAAAAGAAAGATAAAGAGATACAACTCCAAAATGTTGAACTCGAAAAATCGGAAGAAATCATAAAAAAACAACGAATATTAACATATACATTTATACTTGGCTTTATCATTGTATCGTTTTTTATGATTATAATTTTCAGGTTCTACAAACAAAAGAAAAATGCAAATATTCTTCTTACAATTAAAAATGAAGAAATAATGCAGCAAAAGGAAGAAATTGAGGCACAACGTGACGAAATTACAGCACAGCGTGATTTGGTTGTACAACAAAGAGACCTGATATCTGAGCAAAAAAAGGATATTACTGACAGTATAGAATATGCATATAGAATTCAATCTGCAATATTTCCTACACATGATGACATAAAACTAATTATAAACGAATATTTTATTTTATACAAACCAAGAGATATAGTAAGTGGAGATTTTTACTGGGTTGGCAAACAAAATGAAAAACTTATAATATTAGCAGCCGATTGCACAGGACACGGTGTACCCGGAGCTTTTATGAGTATGCTTGGCATTGCATTTTTAAACGAAATTGTTAATAAAGAAATTATTACACGCCCATCGGAAATACTCAATAAATTGAGAGATAAAATTATTAAAGCTCTTAAGCAAAAAGGGGAAATTGGTGAACAAAGAGACGGAATGGATGTCGCTGTAATTACTATTGATCTTGAAAATAAACTATTAAAATTTGCAGGAGCCAATAATCCACTGTATTTAATTAGAAATAATGAATTAATAGAGCAAAAGGGAAATAAAATGCCTGTTTCTATTTATTATAAAATGGGTGAATTTACAACCCATGAAATACCAATTAACAAAGGAGATGTAATATATATATTTACTGATGGCTATGCAGACCAATTTGGTGGACCAAATGGCAAAAAATTCAAATATAAAGCATTTAAAGAATTATTGCTTAGAAATGCCAACAAACCAATGAGTGAACAAAAAGAAATACTTGATAAAACTCTTATTAACTGGCAAGGAAAAAATTCTCAAATAGATGATATTTTAATTACCGGTATTAAAATATAACCTAAGGCAAAGGACTATTTTACAATTACAATTGGTACAATACTAGAAAATATTTAAATTTGAACAATAATTATGCAGTTGAAAAAAATAAAGTATATACTAATAATATTAATTTTCCCATACAGCTTATTTGGACAAAACGACTTTTTTAAGCAAAAATTTGATAGTATATGGGCTAAATTAAACGATACTTTATTTATTCAATTACTTAATGAAAACGAACTCAAACTTAAAATACCTGATGATTTTGAGATTACAGATGTAGTGAAAAATTATGATGTTTTTTACCAATATGCAATAAAACATCAAAAATCAGATTTTGAAATTAGATATTATATCCAATATACCGATTATAATGCTATTGATACTTCAAAAATCAAACGCGATAATATTTCATACTCATTGTTTACAATTCTTACTATGAATGCATCTGGGAGCAATTGGTCTAATGTTCCTGAGATTAAAGAAATGCCAATTTCAAACTTTGATTTTACATGGGAAGCATATTCTGGTTTTTATACAAAACCTGAGTTTGGTAAAGATTTTAATTATTGTGAAATATATGCACGTAGATTAAAAAGCTCTCAAATGCTTTACTACTTTATGATGTTTAATGATTATCAAGCTGAAAAATATTTAGTTGAAAAAGCTTTGAGGACAATTAAAAAAAAAACTAATCCCTAATTATTTGATTTTTGTCAAAATTTATCGTATATTTATAAAAATTATATAATTATGGCAAATAAGAATGAATTTTCAAAGTCTGTACTTCAACGAATCAAAAACTTAATTTCAAAACAAAAAAGTGATATAAAGCCTAATATTGCAAAAGAATTTACTAAAAACATAAAAATAATTGAATGTCCGCGTGATGCTATGCAGGGTCTAAAAGTATTTTTACCTACAATAAAGAAAGCTAATTATATAAACTCTTTATTAAAAGTGGGTTTTGATACAATAGATTTTGGAAGTTTTGTTTCCCCAAAAGCAATACCACAACTCAAAGATACTGCCGAAGTAGTTAAAAAACTTGATATGTCTCAAACAACATCCAAATTACTTGCAATAGTTGCTAACGAAAGAGGTGCAAACGATGCAGCAAGTTTTGATGAAATTACTTATTTAGGATATCCTTTTTCTATATCAAATACATTTTTGAAAAGAAATCTAAACTCATCAATAAAAAAATCGCAAAAAATTGTTGATGAGTTGTTGAATATATGCACAAAAAACAAAAAAGAATTAATTATATATATTTCTATGGCATTTGGGAATCCGTATGGAGATAAATGGAATGTTGATATTGTTGCAAAATGGGTTGAAGAACTTCATAAAATGGGAGTTAGAATAATCCCTTTGGCAGATACAATTGGAAGCTCAAATATGAAAAGTATAAGTGCATTGTTTTCTGTTTTAGTACCTGCATTTAGCGATATTGAATTTGGTTTTCATTTACATACATCTGTAAGACATTGGTATAGGAAAGTAAATGCAGCATACCAAAATGGTTGCCGCAGATTTGATACGGCAGTTAATGGACTTGGAGGTTGCCCTATGGCAGAAGAAGGACAACTTGTGGGAAACTTACGAACAAGCAATTTGCTCGAATACCTTGATACAATAGGAGTTTCAACTAATATTGATGAAGAAGCTTTTTTGAAAGCATATATGAAAGCTCTTAAAACTTTTCCTTTGGCAAGTTTTGCAAAGTAAGTGGAAATTCAGAACTCTATTATGTAAGCCTACATTTGAATAAAATTCTAACTTCTCCTCTTCTTACATTAATTTCTAATAGAATAATTATATTTGCATGAAAAATTTTATGTTGGTTTGCAATTGGCTTAAAAGTCATATGAAAAATAATATATAAGAATTAAGTACGTTAATATTAAAAAAATAATGAAATTTATGATTTTAGGACGAAACTTATTAAAATTACTTCTAATAATATTTTTATTTTCTGCAATTTCAATAAACGCTTATTCTCAGCGAACAAAACTCACATTAAGAGCTGACGATGCATATAAATCTTTTGAGTTTTTCAATGCAATTGAACTCTATAAAAATGCTTATAAAAAAGAAACTAATAAAAAAGAGAAAGCTTACATGACCTTCCAAATGGCTCAATGCTATAAGTTTATAAATGAAACCGGGAAGGCTGAAGTAAAATATAAAAGCTCAATAGGCAAAAAATACGAAGACCCAATAGCATATTTATATTACGCCGATATGCTAAAAACAAACGAAAAATATAAAGAAGCTGTACAACAATACAATGAATATTTAAAATTAGTGCCAGGCGATACTTTGGCAAAAATGGGCGTACTTTCGTGCAGCATGGCTGCCAAATGGTACGAAAACCCCACTAGACACAGAATTGCTAATGTAAAAGAACTTAATTCAAAGAAAAGTGATTTTGCTCCAGCTTTTGCAAAAGACGATTATAGCGTTTTATATTTCACATCCACAAGAAAAGGATTTCATCCTGAAAAAATAAATAAAATAACAGGTCAAAATTTTACTGATATTTTTGAAGCAAAATACTCTCGAAAAGAATACTGGGAAGAGCCCACTCCTATTAATGATACAATTAATTCTATGTATGATGAAGGAACGCCAGCTTTAACAAAAGATGGAAATACTTTATATTTTGTTAGATGTAGAATTGTAAAAGGAGAAAAACTTGGTTGTCAAATATATTCTTCTACTCGACCAGCAGGAGATGAATGGACTACTATAGAAATTGTTACAATTGCAAAAGACAGTATTTCTGTTGGTCAACCTTCAATTTCGGAAGATGAATGCACCTTATATTTTGTTGCAACAATGAGAAGAGGAAAAGGTAAAAGAGATATATGGAAAATTGAAAGAGAAAAAACTTCAAAACCATGGAGTGATCCAATAAATTTAGGTTCCGAAATAAATACTCCGGGAAATGAAATGTATCCACATATTCGTGAAAATGGTGATTTATATTTTGCATCAGACGGGCATCCCGGCATGGGAAGTCTTGATATTTTTAAAGCAACAGAAGATAGTTTGGGAAACTGGACAATTGAAAATATGAAGTATCCAATAAATTCATCTGCCGATGATTTTGGAATAATATTTAGAAGAAAAACAGAAGAAGGATTTTTCACTTCATCTAGAAAAGTTACAAAAAACTTATATACTGAAGAAGGTGCTCCATTAACTATTAGAGGAAGAGGCAGCGATGATATTTATTCATTTGTTTTACCTCCTATGGAATTTTCTTTACGTGGTTTTGTTTACGATAATGAAACAGGCGACCCTATTTTTGAAGCATCTGTTCAACTTGTTGGAAGTGATGGTGTTTTTATTAAAGCAAAAACCAACGATAAAGGTAGATTTAAATTTAAATTAGTTGAGAATAACGATTATTTATACATTGTTAAGAAAGAAGGATATCTTAAAGGAAAAGGGAAACTTACTACAAACGATATGGAAGACAGTAAGAAATTTAGACCTGATATTCATCTTGCACAGATTGGGAAACCAATTGAAATTGAGAATATATTTTATGAATTTGCAAAATGGGATTTAACAGAAAATTCAAAAGAATCGTTGAATGAACTTGTTGAAATATTAAATAATAATGGAAATATTACTATTGAGCTTAGAGCACACACCGATAGTGTTGGCAATGCAAAAGCTAATGATATATTATCTCAAAAACGAGCAGAAAGTGTTGTGAGATTTTTAATAGAAAATGGAATTACTAAAGATAGGTTATCAGCAAAAGGTTATGGTGAATCGGTACCTAAAACAATTTCAAAACGAATAGCAGAAAAATATGAATATTTAAACGAAGGAGATGTTTTAACTCCGAAATTTATTAAAAGCTTTTTAACTACAACTTCTGAAGATGATGATGAAGAAAAAGAAGAAGAGGATGAAGATTTTATACAGGAAAAAATTGATGCTATGAACCAACTAAATAGAAGGACAGAGTTTCAGGTAACATCAACAAAATATATTCCGTTTTAGTATTAATTAATTAATTCGTATCTTTGGAAAAATTGAAAATTCAATGAAAATAATAATAACATTTATTTTAATTAGTTTTTTAACACTTTCATTATTTGCTCAAATTAATAATGAAGATGATTATTACGACCCAAATTTTAACACAGGATTAGATTCTGCTAGTTTTTATCCTGAAAACAATATTGATAAAAAACTTACAACTAACATAACAGCAGGTTCTATGTTTTTCAATAGTAGTTATGGAAATGCATTTTCGTCATACATAGCCCCGTCACTTGATTATAGTATTTCGAAAAAAATTAAAATTCGCACAGGCTTAATGCTTGCTAACACTAATCTTTTTAGTTCCGGCAACGGCGAAATGAGCTCTTATTCAGACAGGTATAACAATGTCATGTTGTTTGCTCAAGGCGAGTATCAATTAAGTAATAAAATTTTATTGCGAAGCACTATTATTAAAGATTTAAACAATTCGTTTAGTAATAGTAGTTTTGAGAGCTATTCTTTTGGTTTCGATTATAAAGTTAGTGAAAAAACATCTTTTGGTATAGATATTCAGTTTTCTAAAAATAATTACCCATTTTATCATCACACAGGTTTTGGAAATACTTATGGTAGAAACAATTTTTTTAATTACTAAACAATGAAAATCCTATTAATAAACATATTAGCTTTAATGGTGCTATTTTCGGCTTGTGGCAAAATAGAGCCTGCTGAAATGGTTGTCCAACCTACATCTTTAAATTTTGGTGAAACTGAAACCAGTAAAAAAGTATATGTAGTTAATACTGGTGATGAACGTTTAGATTGGAGAATTGACACATCGATTTTTTTTCAAACATGGATTGATTTTGCTCCAGCAAGCGGAACAAACGATGCTGATGTTACTATTTCCATTAATCGAGAAAACCTTAGTCATGGTTCATATAAAGGAGAACTTTCTTTTATATCTAATGGCGGCAACAAAAAAGTAGAGATTATTTTAATAGTTTTTTAATTGGGATAAATCTAGAATAATCCAAATAATTCAGCATCAATTTTATTGATAACATCACTTAAATCTTCAGGGTTATTGCGAAAATCTGTATTGTCAACATCAATAACTAATAGTTTTCCCAAACTATAATTCCCTATCCATGCTTCATAACGTTCATTAAGTCTTTTTAAATAATCAAGCCTAATTGAATTTTCATATTTTCTTCCTCTTTGTTGAATTTGCTCAACTAATCTGGGAACAGAAGCTCTTAAATATATTAATAGGTCAGGTGGTTCAATAAGTGAACTCATTAATTTGAAAAGAGTAAAATAATTTTCAAAATCGCGAGTTGACATTAATCCCATTGCGTGTAAATTCGGAGCAAAAATATATGCATCTTCATATATTGAACGGTCTTGAATAACAGTTTTTTCACTTTTATGAATATTTAGAACCTGATCAAATCTGCTGTTTAAAAAATATATTTGCAAATTGAATGACCAGCGTTGCATGTCTTCATAAAAATCATTTAAATAAGGGTTATCATCAACATCTTCATAATTAGGAATCCACTTATAATGTTTAGCAAGTAATTTTGTTAATGTTGTTTTTCCTGCACCAATATTCCCGGCAATAACAATATGCATAATTTAAAAATTTAAGACACTAAAGTAAGCAATATATTTTAATATAAATTAAAAGAAAATATGAAAAATAGTAAAAGTAATTAACAATTGCATCCACCTGATATAAATCTATATTTTGGAACAGGTCCTTTTACTCTTCGAAATATCTCTTTATCAACATATTTACTTAATTCTTCCAATTCAGTTTGTGTGTTTTCTGCGATAAAACTTCTTGTACGAATTGTATGATAATTTACTTCTTTTTTTGTTTTATTTTTTATAGCATAAATAAGGTATTTATCTTCAATTGAAAAATAATTTTTATTTTCAACACTTATAGTATCTATAATAATAAAACGTTCTAAACATCTTCCTTTGTATATTTTTTCAATTTCAAATTCAACCAATAAAGTTGTTTTAAAACAATCAGTGTCATTTTCAATATCCGACCTTAATTCCTGAATGCCTATTACTTTACCCGAAAAAACCATTTTAGCATTTTTGTAACTGGAAATAACACTGGAAATATCTTTACAATAAACAGAAAAACTTAATAAAACGAGAACATTTATAAAAATTGATTTTCTAAAATCCATTTTAATGATCAATTATTTAATCTTAATAAATTTCAACTCGGTAAAATCAAAATCGGGGTTAATAATTTCAATTCTCATTTCATGTATTTCTGCACTGGCATCTATTATAAAATCAACAGTTCCTGAAGGTAAAGATGGAAAATTTTTAAACTCAACAGTAAAAGTATCGAATTGCCAATGCTCAAGTTTTGATGTAAATTCAGGAGCAGGAACAAATTGTAAAACTAATGTATCGTTATTTAATTTTACTGTTGCATCACCATATAAATCGCTTCTGTATGTTCCTGCATATTCTTCAGGTTTAAAAGAAGGCTTTAATTCTTTGTTTCTTTCATTCTCTGTTTTTATTTTAAAATCTTTTTTATATGCTTCATTCTGCTTTATAAAATTTAAAAATATTGAACTGTAATCTTTTCCTTTTTCTTCAAAAAACACATCTAACACATTATACATGAGCGTATAAGGTAAATAATTTATACTATTAGTAAGAATTATAAAACCTAAGTTTTCTTCAGGAACTAATACTAATTGTGAAATCATTCCGTCAAGTCCGCCGCTATGGTTTACAATTTTTCTGCCGTGGTAATCAAATAGATCCCAACCTAATCCATAAGTAGTAAAATGCTTGGTTGGAAATAAAATTTCATCAGTTGCACTCAGTCTGTCAATTGTTTGTGGCGTCCACATTTCATGCGATGCTTCTTTACTGAAATATGTTTTGTCGTTTATTATACCTCTGTGTAATTGTAATTTTATCCATTTACACATATCCATTACAGAAGAATTTATTCCTCCGGCAGGAGCAATATTGTCCCAACTAATATATTTTATCGGAATAATTTCATCATTAAATTTCACATGTGGAGAAGCTAAATTTTCAATATTTTCAAATTCTTTGATACTGGTATTGGTGTTTTTCATTTCAAGCGGAGTAAAAAAGTTTTTCTGCAAAAACTCATCATAACTTATCCCCGTAATTTCAGATATTATTTCACCAGCAGTTAAAAACATAAGATTAGAATATCCAAAATGACTTCTAAATCCATAAATTGGTTTCAGGAACTTAATTCGTTCTATTATATCTTTTCTACTATACGATGTACTATGCCATAATAGATCACCACTAAATGTTTTTAATCCGCTTCTATGACAAAGCAGATCTCTAATTGTCATTTCTTTGGTAACGTATGAATTATACATTTCAAAATAAGGGAGGTATTTTGTAACTTTATCATCCCATTTTATTTTTTTCTCATCAACCAAAATTGCCAGTGCTGCAGAAGTAAAAGCCTTTGTGTTACTGGCTATGCCAAACATAGTGTTTTCATCTACTTTATCTGTTTTTTCTATGTTTCTAACACCATATCCTTTTGCAAAAATTACTGTATCATCTTTTACAATTGCAATTGCCATTCCCGGAATTTCCCATTCTTGCATTGAGCTTTGAAAATATATATCAAGTTTTTCTAGGTATTGTTCATATCCTTGCGAGAACAAAAATTGAGAAACAAAAAATAAAACAAAAAGAAATACTAAACTTTTAAAAATTTTCATGCTACATTTATTTTTTGAAATTAAAATCTACTTCTTTGATTTTACAAAATTAAAATAAAAACTATTTAACCTAAATAATTCACAACTATTTTAGTCATTATCCCCGTCCTTCAGGTCGGGGTATAGATTTAAACAACACCCACCTCTGCTCTTATCCTTGGCCCCGCCTTAAAAGGCGGGGCTACTGATTTTTTCAATGTTAAAATTCATGAAATTAATAAATTTAAATAAAATTAACGTGTACAAGTAAATAAATGAGATATCGTAATTGTAAAAGTTTTATATCTTTGCCAATATTCGTTTAGTCCTTATATTTTAATAAGCAATTGAATATGCTTATTGTTTTATTCAATTTAAAAATTTTAGTGAAATTTATTATTTAATATTCAGCATATTATCTGCAACTTCGATTTTTGTTATTTTTAAATTATTAGCGAAGTTTAATGTACATTCATATAGTGTAATAATTATAAATTATATAATTGCTACTGCGCTGGGGTTTTTTTTATATGAAAATCCAATAAATTTTCTCGATATTTTTAAACAACAATGGTTACTTCCTGCAATTTTTATAGGAATATTTTTCATTGTAATGTTTTATGTTATTGCAAAATCATCGCAAAAAGTTGGTGTTACAGTAACAACTGTATCAAGTAAAATGGCTGTGATAATACCAATTTTATTTTCAATTTTATATTATAATGAGGAAATAAATAAATTCAAAATAATTGGAATTATACTTGCTATAATTTCTGTTGTATTAACTATTTACAAAAAGAAAAACAACAATATTAATAAAAAACTAATTCTTTTACCTATAATACTTTTTTTCGGAATGGGGCTTGTTGATTTGTTTGTTAAATTTTCACAACATGAGTATGTTGACAATGAACTTACACCGCTGTTTAGTGCAATACTATTTATGACTGCAGGAATTACAGGAATTTTAACAGGTGTTTTTAATAAAAAGGTAATTAGAAGCTTTAAAAATATTAATGTATATCTTTTTGGTATTTTACTTGGCTTTACAAATTTTGGCACTATATATTTTATAATAAAAGCGCTAAATAGTAATATATTTGACAGTTCAGTTTTGTTTGGAATAAACAATATCGGCATTGTTGGTCTATCTGTTATTATAGGGTTACTGGTGTTTAAAGAAAGAATGTCAACTATTAATTGGATTGGAATATTTACTTCATTTCTTGCAATAATCATTCTCACCTATGCATAATCTTGAGGATAAATATCTTACAATTGAAAAACCCGCTGAAGGATTTTTCAAAGACAGAAACAGTAAATTTTTATCATTTGTACACCCTGTTACAAATGAAGATAAAATAAAAGAAATACAAAAAAAAATCAGAAAAGAATATCACGATGCCCGGCACCATTGCTTTGCATGGAAATTAGGAATGGATAATAATAATTACAGGGTAAATGACGATGGTGAACCAAATAATTCAGCAGGACAACCAATTCTTGGGCAGATATTATCGAATAATTTAACTAATGTTTTAATAATAGTTGTAAGGTATTTTGGTGGTACTAAACTTGGTATTCCCGGACTTATTAATGCATATAAAACTTCTGCTGCCGATGCAATTAATAATGCAGAGATTATTGAAAAATACATTTGTGATATTTATTCTTTCGAATTTGCATACGGAGAATTAAATATCGTTATGAAATTAATTAAAGATAACGACTTACAAATAATTAAGCAAGAGTTTGATTTAGATTGTGAAATTGAATTATCTATAAAAAAGAGCAAGACAGAAAAAATATTATATAAATTTGAATTAATAAAAAATATTAGATCAACCTACCTGAAAACAATATAATATGGAACTTTTAAAAAAATTATGCAAAATACATTCTCCATCAGGAGAAGAATTTAGAATTAAAGAATTTTTAATTAAATATATTAATTCTAATAAGCAAAACTGGAAAACACAACCTCAACTTGTTTGTGGAGAAGATTTTCAGGATTGCTTAATGCTGGTTTTCGGGAAACCAAGAACAATGATATTTGCCCACATGGATAGCGTTGGGTTTAATGTTAGATATGAAAAGGAAATAATTAAAATTGGTGGCCCGGTTACAGAAAACAATACTATTCTGCATGGAAAAGATAAAACAGGGAATATAGAATGTAAATTAAAAGTAGATAAGGAATCAAAGAAATTATCGTATCAATATAAAAGAAACATTGAAAGAGGAACCTCTTTAATATTTAAACAAGAGTTTATTGAAGATAAGGAAACAATACAATCGTGTTTTTTAGATAACAGGTTAGGAATTTGGGTAATGTTAAAACTGGCTGAAACTCTTGAGAATGGAATTATTGCATTTACATGCTGGGAAGAACACGGAGGAGGAAGCGTTGCAGTTCTTACAAAATATATTTATGAAACATATAAAATTAAAAATTCTTTAATTGCCGATATTACATGGATAACCAATGGTGTAAAACCCGGTAAAGGCGTTGTAATATCGCAACGGGATAAAATGATACCAAGAAAAAAGTATTTTGAAAAAATATTGTCAATAGCCAAAGATAATAATATTGATTATCAAATTGAAGTTGAAGAAAATGGCGGAAGTGATGGAAGTGAGTTGCAAAAATTACCATATCCAATTGATTGGTGTTTTATTGGAGCCGCAGAAGAAAATGTTCACTCTCCAAATGAAAAGGTAAATAAAAAAGATGTTAATTCAATGCTTAAGTTGTATGAAACTCTTATGGTTAACCTGTAAATAACTTTTACAAATAAATAAATAAAAACAGTAATTTCTAAATAAAACTTCTATAATTTTAAGTTTCAAATCAAGGCATATTCTTGTCTTTTTTTTACAATTATAAACATATTGTTAACTTGTAATAATCATTAAAATTAAATGAAAAACAGAAATTTAATTTCAATCAGCGATTACACAAAAGACGAGTATCTTAAAATACTAAAAATTGCTGAAGAATTTGAAAAAACCCCGGTTCAGAACATTTTAGAAGGCAAAGTAATTGCCTCATTGTTCTTTGAGCCATCAACTCGTACAAGGCTTAGCTTTGAGAGTGCTATTAATAAACTTGGTGGTAAAATTATTGGTTTTACCGACGCCGGCTCAACAAGTGTGAAAAAAGGCGAATCCCTAAAAGACACTATTAAAACGGTTGCACAATATAGCGACCTTATTATTATGCGACACCCTATTGAAGGGAGTGCACGATATGCAAGCGAGGTATCGAAAGTTCCGGTAGTTAATGCCGGAGATGGAGCAAATCAGCATCCTACACAATGTTTGTTAGACTTATATTCAATTAAAAAAACACAAGGAACATTAGAAAATTTGAATTTATTTTTAGTAGGCGATCTAAAATACGGCAGAACTGTTCATTCTCTTATGCAGGCTATGTCGAATTTTAATCCTATATTTAATTTTATTTCACCAAAACAGCTTAAAATGCCAAATGAATATAAAATGTTTCTAGATGAAAAAGGCATTAAATATTTTGAGCACGAAGAATTTACAGATATAATTTCCGAAGCTGATATTGTATATGTAACAAGAGTACAGCGTGAACGATTTAGCGATCCTATTGAATACGAAAAAGTTAAAAACACATATATTCTTAAAAACAGCATGCTTGAAAATACAAAGCCTAATATGAAAATCTTGCATCCATTGCCAAGAGTAAATGAAATTAGCGAAGATGTTGATGATAATGAAAAGGCATATTATTTTACACAAGCATTAAACGGTGTTTATACTCGCCAGGCTATTATTTCTTTAATTTTAGGTTTAAAAAATTAATATCATAAAAAAATGGAACAAAGAAAAGAATTAAAAGTAAGTGCCATTAAGAATGGTACAGTTATAGACCATATACCTGCAAAAGTATTATTTAAAGTATTAACCGTTTTAGAATTGCATAAAATTGATACACAAATAACTTTTGGCTCTAATTTCGACAGTAAAAAACTTGGTAAAAAAGGAATTATTAAAATTTCGGAAAAATATCCCGATACAACCGATATTAATAAAATATCGATAATTGCACCCGAAGCCCATATTAATATTATTAAAGATTATAAGGTTGTTGAAAAAGCTCAAGTTGATACTCCTGAAAAAATTGAAAAAATAATTAAATGCTTTAATCCCAAGTGTATTACAAATCACGAAAATGTTTTAACAAAATTTAAAGTATTGAAAAACAATGGAGAAGTTGCTTTAAAATGTAATTATTGTGAAAAAATTACAGAACAGGAAAATTTTGTGATTGTAAAATAAGTGTTTGTAAACTATACTGTTTTTTTGTCATAAATGAGATTGGATAAGCACTGATTTGTGTTAGGATTTTTTGTATGTTAACGAAGCAAATGATTTATTTTCACTTAATTCAATTTCTTTTATTTTAACTAAATTCATCCTTTTTTGTCAAATAAATACATCTAATTTCTTTTCGTCTATTTCTTTTTAAATTTGAGATAAACTTGTAAGTGATTTGTATTTAGTTTTTAAACAAAAGTTGTTTGATTATTTTTCTGAATTATAATAACAAGAACTCCATTATTATTCAAAGTGCTGATAATTTTATTAAGTGCTTCCTCCGGCTCAATATACTCAAAAACAAGACCTATAAAAAATATATCGACATTGGTAATTCCAATTCATCTTTAATTATGTCTACGAATTTCTTTTTATAAATGTTTAAATAAACACCTGTTTTAATGGAGTCTATTTTTTGTTGGCATTAGTTTCTATTAATTTTAATTTTGTTATTGAAGGAAGATATGCTTCTACTGACTCATATTCTCCAGAGCAACATGGAAAAGAAGAGATTTTCCACTCCCAAAATATTTTGAATGACTTACCTAAATATTTTGGGTTATCATTCATTTGTTCATCATCAAAATATAGCAATATATCTCCAAAATTATTATTCCCAAATCCAAAATCATATCTTTTCCCATTAGCGTCTTCAAATTCTATGTGATGATAGTCTCCAAAATAATTTCCTTCATAGCTTGAAACCTTTGCAAGGCAAAAGACATATAAACAATTATCTGTTAATAAGTTAAA
>CAYTWH010000073.1:0-14032 GCA_964442075.1 uncultured Bacteroidales bacterium
TTTTGCAGCTCGTACTTTTAAAACTTATTGCACCGTTAGGGGTTTCAAATAAAAAATAATTACCCGCAAATTAACATTAGTTTGTGGGTTTTTTATTCCTTAACTTTGTGTTTTATTACATAAGCCTTAGTCCGCTTAAAGCGGTAATACAGGTAAATGTAGAAAAGTGAATAAAATAAAAAAAATATTATCCTATATTAAAAAGCTGTTTAAGTGGCTGGCAATTTCCTTTGGAATTATATTTTTTATAATGATAATATTGAGTTTTACAACTGCTCCTTTTTGGATGTATTATTATTTGGGAGTATCACACAATGCATTAAAAACTAATCCCGATTATATTGTAGTAATGGGCGGCGGCGGAATGCCAAGCGAAACAGGACTTATGAGAACTTATTTTGCTTCAAAAGCTGCAAATAAATATCCTGATGCAAAACTAATTATTGCATTGCCGGGCGATATTGCTGATACTTTAGATGCAACATATCTTATGAAAAAAGAAATTGTGATGCGAGGAGTTGATAGCGATAGAATATTTTTTGAACCCAAAGGAACAAATACCCGTTCGCAAGCACTTGAAATAAAGAAATTGCTTGATAATAATTCCAACATACTTTTAATTACTTCACCTGAACATATGTACAGGTCTGTTTTAGCATTTAAAAAAACCGGATTAATTAATACAGGCGGCGAACCTGCCTTTGAAAAAGCTATTGGATCACTCCTTTATTTTGATGATGATGAGCTTGGTGGTAGAGATATTGTTCCCGATATAGGAAGTAATATACAACTAAGATATCAATTTTGGAATCATTTTAAATATCAGATAATTGTTTACAGAGAATATTTTGCAATAGCATATTATAAATTAAAAGGATGGATATGATGCTTCTGTAACTGTTTATTTTGTAGTATTGCAGAAATAAACGACAAACGATAAATTTTAAACTTTAATCGAAACAAAAAAATGGGAAAAAAAGTAGAAGTATGTTTTTCGCCAGCATTATATAATTTATATGATACAAACAATAGTATTGTAGTGGTAGTTGACATATTAAGGGCAACTTCGGTTATATGTACAATGTTTATGAACGGAGTAAAAGAAGTTATTCCTGTAAGAGATATTGATGAAGCAAAAAGATTAAAGAACGAAGGATATATAGTTGTTGCAGAACGTGATGGTAAAAAATTAGATTTTGCCGATTTTGGCAATTCTCCATTCTTTTTCACAGAAAAAATAGTGAAAAATAAATTATTGGTTTATAGCACTACTAACGGAACAAATGCAATTACAATAGGACAAAATTCAAAACAAATAATAATTGGCTCATTTTTAAATTTCCAAGCAGTTGTCGATTATCTAATTAAACAAAATGAAAATGTTCTTTTACTTTGTGCCGGATGGAAAGATAAATTTAATATTGAAGATACAATTTATTGCGGTGCTATTGCCGAAAAGTTATTGAAAAATAATTCTTTTGATTCTATTTGTGATTCTGTGCAAATTTCTATTGAATTGTGGAAACTGGCAGAAAACGATATTCTTGGTTTTATTGAAAAAGCAGCTCAATATAATCGTTTAAAAAAGATGGGATACGATAATGTTATTCCTTATTGTCATACTTTCAACAAAACAAATATTATTCCTGTATTTAAAAATGGAAAGTTGTTAAAATTGTAGGATAACTTGCTCATTGTCGTTATTTTTATAACCCTCGTCTTCTATCAGATCGTGCTCAAGCGATGCATCTACTGCCAGTTTATCGCATCGGTTATTTTCAATATTATTGGAATGTCCTTTAACCCAAACAAAATTTACATTGTGTTTTCTATATATTTTTAAAAATCTTTTCCAAAGATCACTGTTCTTTTTCTTTTTAAAATTTTTCTGTTCCCATCCAAAAACCCATTTTTTTTCAACGGCATCGGCTACATATTTTGAATCGGTATATATTGTTACATCGCTGTTTTCGTTTTTTAATTGCTCTAAGCCAGCAATCACAGCCAACAACTCCATTCTGTTGTTTGTTGTTTCTTTATACCCTCTCGATAATTCTTTCCTGAATTTTCCCGACATTAGTACAACCCCGTATCCACCAGGACCTGGATTACCCCTGCATGCACCATCGGTATAAATTATAATTTTAGTTGCCATTTATTATTTGAATTCCTGTGTTCGACAAAAATAGTTTAATTGCTATTGCCAGTAAAATTATTCCAAAAACTTTTCTTAAAATATGAATTCCACCTTTTCCAAGTATTTTTTCAAATAATGCTGTTGAACGTATTACAAAATAAACAACTATCATATTCATTGCAAGGGCAATAATTACAACCCAAATTGTGTATTCTGAACGTAATGATAATAAAGTTGTAATTGATCCTGCTCCTGCAATTAACGGAAAAGCAATGGGAACAATTGAAGAACCTCCCACTGTATCGGGTTTGAATAATTCTATACCCAATACCATTTCAAGAGCAAGAAAAAATATAACAAAAGAACCGGCAATAGCAAACGATGGTAGATCAACACCAAATAAAGCAAGTAATTGTTCTCCAGTAAAAAGGAATAACAGCATTATACCAAATGCAACCAAAGTTGCTTGTAATGTTTTAATTTTCCCATGTTTGCTTTTAATCTCAATAATAATTGGAACTGAACCAATAATATCAATTACAGCAAACAAAACCATAAAAACACTTAGTATATCAATAATTATTGTTTTCATTTTAGTTTATTTTAATTTCAAGTAAATCAAGACAATTAGTCAAAAAAAAAGCCCATTTAAATGGGCTTTTAAAATTAGCTCATTATTTTAATTTTTATTCAATAATTGTCATTTCATCAATCAGATGTTTTGCGCCTGCAAACTTATCAATAATAAATAAAGTGTATCTAATATCAACATTAATACATTTTTGCAATTCATCTTCAAAGGCAATATCTCCGCTCATTGCTTCCCAATTGCCGTCAAAGGCAGTTCCTATTAATTCACCTTTTCCATTAATTACCGGACTTCCTGAATTTCCACCAGTAATATCATTATTAGTTGTAAAACAAACATGCATATCTCCATCTGCATCAGCGTATCTTCCGTAATCCTTATCTTTGTATAATTCTTTTAATTTGTCAAACACAATAAATTCATCAACACTTGGATCTTCTTTTTCCATAATTCCCTTAATAGTTGTGAAATAGTTGTAATAAACTGCATCTGCTGGCTCATAATCTCCAACAGATCCATAAGTTAATCTAATAGTTGAGTTTGCATCGGGGTAATAAATTTTATTAGAGTTCATTTCTTGTAATCCTGCAAGAAATAAGCGTTTCCCTTTTCCAAAATCTTCGGAAGAACCACTTTGCATTGAATAATACTGCTGAATAACTTCTTGCATTAACTTAAATGCATAATCTTTATCTAATATTTTTGCAGAAGGCTTATCAAGAAATGCATTAAATCTGTCTTCATCAGCAAATATTGATTTACTAAAAAGATAATCTGCAAAACTGTTAAAATCACCTTTGAATTTTTTATTGATCTCAGCAAATATGGGTAAATGATATTTTTCAGGAACATCATTGTAATACATTTCTAATAATGCAGCCATTATTTTTTTATCGGTTGGTGCATTATAATCTTTCCAGTGATCTTTAGCGGTTTCTTTAATTTCTTTGGTCATATCAGCAATAAGTTCTTTATTATCGGCTGAATTTGACAGAACTCCATGTAGTTGATACATTTGAGCAGGAAACATAATGATTTCGCCACCCTGTAAAAGAGCTTCCATTAAATATGTATTGGCTTTTTCTTGTTCTTTGTTATCTGTATAATATTTTTCAATATATGTTAAAGCTTCACTATATTTTTCTTTTCTTGTATTGTCAGAATTTACCCATTTTGTGAATTCATCTTCCAAAGCTTTTTTCTTGTCATAAATTTTTAGTTTTTTTAAGCCTTTGCTTTGACCAATAAAATATTTCCAGTAATTGGCTGTTTGTGCATATTTTGAAGCATATTGAATTCTTATCTTATCAGAAGTATTCATATCTTCTTTCATTAATTCTAATTTTTTAGTTCTAATTTTAATTGCAGAAGGGTTTGAAATATCTAATGCTTCTTGAATTCCCCATGAATTCAAATATCTGTTAGTAGTTCCCGGAAACCCTAATATCATAGCAAAATCACCTTTTTTTGTACCTTTTAAAGATATTGGCAAATGATGTTTTGGTTTTAAAGGAATGTTTTCTTTTGAAAATTTAGCTGGTTCTCCATCAGTTCCGGTATATATTCTAAACATTGAAAAATCTCCTGTGTGTCTTGGCCACATCCAGTTATCGGTATCACCACCAAATTTTCCTATTGATGAAGGTGGAGCACCAACTAATCTAACATCTAAGAAAGTTTCATAAACAAATAAGTAATATCTATTTCCTTCAAACATACTTTTTACAGATGAACCATAATGAGTATCTTTTGTTGCAGCTTTTTTAATTTTTTTAATTCTGTTGTTAATAGCTGATTCTCTTTCACTTTCGGTCATTTCAGAAGTAACATTTATTAATACAGAATCAGTAACGTCTTCCATGCGAACCATTATCGTTGCAACTGTGCCTTCATTTAATAATTCATCAGTTTTTGTTTTTGCCCAAAATCCATATTGTAAATAATCATGTTCAGGAGAGCTATGATCTTGAATAGAACCATAACCACAGTGATGATTAGTAAGCATTAATCCTTGGTCGGAAATTATTTCTCCTGTGCAGAAAAAACCAAAAGGCATTCTTTCATTTCCTAATCCAACAATTGCATCTTTTAAACTCGAATTGTTAATACTATAAATTTCTTCTTGTGTTAATTCAAGGCCTTTTTCATTCAGATTAAGTTTTTTCATCATTGTTAAAAGCCACATTCCTTCATCTGCTCTTGATTGAATATTGAAAATCAGGAAAATACTAATGAAGAATACAAATACTCTCTTTGTCATAATTATTTGTTTTATATATTATTATTATAATTTTATAAAATTTGAGAATACAAAGTAATTAAAAAAAAACAATATTATTAACAATTATTATAATATAAATGAAAATATATATGATAATCAGTAATATATTTTTAATTATTTTGATTAATTAATTAAAATTGTTGGTAAAACGTATTAGTCTTTATAAAAGTTACAGTTAAATTGACTATTTTTGTATTTATAATGATAATTTTTATAGTATGCCGGTATCAAGTGAAGATGTACTGCTGTTTGTTAAAACTTTAAATGAAATTTCAAATTATGATTTTACAGATTATTCTGATAAATCAATAACTAGGAGAATTGAAAAGGTTGTTAGCGATAATGGGCTTGATATTAAGTCATTGATTGACAGGATAAATAAAGACAGTATGTTTTTAGAAAAAATTATTAGAGACATTACTGTAAATACTACTGAACTTTTTCGTGACCCGAAAATTTGGCATATTTTACGCTATAATATTTTACCGAAATTTAAAGAGAAAAAATCCTTATCTATTTGGCATGCGGGATGTTCTGCGGGGCAAGAAGTGTATTCTATGCTAATGCTTTTAAATGAGCTTGATATGTTTGATAAGGCAACAGTTTATGGAACTGATATAAACACAGATATTATTGAAGATGCCAAAAAAGGTGTTTACAAATATCGTTTCAATCTTGATTATCTGGATAATTTCAATAAAATAATTCGTGAAAACCCCTTTAACTTAGACGAATACAGAGATATCCCGTATTCTAAATATATGAATATAAATAAAATACAAGACAAAATATCTATTCTCCCTTTTTTAACTGAAAAACCTGAATTTTCAAAACATGACTTAGTAAAAGAAGATAATATTTTTAACACTAAGTTTGATTTTATAATTTGTAGGAATGTTTTGATATATTTTAATACGCGTCTTCAGGATAGAATTTTTGAAATGTTTTATAATAGTTTAAAAGAAGGAGCTTATCTTGTTATTGGTTTACATGAAAGTATTCTGGGTTCTATTTCTGAAAAATTTATTAAAAATGGAACTATTTATCAAAAAAAGTAAAATATTTTAAAATTGTAGCAACCTTTATAAAATTGTTACGTCTAATATAAAAGTGAAAAATTTAAAAAATTGAATAATGAAATTATCAAACCTAAGAATCTTATTTTTATTATTATTTGCAATGTCTATTAACATTATCATTGCACAACAAACTACAAATGAAAAATATGATTGGGAATTATACAAAGAAATTCAAGGTGTTGAAATATACACCAAAATACAAGAGTGTCATAATATTAAATATGATACTCATAAAGAGTATTATTTGTTAAAATTTGTCAATACAACACAGTCTGAAGTACAAATAAGCTGGAAGCCTAATTTATGGTATAACGATATATGTCGTACATGTGATATAAATTCAGATGAATATAATTACACCTTGTTAATTTCAGCAAATGAAAGCATAGAAGGTAGTTGTGATATAAATAATCAAAAATTAAAAATATTCAGAAGATTTTTAAATTATCGTGATAAATCTGAATTAACAAAATATGAATTAGTTAACATAGAAGTTGAATAAAATAATAATAGTGTAAAATGTTAAAAAAAGTAAAATATATAATTATTTTGTTGTTATTATTTGGCTCTGAATCTATTGTTTTTGGGCAATGTAATTTAACAACTCAGGATGACACATTATGGATTTGTGAAGGAGATTGTGTTGACCTTATTTCAACAGGTGGTTGTCCAACATATATGATGAATAATGATTTTAATAATGGAACTGTTGGGGCAGGATGGTCATCTACAGCTTCTCCTATGTTTAATAATCCATGTCTACCTCCAGTTGTTGGTGGAAATACTTATTTGTGGATTGGAGATGCATCAACTTTTCCTCGTTCATTAACTACAGTTCCTTATACTGTAACTACTGCTTGTAGAATTTGTTTTGATATGGCTTATGCTACTCAGAGTGCCGCTTCACCATGTGAAGGCCCTGATCAACCAGATGAGGGAGTTCATTTGCAATACTCAATAAATGGAGGCGTTTCATGGATTGACATTAATTACTGGGATCCACTTGGTGGATACGATCCAACTATGACATCGTGGAATAATTACTGCGAAGATATTCCTATAAATGGTAATGTGCAATTTCAATGGTGGCAGGATCAGACAAGTGGAAATACATTTGATCATTGGGGACTTGATAATGTTCAGATATTTTGCCCACCACCTCAGCAAATGGAATGGTGGACAGATGCAGGCACCGGAGCTTTAGTAGATACCGGATTTACTACAAATGTCTGTCCAGCAGTCACAACTACATATATAGCTCATGTTGATGATAGCATAGGTAGTAGTGCAACAGATCAAACTGTAGTGAATGTTTTCCCGACCCCAATACTTACAATTAATAATTTAAATACTGCCTACTGCTTAAGTGCAAGTGCAGTAACTTTAACTGGCAGTCCTACAGGAGGAGATTTTTCAGGACCGGGAATTGTTGCGGGAAATTCATTTGACCCTGCAACCGCAGGAGTTGGAATACACGATATAGTATATCATCTATATCATATTGCCGCTTATACCATTACTGGAAATATTACAATATTTGAAGATGATTTTGCAACAGATTTGGGTTGGACAGGATATGGTGCAGGTGGTTGGGAGCGTTCTAATGCAACATCTGGTGGTCTTCCTTCGTCAGGAGCAGCTAATCCAACTGAAGACTATACTACAACAGCAGATAATTATTTAATAGGAACTTATATAAATACAAGCTATACTAATAGTATGGCACAATACTGGTTAACTTCTCCAACTGTTGATTGTTCAGGAATGAATTCATGTTTTATTGATTTTTATAGCCATTCAGGCGTTGAATCTCCTTCATGGGATCATTTAAACATTGATGCATATGACGGCGCAACTTGGCAAAATGTATATACTAATGCAGCTTCTTTAAGTGAAACCGTTTGGACTAATTGGAACATAAGTGTAAGTGCACAGGCTGATAACAATCCCAATTTTCAGATTCGTTTTGGGATAGGAACAACTGATGGTAGTGTTACATATAAAGGCTGGAATATTGATGATTTCAGAGTAGTTTGTGACGGAACTCTTAATATTACAGATACTTTATGTGATTTTACAACAACGCAAACTACAGAGGTTATACTAGCACCTACATCTACATTTACTTTAATAGATTCAGTTTGTGTAAACTCAAATACAATAATTACTTATACAGGTACAGGGACGGCTGCAGGAACATATAATTGGAATTTTGCAGGAGGTATAATTTCTTCGGGAACAGGACAAGGACCCTATGAGGTTTATTGGACAACAGCAGGAACATACGATGTTACATTAACTGTAACTGAGTTTGGATGTACTTCTTTATTAACAACAGTATCTATTATTGTTTTACCAATGGGACATCCTAATTGTTGTGTATTACCAACTCCTAATGCCGGTTCTGATGATGGTATATGTAGCTTGACTTATGATTTGCAGGCAATTGCTTCTGCTACGAGTGGGTTGTGGTCAATATCTTCAGGTCCGGGTAATGCAACATTTAATCCCAATAATAGTGCTACTGCCAGTGTAACTGTTGATCAATATGGTGATTATGTTTTCTATTGGCTTGAAAGCAATGGAACATCCTGTAATTTAGGTGATTCTGTAATAATAAGTTTTTATCCCAATCCTCAATTTGATTTTACTCCTGTTGATCTTATATGCAATAATGTTTGTCAGGGTGAAATTACTGTAAATCCATTAGGAACAACAGATTTGCCTTATACATATTTGTGGGATGCAAATACAGGAAATCAAACAGGTCAGACAGCAAATAATCTATGTGCTGGAACTTTTAATGTTATTGTAACAAATGTTCATTTTTGTACTTCAACAAATTCAGCAACAATTACTGAGCCTACACAATTAATTACAATTTCAGGTGGTGTTGATCCATTATGTTATAATGGAACAGACGGATATGTTAATGTTGTCCCAAGCGGAGGAACACCAAATTACACATTTCTATGGGATTCAAATGCAGGAAATCAACTTAATGATACTGCTGTAAATCTTTCGGCAGGAACATATTGTGTTGTTATAACTGATGCTAATTTGTGTACAATTTCTGAATGTGTATCTATTGGCGAACCAACACAATTAACTACAACTACTTCATTTGTTGACGTTTTATGTTTTGGAGGCAATAATGGCTCTGCAACAGTTAATGCTCAAGGAGGAACCGGTAATTATTATTATCAGTGGGATCCTACAGGTCAAGCAACTCAAACAGCTGTCAATTTAATTGCAGGAACATACAGCGTAACAGTTAATGATGATAATGGATGTACATCAATATCTACTGTAATTGTTTCTGAACCGGCAAGTCCTCTGTCTGTTACATTAACTAAAACCGATGCTCTTTGTTTTGGCAGTTCTGATGGTACTGTTGATTTAACAGTTGCCGGAGGTACTCCTTCATATAATTTCTTGTGGAATCCAACTTATATAACAGAGGATTTAAACAATATTCCTGCAGAAACTTATTGTGTTACAGTTACCGATGCAAATTTATGCACAATTTCTGACTGTATTACAATTAATGAACCAACACTATTAACTTATACAACTTCAACTTCTCCAACAACTTGTTTTGAAGGCTCGGATGGTGTGGCTACAGTAAATGTTGCAAATGGAACAACTCCATATACATACTTGTGGAACAATGGTGATATAGGCTTTAGTGCTGTAAATATTTCAGCAGGAGTTTATACGGTAATAGTTACCGATGACAATGGATGTAGTTTTACAACAAGTATGACAGTTACAGAACCCGATAGAGTTATGGCAAGTACTAATGCGGATATGTGGATATGTATTGGTGAAACAGTAACGCTAAATGCTGCTGCAACAGGAGGAACACCCGGATATATTTTTCATTGGAGTAATGGACAAAATGCTCAAAGCATTGATGTATCACCTGTGACAACAACTCAGTATTGTGTGTATGCCGAAGACATAAGCGGCTGTATTAGTGCAAATTATTGCGTAAACGTAAATGTTTATTTGCCAATTAGTACTGTCGTTACTTCCGATGTTGATAAAATTTGTCCCGGCGAACCTGTAACAATTTCAGTTGTTTCTACAGGAGGAAATGGTAATTATATTTATATATTGAATAATTCAAATCCAATAAATCCACCATATACTGATTATCCTATACAAAGCTTATCATATACTGTTACAACAAGTGATGATTGTGGTTCTCCAACAGATTTTGGAACAGTAAGTATTACTGTTTTACCAATGCCACCAAATAGCTTTGCCCCGGATATAACAGCAGGTTGCCAGCCATTTACAGTGCGATTTATTGAAAGCAGTCCGGATATGGGACAAACTTATAGTTGGAATTTTGATGATGAAAATTCATACAATGCATCAAGTAATAAAAATCCAAGTCATATATTTGAATATGCAGGTGTTTATAATATTACATTAACAGTAACCGACACTAATGGATGCATAAATGTAGATGTTATTGAAGATTTAATAACTGTTCATCCAAAACCAGTTGCAAAATTTGAACCCGATCCTGAAATAGCGAGCGTGATCAAGCCTGTTATTTATTTTAATAATTTAACAATTGGTGCTATAGACTACCATTGGTTCTTTGGAGATGGGGATTCATCATTAGCAGAAAACCCATATCATATTTATGCTCCTAATGAGCAAACATATATTGTTGAATTGAAGGTGGAAAGTGATAAAGGATGTCAAGATATTATATATACGGAGGTTAGAATAAAAGATGAATATACTTTCTATGCTCCTACAGCATTTTCACCTGATGGTGATTTGACAAATGATGAATTTTTTGTAGTTGGACATGGAATTGACGAAAGAAATTTTGAATTAATAATATACAACCGTTGGGGCGAGATAATTTTCCAAAGTAATGACCCTAATGCAAAATGGGATGGCAAAGTTCAGGGTAAAAGTAAAATATGTGATTTAGGGACTTACACATGGCTTGCAATTTTTAAAGATATACAAGGATCCGAACATGCAGAAACGGGTGCAGTTACAATAATCAGATAATTTTAAACCAATATATAAATTAAACCTACATAGATTTGATATGTAGGTTTTTTTTATCTGATTCGCATTCCTAATTAAAAATAGAGAGTTTTTATAAAATTTCTACTAAAAAAGGCAACTATTTGATGAATTTCACGTCTTATATGATAAACAACTTGTTGCAGAATTAAATTATTTGTAATTTGCGAAAAAATTAAATAGTTATGAAATACGAAGTATTCACGAATTCCTTAATAAAATATAATATTATGAGTAATAAATTAATTTTATGTTTGATATTCTTTTCTTTTTTTAGTGTTAATGCATTAATAGCCCAGGAAAACAATAAATCAGATAAAAATATCTCACAGGAAAAAATTTTAGAACAAAAATCTTATCATGTTGATTTGCCAACTTACAAAAAAGCAAAATTAATTATTGATAAATTAATTGAAGAAACTTCATTAAGCGAATTAGAAATTATTGAATTGCTAGATATAATGGTTGCTGATCCTACTACTGTAGAAAAACAAATTTTAATAAGATTTTATGGTCTTCCGGTTTTTGTTGATACAGGCAACCCTGAACTTGATAATGAGAATTATAAAAAAGCAAAAAATGATTGGATAAAGCAAAACCCTGAAAAATACAATAATCTAATAAATTCTAAACACACACAAAAATAACATAGCAATGAAAACAATATTATTAATTACAATATTATTTGTTAGCACACTGATTGTTAACAGCCAGTGCATTTATGAGGTTTGTCTAACAGATGACTATGGTGATGGCTGGAATGGTAACACAATCGATGTTTTTGTAAATGGGGCATTAGTTGCAACTTACGGCCCTGCTTTTACTACTGGGTCAGGACCTATCTGTTATGATGTTCCTGTTAATCTTGGAGATGATATAGATATAATATTTAACCCTATTGGTTCATGGACCTCAGAATGTCATTTTACATTAACTGATAATCAGGGGACTCTAGTTGGCAGTGGTAGTGTTAGTGCAAATATTAATAATGTTATCGCAAACTGTCCACCTCCCCCATGTGGACCAACTTCTGTTACTCCAGACCCACAAGTAATAATGAATTGTGGTGGCGGTCAAGATACAATTAATTTTACCATTAATGGTGGTTGTACAGGCAATTATGAATATCAAATTTTAGATGGAGCAACTATAATTCAAGCATGGAGTACAACATCCGTTTATTATGCTTCTCCTCCAACTACTACCACTTTTACTGTCGAAGTTAGATGTGATGTTTGTCCAGTAATTATTGTTTCAGATACATTTTTAATTGAAGTAATTCCAGCACCTACTATTACTGGAAATACAACTCTTTGTGCAGGCGATTTTACCACACTTACAGCAACTGGTCTTTTAGGAAATTATGAATGGTGGAGTGACCAAATTGGTGGTAATCTTTTAGATACAACAGGTGTTTATACAACACCTCCATTAACAACAACTACAACATATTGGACACAAACCACAGGACAAACATCTACAGTTGGTACAATACTAATCACAGAATCTGGATTAGAAGGATTTATGGGAGGTTCTGGTAGTGAAGATTATCTTGAAATTTCTAATTTATATTCTACAACTATTAATACTACAGGTTGGGTTGCTGCAGTTAGCGATTCTTATTCTGATATAAATTCTGTAAACTCAATACTTTGGCAACTACCTTCTTCATTTACTGCATGTTCAGTTGTTTGGAGATGTGATGATTCTGGATATCCAGCTAATTACTGGGGAAATAATATTTTTTGGAATGGAACAAGTCAAAGTTGGTCAATTATTATTGATGATGTTGGTAATGTTGTAGATTTTTGTGTTTGGGGATGGTCTGCTGCGGAAATAGCCAGTATGAATACCACAATTAATGGTTTTAATATTACAATAGGACCAGAGTGGATTGGTAATGGTGCCATTTTACCTTGTTCTGGAGTAAATACAAGTTTACAAAGAATAGGGAATACAGATACTAATACAGAAATTGACTGGATTTGCCAAACATCAACAGTTGATATAGTTAATCCTGGCTTATCATGTGGATGGATGCCTGTAAGTTGTCGATTTCCAACTACTGTAACAGTACTACCAGAATTAGTTATTGATTCTATATTTACTAATCCTTTATGTTATGGCAGTTTTGATGGTACCGGTGGAGTTACAAATGTTACGGGTACAGGACCGTATTCTTATGAATGGTCAACAACAGATCTTACACAAGATATTCTAGGTCTTAATGCAGGAACTTATACTGTATCAGTAACTGATAGCTTAGGTTGTGTAGGAACTTCCAGTATAATACTTACAGACCCACCGGCGATATCAGCTGTATCATCTTCTACTGGTGAAATTTGTGGACAATCGAATGGGACTATAAGTGTTACAGGATCAGGAGGGACAGGAACCCTTGAATATGATTATGGTTCAGGTTCTAATACAACAGGGAATTTTACCGGACTTATAGCAGGTGCGTATCTTGTTACTATTACTGATGATAATAGTTGTACATTCGTTGAAATTGTGGCAGTTAATGGAATAGGTAATGTTACATCAGGCTTTACTGCAAGTCCTGACCAATGTTTTATAGGACATTCATTCGACTTTACAAATACAGGCAGTGTAGGAGATTCATTATCATGGATATGGTCATTTCAAAATGGTAATCCATTATCTTCAACAGATGAAGACCCTACGGGTATTACATGGAATACACCTGGTCAATATTTAATTACCCAAACAGTAATACATGGAGGTTGTAATGATGTTTTTTCATATACAATTGAAATTTTTGATGAACCTACTATTATAATTTCTGTAACCGATATCCCTTGTTTTGGATTATGTAATGGCTCATTATCAGCAACTGTTTCAAATGGAACATCGCCTTATTCCTA
>CAYTWH010000074.1:0-13884 GCA_964442075.1 uncultured Bacteroidales bacterium
CATTTTCAACTACATTTGTTGCTGGTTCTGTTTCATTAACTACTGGTCAGACTTATGATTTTACTTTTGATTTTGATCCAACTGTTGCTGGAACTTTCAATGAAACATTTTCAATTGTAACTAATGGTGGTACTGTTGATATTACATTAGACGGTATGGCACACGATCCTTTTGGTGATATGTTAGGAGATTTTGAAAATATATCTGCTTTTGATATAGTTTTCCCAGGATGGGTACAACACGATGTTGATGCAGGTGCTACATATACAATTACTGGTATTACATATAATAATGCTGGATATACTGGATCATTCCAAGCTTTTAATCCATCTTTAACTACTCCTTCAATGGCAACTGATGCAGCTATTCAACCACATGGTGGTGCACAATTTGGTGCATGTTTTGCATCAACTACTCCTCCAAACGATGATTGGTTAGTTACTCCTCAGCATACTGTTGTTGCTGGTGATGATGTTGGTATGTGGGTTAGATCTTATACGGATGCTTATGGTTTAGAACAATACGAAGTTTTTATATCTACAGCAACTTCAGATATTGCTGATTTTACTACATCTCTTTCAGGTGGTGTATTAGCAGCTGATACTATTTGGACTAATGTTGTGTATGATCTTTCAGCTTATGTAGGTCAAGATGTATATGTTGGAATCCACTGTACTACAAATGATGCTTTTATTTTTATGATAGATGATATTGTGTTTGGTGAATTAGTAGGAATTTCTGATGCAAAAGCAGAAATTTTTTCTATGTTCCCTAATCCAACAACAGGTACATTAAATATTACAAATGCTGAAAATGCAGATGTTGTTGTTTATAATATGCTTGGTGAAGTTGTTCTTTCTGTTAATAATATTACAAGAACTATTGATATTTCTGAATTAGCTGAAGGTACTTACGTTGTTAAAGTTGTTACTGAAAACAATGTTTCTACTCAAAAAGTTAATTTATTAAAATAAATAATTAATCTTAATAATTAAAGCCTCACATTTTGTGGGGCTTTTTTTTTGGAATTTTTTTTATTAATTTTAAAACATTATTACAAAAAGTTCAAATGAAAAAAGAACGAGCTAAAATACGAATCGAAAATCTAAGCAAAGAACTTAATAAACACAATCATAACTATTATGTTTTGTCACAACCAAGCATAAGCGATTTTGAATATGATGTATTGATCAAAGAGCTTTTTGAGCTTGAAAAACTTTTCCCTGAATTAAAATTACACAATTCACCAACAGAAAAAGTTGGCAGTGATATTAACCAAAATTTTAAACAAATTACTCATATTTCTCAAATGCTCTCCTTAAGCAATACATACTCGCAAGAAGAATTACTTGAATTTGATAATAGAATTAAAAAAACAATAAAAGAAAGTTTTGAATATGTGTGTGAACTTAAATATGATGGTGTCTCAATAAGTTTAACTTATAATAAAGGAGAACTTATTCAGGCAATTACACGCGGGGATGGCATAAAAGGCGATGATGTAACACAAAATGTAAAAACTATTAAAAATATTCCTCATACATTAACAGGAAATAATTATCCGGATAAATTTGTAATACGAGGCGAAATATTTATGCCACATAGTATTTTTGAAAAACTAAATAAATTACGTTTAGAAAATAATGAAATGCCGTTTGCAAATCCTCGTAATGCTACATCGGGCAGTATTAAAATGATAGATACAACAGAAGTTGCAAAACGAGAATTAGATTGTTTTCTATATTACCTTATAGGTGATGATCTTCCAAGTGATTCACATTATGATAATTTACAAAATGCAAAAAAATGGGGATTAAAAATTCCTGAGTACATAAAAAAATACTCTGATATAGAACAAATTTTTGAATTTATTAATTACTGGGATAAAGAAAGAACATTTCTCCCATTCGATATTGATGGCATAGTAATTAAAGTTAATTCTATAAAACAACAAGAACTGCTTGGTTCTACTGCAAAATCGCCACGCTGGGCAATAGCATACAAGTTTAAAGCCGAGGAAGCCGAAACAAAATTATTGTCAATAGATTATCAGGTAGGACGAACCGGAGCTATTACTCCTGTTGGAAATCTGGAACCTGTACTACTTTCCGGCACAATTGTAAAAAGAGCATCTTTGCATAATGCCGACCAAATAGAACTATTAGACTTACGTATTGACGATACAGTAATAATTGAAAAAGGCGGAGAAATAATTCCCAAGATTATTAGTGTAAACTATAATAACCGACCTATAATATCACAAGCAGTGCAATATATTACAAATTGCCCTGAATGTAAAACAAAACTTATAAGAAACGAAGGCGAAGCAAAACATTATTGTCCAAATGAATTTGCTTGTCCACCGCAAATTAAAGGTAAAATTGAGCACTTTGTCAGCCGTAAGGCAATGGATATAGCAGGTGCTGAGGCAACAATAGAATTATTGCTTGAAAACAATCTCATAAATAATATTGCCGACCTTTATACTCTACAAAAAGAACAACTTGTAAATCTTGAACGATTTGGCGAAAAATCTGCCGATAATTTGATAAACAGTCTTGAGAAATCTAAAACAAATGCTTTTAACAAAGTACTATACGGATTAGGTATTAGATATGTTGGCGAAACTGTTGCCAAAACTCTTGCAAACTCATTCGAAAATATTGATAAACTTATTGAAGCCGATTTTGAAGAACTTATTGGTATTGATGAAATTGGAGATAAAATTGCAGAATCAATAATTCAACATTTTAATAATAAAATCAATATTGAAATTATTAATAAGCTAAAAACTGCCGGAGTTAATTTATCTGCTGAAAAAAACATTGCTGAAATTGTATCAAATAAGCTTGAGGGTAAATCAATAATTATTTCAGGAACATTTCATAGCTTTTCCCGCGATGAAATGAAAGAACTTATTATTAAGCACGGTGGTAAAAATGTTAGCTCAATATCTTCAAAAACCAATTTTTTACTTGTAGGCGATAAAATTGGACCAAGTAAATTATCAAAAGCAAAAAAACTTAATATTAAAATTATATCAGAAAATGATTTTATAAAAATGATAGAATAATTTAATTTTAAAGACTATGAAAAAAATTTATTTGGCACTCATTTTAATCTTTGTTTTTGCCTCATCATGTACACTTGTAAAAACATTTTATTATAACAAAGCAGATATTGACGATCACAAGATTTTTAAATATCGGGAAGTAAAAACAGGAGAACATCATGAATGGAAGTTATCTGAAAATTATAATAAGAACACTATTCCTGCTAATTATGTCCCAATAATTTTAGAATACGAAACAGCATCATATTTAATTATTCATAAAGGCGAGATTTTGCATGAAGAATACTGGGACAAATACAATAAGGACTCATACACCAATTCATTTTCCATGTCAAAAAGTTTTGTGAGTCTCTTAATTGGCTTTGCTATTGACGATGGGTTTATTAAAAACGTTAACCAAAAAGCAGCTGATTTTCTTGATTATTTTAAAGAAGGCGACAAAGCAAATATTTCAATAAAAGACCTTTTAACTATGAGTTCCGGTTTAAACTGGAAAGAAAGTTATGGCAGTCCGTTTGGAAATACTGCAAAATCATATTATGGTAACAACATTGAAAAAGTAATTAAAAAATTACCTCCTGATTTTGAACCGGGTAAAAAATTTGCATATTCCAGTGGAGATACTCAAATACTTGCATTTATTATTGAAAAAGCTACGGGAAAATCATTATCAGATTATATGTCAGAAAAACTATGGCAACCTCTTGGAGCAAAACATATTGCTCACTGGAGTATAGACAAAAAAGATGGACACGAAAAAGCTTTTTGCTGTTTTAACTCTAATGCCCGCGATTTTGCTAAAATTGGTCAATTTATTTTACAAAATGGCAAATGGAATGGCAAACAATTATTATCGGAATCTTATATTAAAGAATCTCTTGCTCCTGCTACACATCTAAAATTTGGAGAAAAAACTGTTGAATTTTATGGATATCAATGGTGGATGACAAAACACAAAGGAATGGATGTGAAGTTTGCCCGTGGTTTATATGGACAATATATTTTTATTATACCCGATAAAGACTTGATAGTCGTTAGGTTAGGCCATAAGCGAAGCACTTCATCAATAAAAGGAGTTCCTGCTGATGTGCTTATGTGGCTTGATATTGCCATTGAGATGATATGATTTTATGACTAATGGCATATCAGTGAGCTACGTAATTACAAACTATGAAAAACAAAGTAAAATCTAAAAATAAATTGTTATAAAATATTCAAAAAAAATAAAATTTCATATAAAATTTAATTTAATTTTGTAACAAATATTAAACTATTTAATTATGGGAATGACAATTATTGAAAAAATACTGGCTAATCACTCAAAATATGATGTGGTAAATCCCGGAGAAAATATTGATATAATAATTGATGCTCGTGTAGCAAGAGACTTTGGAGGTGCAAATGTTATTAAAAATCTTCAGGATAATGGTCTTGGTATTGATGACATTTCAAAAACATTTTTTACTTTCGATTGTAATCCAACAGGCTCAGATCAAAAGTATGCGGTTAATCAGCATATTTGCCGTTTGTATGCACGAAAAAAGGGTTTTAAAATTTATGATATTAATGCAGGAATAGGAACACATCTTGCCATTGACAATGGTTTTACATGGCCGGGCAGCACATTTGTTTCAACAGATTCTCATGCAAACATTATGGGAGCAATTGGTGCTTTTGGGCAAGGAATGGGAGATAAAGATATTGCTGCAACATTTGCTAAAGGTTCAATTTGGTTTAAAGTACCAAAATCTGCAAAACTAAGTTTTACAGGAAAACGACCCGAAAATGTATCTGCTAAAGATATAGTTTTGAACCTACTTGCAAAGTATGGAGCAAATACATTGCTTGGATATTCTGTAGAAATATACGGCGATAGCATAGATGCTTTAACACTAGACGAAAGAATTACAGTTTCTTCAATGGCAACTGAAATGGGTGCAATAATTTTATTAATATCACCAAGCGATGAAATTATAAAAAATAGTGAAAAAGTTACAGGAAAGAAAATTGAAAAGATAATTGCAGATAATGATGCTGTTTATGAATTGAATGAAATTATTGATATTTCAAAGTTTGTTCCAATGGCATCACGTCCGGGTAAACCACACGATAGTGTTGATATTAATTTGGTGAAAAAAACAAAAATAGATTCAGGATTTATAGGTAGTTGTACCAATGGAAGAATTGAAGATATGCGTGCTGCTGCCAAAGTTCTTAAAGGGCGAGAAATTGCTCCTGGTGTTGTGTTAAAGATTGTTCCTGCAACCGATGAGATTTGGCAACAATGTCTTGAAGAAGGCATAATTGAAATTTTTAAATCTGCCGGAGCATTGGTTTCAAATGCAGGTTGTGCAGGATGTGCAGCAGGTCAGGTTGGTCAGAACGGACCGGGCGAAATAACAATAAGCACAGGAAACAGAAATTTTCCGGGTAAACAAGGAAAAGGAGATGTTTATATTTCATCACCTGCCAATACTGCTGCCTCTGCTGTAGCAGGATATATTACAACAAAAGATGATATCCCAAACGAACCTGCTTTGTTTGATATTGGTGAAAAAATGGAACGAATAGAAAAAGCCAAAGAACAAGCAAAACAAATTGAGGAAAAGCCAACCGTAGTTGAAGGTCGTGTTTGGTATATTAAAGAAGATGATATTGATACAGATATGATTTTCCATAATCGCTATCTTTCAATTACCGATATTAATGAAATGGGACAGTACGCTTTTGATAATCTTAAAGGATATGAAGATTTTGCAAAAAAAGCAAAACCATCAGATATTATAATTACACACAAGAATTTTGGTGCAGGCAGTTCGCGTCAGCAAGCAGTTGATTGTTTCGCAGCATTGGGAGTTCATTGTATTATTGCAAAATCGTTTGGTGCAATCTATGAAAGAAATGCAATTAATGCAGCATTTCCTATTATCACATATTCTGATATTGATGAATTAGATATTGTAGATGGAGATAAAATAAGAGTGAATTATGAAACAGGTGAAATAACTAGTTTAAAAAATAATAAAACAATTAAGGCAAATCCTTTTTCTGATGTGCAAATGGAAATTTTCCATAACGGAGGACTTTTTTAATTGTTAATGGATAATTATTAATTATCAATGAAATGAAACCATATATTGGCTCGAATTATTAAATGAAACAGAATATTTAACTAAGGATTAATTTAAAAGTCTTAATCCAGATGCTATTGAAATCATCAAACTTCTTACAGGTATCATTAAAGCTATTAAGAAAACTAATTAATCATTAATAATTAATTTATCGAAACCACTTATTGTGCTAACCTACTGTTCGTTGCATTGCTCAATGTGTCACAAAGTAACATCTTAGCAACCTTTCAAGCTCAATTTCTTATAGTTATTTAGAAATACTTTGTTGCTTTGATTTTAGATTTATTTAGATTTTATATATTCTAAATACCTCATTCCAATTGCAAAAATAACAATAATCTTTAGATTGTAATAATGAATTTATTTTAATAGGAATTTTTATTAAATATTAATTCCATCATTTTCCTTGATTTTTTTATACCATAAATATATTTTAAAATTCGGGGGGCTTGCATATAATAAGTTTTCACATTTATATCTGCGAAGATAGTAAGTTGAAAAGCTATCTAAAACAGAGGATAAATACTTATTTCTAAGAGTTCAGAATAATAATTAATATTATATTAAGAGCCATCAAAAAAATGGAAAGAACATTGACTTTTCCGTTCCTCCAAAGTCAATAATCTTCCTAATCATTTTTTCTCCAATTAAACAGTAAATGTTTTTATGCCTACCCACAGTATTTAGGCCCTGACAGTAAAATCTTTATTTGATAATATTTTTCTATTTATATTATTAAGATTTTATTCTGACAGGAGCAAAATACAGCCTTGCTATAAAAACATTTACCGTTTAATCCCCCCCGCTTATTATTACAGTCTTTTTTAATATTCTGAACACTAAGAACTAAGTCTGTTGTAGATAGCTTTTCAACTTCCTTTTAAAATGCAGAATAAACGTGAAAACTCATTAGATGCATATTGAAAATTTTAAAAAAGTATAGTTATGTATAAAAAACGGAAAATAATGGAATTAATAGATTTTGAAAAACGTTCAAATCTATTATTTGCATATGTTGTGAGACTTTCAATTCAAGAAATGAATTGTTTAGACGAACACATCCCGATTTTTTGTCGGGATTACACAAATACGCTCTTAATCAAATCTTTATATAAATCATTAAAATTTTAAATTATGGAAACAGCAGTAGCTAAAAAAAACGGTAAAGGAACAAAAAAAGATGTTTCAAGTATTAAGTCTTCAGCTTTGAAAAATGTTGAAAAAAAAGTTGATGAAATCAAAAAGAACGAGGAAGTTAAGCCAACAGTAGAAAAAGTTGAAAAACCTATTGAAGACATTCAAAAGCCTGTTCTAAGTCTCGACCAAAAAATTGAGAAAATTGAAAACTTAAAAACTCTTATTGAAAAAAGGGAGCTTTTAGAAGAAAGTCGTAAAAAGCTAAATTCTTTTGTTGTGGGTTCTCCGCAGTTTGGGGAAAACATTGTAATAAAGGATGAAAGCGGGAACACTTTTCAAACCTCAAATACCGAAGTTTTAAACAAGGTAATTGAAACAATCAGATGTACACTGATTGAAAAAATCAGTGAAATTGAAGAGCAAATTAAATTTTAAATCTGAAAAGGTGGTTCTAAATGGACCACCTTTTTTAAATCTATTTCTTATGAGCGAAACAAAAACCAAATCGAAGAAAAAAAAACTTAATCGGGATATGATAAATCTTAATAAGATGATTAAGAAAAATCCTAATCTCAAAACCCTCATTAATAAACTTGATTTACAATTAATTAAAACTGAAAAAATATGAATACACAAATTATATATGACAGAATTACGAGCATTATTATTGAAATGCTTGAGAACCATAAACAAAATAATTTTTCAGAATCTTGGATTAGTTTGTCGAGTGATTCAATATTTGCTCAAAATGCAATATCTAAGCATACATACAGCGGAATAAATCAGCTTTTATTGAATTACCTAGGGAGAAAGTACAATCATACTTTTAACTCTTGGATGACCTTTAAACAACTTTCAAAACTTGAAGGCAGAATTAAAAAAGGGAGTAAAGCCGCAATGGTAGTTTATAAGTCCGTTTTATACCTTGACAAGAAAACAAGCAAGAACATAACTAAACTTGTTGAACATCTACTTAAAAGCGGTCAAAGTATAGAGCATTTGGATTATAAAAAGCTTGGTTACCTAAAACAATACAATGTTTTTAATATTTCACAAATTGAAAAATTACCCGATGAATATTACAAACTCAATGATTTGGAAAATTTGACAGAGTTTGAGAAAGATGAAAGAGCCGAACACGTAATAAACAGCACAGGAGCAAATATTGTTCATTCTCCGCAAAATGACGCTTTTTATAGACACAGTGAGGATAAAATATATTTGCCGGAAAGAAAACAATTTATTTCAAAAGAGGCTTATTATTCAGTTTTGGCTCATGAATGTTCGCACTGGACAGGACATAAATCTCGATTAGACAGACCAATAGAAAATGTATTTGGTTCTGAAAAATACAGTTTTGAAGAAATATTGGCGGAAATTTCTTCAGCTTTTATTATGGCTTACTTAGGATATGAAAACCGAATAACTGATAATGTAGATTATATTGATAATTGGCTTTCTGTTATGAAAAATGATAAACAGTTTATTATTCAAGCTTCATCACAAGCTCAAAAATCTGCTGATTATATTCTGGCATTTTCTAAAGCTGAGAAAGTCGCTGTATAGTATTTATGAGTTTTCTTTCTGGCAGGTTTGTAAAAGGCAGGAAAGAAATACACTCCACCCCAACCACCGTAGTCGCTTACACCCACACCTGCGACTTTTCTTTCCTGCCAAAAGATTATTTGATAAAACCAATCAACATGCTCTCTGCTGTCCATACACAGCCCAATATCCATAAAAATAGCCAAAACACTCATAAAACAAGTAAGGTGGGAGATGCCGTGAGTTGTTATTTTATTGCAATTTTCTTCTGCAAGAAATAATATTAATTATTTACTTCTCATTTATTTTAATACTAAAAAAGCATTATTAATAGTGCTGTAACCCTTGATGTCATTATGAAATTCCGTTATTTTATCATCAAGTATTTCCAACTCTATGCCAACCAATACTTATCTGTATTTGAACTAATTTTTATTTTGTACTTAACTTTTTGTTTGCTCTGCTTTATCTCTTTTAAACTTTTACAAGATGATAGTGGAACTTAATCCCACTTAGTCGAGTTACAGGAAAGTGATATTTTTTATTGAAATATATTGCAGCAATTATTAATAGAGGAAGGAAATTATTATGAAAGAAAATATTACAAAAAAGAGTATGTATCAGGATAATATAATTGCAGCAAAATATGTTAAAGAAAAACGAAAATATCCCTCTTGTGGTGGAGTTGCTGGAGTTCAGGATTATATTACTAAAGAAATTGAAAGAATCCGTTATTTGAAAATTTGTTGGAACTGTGGCCAGGCATATGAAAGCTATAAGCATAATTCTTTTGCCTGCAAACCAAAATGTCGGTACAATATTATTTATAAGTTGAAAAGAAGTACTAAACCTCCTGTTAGAATGGATCTTCATATGAAAGCAAAAAATATTATTCAATTGAAGGAAAGGTTTGGATATTTATAACAAATTCTTGTTATGAGTGATATGGCAAAATTAGTGGTGTACCTATATAATCTTTAGAACATTGCTTAAAACCTACAATGAAATGTTGTTTTGATTTATTATACATGATTGTTGGATAATTCTTCTCACTGCTCCCAACATAAATAATCAAATCGCAAGGATGATCTTCATAGGAATGTTGCTCAATAAAATTAGAAAACTTTTCAAATTCATTATGACAATTGCCAGAAATTAATTCTTTTATTGAGTTTCTGGAAGGTCTGATACTCCATAAATCGAAAATCGGAAAAACATCTTTCCTTGCAAATTCTATAAAATTCTCATCGTAATCCCTGGGATAAATAGTATTTTTCATACTGTAAAGATACAGCCTTATACAAGTTTTTGAAAATGCAAAGGAGACCTAAATACGGCAAAGAAATCAGGAATAATACTAAATTTGGAGTTATTTTGTCTTTTATGCTCATAGTTGTTCCAATGGTACAACCTATACCTGCATGGCAGTCTGGCATTATTCTGATTGTAGAATCTTTATATGTTTCAGAATTTGCTAATTCTTCTATTTGCTTTAAAGCAACATCTTCAATTGTTTTAGCAAATATTTTAACTTCGTTCCCTGTATTTGTTTTTATTGTTTTCATTATTTTTCTTATTCCTCACAATTGTTTTATTGTACGTTATTCCTTCATGAATATTTGATATTTGAATGAGATGTCTGAAATTAAGTCATTGTTGTCAAAATCAAAACCTACCCTTTCAATTAAATATGCTTCTTCAATTCCAAAAGCACTACCATCAAAATTAACTTCGGGGTTAATTTCTAAAAATTTTGATTTTTGCTTTTGAAATACGGATTGTATATTATGTTTAAAAAAACTGATAAAAGTACAAGGCTTGTTCTTGGATAACTTACTTTTTTCAAGTTCTGTCTTTGGCTTAAAGCAATAAATCTTTATTTTATTAGGGATATTTTTACTATCCCCAAATTTTATTTGAATTAACAAATTTCTATAATCCACGTTATTTGGTAGCACAATCGCCTCACTATAAATAGCCATATCTCTTTCATTTTGAGAATCCCCAATATATTTATCTACATTAAAATGAAATTCTAATTCTTTTGTTATTTGTTTCATCATATTTTAGGTATTAAATTTAATTTTTCCTGCTTCAAATTTTTTTTATCTCATCGTTATATTGTTTGAAAGAAATTGCTTTTCTTTTAAATAGTATTGTAAGACCTTTAAGCTTTGACAATCTTGCTTGTAAATTAGACTTAATTTTTTCAGTTTCCTTATTAGTATTATTTTCTATTTTTTCTATTTCAGAATTTAAGTAAGCACTTTCTTTATAATATAAATAGAATAGTTCTATTTCATTTTTCAGGAGGTCTCTTATATTATTTGCTTTTAGTTTATTTAATAACTCAATACGATTAATTAATCTATTAATATGTTTTATGTAAAAAATTAAATCTTCAATTGATTTTCCATAAAATTCGACTTTTACCATTAACTTATTCTCAACTATTGTGTAATCATTAAAAAATTTATGATATTTTAAGATACATTCTTTAGTAGGCATTCCTTCTTCGCCAATATTCCCAATAAATTGAGACTTATAGTCAAATTTGCTATTAATATTATACTTTATCCTATAATTTGAATAACAGTACTCCTTGTTAGTTTGAATTAATATGTTAGACAATTCACCTTTCTTTTTTATGCTTTTTGTCTTGTATCTTAAGGTTATCAATTCCTCAATTTGATGTAGCTTATTTTTTTGAATGTTATTAAATGTTGTACTTTCATTTTTTTGATTTCTATATATAAATTTCTTATTTCTTACAAAAGAAAATAGGCTTAATATTTCTTTTGGGAAATCAAGATTGGTTTCCTCAATATTTGACAGAATAAATGAAACAAGAATTTCAAAATCATTTTTACTACATAAATCAGAAATATTGAAAGTCCATAAATAAGAATGCTTAGAGTAAAAAATCCCTAAATAGTTAGTGGAAGGAGCATCATTATTAGATTCGTCCATACGAGTAACTATCAGATTAAATTCTCTTTTGCAATGATTAGTCCAAGCGTAATAAAAAAGAAGTTGAAGGAATTCAGTATGTGAGAATTTAATGCTATCATATGTTTTTATATCAATAATAAAATCATCAATAATCATATCAGCTTCAAAACTTGTCCCGTGTCGCTTTTTTCCAAAATTATCAATTACTGTAATAGGATACCCCCACTTTGTGAGTCTAATGAATTTATGTTTTGCTTTAAATTTTGAAAAATTTACTTTATTAAACAATTCTGTTAAATAATTAGCAGTATCTATGATAGTAAAATCTTTTATTTTATTCCTTTTAATGTGCCATTTAAAACTTTTATGAATTTTTTTGTAAATACTATCATAAGTAATTATGTAATCATAATTTTTTGAATTTTCATTTCTATACCTGCCATAACTCAGCCTATATGTTTTTTCTGCATTTATTGATTTTATTTTTTGTTTGAAAACTTCATCATATATCATCCCAATAAAACGATCAGAAAGTATATTTGACTTTTTCTGAGCTATAACTTTTCTTGATATATCAGGTTTAGGAATGTTTAAATTTTCTATTATTGATATTATTTCATTCATTCTGTTATTTTAAAATAATGCTAATTTATATATTTATTCTTACAGAACCATAACAAACATCCGTTTTATCACTCCCCTCTAGCCATATTTTTAAAGTCCTTATTCTTTCCATTGTTAATTTTTCCAAATAAATTGATTCACACATAGGATGAACACTTCCATAATATCTTGGATTTTCTTCAGGATATTTCATTTCAAGTTCTGCATCGCGAAATTTCATCCATATTCTTTGCGAAACCCTAAGTTTCTGAATAAACAATGTATCTGTTTTGTACTCTATTAGAATTTTCTGATAAATATCGTTTAATTCTGTATCTGCTTTTTTATATGTATCCCAAGCACTAATATTCATTTCAGTTTGAGTTTGTGAAAAACCAGAGATACAAGTAAAGATGAATAATGTTGTTAAAAAATATTTCATAATCTAATTTATTAATAAGTATGCTCAATCAAGGCTTACAAAACAAAAAATCATTAATGATATTATAGATTTAATTGAACTGTAATCTTATCAATATCACAATTTGAGAAAACAGTTATTTCTACTTTAATATTTTCACCTCTTATTGGTAATTCAAAAACCGTTGTTTGAGGCTGATTAGTTTCAAGAACATATATCTCTGGACGTAATTGGTATCTAGGCTTACTCAAACTACCCACATGTACTACAACTAGAGAGTTTTCTTTTATGAAATCAATACTTTTGTCTTCACTAGAAACAATAATTGTTTCTGCATTTTCTAAATTTTTTAGTTCGAATTTTTTAGTTTTCATAATTTATCATCTTGTAATTGCCTGAATTTATACGCACTACACGTGCGTCATTATATTAATTAATATATATATGTTTCATAAAAAAGGATACTCTACAAGAAATGTATTAATTAATAGTTAAACTTTACGAAGTATTAAATACTAAGTCTGAATTATTAAGAATCGTTTCTAACTGAAGCAATCAGTATTGTATATTAAGTATCTTATCAAAAAGTTGCTGTCAGTTTTAGTTCAGTGTTTAGCTTATTAAAAAATAGCTTACATTCTTGTAAAGGTATCCAATATTTTAAAGTAATTCCTGAGAATAATTAAACTCATCAATTTTAGATTGAGTATTGTCAATCTTTTCAATTACGTGTTCAGTCATTTTAATTATCTCAACTTTTGATAATTGCACCTTTTTAGTAATTACATTATCACTATACCCGCTTGTGCCAACACCTTGCTTCGTATCAATATTACGCAACATTTGTAATTCTAATTTCAGCTCAGAAAGCTCAAAAATATTAGGCTGTATTTCTAATGCCGTTTTAGCAAGTTTAAGTTTTAATTTAACAAGCTCTTTAACTTTCATTTTTCGTTTTTCTAATAAATCAGTAAGTACAAATTCAAATTCGTTTTCAGTTTGAATAGAATTATTACTATTAA
>CAYTWH010000075.1:0-13152 GCA_964442075.1 uncultured Bacteroidales bacterium
GTGGTCCCTCTTGGACTCGAACCAAGGACCACCTGATTATGAGTCAGGTGCTCTAACCAGCTGAGCTAAGGGACCCGAAATTTCTATTTGAAATTTGGTCTGCAAAAATAGGTAAATATTATAAACTACCAAAAACTAACATTATGTTTTTATTATTTTAAAATATTTTTTTTAATTTGCAGAACTATTTAAATTTGCTCAAATTTTATAAATATTATTTTGTTTTCTATATCAATATTTCAGGGTATCATAGATTGGTTGGAGAGAAGTCAACAACCATGTTTTTATAAAAAACATTTTGGGATGGATTGTCCTGGGTGTGGTATGCAAAGAGCTATAGTTGAATTGCTAAAAGGTAATGTTTGGGAAAGTATTTTATTATATCCTGCACTTTTGCCTACAATTTTATTATTTATATTTTTAATACTACATTTGATATTTAAATTTAAAAAAGGGGCATTAATTTTAAAAATTTCTTTTATATTTACAGTCTCAATTATTATAATCAATTTTATTATTAAAACAATATTAACTAATAACTTTTAAAACAATGGAAGAAAACACTAATACACCAGAACAAACTAATGAACAACAGCCTGTTGAGCAAACTCATCAAGCTCAAGTTCCCAATACTATGGCACAAGCTTTACCTAATGCTACAGGAGTATTGGTAATGGGAATTATTTCAATTGCTGTTTGCTGGTGTTATGGAATTGTTGGAATAGCTCTTGGAGTTATAGCTTTAGTACTTGCAGGAAAAGCAAATGCCTTGTATAATGAAAATCCTGATGCATATACAGAATCGTCGTATAAAAATATGAAAGCAGGCAAAATTTGTGCCCTTATAGGAACAATACTTTCCAGTTTGTACATAGTTTATATTATTGTAGTATTACTTATATATGGAGCAGCTTTAACTTCAATGCCCTGGGATAGTTTTAATTTTTAATAACAGTAAATTATGAACGATAATATTAATAATCAGGAACAACAGCCTGTTGAGCAAACTCATCAAGCTCAGGTTCCAAATACTATGGCACAAGCCTTACCTAATGCAACGGGAATTTTAGTAATGGGTATTATTTCAATTGCTACTTGTTGGTGTTACGGTATTGCCGGACTGGCTTTAGGTATTATTTCTATAGTTTTATCAAATAAAGCTAAAAGATTATATGAAGAAACCCCAAATGCATATACCGAATCTTCGTACAAAAATATGAAAGCGGGAAGAACATGCGCAATTGTTGGTACTTGTCTTTCAGGCGCATATTTAGTTTTTATAATAATTTATTTGCTTGTTATTGGGGCGGCTATTGGTACTGCATTTAGCACAATGCCATGGGATACGTCTTATTATTAAATAAAATATTTTACACATAGCTTAAGAGGGCAATTAAAATTTGCCCTTTTTTTATGAATATAATTTTATGGAAACTAATGATATAATAAATTCCTTTGTAAAATTAGGAAATCACATAAGGTCATTTTTATTAGCCGATAAAAACGGAAAAATAGAATTAAAACTTGCTGATGCTGTTCAGCAAGCAGAAATTCAAAACCCATGGTTTACAAAAGACAATATTTATTATGCATTAAACGTAATTTCAGAACAACTTACAGAAAATAATTTACTTGAATGGATAAAAAAATATCCGGAATTAAAATTAAATAAAAACCCTAAAAACATAGGTGTTGTTATGGCGGGCAATATTCCGATGATTGGATTTCATGATTTTATTTGTGTTTTAATATCCGGCAATAAATTTATTGGTAAACTTTCTTCAAAAGATAATATTTTACTTAAAAAAATAGCTGATATTTTAATTTCAATAGATGATAGATGTAAAGATAGAATTATTTTTGAAACAGGTTTCTTGAAGAATTTTAATGCCGTTATTGCTACGGGTAGTGATAATTCTTCAATGTATTTTGAACAATATTTTAAAAATGTTCCAAATATTATTAGAAAAAATAGAAATTCTGTTGCTATACTCACAGGACAAGAAAATGAAGATGAGCTAAAAAAGCTTGGAGCCGATATTTTTACTTATTTTGGCTTAGGTTGTCGTAGTGTCTCAAAATTATATGTACCGGAAAATTATGATTTTACACATTTCTTTAATGCAATAAAACATTTTAGTAAAATAAAAATGCATAATAAATATACCAATAACTACTTGTACAATCAAACAGTTTATTTAATGAACAATATCAGACACTTAGACAATGGTTTTGTGATTTTAAAAGAGGATAATGATTTTTCTTCACCAATTTCAGTAATTTTTTATGAATATTATAAAAATATTCGTAATTTGTATGGCTATTTAGAAAGCAATTCTACAAAATTGCAATGTGTAGTAACAAATGCCGATGGAATTAGCAATAGCGTGTTAATAGGTGAAACACAAAAGACAAAATTGTGGAATTATGCTGATAATGTGGATACAATTAAATTTTTAACAACTTTAAATAATAGCTATGGTTTATAAATTTAGAATTATTTCAAATGAAAATGAAAAGTTTTTTAGAGATATTGAAATAAAAAAATCAAGCACTTTTTTCGAATTTCATCAAATAATACAAGTTTCTGTAAATTTTGACAAAACACAAATAGCTTCTTTTTTCATATCAAATAATAAATGGGAAAAAAAAGAAGAAATCACTTTAATGGACATGTCTGATTTTGATAAGAGTAAAGCACACGTTATGCATAAAACAAAAATGTCTGATTTTGTAAAACAAAAAAATGACAAACTTATATACATATATGATTTTTTCTCTGAACGAGAATTTTATATTGAACTTATGAATATTTCAAAACCTGAAAATAAAATAAAATATCCTGTTTTAGCTAACGGAAAAGGCAAAGCTCCAAAACAAATACTTGGTGAAAATATTCCAATGCCTGATTTTCAAGAAGATTTTGAAGATGATATTCATCTTGAAAGTCTGGATTATCTTGGAGAAGACCTTTAGTAAATTATTTCATTAATTCCATTCTACTTGCATCAAGACGAAGAAAAATAAATAATAATATTGTAAACGACCATAAAGAAGATCCCCCATAACTAAAAAAAGGAAGAGGAATACCTATTACAGGCGCTAATCCTATAGTCATGCCAATATTTATTGCTAAGTGAAAAAACAATATTGAAATAACACCATATCCGTATATTCGACTAAATTTTGATCTTTGCCTTTCAGCTAAAAATATCAATCGTAGTAATAATATTAAAAACAGCAATATAACTATTGATGTTCCAGCAAAACCCCATTCTTCTCCAACAGTACAGAAAATAAAATCGGTAGTTTGTTCGGGTACAAAATTAAATTTAGTTTGTGTTCCGTTAAGAAACCCTTTTCCTGTTAACCCGCCTGAACCGATAGCAATTTTAGATTGATTTAAATTGTATCCATCACCTAAGAGATCTGATTTCAACCCTAATGTTACTTCAATTCTATTTTTTTGGTGTTCTTCTAATATATTATTAAAAACGAAGTTTACAGAATGAGTAATAAGTATTGCACCAATAAGAATACTAATTATAAAATATGCATGAAAGATTTTATGCCGATATGCATAAATAACAAAAATTACACTTGAAATTATTACTGCAAATGTTGTAAGAAAACCAATTCCAATTTTTGTTTTAAGTATTTCATTTAATCCCCAAAAAACTCCAAATATTACAGTTAAAATACCCAAAGCGAAACCTGTTTCTTTAGCATTATTGCTAATAATCCAGTGAACAAGCAAAGCTACTCCGATAATAACAAATATTATTGCATAAACATTAGTTATCAAAACAGAAACAAATAATATTGCCATTAATAAGCATATTAGAATAAACAGACTAGACAAACCCTCTCTGTATAATAGAATAATAAAAGAAATATAAATTAAAGCAGAACCGGCATCGTTTTGCAAAAGTATTAGTCCTGCAGGTAATAATAATAATAATACAATGGGAACAAATGTTGTTTTTCCTTTACGTAAAATACGCAAAACTATTCCAACAGGTAATAAAACAGCAGAAAATAATATCCAAAAGATATTTGTATCTTTTATATTTCTGGAACTTAAATATTTAGCAATTGCCAAGGCAGTTGCAAATTTTGCAAATTCTGCCGGCTGAAATCTAAAAGCCCCAAATTCAAACCATGATCTTGCTCCATTAACCTCTTTACCAAACAATAAAACTGCAATTAATAAAAATATTGCAAAACCATAAATACCGTAAGCAAAAAACGAATAAAATTTACTGTCAATTATTATTATTATTATTATCACAAAAATTGCAGCACCTATCCACATCATTTGTTTTCCGTAACGCTGTGAAATATCGAAAATACTGCTATGTTCTTCATTAAAAGCGGCTGAATATATATTTATCCAACCTAGAAAAATAAGTATAAAATATAATGCTATTGTAAGCCAGTCCAAACTATTAAATATGTTTATTTTCCTACTCACCTTTTATAAAATTTGCATTAAGGATTCTATCCTCTTTATATTTGTTGCTTATAGTATCTGTTAAATATTTCTCAATCATAAGGCTTGCTATTGGAGCAGCCCAAGTTCCTCCAAATCCTGCATTTTCCACATAAACAACAATTGCAATTTTAGGGTGTTCTAATGGTGCAAAAGCAATGAAACCGGAATGATCTTCTCCGTGTACATTTTGAACAGTTCCTGTTTTTCCACATACTTTTATGTTTTTAATCCTCGCTCTTCTTGCTGTACCACCGGGCTCGTTTACAACAGCATACATTGCTTCCTGAACAATATCATAATGTTTTTTATCAACCTTTGTATAATAATAATGTTTATACTCTTTTCTTATTTCTTTTTTATCTCCTATAGATTTCACAAAATGAGGAGTGTAATAATATCCTTTATTCGCAATTATTACAGCAAGATTCGCCATTTGTATTGGAATTGTTTCTACTTCTCCCTGCCCTATACCATTTGAATATATTGTGCTAAAAGCCCATCTGTATTCTCCGTACCATTTGTTATAAAATTCAACATAAGGGATTAAGCCTCCTTTAACACCCGGTATATCTATGCTTAAAGCCTCGCCAAAACCAAAACTCAAAACATATTTTCTCCATTCTCGCAATCCTATTTCACTATCTTTATAAATACTCTTTTTTATTCCCTGTTGTATTATTTTTCGATAAACATTATAAAAATATGGATTGCAAGAAAATTGGATTGCCTTTTTTAAATTACTTGCGGTTGGATGATTATGACACATTACCAATGATTTATTACAGTTAAATCCCGTCTGCTCATTTATAACTCCCATTTGCAAACCAACTAGTCCGTTAACAATTTTAAATATTGATCCCGGTGAATATCTCGACATTATCGCCCTGTTAAAAAGCGGCTTAAGGGTGTCTGCAACAAGTATTTTATAATTTTTTGTTCTTATTCTTCCAACCAATAAATTAGGGTCGTAAGAAGGGCTTGAGATCATTGCTAATATTTCCCCTGTTTTTGGTTCTATTGCAACAATGCTGCCTATTTTGTTATTTAACAACCGTTCTCCATATCCCTGAAGTTCTGCGTCTAAAGTAGTGATGAGATTTTTCCCGATAACCGGTAATGTGTCCTTTTTTTCATCAGCATAATTTCCTTTTATTCGGTTATGATTATCAACCAAAAATATTTTAACACCTTTTTTTCCCCTTAGTTCTTTTTCATAAGATTTTTCCAGTCCGCTTATACCAATATAATCTCCTGATTTGTAATATGTATTTTCATCAACAGTTTTTTTGTTTACTTCTCCAACATAACCAAAAATATGAGAAGCAATTTTTTTAGGATATTTTCTTAAGGTTCTTATTTGGACATAAAATCCTTTATATTTATATAATTTCTCCTGTAATAAAGCATAATCTTTTGATGATATTTGTTTTACAAATATTGAAGGCTTGTAATACGAATATTTTTTTGCTTTACTAATTTTATTTATAACATCTTCATACCTAATACCAAGCAAACTTACTAATTCAAGTGTGTCAAATTCTTTAGTTTGACGAGGAATTATCATTAAATCGTAGGCTGCTTCATTATAAACAAGTATTTTATTATTTCTATCATAAATTAAGCCTCTTGCAGGATATTGAGTAACATACCTCATGGAATTATTATCGGCAGAATCTTTAAACTCAGACTTAACCACCTGAATAATAAGCAATTTAATAATAAAAACAAGAAATATAAAAATTATAACTGCTCCAATAATATATTTTCTTGATGTTAATGGGTTCATTTATTATTTTTTAGTCATAAACAGTTGGCTTATCATTACTAGTATTAATGTGAAAAAAGTACTTAAAATAATTCTCCCAAAGGTTCTGAAAAAATCTGAAAATTTAAAGACTTCTATAAAAAACAAAAAAATATGATGTGCAAAAACCATTAAAAAAGCATATTTTAAGAACCAAACAAATCCGTAATGAGCAGCTGTAGGGGATGTTCCTGTTTCATAACCATCGTGTGGTGCAAAAAATGATAAAAAGAAAGGTCTTAAAAATGAAATAAAAACAGTTGCAGAAGTATGAACCCCTAATGTATTGGCAAATATATCTATTATAAATCCTGTAGCAAATCCAACAAATAATATTACCCAATTTGGAATATTAAAAGGCAATACAATAATGAACAACAAATATAAATAGGGGTTTACATAACCACTAAATTGGATATTATTAAGTATCAATACTTGTAATAGTATCAAGAAAATAAAAAGAATAATATATCGTTGAATTGATTTAATCATTTTCTATTATTTTATTTTCTAAATTTTTTTGTTCACTTTTTAGCAAATTGCTAATTACATATACAAAAGATACATTTCTGAAGTCAGTAGCCAACAATATTTCAATATCATAAAAATTATTTCCCTCAGGCTTTTCAATATTTGAGATAGTTCCAATAATAATTCCTTTAGGAAAAATTGCAGAGTATCCACTAGTTACAACGCTATCACCAATATTTAATTTTGTATGGAAAGGAATATCATGTAATTTACATTTTCTATAATCAATTCCATCCCACGAAACAGAGCCAAAATAATCGCTGTTTTTAAGTTTAGCGCTTATCATTAAATTGGTATTTAAAATGGGAATTACAACCGAATAATTTTTTGACGATTCTTTTATAATGCCAATTACACCTTGTGGCGATATTACAGCCATTTCCGGTAAAATACCATGTTTTATCCCTTTATTTAATGTAATATAGTTTCTTTGTTTATTTGTAGAATTATTTATTACTTCTGCCGCATTATACTTATATTGTTGAGAATATATTGAGTCTTTTATTTGCCAAGATTTTATTTTATTGGATTTGTAATTTGAAATATTCAAATTATGAAGATATTTATTTTCTGCTATTAATATTTTATTAGTCTTTTTTAAAGAAAAATATGATGTAACACTGCTATATCCATCATAGAATACTGCAAAAACTGAATTTGAAGAATTTATAAAACTAGCTTTTTGATATGTATTGAACTGAACAACAAAAAAAAAGGAAAAGAATTGAATAATTAAAAACAGTATAAAAAAATGATACTTAAAAATAAATTTAATTAAATTTCTCATTCATCTTTTTTTACAATGTTTTAGCGCATAAGGAATTGAAACTTGTCAACATTTTTTAATGCTATTCCTGTTCCTCTGGCAACTGCATGTAATGGATTTTCTGATAAATGAACAGGCATATTGTGTTTATCTGACAATCTTTTATCCATTCCACGAAGTAAAGCTCCGCCTCCGGCAAGATAAATTCCATTATTATATATATCGGCATAAAGTTCCGGTGGAGTTTCTTCTAAAACTTGTAATATTGCTGCTTCAACTTTAGATATTGATTTATCTAAACAATGTGCTATTTCCTGATAAGAAACAGGTATCTCAATAGGTAAGGATGTCATCTGATGAGGACCCTTAACAATAAAATCAGGTGGTGGGTCATCAAGATCCGGCAAGGCAGAACCTACGTGAATTTTAATGTCTTCAGCTGTTCGTTCACCAACTTTAATATTATGTTGATGTCTCATATATTCCTGAATATCATCAGTAAAATCGTCTCCGGCAATTCTAATTGATTTATTACAAACAATACCACCAAGAGAAATTACTGCAATTTCTGTTGTCCCTCCTCCAATATCAACAACCATATTGCCTTCAGGAGCTTCAACATCTAAACCAATACCAATTGCTGCTGCCATTGGTTCAAAAATTAAATATACATCTCTTGCACCTGCATGTTCTGAAGAATCACGTACTGCACGAATTTCAACCTCTGTACTACCAGATGGAATACATACTACCATTTTTAATGACGGAGTAAACATTCTGGATTTAGTATTAATCATTTTTATCATTCCCCGAATCATTAATTCAGATGCGTTAAAATCAGCAATTACACCGTCTCTTAATGGTCGAATTGTTTTTATATTTTCATGGGTTTTTCCATGCATTTGCCTTGCTTTTTTACCAATAGCAATTAGTTTTCCAGTATTTCTGTCAATTGCAATAATTGAAGGTTCGTCCACAACAATTTTATCGTTACTAATAATTATTGTATTTGCTGTTCCAAGATCAATAGCAATTTCTTGAGTAAAGAAAGAAAAAAGTCCCATCTAATAGTTATATTTAATTATTTCATAAAATCCTTATCAGCTATAGAATAATGTGTTGTACGTCGATGATTAAATTGAACATAATTAACTCATTATTCGAAGCAAATTTAATGAAAAATATATAATTTATGCAATATACTTAAACATTTTGGTTTAATTTTTGTTTTGAAGTTTTTACTTTTTTTGTAATACTACAATTATAATAAACTTATAACATTATGAAACAATTTATCTTAATATTTTTCTGGCTGTTCTTATTTTTAAATATTTTTGCCCAGCAAGTACCTCCTGCTGATAGTTTAGACACTAAAACGAAAAAATCTGTAAAGGAAATAAAACAGAACAAAAACTATAATTGGGGTAATGATGATATTTATGCGGGAAAACCAGTCTCTGACAGTCTTGATATTTCAAACGATATTAAAACCAAAGATTACAATAGTGAAGAAGAATTATCTAGAAAACGAGAACACAGGAGAGATGTTTATGATCTTATTTTAAATGTTGGATTAATTATATTTTGGATTTTTGCATATTATTAAATTATTTCATAATCTTTTGACAGGATTTAGTATTTTCGCCACAAACAAAAATAATTTTCAAATTGCTTAAATTCTATAAAATACTTATTCTTTTATTGCTCCCATTAATTTCGGAAGCTTATTTTCCCGATAATAATAATCCGGATTCTTTAAACAATAAGGCATCAATAAACAAACAATATCTCAAATCATATTATCTTGATTCAAGAGATTTTTTTACATCTCCATTTAAATGGGATAAAAATGAATGGATTTTAGCAACAGGTATTACAGCAACAACTGTACTTTTAATTACACAAGATAAAAAATTATATGATTATGTTCAAGATAAAAGAAGTAATACAAGCGATACTATTTCAAAGTATTTTATAGAACCATGGGGAAGTGGTGTTTACTCAATGCCAACAATGTGTTTATTCTATCTTCATGGTAGTTTTTTCAAAAATGAAAGGAGTAAAAAAGTCGCTCTGTTAGGTGTTAAAAGTTATTTACTATCAGGAGTTTTTGTTCAAATCCCAAAATATCTATTTAACAGGCACAGACCATATCATGGAGATATACCTAATCCAAATATTTGGGATGGTCCTTTTACGGGAGATTATTTCAAATCATTTGTTTCCGGTCATACAACATCAATCTTTGCTGTTGCCACAATTGTCGCATCTGAATATGATGACAATTTAATAGTTCCAATACTTTCTTATTCCATTGCCGGCATGTCTGCCTTGTCGCGTGTTAATGATAATAAACACTGGGTAAGTGATGTTTTTGCAGGTGCATTTTTTGGTTATGCAATTGGAAAACTTATTTATAATCAAAATAATTGGAAAATAAATGTTTCTCCATATAAAAGCCATGATTCTGCAGGAATTACGTTACAAAAAGAATTCTAAGATCTATTTAGAAATAATTAATTTCTTTGTTCCGCTAGATGTTCCGTTATAACTAAGTTGATAGAAATAAGTTCCGTTTTTGAAATCACTTGCATTAATAACAATAGGTTGATGAGATCTGTCAACTTTTATTCTTTTAACCTCATTTCCTAAGATATTATACAAGATAAAATACCCACTTGAAACATTAGGTGGAAGATTATATTTAATTTGTGTTGACATTTTTACAGGATTTGGAAATGGTTTTGATAAAAAGAATGAATTATCTCCAATATCATTTACGAATAACCCTTCTCCGAGAATACACCTAACACTAGATCCATGAATAGTTTGTTCTGTAGCTCTGGTTATTTTTGCCCCGGTAGTTAACGATCTGTAATAGAATTTATCCGCGATATCACTTTCTGTTGAAGTCCAAAAATATCCTAAAGTGCCAAAACTATTAGTTGAGCCATATCCAAATCTATAACCAGCTAAAAGGGCATCAAATCCCGATGTGCCACCATCTTTTAGTTTTGTTCCTTCATCAGTACCTCTATCACCAACAGCGTCTGCTTCAGCCTGAGACATACCCAATTCCACTTCAAGTATTTTCCATTCAGCATCACTGGGAATATGCCAACCATTTGGACAAAGACCTTGAACTTTTTCTATTTCAGTATATTTCATTAATTCATTCCATTCGTAAAGACCACCATAGATATTACAATTTGCTTCATCATTGTCATAGCAATATTTTTCAGCAATACCATCATCATGCATGTTGGAATGAGGTACTCCTAGTTGAGTAGTTTCTGTAAAGATTCCATAGTTCAGATTTTCTGCAAACCAACATTGTGAGCCAATTTCAATGGTTTTATAAATTTTCCCGTCTCTGGTATCTGTAAAATCATCTCCACATGTATGTAATTGAGCAAATGTACTTAAAGTGAAAAAAAGTAAAGTTGAAAATAAAATTGTCTTCATAGCTTTGTAATGTTAATTGTTCGAATTGTGTTTACGAAAACTCAAAACAGAAAGTTTCATGTATTCACTGAAACTTTTTCAACAGGATTAAGAACTACTGTACTATTAACAATTTTTTTACCAAAATACTATTGCCACTTAAAATTAAAGAATAAAGACCTTTGTCAAGATTTAGAGTAATGTTTTTTTCCTGTAAAATAGCATTGAAAACTTTTCGGCCATACATGTCAAAAATGCTGATTTTAGAGTATAATTCTTGGTTTATTTCAATATTTACAATGCCGTTTGAAGGATTTGGATAAATATTTACATCACCTTTAATAATATTTTCAATGTTTGAGCAAGGATCAAATGTAATACTCACATAAAAGCTATCTGAACAATATTGATTATATTCTACCCAAGTAAAAACATCTGTTCCATAATGGTCGCTTATTATATGTGTATTTGGATCTATACTATCAGTAAAAATAATTCCATTTACAGGTAACCAATAACCTTGAGAAGTGTATAAAGCTTCCATGTCTGTTTCATAGCCACAAACAAATTGGAATGTTCCTGCATCTATCCATGGTATTTCATTAAAATCAACAGCAATTGTATCACTTCCTGTACAAGTTCCATTTGTTTCAGTAATAATAAATTCATAATGACCAAAAGCATTAACAGTAATACATGTATTAGGGTCATCAAAATTTGAATAATTTACAAATGCTCCAACCGGAGAAGAATAAGTTGACCAAATACAGGTAGAATTTGTATCACTTAAAAAAGCATCATTAAAACAAATATCCAAACCACATGTTGCAGTATCATTACCGGCAAACGGATTGCAATTAATTCCTCCCCCAATCCCACTAATTGAAATATTATCAAAACAAACATAATAAGTTTGAGAATCATTATATCCACAATTTGCATTCAAATAAAATAAAATTGCTGTTTTATCAATATATGGTGTTAAGTCATAAATTACTTCAAATGTTACACAATTTCGAGCCTGGTCAAAATATATAGTTTGATTTGTTATGGCATCTTCATAACCACCATCAATCCAAATATTAAAGTAAGCTTTATCATTGCCATGATTTGCAAAATAAGAATTTGAAAGGTCAAAACTTAAAATTACAGAATCCAAACCACTGCAATCAACAGCAGGAGTTCTAAGAAAATTCATCCAGTAATTATTCCACGAGCCTTGATATCCTGCATATCCACCTGAACAACCACCCGCCGCATTGTAATCAATAGGAATATAGTAATCAGGACCAAACCACACAGAAGTTGAGGCAGATGAACCATGAACAATAAAATCGGAGTCGAAAGTTTCAGTACCTAATAAAGTTTGTGCATTTAATGTAGTAACCAGGAAACATAATGAAATTAATATAATTTTCATTTTCTTCGTTTTTTAAAAATTAATCTTTTTGACCCTTTTAAAGTCTTTTGTTCTATTTCATCAAAATTTTGTTCATCGCGATTTAAAATTTTCCAGATATTTGTCCAACCTAAAAATCCGCCAATATTTTTATCATCAATATATATATCAACATCAACTTTTCTTGACATACTCTCATCAAATATTTCTTCAGGATAATTTTTATTTACGGCATAAAATTCCACTCCATTTTGTTTGCAATATTCAACGGCTTCATCCAAAAGTTTACCGGACCTGTATGTCCATAAAATTAATTTAAATCCTTTTTTATGCATTGCTTTAAGAGTTGAAAATGCAAATAGTTTTTCCTCTCCAATCTCGGGATATTTGTGATCAACAATTGTTCCGTCAAAATCTACAGCAATTTTTACATGCATTGTTTCAAATGATTCCATAAGGTCATTTTAGGTGTTTAATATTTACAAAAATAATCATTTTTATTATAACTTTTTTGTTTTTTTTCGTCATTGCTGTATAAGAAATATATCTCAATTAAATATTTGAATTTAATTATAATTCCTCTGTAAAAAAAGTGTTTAATTTAGTTCGCCAAATGTTAATTATTTAAAGGTGCTCATAAACTCACGTTTGTCAGATGTAACCTACATATAATTTTTTTTCATATTGTTTATGTATGTTTTTACAAAAAAAAA
>CAYTWH010000076.1:0-9444 GCA_964442075.1 uncultured Bacteroidales bacterium
AGAAATGCTTCTTTTGTAGGATACCATAATATTCTTGGTTCACTTGGAACTATTGTTTCTGTTGTATCTAATGAAACAATCATATAATTTTCTGTATTTGTTCCTTTAGCAGGATTAAAACCACCTACTGCAAAACCGCCTCTACTCCCATTAGCTTTTGCTCCAACATAAGTTTCATCAATATATACCCTTACACTATCGGGTGTAACACGAAGATATTCGTTTGTAAAACCTGCTTTAGCAGGATTAAAACCGCCTACTGCAAATCCTCCCCGACTTCCATTTGCTTTTGAACCACCATCATTGTTAACCCAAATTCTTACTCCTTCCTGATAAACTGCAAATACAGTATCACCTGCATTATTTAACACTGCAAAGATGGATTCATCTACTCCTGTTGATGCATCGGCTTTTACCAATAATTTATTATCAGGATCAGTAACACCAATACCTACATTGTCATCGGTATTAGATAAATAAACATAATTACCGTTTTTAGTCCACAATTGGCCTACTGAAAGATTTGACCATGTTGAACCTGTATAATAATAAAATACATTTTCGTTAGTATCAAATACTAATAAACCTGTAACAGGTGAAACAATTGCATCTCTTTGAACACTTGTCATTCTTGGCACTAACATGCCTTTTGTTACTGATTTAACATCCAGCATAGCACTACTATGTGCTGTATATGCATTATCATCTGTTATTGCTACGTTTTGTCCTTCAATTACGCTCAGAAAACAAATTGACAGTATAACTGTAATTATAAATAATTTGTTTAAATTTTTCATGTTTCTTATTTTTTAGCTGATTGATAAATATTTAATTTAAGTTCTTCTAGTTGAGTTTTAAGTTTCTCAATATCTTCAGTATGTTGTTTTAATATCTGGTTCTCTTTTTCAATTTGATTGATTCTGTCTAGTTGCATTTGTAGGAATTTATTGGAAGCATGAATACCTATCCCTGTTTTTATTAATTTAATTTTTTTATCACTTGAACTTTCCCACGCTAGCCCTAAAATTCTAGAATAGTATTCAGGAAGCATTTCGTTGAAAGGGATTGCAATTGCAGTACCGTCATTTTTCCCTGAGGTAATAATAAAGTCACCTTCTCCTACTTTTCCTGATACTTTAACAGGTACCTGTCCCATAAAACCTACCTTTTCATATCCTGATATTTTATCTTCACCGGGATTATTTCCAAGGACAATTGGCCCTGAAGATATTGCCATAATAAGATCAGCATTTTTTGTATTTCTGGTAATTTTGCCTCCAAATACACCAACAACATCTCCTGATTCTATTATTTCGTTTTTATTTATGCGTTCGAGATACTCGGCATAGTCTGCCGATGTTGTATTTAAAGTAATACCTCCTGTTCCATTTCCTTCAATTGCACCTATGCCTATATCTCCGCCTTTTAAAAATGTAATGAAGTTAATTCCGGTTGAAGGAGATCCGGCATATCCCACCTGTAATGCCAAAACATCAGGGCTTGTTCCTGTTGAAGTATTTTTTATCAATGCTACATGATTCGTTGGTGTTGCGCTGGCATTAATGCTTCTTTCTACATGCAATGCTGTACCAGGATTTGTTGCTACTCCTATATAACCATTAATTTCAATTTCATTACCACTAAAATCACCATATATTAATGGAGAAGAAGTAGTGCTATTATCAATATATAATTTGTTTGATCCTGTTTCATTATAACCTGCATTGTATCCTAAAAATACATTTCCACTACCAGTAGTGTTACTAAATCCTGCTCTGTAACCAATTGCTGTATTGTTATCACCAGAAATAAATACTGATGGATATGAGCCGGGTGTTCCCCCTCCATGACCAGCAGCTGTTCCGATAAATGTATTATAATGTGCTCCTGATGATAAATTTTCTCCTGCATGACTTCCTACACAAACATTATAGTAAGATGTAGAGTTATAGAATCCGGCATTTGATCCTAAAAAAGTATTGTATTGTCCTGTACTATTAACAATACCTGAATGATATCCTAAAAAAGTATTGTAACCTCCTGTGGTATTTGTTCCACCACTTTCATTTCCTATAAAAGTATTTTTTCGTCCTGATGTATTATTGGCACCACTTTTATATCCCATAAATACATTTTTGTAACCAGTAGCATTATCATATCCACTCTGATATCCAATAAATATATTATTACTTCCTTCCCATTCGCCTGGCTGAACTTCTATTCCGCCTGTAGTTTCATAACCTGTTTGATATCCAAAAAAAGTATTGTATTTTCCATTTGTAATTTTTTGTCCTGATTCATGACCAATCAAATAGTTTTCTGGTGTCAAGTCCATATATCTGGCCTCACTACCTGCAGCAATATTATCAACAGCAAATCCCTCATCTCCTATAACATAAACACGTGTGCTGTCATCCTGCACAAAAAGATAATTATCTGTTGTTGTTCCTTTTGCAGGATTAAATCCTCCTACTGCAAATCCTCCTCTGCTACCGTTTGCTTTTGCAGGATTAAAGTCATCATCAATATATACTCTTACACTGTCAGGTGTTACTCTAAAATATTCATTGGTTAAGCCTGCTTTAGCAGGATTAAATCCTCCTACTGCAAAACCACCTCTGCTACCATTTGCTTTTGTACCACCGGCATCGTTAACCCAAATTCTAACTCCTTCTGGATATACTGCAAAAACAGTATCTCCATTTGTGTTTTGCACGGCAAATATTGCCTCATCTATTCCTGTAGTAGAACTTCCTTTTACAATAAGTTTTGTTTCAGGAGTTGTTGTTCCAATTCCAATATTTCCACCTCTTTCAAAAGTCATAATATTACTCATAGCTGTACAACCTGCATCAAGAAATAATTTATTAACACTTCCGTCAAAATGGAATTCAAAACCACAAACACCTGCACCACTAACATTCTCGTCAAAAGCTAAACGCCCTGATTCAATGTTGTTATAACTTCCGTTATATCCAATTTTCATCCTTGTTGTAGATTCTGTTGTACCTGTTACAATTAATCTATCAGAAGGAGTTGATGTACCAAGTCCTAGCTTGTCTGTTCCTGTGGACATATATATATTTGGAGAATTATAACTCCAAAACAATCCACTTGAACTACCTGATGTTAAGTTTATCCACGCACTACCATTGTAGTAATAATATCCATTAATACTAGTATCGAAAACTAACAAACCTGTAGCAGGTGATGGAATGGCAATTCGTTGTGCAGTTGTCATTCTTGGTGTTAAAAATCCTTTGGTTAATGACTTTACATCCAGCATAGCACTACTATGTGCAGTATATGCATTATCATCTGTTATTGCAATATTTTGCCCTTCGACTCTGCTCAGGAGAACAATTACCAAAATAAGTGTAATTACAAATAATTTTAATTTTTTCATAATAATTTATTTTTTTGTCGATTGATTTAACATTGATTTTATTTCTTCAATTTCTGCTTCTAAACTAATTATTTTGTCTTCTTGTTTTTGATTAATATTCCTTTGTTCAATTAAAGCTTTTAACATTGGAGAAACCAATTTACTATAGCTAACAGTTTCTACTTTACCCTTTTCATTATAACTTACAAATGATGAATTGATTTTTTCAACTTCTTCGGCAATTAAACCATATTCTTTGGTTTTTAGTATATCTGTTTTATATATAAAATTTACCGGTCTTAAATCGTATAACCAGTTAATATTTTCCATATCTTTTATATTTTTTTTATATCTTTTTGAAGATGCAATATAACCTAACTGACCATCACTTCTAATGTATAAATCCCTGTATGTAGCAGCTATAGCATCACCATAAACATTTGGCATCCATGTCGCACCGGTATTCCTATCAATAGAAAGGTGTGGACCATAACTCGTTCCCAGATAATAACCAAAAACCTGTAAATCATTAAGACCTCCATCATATTTAATTGACATTCCATATGAATAGTCATTATCTTCACATAAAATTAATTCAGCATCGGCAGCTGAACCAACACTTGGACCTATCATAACAGTTCCTTGAGTAGCATCACCAACAACATGTAAGTTGGCTACAGGAGTAGCTGTTCCAATACCAACATTGCCATTTTTTAGTACAGTTACAGCATTTGAACGAATTGCAGTTGACGAACCATTTCCTATAACAAATAATGGGTCAGTAGCAACCCACGAAGTTGTATTCCCACTTATAATATTATATCTACCAAGTACCACTGATGCATATGGTTGGGCAGTTGTTGTATGTCCCATTGCTGTTGAAATCCATCCACTTGCTGTTGTGCTTGCTCCCATTGCGGTAGACCACCTACCACTAGATATAGTATTATTTCCCATAGCAACAGAATAATAATTACTAGCTAATGTAGCACTCCCTATAGCAAAAGAATATGATCCACTAGCAACTGTATTATATCCCATTGCTGTTGATACTCCTCCACTCGCTACTGAATAACTTCCCGTTGCGAAAGAAGAACCTCCACTAGCAATTATCCCATGTCCCATTGTGGAGGAATAATCTCCACTAGCAGTTGTCTTATATCCCATTGCAAGTGAATATTTTCCCGACGCAGTATTTTTAGTTCCAAAAACAAAAGCACCTTGATTTAATGCTTCTGAACCCATACCAAAAGCATAAGAATAATCGCCACTTGCAATTGTAGCCGAAGTTGCGGTACCTGCAGAATCAACACCAGTAGAACCAAGGGCAAAACTTCTCAAACCTGAAGCTCTTGCTCCCGAACCAATTGCATAAGAACCTGTATTTTCAGTTTTAGAAAAATTTCCAAGAGAATAAGAATCATCTCCTTCTGCGTTTGCATTATTACCTATTGCTGTTGAATTATTACCAAATGCTCTGGCATGATATCCCAATGCTTGTGAATAATTCCCAATTGCTTTTGATTCAAAACCTGATGCAAATGAATTAATCCCAATACTGTCTTTACTTTCAATTATAACTCTTCCTGTAAGAAATGCTTCTTTTGTAGGATACCATAATATTCTTGGTTCACTTGGAACTATTGTTTCTGTTGTATCTAATGAAACAATCATATAATTTTCTGTATTTGTTCCTTTAGCAGGATTAAAACCACCTACTGCAAAACCGCCTCTACTCCCATTAGCTTTTGCTCCAACATAAGTTTCATCAATATATACCCTTACACTATCGGGTGTAACACGAAGATATTCGTTTGTAAAACCTGCTTTAGCAGGATTAAAACCGCCTACTGCAAATCCTCCCCGACTTCCATTTGCTTTTGAACCACCATCATTGTTAACCCAAATTCTTACTCCTTCCTGATAAACTGCAAATACAGTATCACCGGCATTATTTAACACTGCAAAGATGGATTCATCTACTCCTGTTGATGCATCAGCTTTTACCAATAATTTATTATCAGGAGCAATAACACCAATACCTACATTGTCATCGGTATTAGATAAATAAACATAATTGCCATTTTTAGTCCATAGTTGACCCACGGATAAATTTGACCATGTTGAACCTGTATAATAATAAAATACATTCTCGTTAGTATCAAATACTAACAATCCTGTAGCAGGCAATGATATAGCATTTCGCTGTGCACTTGTTAATCTTGGCACCAACAAACCTTTTGTTAAAGATTTTACATCAAGCATTGCACTATTTTGTGCAGTATATGCATTGTCATCTGTTATTGCAATATTTTGAGAATATAAACCATCTGCGCAAACAGCCAAAGCTATGGCAATCAACACAATAGAGAGAGTGTTTTTCATAAATAAGTTTAAGGCTAAAAAAACATATTAAAATAAGGAATCAAAAATAATAAAATTAGGCAATTAAAAAAGTTTTTTCGTAAACAAATTATCACATTTTATCAAAAATTTCAACTTATATAATCAATTTATTTTTAAGAAGTAAGAATATTTAAAAATATGATTTTTGGAAGTCCACATTTCCACCGGATATAATTATTCCAACCTTTTTATTTTTAAAAAAAACTGCATTATTTAAAACACCTGCTACAGCTACTGCAGAGGATGGTTCAATAATAATTTTCATTCTCTCCCACACTAATTTCATTGCTTTTATAATTTCATCTTCATCAACTGTTATGATATCGTCAACATTTTTCAGTATAATTTCAAATGTTAAATCACTTAATGAAGTTAATAAACCATCGGCAATTGTATTTGGATTTATTGAGGGAATTAATTTTTTATTTTTAAATGATCTATAGGCATCATCTGCTCCTTTTGGTTCAGCAGCAATCACTTTTGCTTTGCTCATAGCTTTTGTTGAAATTGAAGTCCCGCTTAAAAGTCCACCACCTCCAACAGGCGCAATTATATAATCTAGATTGGGAATATCTTCAATTAATTCTTTTGCAGAAGTACCTTGTCCTGCAATTATTCTAGAATCATCATAAGGATGAATAAAAGTGGCTCCTGTTTCTTCAACAATCTTATTTAAATTATCTTCTCTTGCCTGTAAGGTCGGAGTGCAATAAGTTATTTTTGCTCCATATTCTGCAACAGCATTTTTTTTAATTTCCGGAGAGTTTTCAGGCATAACAATATATGCATCAGTATTCATAATTTTTGCAGCTAAAGCCAATGCTTGTGCATGATTTCCTGAAGAATGCGTAGCCAAACCTTTTTTAATTTCATCTTTACTTAAAGATAAAACCGTATTTATTGCACCGCGGAATTTAAATGCTCCTACTTTTTGAAAATTCTCACATTTAAAATACAACTCTCCATCAACCAGCGAATTAAAAAATGTACTGGTTAATACAGGAGTTCTGTTAATGTATTTTTCAATTCTCTTATGTGCAATACACAGGTCTTCAAAAGTCGGGATATATGAATTCATTGAATTTTGTTGAAAATTATTAAAGTCTAAAATTAAAAAAATCATAAGAAGAATTGCAAACTTATTTTATATATTTTTGCAACTTGGTTGACAAATAATTTCAAGAGCTTAATTATGGAATACAATTTTTCAAAAATTGAAGAGTACTGGCAAAATTACTGGAAAGAAAATAATATCTACAAAGTAAACATAGACGATTCAAAACCAAAATACTATGTTTTGGATATGTTCCCATATCCCTCAGGTGCTGGTTTACATGTTGGACATCCATTAGGTTATATAGCCTCTGATATTTACAGCAGATATAAAAGATTAAATGGCTTTAATGTTTTGCACCCAATGGGCTATGATGCTTTTGGTTTGCCTGCCGAACAATATGCAATTCAAACAGGACAACATCCGGCTAAGACAACCGAAATAAATATAAAAAGGTATAGAGAACAATTAGATAAAATTGGATTTTCTTATGATTGGGACAGAGAAGTAAAGACATCTGATTCCAACTACTACAAATGGACACAATGGGCATTTATTCAAATGTTTGAACATTGGTACAACAATAAAACTCAAAAAGCAGAACCAATTTCAGAGTTAATTAAGGAATTTGTGAAAAATGGCAATCAAAATATCGAAGCAAACTGCAATGAAACGGATATTTTTTCCGCAAAAGAATGGACTTTAAAAACTGAAAAAGAACAACAATTAATTTTATTAAATTATAGATTAGCATATTTGGCCAACACTAAAGTAAATTGGTGTTCTGAATTAGGCACTGTTTTAGCTAATGATGAAGTAGTTAATGGGGTTTCTGTTCGTGGTGGATATGAAGTTGTACAAAAAGAAATGAAACAATGGTCGCTTCGTATTTCTGCTTATGCACCAAGATTATTAGACGATCTGGAAGAAATTGAATGGACTGATTCCCTAAAAGAAATTCAAAGAAATTGGATTGGAAAATCTGAAGGTGCTGAAATGAGATTTCGCCTCTCCCCAGCCCTCTCCAAAGGAGAGGGAGAAAAATCTCCAAATAATAAGTCAGTAGATAACAAAGTCCTCCCTATTGGGGAGGATTTAGGTGGGGCTATTGTAGTTTTCACAACACGCCCCGATACAATTTTCGGGTCAACTTTTATGGTTCTTGCACCAGAATCAGATTATGTTTCACAAGTAACTACTGATGAATATAAAAATGCTGTTGATGAGTACATTATAAGAACAAAAAAACGAACAGAACGAGAACGAATTGCTGAAGTTGAAAAAATAACAGGGCAGTTTACCGGAGCTTATGCTATTAATCCTTTAACAAATAAAGAAATACCAATTTATATTGCAGACTACGTTCTTGCCGGATATGGAACCGGAGCTATAATGGCTGTTCCCGGACATGACAGCAGAGACTTTAAATTTGCTCGTCATTTTGACTTACCAATTATCCAAGTTGTAGTAGGAAAAGATGAAAAAGAAAGTGATACTTCTACTTGGGAAAATTCTTTTGACGGCAAAGAAGGAACAATGATAAATTCAGGTTTTATTAACGGACTTGAAGTTCAAAAAGCCATTTCGAAAACAATTAAATATATAGTTGAAGAAAACATAGGCGAAGGTCAGATTAACTACCGTTTACGTGATGCTATTTTTAGCAGACAAAGATACTGGGGAGAACCATTTCCTGTATATTTTAAAGATGATATACCTTATGTAATTGATGAAAAAGAATTGCCATTAAAGCTACCGGAAGTTGATAAATTTTTACCCACTGAAGATGGACAACCACCTCTTGGAAGAGCAAAAAACTGGCAAACAAAAGATGGACATCCTTACGAATTAAGCACAATGCCGGGTTTTGCAGGTTCTTCTGCATATTACTACAGATATATGGACCCCAAAAACGACAAAGCTCTAGTTTCAAAAAAGGCAAATGAATATTGGCAAGATGTTGACTTATATATTGGTGGAACTGAACATGCAACAGGGCATTTAGTTTATGCTCGTTTTTGGAATAAATTCCTTTACGACCTTGGCTTGGTTTGCAAAAAAGAACCTTTTAAAAAACTTATTAATCAGGGGATGATTCAGGGTGTATCTGGTTTTATATCTAGAATTGCTGAGATTTCAGGTGGAGAAAATACAACTCAGGAAACAACATATCCTACTATTTACATTTCTCAAGAAATGATAGATAAAACTAAAGAAGCAAATGAACAACTAAAGAAAATAATGAGTGATTGCAATAATTATGATTGCTCACATATTGATTTGAAAATTAAAAATATCACTCATAATATCCATATTGACATTAAACATGTTGAGGGAAATATACTTAACAAAGAGGAATTTTTAAAAGAAAAATGGGGAAATGATAACACTAATATCAAATTCATTCCAGAAGAGGGTAAATTCTATGTAAAAAGGGAAGTTGAAAAAATGTCCAAGTCAAAATTAAATGTTGTAAATCCTGACAACACTTATGATAAAAATGGCAAACTAGAACAAGAAGGCATTATAGAAAAATACGGAGCAGACACATTACGTATGTACGAAATGTTTCTTGGTCCTTTAGAGCAATCAAAACCTT
>CAYTWH010000076.1:9544-12897 GCA_964442075.1 uncultured Bacteroidales bacterium
GACACATTACGTATGTACGAAATGTTTCTTGGTCCTTTAGAGCAATCAAAACCTTGGGATACTAACGGAATTGACGGAGTATTTAAGTTTTTCAGAAAAACATGGCGACTGTTTCACGATGAGAATGATAAGATAAATTTATCGGATGAAAATCCTACAAAAGATGAATTGAAAATTCTTCATAAAACCATCAAGAAAATAATACACGATATTGAGCATTTTTCTTTCAACACTTCTATAAGTGCTTTTATGATATGTGTTAATGAACTTGGTAATTTAAAATGCAATAAAAAAGCAATTCTTGAACCCTTTACTATCATCCTCTCTCCTTTCGCACCACATATTGCGGAAGAATTATGGAAAATATTAGGAAACAAACCAAGTGTTGTAAATACTAAATTCCCAGAATTTAAAGAGGAATATTTAACAGAAAATACTTTTGAATATCCGGTATCGTTTAACGGTAAAATGCGTTTTAAAATTGAATTGCCTGTTGATATGCCAAAAGAAGAAGTTGAAAAAGCTGTAATTGAACATGAAGGTGCTCAAAAATGGCTTGATGGTAAGACTCCTAAAAAGATTATTGTTGTGCCTAAGAGAATTATTAATATTGTAATATAATTAAGAATGAAGAATTAAAAATTAATAATTACAAGCTATGAGAATTTTAAACATTGGCATTCTTCTTATTATATTATCTCTTATTTTTTCCTGCAATCAGCAAAATGTAAAAGATACTGAAGATATCAAACAAATTGATACTATTCAACCACTTCCTCCAAAAATGATGTACGAATTAATTATCGATTCGTTTATTATTGATCATGGAGAGGTAAAACAAAATCAGAATTTATCTGAACTTCTTATTCCTTTTGGTATTTCGTATCAACAAATTGATGAACTTGTTCAAAACTCCGATTCAATTTTCAATTTACGTAAAATTAGGTCAGGCAGACCTTTTGCCGCTTTCTTATCACCCGATTCAATAATTCAATATTTCATATACGAGCACAATCCTATTGATTATGTTGTTTTTGATTTTACCGATTCTGTAGATATATACATGAAACAAAAAACAATAGAAACAAAGGCAGAAACAGCAAAAGGAACAATTGAAAGTTCGCTGTGGAATGCCATGGCAGGCAACAATTACGACCCAATGTTATCAATTGAACTTTCTGAAATTTATGCCTGGAGTATAGATTTTTTCGGTTTACAAAAAGGAGATAAGTTTAAAGTAATTTACGAAAAGGAATTTGTTGATGGAGAATCAATTGGAATAGGTAAAATATCTTCTGCATATTTTTGGCATGCAGACACAGGTTTTTATGCCATACCATTTGTTCAGGACAGTATAGAAAGCTTTTTTGATGAAAATGGAAATAGCTTACGTAAAGCATTTTTGAAAGCACCTTTACGTTTTAGCAGAATTAGTTCCCGATTTTCTAATAGCAGATTGCATCCTGTATTAAAAATTCGCAGACCGCATCATGGTGTTGATTATGCTGCACCTTACGGAACACCTGTTCAGGCAATTGGCGATGGTAAAATAATTAAAAAATCGTATAGTGGTGGAGCCGGTAATATGGTTAAAATTAAACACAATAGTGTTTATACAACTGCATATCTTCATCTTTCAAAATATGGCAATATTAAAGTTGGTGATTATGTAAAACAAGGTGATATTATTGCTTATGTTGGCAGCACAGGACTTTCTACAGGTCCTCATTTAGATTTCAGGTTTTATAAAAACGGAGAAGCTGTTGACCCATTAAAAGTAGAATCGCCTCCTGTTGACCCTGTGAAAAAAGAAAACATAGAGGAATATAATAAGATTATGAAAGAAGTTATTGATAAGCTTGATGCAATTCTTATTAATTAAGAATTAAAAATTAAAAATTAATAATGTCTGAATAATACTTAATATTTCTGTATTACAGCCGAGATTTATGCTCAAACTAAATAATATAAAGCTAGACAAACTTCATTCATTAGCTTCTTCGGCTGAGCCTGACAATAAGAAATTAATAAAACGGATTAAAAAGAAAAAGCCTAAGAATTTTGACATTATTGTACATAACTTGCATAACAAAGCTTTCAATAATTACGATTGTCTGACTTGTGGAAATTGTTGCCGTTCGCTTGGTCCGCGCATTACCGATAAGGATATCGAAAGAATTGCAAAACATTTAAAAATTAAGCAGAACGATATTATTGATAAATATCTTATGATTGACGATGACAAGGATTATGTTTTTAAGGCTATGCCCTGCCCTTTTATCGATAACGAAAATTATTGTTCAATATACGAAAACAGACCAAAAGCATGTTGCGAATATCCGCACACTAATAGAAAACGCTTTATTCAATTATTAGATTTATCGCTAAAAAACACTTACACCTGCCCTGTTGTTTATTGGATTTTTGAAAATCTGAAAGAAGAGTATAGGTAAAAGCCCATCCTCCCCGTCTTTTAAGGTAAGGGCAAATGAAAACAGTTATTGATTTTTTTATCAATACAATAACATTTTTACATAAATTGCTGATAATCTGCCATACATACAATAGTTTTTTTAACAGAAATTATTGTCCGCATGACTTGTACAATTGTTTTTCCAACACAGATTATATTCCGCATGATTCGCACATAAGTTTTACGATAAAAATTATGTTCCGCACGGCTCGTACAAATGTTTTTTGCCTTTGCACTAAAATATAGGGGGTAAAACCATAGTGCAATCTGCCAAAATGACATAAAAACACATCCAAAAAAGTGTACGGGCAACAAAAATTATTGTACGGGTGGCTCGTACTTTTATTTTTTTTGACTGCACAATAGTTTTTATCGCAAAAAAAATAAATATTTACCACCGTACAATAAAATATATCATGCATCGTTATAATAACAATTCGTAATATTGCGGAGAAACCCCTTAATTCTTATAATTATGGCTAGAGTTAAAATACCAAGACGGTTTGAAGATCAGCTGCAGCTTGCAAATTTGATTTTGACAAAGCATAACGAATTGGGCGATAAAAGCCCTTTGAAAGATGCTTTTGATATGAAAACTTTTGAGGCAGACGGCAAAGATGCAAATGCTCATAATAAGAAAAAAGATGAGTACGAAAAACTTGCCGAAAAAGAAACCGAACTTAGAGATAATGTTTGGGTTGGAGCCGTTACAATTGTTAGAAGCATTGCTCAGTTTTTGAAAGCAATGTACAGTAAAAATCCTCACGAACTTGGTGAATGGGGTTTTGAGGTAGATAGTTCGCCTCAAAAAAAGAAAGAAGAGGAATAGTCCTTTAACCAAGCCTTCTTGTAGATAATCTGTGGGGAGGTTTTTTTATTT
>CAYTWH010000077.1:0-12454 GCA_964442075.1 uncultured Bacteroidales bacterium
TGGCGTTTGCGTGACTGCCAATGGCGTTTGCGTGACTGCCAATGGCGTTTGCGTGGCTGCCAATGGCGTTTGCGTGGCTGCCAATTACAAAAGCTTGACTGTCGATGGCAAAAGCTTGACTACCGATTGCAAATGTTTGACCGCCGATGGCAAAAGCTTGACTACCGATTGCAAATGTTTGACCGCCGATTGCAAATGTTTGACCGCCGATGGCATATGTTTGGCTGTTGATTACAAAAAGTTGAGTGTAGATTAATAATTACCGGAAATGTATTAAAAACCGTGTAAATATTTATTTAATACCAATCTCCTCTACTCTGCCAATCTTAAAAACAGAGCCATAAAGGGTAAGGTTCCAGATATTGCCCTTAGCGTCTACATAATAATTAATGTTGCCGTAATTATATATCCATTCATAATCGGGCATATCGGAGGGTTTTTTATAAGCAATAACAATTGGTTTGCCGTAATTATCGAACCATATTATTTTATTGTTGCTATCAACAAAATAAACATTTTTGTCTCCTCTAAAAAAGCATTTATACTTTAAGTTTAAATCTTGTTTATTATTATTGATATATGCGTTTTTGTTATTAAGCCTTTTGGCTTGCTCCCACCCGCTTTTAATTGCTTCTATTCTTGCAGATTTTGGAGGATGATAAAGTGTATCGAGTTCGTGCCCAACAGATTTCATTGCCGCAACAGTTTGGTCAATTGTAGCTCCCATTTTAAAAAGAATAAAACCACTAAATTTATCTGCTGCAAGTTCATCGCCCGGACTTGTGTTGCCGTAATCTAAGGTATGCCCCAAAAGATGATGCCCAATATCGTGTGCAAGCACACTAACCGAAGCCCAGTCGGTGTTTGCCCGGTTCCTAACTTTTTTAATAAACTCGGGGTTATATTCAATATACCTTTTTGTGCCTTTAATGTATGCAATTACAGTGCTAACTTCTGAAGAAATAATAGTAAAATTAGGCTCCAAGCCTGTGTACATCATAATTTTTGCAACTGCTTCTTTTGCATCCCTGTCGGGTTCGTAATATCCCTGCTCCACTATTGTATCCTTAAGTGCAATATTTTGAGAATAAATAATGCTTGATAGAAAAAGACTAAGGCTGAGTATGATAAAGGGTTTCATTTTATGATTTTATATTTTATATTTTATATTTTTGACTTTTGATTTTATTTTGCCTTTTGTCTTTTGTCTTTTGTCTTTTGTCTTTTGACTTTTGATTTTTGACTTTTGATTTTATTTTCCGTCTACTCATCTTGCTTAAAAAACTCTAAAGCTTTTAAGCTTACAACAAATATATTTTTGTAATAAAACTGTATAATTTGCTGATATGTATAGCCTTGTTTTGCCATTTCCATAGCTCCTTCCTGGCACAAACCAACTCCATGTCCATAACCTTTGCCAATAAACACTAATGTGTTACCTTCTTGTTTGATTTCAAAAAATGTGGAACGTAATTTCCAGTCGTTTCTAATGGTTTTTAAAGGTATTCTGCCTCCATTGTATTTGTAATACTTTTTTCTATTAGCCTGAGAAAACGAATAATTGTTTAAATTAAAAATACCACTATCGGTACTTATTCTCTTTTTCTTTAAGTATTTTTCCCATTGGCTTACTGTAATTGTTTTAGTCCATTTTGCACTACGACCAGATGTACAAAACTTATCATCAACAGATTTAAGATATGAACGAGGCTGTAGCCAGACATTTTCAGAACCTGTGGTTTGCCCTCCGCAATTAGAATGAAATGTAGCGGTAATAAGCGATAATGTGGTGTCAACAATAATTAGCCCTTTAGTATCGTATGTTGCCTGAAGGATATCATCGCTAAGCAAACATTTGCTGTAATATGCCTGACAATGAACACCATCGCAAAGATGAAAGCCTTCATTAATATGCCTGAACAAATTTTCAAGAGCATAAGTTCTGCATATAATTGCCTGCGATTTATAATATTCTATAGGAGATTTTGTTCCTCCTTCGCTTTGCACAACTCCTGCAATATAATTTTCAATATCCACATTATTGACAATAAGAAACTTATTATCTTTAATATAGATATTTAAGTCATCGTCATAATCGCGAGATTTATAATCGGGGTCAATTGGTTTTATCCTGAAATAATTGCTTTTGCCAACACCAATAAATTGTAGATTAGCAAATGAACCCAAACTGCCGGTAAGTGTTCTAACATATATGGAATCGTTAATAATATCTAGCATTACTACATGATGCCTTTTCATTTTTAAAACAAGTTTTGCACCACTTCTTAGCTCATATTTGCCGGCAACAGGAGAAACTATTATAGAACGGATATTGTATTTATTATATACACTGATATTTAGCCTCTGAGAGAAGACTTGTGTAGAGAAACCTATTATTATTAACAGGACTGTGATCTTAAAATATATTCTCATTTATCAGTTTTGAAGATATTTAATCATTAATTCTGCTGTTCTCAGCGAAGCCCCACTCCCACCTAACTTGTTTTTTAATTCTTTATAGTCAGCATTTAATGCTTCCAAATGCTTTTTGTTATTAAGTATTTTATCTAATTCCTGTTTTAATTTATTTGTATTTAGGTCTTTCTGAATTAGTTCTGTTACCACCAACTTATCCATAATTAAATTAACCAGCGATATATATTTAACCTTTACAAGCTTTTTTGCAATATGAAAAGATAAGCTACCAGAACGATAGCAAACTATTTCGGGTATTTCAAATAGCGCTGTTTCAAGGGTAGCAGTACCTGAAGTAACCAATGCTGCTGTTGATTGCTGTAATAATTCGTAAGTTTTTCCTGTAATTATTTTAATGTTATTGCCGGTAATAATTGATCTGTAATATTCAATATCGATAGATGGAGCACCTGCAACAATAAATTGATAATCTTTATAATGCCTAACAATACTAAGCATTATTGGCAACTTGCGTTTTATCTCTTGTTTTCTGCTACCCGGCAATAAAGTAATAATTGGCTTGTTTTCAAGTTTATTGTCAGCAATAAAATCGCTGTAAGATATTTTTGTTTGTAAATTATCTTCAATAGCATCAAGCAATGGGTGTCCTACAAAATCAACATCATAATCGAATTTGGTATAAAAATCTTTTTCAAAAGGCAGGATAACAAACATACGGTCAACAAATTTCCTTATTTTGTGCACACGCGATTGTTTCCATGCCCATACCTGTGGGGAAATATAATAAAATACCTTTATGCCTTTTGATTTTGCATATTCAGCAACACGAAGATTAAAGCCGGGGTAATCAATAAGTATTAAAACATCGGGTTGATACTCGTTAATATCTTTATAACAAAACTTGAAATTCTTTTTAATAGTACGAATATTCATCAATACTTCAACAAAGCCCATAAAAGCAAGCTCTCTAATGTGCTTTACCAATTTTACTCCCTGCTGTATCATCAAATCGCCTCCCCAGCATCTAAAATCGGCAGAAGTATCAATTTTCTTAAGTTCTTTAATTAAATTAGAACCATGCAAATCACCTGAAGCCTCTCCGGATATTATATAATACTTCATTTATATATCTTCAGTGTTGAATTGATTTTTAATTAAAATACGTACATCAACAATATTACTAAAACTGCATAAACTATTGTTGATACTAAAACTCCTTTTGCTGCAGCTAGATATTTACGCCAAATAAGAACAAAAAAGAAAAATATATTTGGAATAACACATATACTTAACAATTTAGTATATACTCCTATTCTTTTAATATAATCAATAAACTCCATAAAACTCAAAGTTTCATATTTTGAGTTGTAAACCATCAGTAATGAGATTACAGGAGCTAAAATACCAATTAATATTCCAATCCATAATTTGTTTAAACTAAATTTCATACTTATTTTTTTTCAGTTGTTCTAATACTTTATAATTTGTAAGATCTGTGTGAATTGGCACAATTGCAACATAATTATTGTTTAATGCCCACTCATCTGTATCTTTTTCATCTGGTTCAAAATTGTTGAAATTTCCTGTAAGCCAGTAATAATCTTTTTCATGAGGGTCTGTTCGTTTATCGTACTCTTCTTTCCAAACGCCTTTTGTCATTCTACACACTTTAACACCCTTAACTTGGTTTAGAGGAATGTCAGGTAAATTAACATTTAAGCAGGTTCCCTTAGGCAAACCATTTTCTATTACATTCTTGAAAATTTTTTCAACATATACTTTCGACATTTCAAAATCAGCATCAGAATTGTGATTTAGTAAAGAAAAGCCAATAGAAGGGATATTATTTAAACACGCTTCAATAGCGGCGCCCATAGTTCCCGAATATATTACACTTATTGAAGCATTTGAACCATGATTTATACCTGAAACAATAATGTCAGGCTCTCTGTCTAATAACTGATTAATAGCCAGTTTAACACAATCAACAGGTGTGCCGGTTGTACTATAAATTGTTAAATCTTTTTCTTCTTTAATTTTTTTAACTCTTAAAGGAACATTTATGCTAATTGCGTGCGACATTCCCGACTCTCCCTTTTCGGGAGCAACAACAACAACTTGCCCAAAAGGTTTAACAACATCTATCAATGACTGTAAACCCTTTGCAAAAACTCCATCATCGTTAGAAACAAGAATTAAAAGTTTTTTATCTTTTTTTAATGCCATATTTTAAAACTAAACACCTGAAATTAAACTATTAATCAATAACTGGTTTTTTCATTTATTATCATGCAATAATAGATATAATAATTCAAAGCGGCAAAGGAATTGAAACTATCCTTTAGTTATAAAAATAGCTGTCGTTTATAAAAAAAACTTTACTTTTGTTGAACAAAATTTTGAAACAATAATTTTATGAAAATTTCATATAACTGGCTAAAACAATATATAAACATTGACCTTGAAGCAGATAAAATTGCAGATATTCTTACTGACATTGGCCTCGAAGTTTCCGGTGTTGAGCAATTTCAATCTGTAGAAGGTGGACTTAAAGGCTTGGTTATAGGTAAAGTTATAACAAAAATAAAACACCCCGATGCCGACAAACTTACTGTTACAACTGTTGATATAGGAACTGGCGAATTATTGAATATTGTTTGTGGTGCACCAAATGTTGAAACAGGTCAGAAAGTTGTTGTTGCTACTGTGGGTACAACTTTATACGGAGAAAGTGACAGTTTTAAAATTAAAAAAACTAAAATAAGAGGTGTAGAATCTGTAGGAATGATTTGTGCCGAAGACGAAATAGGACTTGGCAGTTCACATGAAGGTATTATGGTTTTAGATAAAAATGCCAAAATAGGTACACCTGCTGGTGAATATTTTAAAATCGAAACCGATACTGTTTTTGATATTGACCTTACCCCTAACCGTATTGACAGCGCTTCGCATTATGGAGTAGCCAGAGATCTTGCTGCTTATTTAAGACAAGAACAAAACATTGAATTAATAAAACCAGATGTATCTTCTTTTGAAACAGACAACAACAATTATCCAATTTATGTATTAGTAAATAATGAAGATGCTTGTCCAAGATATTCCGGTATTACAATTTCAGGGATTGAAGTAAAAGAATCTCCAAGCTGGTTAAAAAACAGACTTAAAGCTATTGGTTTAAAACCAATAAATAATATTGTTGATATAAGTAATTATATACTTCACGAAACAGGACAACCTTTGCATGCTTTTGATGCAGATAAAATTGCAGGAAAAGAAGTTATTGTTAAAACTTTAAAAAATAAATCAAAGTTTATTACACTAGATGAAATTGAAAGGGAATTATCAAACAATGACCTTATGATTTGTAATAAAAATGAAGGAATGTGTATAGCCGGAGTATTTGGCGGACAAAAATCAGGTGTTTCCTCTGAAACAAAAAACATTTTCATTGAAAGTGCTTATTTCAATCCTGTATGGGTTCGAAAAACTGCTCGCAGACACGGTTTAAATACTGATTCTTCCTTTAGATTTGAGAGAGGAGCAGATCCAAATATTACTGTTTATACATTAAAACGAGCCGCACTTTTAATAAAAGAAATTGCAGGAGGAAAAATATCATCCGAAATAGTTGATATCTACCCAAACCCTGTTAAAAATAAAATGGTTGAACTCTTATTCCAAAATCTTAACAGATTAATTGGCTATAAAATAGAAAAAGATAGGATTAAAAATATATTAAAATCACTGGAAATTAATATTGTTGCTGAAAAAGATAGTGGTTTACTCCTTGAAATACCAACTTACAGAGTTGATGTAACAAGAGAAGCTGATATTATTGAAGAAATTTTGAGAATATATGGATATAACAATATTGAAACTACATCAAAAGTTAACTCTACAATTCAATATTTTCAAAAACCTGACAAAGAACAATTAACAAATATTATTTCAGACATGCTATCTTACTCAGGCTTTAATGAAATAATGTCTAACTCTTTAACAAAAAAAGAATATTACAAAAAAACAGAAACATGTAAATTCGAAAATTCTGTTGATATTTATAATCCTTTAAGTAAGGATCTTAATTCATTACGTCAAACATTGATATTTGGTGGACTGGAAGCAATATCTTATAATATTAACAGAAAAAATTCTAATCTTAAATTTTATGAATTTGGTAATTGCTATTATTACAACCCTGATGTTAAATCGAATGAAAAATTAGATAAATATTCTGAAGAAGAGCATCTTGCATTATTTATTACAGGGAAACAAAATAAATCAAACTGGAATATTGCAGATAAAGATACAAACTTCTTTTTATTAAAAACTTATGTTGAAAATGTTTTACAAAGATTAAGAATTGATATAGATAAAATTAAAATAAAACATGTTAGTAACGACATTTTTAATGAAGCTTTGAAATATTCATATAATGAAAAAGAAATTGCAATTTTTGGTATTGTAAATAAAAATATTAAAAATGATTTTGATATATCTCAGAATGTTTTTTATGCCGATATTTTTTGGACAAAACTTTTAAACATTATTGGAAATATTAAACTAAAATATACTACTTTATCTAAATATCCCGAAGTAAAACGTGATCTTGCATTATTACTTGAAAAAAATATTGAATTTGAACAAATTAAAGCATTAGCATATAAAACTGAAAAGCGATTAATTAAAGATATAAGTTTGTTTGATTATTATCAGGGAGATAAAATTGATGAAAATAAAAAATCTTACGCTATTAGTTTTATTTTACAAGATGAAAACAAAACTTTAACCGACAAACAAATTGATAAAGTAATGAATAATTTAATCAGAATTTTTGAAAAAGAATTTGATGCCAAAATCAGATAACCGACAAATTACACAATAACATTATATAATTTAATTTGCTGAAAGTGATATATATCACTTTCAATTATCATTAAAGACTTTATTATTTTGATATTATTACATATATTTGCTATTCGTATTAGACAATAGTAATATGAAACATTCATTATTAAAGCCCTTAATAACACAAAATAATGATTATAATTGGATGTTACATGTGGTAAATAAAAATAAAATAAACAAAAACAAAATAATATGAATTTAATAAAAACCGCGCTTTTGTTATTTATTTTACTCACCGTCAACTTTTTACACTCTCAACAATTTTATCAAAAAGCTATTGGAGGCACAAGCAATGAAACTTTTAGGGCTGTTAAACAAACTTCTGATGGAGGATTTATTTTTGCAGGAAATACTTTGAGTTTCGGACCAGGTGGTACTGATTTTTATGTAATGAAAACCGACATAAATGGAGATACTTTATGGACAAAAACATATGGAGAAACATCAATTGATGATGGTTATGATATTGATGAATTAGCAGGAGGGGGTTACATTGTTGTTGGTCAATCTAATTTTCTAAGTACTTCAAGTGAAGTACTTCTTATTAATATTGATGCTAATGGGAATATTCTATGGTCAAAAACATATGGAGGAACATTGAATGACAGGGGAATAAAAGTGAGGCAAACTAGTGATCTAGGTTTTATTATCGGAGGAATTACATTTAGCTATGGAAATATAGCCCAATTTTATTTAATAAAAACAGATATTAACGGTAATGTATTATGGACAAATGTATTTGGTGGAACCGATAATGAATATTTATATGGATTAGATATTACTTCTGATGGAGGGTTTATTATGGTAGGACAAACCGCTTCATATGGAGTTGGAAGCAGCGATGTATTTGCCGTAAAAACAGATTCGCTTGGAAGTGAACAATGGTCAGCAAGTTATGGAATGGCCGGTTCTGAATTTGGATATTTTGTGGAAGAAACTTTTGATGGAGGATATATAATTGCAGGTTCAACAAATTCTGCAGGAGCAGGCTCTTGGGATGCTTTTTTAATTAAATTAAACTCTGTTGGAAATTTGTTGTGGACTAAAACTTTTGGAGATACAGGTAATGATTTTGGCTGGGAGGTACACGAGACTAATGATAATGGTTTTATTCTTATAAGTCAGGCAAACAGTTTAGGATATGGACTTGATGATGCAATGCTGATTAAAACTGACAATAATGGTAATTTAGCTTGGGCTAAAGTGTTTGGAGGAATACAAAATGATTTTTTTTATGCAGGTTGCATTACTACTGACAACGGATTTATGCTAACAGGTCAAACAAGAAGTTTTGGCTCAGGAAACTATGATAACTACTTTGTTCGAACTGATTCACTGGGTTTTGCATATAACTGCTATTCTATAGATATAACGCCAACTGTAAACTCACCTGTTTTTATTCAAAATGCAACTGCTTTGCTTACTGCAACAGGAGCAACAGAAAACACCATTGCAGTAATAGAATTGCCTACAAATTCAATTATTGATGATATTTGCCCCTGTTATATCAATCATACTTTAACGGTTACAGATGCTTTATGTTTTGGAGACAATAATGGTTCTGCTTATGTTTCTCCTTCAGGAGGTACTTTACCATACAATTTTTTATGGTCTACTGCTTCAAACAATGATACTATAGGAAATTTAATTGCAGGCGATTATTATGTTATTGTTTCTGATATGTATGGTTGTACTACATCTGATACCGCTCACGTTCTTCAACCTTTACAATTAACAGATACGTTTAATGTTGTTAATGTTAATTGCTTTGGAGGAAGTGATGGTTCTGCAATTGTAAATATTGCAGGAGGAACTTCACCTTATGGGTACTTATGGTCAGACTTGGGAACAAGCGATACTTTATCAAACGCAAGTGCAGGAATGTATTATATAACTGTTGTTGACGATCATTTTTGTGTCTTAATTGATAGTGTAGAAGTAACAGAACCAACCGAACTTTTTATAGATTCTATTTCACAAACTGATGTTTTATGTTTTGGCGACAGTACTGGAACAGCACAGATTTATGATAGTGGCGGAACAGCACCTTATTATTATAGCTGGTCAAACGGGGATACTCTTGCAAATACACAAAATATACCTTATGGCTGGTTTTATGTTACTTTAACTGATAATAATGCATGTGCAAAAAACGATAGTGTTTTTATTGATCAACCAAATTTATTAATTGATTCATTATTAGCTCAAAATATATCTTGTTTTAATGATAGCAACGGAACTGCTATTTCAATTCCATCTGGTGGAATAATGCCATATACATATTTGTGGTCAAATGGAAACACTAACGATACTATTTCAAATTTATACCCAGGCACATTTTATCTTACAATTACTGATAATAATCTTTGTGTCTTAACTGACAGCATCGTAATTACAGAACCAACCGAACTTTTCATAGATTCTATTTCACAAACAGATGTTTTGTGTTTTGGCGACAGCACCGGAACAGCACAGATATATGATAGTGGTGGAACAATACCTTACTATTATAATTGGTCAAATGGAGATACTCTTGCAAATGCACAAAACATGCCTTATGGTTGGTTTTATATTACTTTAACTGACGATAATGCCTGTACAAAAAACGACAGTATTTTTATTGATCAACCAAATGCATTAATTGATTCATTATTAACTCAAAATATATCTTGTTTTAATGATAGCAACGGAACTGCTATTTCAATTCCATCAGGTGGAATAATGCCATACACATATTTGTGGTCAAACAGTAGCACTAACGATACTATTTTAAATCTATATCCAGGCACATTTTATCTCACAATTACTGACAATAATTTTTGTACATATATTGATACTGCTGTAATAACTGAGCCTTCTATACTTGAAGTATTAATTACACAGAATAATGTAACTTGCTTTGGTTTTAGTAATGGTAATGCTAATTCATTCGTAACTGGAGGCACTACTCCATATACATACTTATGGTCAAATGGTGATACCTTAGATTATATTAATGGTGTAACAGCTAGTTTATATTATCTTACAATTACTGATACTAACAATTGTGTTACAGTTGACAGTATTAATATAACTGAGCCAACCCAACTTTTAGTTGTTGATTCTGTTGTAGATGTACTTTGTTATGGCGACAGTACGGGAATGATTTTTCTTGATGTTAGCGGAGGAACAACACCTTATAATTATTATTGGTTTAATAGCTCTGCCAATTCTCATATTACCGGGTTACCTATGGGAACATACGCCGTTACAGTAACCGACGATAACGGATGCATTGTTCAAATACCTAAAATTGATGTTGAAGAACCAGATTTGTTAGTTGTTTATCTTGATTACACAATGCCATTATGTTATGATTTTAGCGATGGAATAGTTAACAGTTACGTATCGGGAGGTATTGAACCATATAGCTATTTATGGGATGATGGTGAAACAGATTCTGTTTTAACAAATATTACAAGTAATAACTATTTTTTAACTGTTACCGATTATAATGCCTGTACTTCTACTGACACTATTTTTGTTACACAACCGGAATTATTAACATTGGCAGATTCTATTTACATAACAAATTTCTTTGGAAATATTGACATTACTACTAATGGCGGAACTTTTCCTTATAATTATTTATGGTCTAATAATGAAACAAGTGAAAACATTAATGGATTAATTTCGGGTACTTATCAGGTAACTGTAAAAGATTTTAATAATTGTGAAATTATTGGTATTTACACTATTGATATTCCTTTCGATATACCAACACTTATTACTCCAAATGGTGATGGATATAACGACAATTGGCAAATAACAAACCTAAACTATTATCCAGATATTAGTATTGAAATTTTTAATCGCTGGGGAGATATTGTTTTTATATTTACCGGAAGTGGATTTGAATATGATAATAATCGTTGGGATGGAACTTGTGATGGCAAAGAATTGCCAATGGCCGGTTATGTTTATATATTAGACCTAAAAAATGGTATTAAACCTTACAATGGTGTTGTAACTATTAAGCGCTAACACTCTGCTAAACTCATTATGATTGAACCATTACAATATTTTTACAATAAAAATAATATCATAGCAAACGATATTAAAAAACTTATTATAGGTGAAAAATATCTTGCAATTCTATTAAAAAATGGGAACATTGGAGTTTGTTCTACTCTTAACAATAAAATTGATTTTAGAATAGAGGATTTTTCTAAAATAGATCTTAACAATATTAATCACAGAATAGCTGCATGTGCATATTTTAATGCCATCAATAATTATAATAACAAATACAACTGCGAAATTGATATTTTTGATGAAATAGATTTTAAAAAATACAATAATATTATAATGATTGGCTTTTTTCGCTCATTAGTAAATAAGTTTGAGAAAGAAAACATTAATTTAACCATATTCGACAAGGTTGAAGTTCATCCCATGCTTACTTGTATGAATGAGCAAATTGAGAATGTTAAAAAAGCCGATGCAGTAATATTATCGGGAACTACTATTTTTAATAAAACATTTTTAAATATCGTAAACAACACTAATAATAATTGTGATGTGTTTCTTTTAGGTCCTTCAAATATTCTTAATAAGGATATGTTTAATTATAACAACATTAAATTTGTATTTGGTTCTGTTTTTGCAAATAATGACAATAATGTACTGAATATCATTAAAGACAACGGAGGCACAAAAGATTTTTTACCATATATGAAAAAAGTGTATATACAAAATGACATTTAAAGAAATCGAAAAAATATTAGCAAGAAAAAAGTATTGATGCTAAAAGAAAATATTGAAAGAATAAACCCTGATATAAATGTTATTACTTATGATATTAAGCTTAAAACAACAGATATTGTAAATATGCAAACACAGTGCTTGAAATATTACTAATTGATTAGGATTTCTTATTTTATCACTGTAACAGAACCTCCTTCCTGATGCTGTATCCCTTTATGATTTTTAAATGTTACAAGCCATGTATAAGTTCCAATTTTTGCAATATTACCTCCTTTAACTCGTCCGTCCCATCCCATATGCAAATCATCAGTCTCAAAAATTACTTCACCCCATCTGTCATATATCATCATATTAAAATTTCTTT
>CAYTWH010000078.1:0-4007 GCA_964442075.1 uncultured Bacteroidales bacterium
TTCTACGGTCTTCGATAAATCAACAGAAAAAACTAATTTTTAGAACCCACCTTATTTAAATTCAATAAATGTTTTTTTCAAATTTAAATGACTGTTAAAATATTTTTTTACCTTTGAAGCTTTATTATTATTCAAATAATGAGATATTTTATTATTGCTATAATTATTATCAGTTTCACTTCATGTAGAGTATTTCGTTCAAGTGAAATGTTTACCACTGATAAAAACTTTGAATTTTCGAAATTTAAAGAATCTGAAAAAGAATATAAGATTCAACCATTTGATAAATTAGATGTTAAAATTTTCACAAATGACGGATATAAATTAATTAACATTGGTAGTTCGGATAATATTTTTAGAAATCAAAACAATATCCTATATAACGTGAATTATGATGGTTTTATTAAATTACCATCTTTAGGAAAAATTAGTATTTCAGGATATACTATTGAAGAAGCAGAAAATTTATTAGAAAAGGAATATAAAACCTTATATCAAAATCCATTTGTCATTATTAACGTTACAAATAGGCGAGTTATTGTTTTTTCAGGAGGTAGTGATAATGGAAAAGTTATTGAGCTTAAAAATGAGAATTACACATTAATTGAAGCTTTAGCTGAATCCGGCGGCATATCAAATACAAGCAAATCATATAGAATTAAATTAATTAGAGGAGATTTAAATAATCCTGAAATATATTTATTCAATATTGCAAAAATTGAAGATATGCAAAAAGCAAATTTTCGATTAGAAACAAATGATATTATTTATGTTGAAACCAGAAATAGATATGCATCTATATTACTTGCTGAAATTACTCCATATTTAAGCTTATTTACAACAGGTTTATTAATTTACGGTTTATTTGCTAACTAAAATACTATGGCACAAAAAAAAATACCTATAATTAATGAAAAATTTGACCTTAAAGTATTTTTACAAATATTTCGTAAAAGTTTTTTATTATTATTATTTATTTTCATCATAGCATTTGTTGCCGCTTTTGCATATTTACGGTATACTCATCCTTTATTTAATTCAAGTTCAATTCTTCAAATTAATGAAGAAAAAACAACCGATAAATTATTACAAATTGAGAGCATTTATGAAAATACTGAAATTTCACATGTTATTGAACTTTTAAGATCTAAAGAATTTCTTAAAAGAACATTCTCAAAACTACCTTTTAAAACAGCATATTTTATTGAAGGAACATTTTTAACAGAAGAACTATACAAAAGTAATCCATTCTCTGTAGAAACAAACGATATTAATTCAAGTCTTTACGGAATTCCAATTTATATTTATTTTAATGATACAAATAATTTTAACATCAGTTTTGAACTATCGGGGAAAGAATACTATTATAGCAACAAAATTAATCAATGGTTAAAAACTGAATTTGGAAATTTTTCAATAAACATTGCAGATTTTCAGAGAATTAACAACATCCAAACAGAAATAAAAAAGCAAAACCTATATTTCAAAATATTTAACATTGATATGGTTTTAGCTGAAAATATTTCCAAATTAGACATAAAACTACTAAATAGTACCGCACAAACTATTGAAATAATTTTCACTAATCACAATGCAAATAAAACTTCAGATGTTGTAAATACGATTGCTGAAGATTTTTTAAATTACAATATTGAAAAAAAGAAAGAAAGCGCTTATCAAATTTTATCTTTTATAGACGAACAGCAAACAACCTTAAAAAGCGAACTTGCTATTTTGGAAAAATCACTTCATGATTTTAAAAAAGAAAATGACATACAAATTAATAACGATTTCAAAAAAAATACTTCTTCAATTTTTTTTGAAAAATCAGAAGAACTCAGACAACAAATATTAGACATTAATATTGAATTATCTACTCTTAAAGTAATACAAGAAGAAATTAAAAATAATACTACTAATGTTTATGAATTAATTGCGCTTATGACAGATATTAAATCAAATGCGGCAATTACAAATATTTTAAACTCTTTGCAAGAATTAATAAATAAAAAAGAAGGACTACTTAACGATGTTACAACAAATAACATTAGTTATCAAATCATTAACAAACAAATAGATAATCAAAAGAAAATTTTAACTGTATTTTTAGGAACAAGTATTAATCGGCTACAACTGAAAAAAACAAGCTACTTGAAAAAAATATTAGAGTATGACAAAAAAATATACAATAGTGAAAATATTAATATAATTGAATTATCTAAGCTAGACAGACTTTATACAATTAATGAAGAATTTTACACAAAATTAATTGAAAAAAAAGCAGAATATTTAATCAGTCAGGCAGGATATGTTTCTAAAAATATTATCTTAGAGAAATCTATTATCCCTCGTTTTCCTATTTCACCGATCAGTAATCAAATTTTATTAATAGCATTTATTATTGCTACGTTAATTTCATTTTTCATATTAGTAATTAAATATTTGCTCCATAATCAAATTACGAGTGCCAATGATATAAAAACTTATACCGATGCTCCATTAATTGGAGTTATTCCTCTTTATACTAAATCAAAACTGCAAGTATCTCAATTATTAGTTGATTTGAAACCAAGTTCAATGTTATCTGAATCATTTAGGACCATACGCTCAAACCTTGAATTTATTCACAGATCTGATGAATCAAAAATAATTACAGTCTCTTCAACTATTTCAGGAGAAGGTAAAACATTTGTTGCCATAAATTTAGCCGGCATTATTGCAATTTCAGGGAAAAAAGTAGTATTAATAGATCTTGACCTTAGAAAACCTGTAGTTCATAAAAGTTTTAACGTTAGCAATAAAATTGGTATGAGTACATTGCTAATTAATAAATGTAATATTGATGATTGTTTACACAAAACAACTATTAACAATTTTGACTTTATTCCTTCCGGACCTACTCCTCCAAATCCTTCAGAATTACAAATTGGAGATGAAATGAAAAATATATTAAAAGGATTAAAAACAAAATACGATGTTATTATTATTGATACTCCTCCAATAGGATTGGTAACAGACGCTGTTTTTCATTTTAATAATTCAGACTATCCAATTTATGTTACTAAAGTTAACTTTTCAAAACGAGTGTTTATTCAAAATATTAATGATTTAATTAAAAATAAGGGCATTACCAAGCTATCAGTAGTATTAAATGGTATGAATATTCAAAAAAGCAAATATGGATATGGATACGGTTATGGTTATGGATATGGATATTATGAAGAAGATAAAAAAGGTATTTTCAAATTCTTAAAAAAGAAAAAATAATAACTTGAGTGGATTCAATATACGTTTACATAATATTTTTTATATCAATTTTTTTATTTAGTTTATTTCTTAATTCATTTTTTCTAAAAAAATCGAAGAAATACACTCTTATTAAAGCAAATCAGGGTGGTATAAGATGGAGAAAACAATCTAAACCTGTATTTGGTGGAATTACTTTTTACACAGCATTCCTTTTTACTGCAATTGCTTTTATTTTTATTTGGAAAGATACAGATTATTTAAATCCAAAAAATATTGGTTTTGCTTTAATTATCACATTATCCTTTATTATGGGATTAGCTGATGACATTATCAATACATCCCCATATTTTAAATTTTTCGTACAAATATTAAATGCCGTTATTTTAATAAACTTTGATATTTATATTGATGTTTTTTCTAATATTTATTTGAATTATGGACTTACCATATTATGGATCGTTGGTATAATGAATTCTATAAATATGCTAGATAATATGGATGCAATAACTTCCCTTACTATAATTACTATAATTTTAGGAATACTTGCCAATATTTTCTTGTTAAATAATTTAGATGCGAACTTTCTATCAATCATCTTATGTTTTGGAATATTATCTGTACTTATCGGGTTTCTATTTTTTAACTGGGCTCCTTCTAAATTATATATGGGAGATAGCGGCAGTCAATTTCTTGGAGCATTTATAGCCTGTATTAGTATTATTTATATTTGGAATAATCCACAAATACAAACTCAAGAT
>CAYTWH010000078.1:4107-12370 GCA_964442075.1 uncultured Bacteroidales bacterium
AGCCTGTATTAGTATTATTTATATTTGGAATAATCCACAAATACAAACTCAAGATACTCCAACAATTAATATTATTGCAATATTTTTAGCTTTTTTAATCCCTTTAACTGACACCACTACCGTTTTTATTAACAGGCTACTAAAAAAGAAATCTCCTTTTGTTGGCGGAAAAGATCATACAACTCATCACCTATTTTATTTAGGTTTTAATGAACATAAAATTGCAATTATTCTTTTCAGCCTTTCATTAATTTCGGTGTTTTTCTCTGTTTATCTAATCAATTTTAAAACAACCCTATTATTGAAAATAGTATTTATTTCTTACGCATTTATTGTGTTTTTATTGCTTTATTTGAATACTAGATTTTCTAAGCCTAAAGATTAAAAAAGAAAACATGTGGAAAAAAAATAAAAAAAGAAAATTAATATTTTTCAAAAAAATACTCTATACATTTTCTATAATATCAATAATTTGGCTTGCCCAAACCTTGTTGAGTTTTTCATTTTCAGAACCTGAAAAAGATAAAATATATAGCAAAGAATTTCAGCAAAATTATTCAATTTATGCTATAAACTTGCCTGATAAATTAGATTTTGCAGGAGAAACTGTACCATTAACTCATTTTGATGTTTACGAAAGTTTAGACAGAGAATTTCTTGTTAATACATATTGGCAATCTCAAACACTATTGTTCATAAAACGTTCAAATAAATATTTTTCAATTATTGAAACAATATTAAAAGAAAACGGAATTCCTGATGATTTCAAATACTTAGCATTAGCAGAAAGCGGCTTAACAAATGTCATCTCTCCTGCAGGTGCAACAGGATTTTGGCAATTTCTAAAAAACACTGGTAAAGAATATGGTTTAGAAATCAATAGCGAAGTTGATGAAAGATATCATTTAGAAAAATCAACTGAAGCTGCATGTGAATATTTTAATGAAGCGTATAGAAAATACAAGAACTGGACTCTTGTTGCAGCATCATACAACATGGGGATGGGTGGTTTAAACAAACAAATTAAACGTCAAACGGTAAATAATTACTATGATTTGCTTCTAAATTCCGAAACTTCAAGATATGTATATCGGATATTGGCAATAAAAACAATATTATCTGATCCTGAAAAATACGGATTTCATTTTCGCAAAAAAGATTTATATCAAAATATCCCTGTGAAAAATATTGAAATAGATTCTTCAATTACAGATTTTGCAGATTTTGCAATAAAACATGGAGTTAATTATAAAATATTAAAAACTTTTAATCCCTGGTTAAGGCAAAATTTTCTGACAAATAAAAATAAAAAAACTTATTTTATAAAAATACCAAAAGAAGGATACAGAAACTTTAAGCTGGCTTTTGAATATAATACATCTGATTCCACACACATTGATTCAATAAAGCTCCAATAACATTGATAATTTAAAAACTGAATGAATTCTGAATCTAATTCTATAAAGATTTATGGAGCTAAAGTCCATAATTTAAAAAATGTTGACTTAGTAATTCCAAGAAATAAATTTGTTGTTTTTACCGGTGTTAGTGGAAGCGGAAAATCATCATTAGCATTTGATACGATATACGCAGAAGGTCAACGCAGGTATATTGAAACATTTTCAGCATATGCACGGCAATTTATTGGTAATTTCGAAAAACCCGATGTTGAAAAAATTACAGGGCTTAGTCCTGTAATATCGATTGAACAAAAAACAACAAACAAAAATCCACGTTCAACAGTTGGCACAATTACTGAAATTTATGATTTCTTAAGACTATTATATGCTAAAATTGGTGTTGCCCATTCTCATATTTCAGGAAAAGAAATGATAAAATACACCGAGCAACAAATAATTGACCTGATATATAATAATTTTATAAATAAAGATATTATTTTGTTATCACCAGTAGTTAAAGGGAGAAAAGGACATTATAAAGAATTATTTGAAAAGTTCAGAAAAAGAGGATATTTAAGAGCTCAAATTGATGGTGAAATTACAGAACTAACTTATAACTTAAAATTAGACAGATACAAAAACCACAACATTGAAATTGTTATTGACAGATTTAATATTAACGATAAAAATAAAAAAAGATTACGAGATTCACTTCAACTTGCGATGCAATATGGCAATGGAATAACAATGATTAAAGATAACGACACAAATAACACTAAATTCTACAGTAAACATTTAATGTGCCACGAATCAGGTGTTTCATATAATGAACCTGCACCCCATCATTTTTCATTTAATTCTCCAAATGGAGCATGCCCTAAATGCAATGGATTAGGATATATTTATAAAGTTGATATTGACAAAATAATTTCCAATAGAAATATAAGTATTGCCAAAGGAGCTATTTCTCCTTTGGGTAGTTACAAAAACACATTAATATTCTGGCAAATAGAAGCAATTGCAAGAAAATATAAATTTTCATTAAATACACCTGTTAAAGACATTCCTGATAATGCATTGAATATTATTTTATATGGATCAGGAGAACTTTTTAAATTACAAAATACACCTCTTGGAAATACTTCAAATTACTTTTTAAGTTTTGATGGAATTGTAAATATCATATCTAACAATCAAGATTCTGACAAACCAAGATCAAAGCAAAAATGGTCAGGACAATTTATGAAAAAAGGTATTTGTGATAAATGTAATGGTAAAAGACTAAAATTGGAATCTCTTCAATTTAAAATAAATAATAAAAATATTGCAGAATTATCCTCAATGGATTTGAATCAATTATTTAAATGGTTTAATGGCATTGAAAAACATTTATCAGAAAAACATAAAATAATATCAAAAGAAATTCTTAAAGAAATAAAAACGAGATTATCATTCTTATTAGATGTTGGATTAAATTATTTATCGCTTAACCGAAATTCGAGATCCTTGTCTGGAGGCGAAAGTCAGCGAATTAGATTAGCAACCCAAATTGGCACACAATTAGTAAATGTTCTTTATATTTTGGATGAACCAAGCATAGGTCTTCACCAAAAAGACAATAAAAAGCTTATCAATTCCTTGAAAAAATTAAGAGATAACGGCAATTCCATAATTGTTGTTGAGCATGATAAAGAAATGATTACATCTTCTGATTTTATTATTGATATTGGACCGGGAGCCGGGCGACATGGAGGTGAAATTGTAGCAAGCGGGAAAATTAAAGATATTCTTAAAAAAGATACAATAACTACAAAATACTTAAAAGGTCTTTTAAATATTCCTATACCTGAAAGCCGAAGAAAAGGAAATGGGAAAATGATTAAGCTTTATGGTGCCAAAGGGAATAATCTGAAAAATATTAATATTGAATTTCCATTAGGAAAATTTATTTGTGTAACAGGCGTTTCAGGTAGCGGGAAATCATCACTAATTAACGAAACGCTTCATCCAATATTATCTAAAGTGTTTTATAATTCTTTTAAAGAGCCATTAAAATATGATCATATTGAAGGAATATCTAATATTAACAAAGTAATTGAAGTAAATCAATCGCCTATTGGAAAAACACCCAGATCAAACCCTGTAACCTATACCGGTGTATTTGCAGACATAAGAAAACTATATGAACAATTACAAGAATCTAAAATCAGAGGATACAAAGCAGGACGGTTTTCATTCAATGTTAAAGGCGGAAGATGTGAAAGTTGTAAAGGAGCAGGTTTAAAAACAATTGAAATGAATTTCTTGCCGGATGTGTATGTTTTATGTTCTGACTGTAATGGCAAAAGATACAACGCAGAAACTTTGGAAATAAAATATAAAGGAAAATCTATTGGGGATATTTTAAATTTAACTATTAATCAAGCTGTAGAATTCTTTAATTCAATTCCTTCAATTCTTCATAAATTAAAAATTTTACAAGAAATAGGTCTTGGTTATATTAAATTAGGTCAAGCTTCAACAACATTATCGGGAGGCGAAGCACAAAGAATAAAATTAGCAACTGAGCTTTCAAAAAAAGATACCGGTAATACATTATATATTTTTGACGAACCAACAACAGGCTTGCATTTTGAAGACATAAGAGTTTTACTTGAAGTTTTATATAAACTTTTAGATAAAGGTAATTCCATTATCGTTATTGAACATAATATAGATGTTATTAAAGTTGCTGATTATATAATTGATATTGGTAAAGAAGGTGGAAATAAAGGTGGTGAAATTATATGTACGGGAACACCTGAAGAAATTTCAAATAATGAAACAAGTTATACCGCGCAAATTTTGAAAGCCGAATTATTTGGAAAATAACTTATCTTTTCCTTATTTTGTTATAATATAGTGTTACTAATTCTAAATAAATCACTAAAATATGAAAAACCCGGATGAACGTATAAAAAAAGCTTTTAGAAATATGGATTGGAACGAAATACATATTTCGGACTCTTGGAGAATTTTTCAAATAATGTCAGAATTTGTAACAGGTTTTGAAAAATTAGCTAAAATTGGACCTTGTGTTTCAATATTTGGTTCGGCACGAACAAAACCCGGAAACAAATATTATAAAATTGCTGAAGAAATAGCATTCAAGTTAACAAAATTAGACTATGGCGTTATAACAGGTGGCGGACCTGGAATTATGGAAGCAGGAAATAAAGGAGCAAAAAAAGGTGGAGGAAAATCCGTTGGAGTTAACATAGTACTTGAATTTGAACAAGAACCAAATAAATATATCGACCAAGATAAAATTATAAATTTCGATTACTTCTTTGTTCGTAAGGTAATGTTTATGAAATATTCTCAAGGGTTTGTTGTATTACCCGGAGGCTTTGGAACATTAGATGAATTATTTGAAGCTATCACTCTTATTCAAACTGATAAAATAGCAAGTTTCCCAATTGTTTTAATTGGCAAAAAATATTGGCAAGGCTTATTAGATTGGATAGAGGAAACTATGTTTGAAAATCAAAAAAATATCAACAAAAAAGATATGAATATTTTTAAAATTGTCGATACTGCTGACGAAGCTGTTGAACACATCGATAATTTCTACTCCAAATATGTAATGAAACCAAATTTCTAAAAGAAATTAACACTTGTTAATTATTTTTATTACATTTGTGTTTTAAGCAGTTACAGCGATTTCAACAAAAGTTGTTAACAATTGTTTATAAACGGCAAGTTCTATTGTTATATTTCGTTTTTAAATTATTAATCAGGTATTTAGTAATTGTATTAAATTATGATTAAATATATAGTACTGGCCTTCAATGCATTATGTATTGTTTTTATTTCATTACTCAATGGGGATATAAATGTTGAAATTAATGCCCCGAAAGAAATAACTGCAGGAAATGACTTTACAGTTGAAGTTTTGATTATAAAAGGTAAATTGGAAACTTTTGCCAGATTTCAACAAGAATTACCGCCTGGCTTTAGTGCTACACCTATTAATGTAGCAAATGGAGATTTCACTTTTGAGGAACAAAAAATTAAAATTATTTGGCTCCAATTAACTACTAAAGATACAATAGTGCTTACTTATAATATTCATGTTGATGAAACTGCTTCCGGTATTTTTAAATTATGTGGAAAATTTTCCTATATACACGAAAATGACAGAAAAACAATTGATGCCGAGTGTGAAGAAATCATAGTGATGCCCGGTTCTCTTTCTGATGATGCCACTAACAACATTAACAACACGGATATTAATAACACCTCAGAAAATATTTCATGCCATAGAAAAAGAGTTGTTTCTGTGGTTTCCGATAAAGAAATTATTGTTGAACTTTTAGTTAATAAAAAAGATTTTAGCAATAATGAATTTGCAAAAATCCAGGAAAATATTCCAATTGGCTATTCTGCTAAAGGGATTGAAACACAGGGCAGTATTTTCGCATTTAAAGATCAAAAAGTTAAATTTCTATGGATGACATTACCTCAAGAAGATGAATTCATAATTTCTTATAAAATAATTTCCGATAATGTTATAGATATGAATAATATTGCACTTAATGGAACATTTTCATATATTGAAAAGGGAAATACAAAAAGTATTAATATTCTTGAAAAAGAATTTGAATCTAATGTTTTAGTTGACAATAATGACGGAGTAGATAATAATGACGTAGTTGAAATAACAAATCCTCAAACAGGTGTTTCATATAGTGTTCAAATTTGTGCATTAAAAAAATACCGAAATCCTACATTCTTCAATAAAAATAAATATAATCTTAAAGATCAAATTAAAACTGAAGCTCATGAAGGTTGGAATAAATACACTATAGGGGCATTTAATTTGTACAAAGAAGCACGCGATTACAGGGTTAATGTTTGGGAAACAACTATTATTGACGATGCATTTGTTTCTGCTTATAATAATGGAACAAGAATCACTGTTCAGGAAGCTTTAATGATTGCTAATCAAAAATGGTATCAATAAATCCAAACATATTTTGTATTTTTGCGTAGAAGTTTAAAAACCTATTAATGTTAAGATTATTAATAATATTTCTATTTGTTTTTACTTTACTTGAGTACAATGCTTTAGCTCAAGTTGTCGATACGTCTGAAGTTAATACCGAAGATCCCTTGTTTTCAACTTTACCTCCTCCCGATACATCTGATTTTGATTTTTTCTTTACTGAAGAAGAAAAAACTAAGTTCTTATCATATAAACCTATAATAGGTATTGGATACGGAGCCATAACATTTTTAGGCGATGTTAGAGATGTATATTATAAAAATTATATTAATGGTAGATTTGCTCCAAATCTCAATATTACAAAGGGCTTTAGATCATTTTTAGATGTTAAATTTAATATGATATATGGAAAATTAACAGGAAATGAACGTAGTCTTGATAGAAATTTGAATTTTCAAACAGAATTTTTTAATGCAGGTGTTCAGGTATCATACAATTTTGAACATTTACTTAAAAAAGATTGGATGCTTATATCTTATAAACAACAACGCAGATTAATCCCGTACTTAAGTATAGGTATTGAATCTTTTGGGTTCAATTCTAAAATAGACATGAAAGATGGTTTTGGAAATAAATATTTCTACTGGTCTGATGGAACTATTAGAAATATTACTGAAGCACCAGGGGACGAAAATAATAGCATAATACTGCAACGCGATTATACTTATGAAACAGATATTAGAACTTTAGATAACGATGGACTGGGACCTTATAATTTAAATGCTTTTGCTATCCCAATTGATTTTTGTGTTGAATTTCAAATTCACGAAAGGGTTCAACTTCAACTTGGAGCATCATATCATTGGGCATTAAATGACCTTATAGATGATATAAGCAATATTGGAGAAGGGAATAGAAAAGGTAATAATGGCGGTGACAATTTCTTTTATTCATACTTTACATTCAAATTAGATATTTTCTCTTCTGTTAAAATTATTGAAGACTCATTAAGAATTATTGGAGCAAAAATCGATTATGATGCTATTGTACTTGATGATGAAGATAATGATGGAGTTAATGATTTATTTGACAATTGTCCTTTCACGCCTGAAAGTATCCCTGTTGATTCTGTTGGATGCCCACTTGACGACGATAAAGATGGAATACCTAACTACAGAGATGATGAAATCAATTCTCCTAAAGATTCAATTGTCGGCACTAATGGAGTTATGTTAACAGAGGAAGAAAGAATTGCTATGTCCACCCCTGCTCCTGCTGTTGAATCATCTATGATTTGCAAATACTACCCAAGTATGTGTGGAAAATCATGGAAATTACGCTCAAAAATTCCAATTCCTAACAAATATCAACATTTAGATTTAAATGATGATAATTATATTTCTCTTGAAGAACTAAGTAAAGCAATTGACAAATTCTTCGATTTTGATACAGATATGACAATTGATGATGTTTACGAATTGGCTGATTTCTTCTTTAAACAATAATTACAATACTTGAAAATAAGAAAGTAGTAAAATATAGATTATATTTACTTATACAAACATTTGTATGCTGTATCTTCTTCCATTTTCACTTTAAACTTTGTATCTTTTTCAACTCTAAAAATCTCGTTTTCATTAAAAGTTTCCCATTCATTTTTACCTGATAATAAAACATCCATTTTACCAGAAATAACAGTCATATACTCAACTGATGTAGTTCCAAATTCATACTCACCTTTTGCCATTACACCAATTGTTACTGGACCTTCAATTGATTCAAATGCTAAAGAAGTAACTTTACCTTCAAAATATTCATTTACTTTAAACATATCTTTTTAAAATTTAAATTTTTTTACAAACCAACATAAAATTTT
>CAYTWH010000079.1:0-11553 GCA_964442075.1 uncultured Bacteroidales bacterium
CCGAAACCGATACAGCCGACAATACGGATAATACAGATGTAATTGACAAATCAACGGAAGATAACACTGAAACCGATACAGCCGACAATACGGATAATACAGATGTAATTGACAAATCAACCGAAGATAACACCGAAACCGATACAGCCGACAATACGGATAATACAGATACAAGTAATGAAACAGACAACAGCAATAACACATATAATAATACATCAACAACAGCTTCAGGTTCCGTGTTGAATTTCTCTATAGAGCCTGTTTCAAGATATTCGGCAAGCAATCCAATACCAATGAATGTAGCTTTACCCGAAGGTATTGTATTTAAAGTACAGATAGGAGCATTTAAACAAGCCATAAATCAGGATGCCTTTAAAGGATTAAATCCGGTAACGGGAGAAAAACTTCCAAACAGTGAGTTTACACGCTATCTTGTTGGTTTGTTTGGAACAGCAGAAGGAGCAATGGCTGTACAAAAAGATGCTAGAACAATGGGCTATCGCGATGCATTTATTGTAGCATACAGAGACGGAAAACGAATATCATTATATCAGGCAAGAAACTTAATAAAATCGGGTGCTTATGGCAATCTTGCCGATTACACAGCTATGGCCGATAAAGAAGTTGAAACTATTAACAACAGAACAGGAGGGAGTACTGCAAGCACTTCAGATAATACATCAACAAGTACTACGGATAAGACCTCTACAACATCTGCCGGTACTATTAAAGGTACAGATGTTAATAAAGTTGAAGGATTATTTTATTCAGTACAAATTGGAGTTTACAAACTGCCAATTCCGCATAGTAAACTTTATTATTTAAGTCCTATATTTGAACATAAAACGGAATATGGTTTTACACGATACACAACAGGAGTATTTAACAATTACGACAGAGCAAGAAGCGAAATGGAAAGAATTGTTGAACTTGGTATCACCGATGCATTTGTTGTTATATATTACAAAGGAAAACGCTTAACATTTGCCGAAGCAGGAGTACTTGAAATTTCAACAGGAGTAAGTATTTTTGCCGAAACACAAAACATTAAAATGAAAGAACAGGATGTGGTTGACAACACACCCGACCTTGGCAATACCACAAGTGTTAACATAAGTTTTAAAGTGCAGATAGGAGCATACAAAGAACAAGTGCCTAATAATGTAGTTAGTGGTTTTATTAAAATTGCAGCAAACAATAAATTAAACCAGAAAAAAAATGCAAGCGGAGTTACAATATATTCAGTAGGTAATTTCAATAACTATGATCAGGCACAACAAACAAAAACATTCCTTATGAACGAAGGCATTAAAGATGCATTTATAATAGCCTTTAACGGCGATAAAAAAATACCCCTTAACGAAGCAATAAGATTGTTGCAGTAAAAAAAGCCTCTCCGCCTCAGGCGGAAGAAATTCTACATTCATTATTCCTTTTTTAAATAACAACCTAATTCCCCTAAGAGTAGGACTTTCTCCTGTTAGAGCTTGGAATTAAAGAGGGGACATTATAACAATTTGGAAAACAAACCAAAATATATTATATTTGCTAAACGTTTAATTTTAACAAATTGTAGCTATAAGAGATATAACAAGCATTAGTGCTTTTTATCTACTAGTTGCCAACTATTCTGTCCCGTAGACTAAATTTAAATAACTATGAACCACAAAACATTAATAGTATTACTACTTATAACTTTTAACCTACAACTTGCATCCATATTTGCTCAGCAAACTACTATCGATAGTTTAAAACAGGTAATTGCTATAGCTGAACAGGATACTACCAAAGCAAATACCCTAATTGAAATTTCAGATGAATATATAAAATTGAACCTAGATACTGCCTTAAGTTTTGCAAATAAAGCATTAGAATTATCAAAAAAGTTATCTTTTAACAATGGATTGACTAAAGCATATTATAATATTGGATTAGCTCATTTCTATAAGCGAGATTATTCATTGGTAATAAATAGTTGGGAAAATCAACTTAGAATTGACGAACTAGGAGAAGATATGGAGAGAATAGCGAAATGTTGCAACAATATTGGAGTAGTTTGCAAGCAAATTGGCGATTATCCAAAATCAATTATTTACTATAATAAAGCAATCGAAATTGCTGAAAAACTAGGCAAGCAAAAAGAAGTTTCAGAATATTACAATCATATTGGTGTTGCATATAGATTTATGGGAGACTATCTAAAGTCAATAATCTATTACAATAAATCTCTCCAAATAGCAGAAGAAATAGATGATAAATATGGTATATGCAGATGTTATAATAATCTGGGAAACATATATAACGGCCAGGGGAACAACGAAAAATCAGTAGACTTTTTTAATAAATCTCTCCAAATAGCAGAAGAAATAGATGAAAAGAAGATTATCTCTGGGTGTTATGCTAATATGGGTACTATATTTAGAAATCAGGGAAGTTATTCTAAAGCAATAAGTTATTTCAATAAATCTCTTCTTGTTGCAGAAGAAATAGAGCATAACAAGATAATTGCTGTTAATTATAACAATATTGGAATTACATACTCTATACAAGGACAATATACAGAAGCTATTGAATATTTTAATAAAGCATTAAAAATTAATGAAGAACTGAAAGATATAAACGCAATCTCTAGAAATTTCAGCAATATTGGACTTGCTTATTCAGATCAAACTAATTACTCAAAAGCAAAATATTATTATAATAAATCATTAAAGATAAAAGAAGAAATTGGAGATTTATATGGCATATCAACATCTTATATAAATTTTGCTGGTTTGCATTTATCTCTTGCAAGCCTGGCAGAAAGTAAGCAAGAACAAAAAGCAGAATTGGATACTGCAATTATGTATTCAAATAAATCATTGAAAATAACCCAGGAAAATGAAATAAGGTCATTTTATGAGTTTGAGTTTCTTGCAAGATCTTATTGGGGATTAGGTCAAACTAAAGATGCCCTCAACAACTTTAATAATCTTATTAATCTCGACAATGAGGATATATTAATGAATTTCTCATTTATCTCTGAAAAGGAAAAGGAGAATTATTTTGCAACTATTGACGAACATTACTCTCAATACAATTCATTTGCCTTAGAGTACAAAAACATTAATCCAAGTATAGTAGAGACAGTTTATAATAATACGGTTAAAAATAAAGGCCTATTGTTAAAATCAAATACAGCGATGCGAAATGCAGTACACGACTCTAATGATACTTTGCTAATTAGCAAATATGACGATTGGATATTACTAAAAAAGCAGATAGCCAAAAAATATAGTAATGGCGAAGATATTACTGAAATAGAACAAAAAGCAAATGATCTGGAGGGATATATTGTAAATAATTCACAAGAGTTTTCTGATTTCAAAAAAGTTCAGAATATATCGTGGAAAGATATTCAGGCAGGATTAAAAGAAAAGGAAGTAGCTATTGAATTTTTGCATTTTCCATTATTAATTCCCGACAGTAGCTTATCGGATTTTACAGACCAGACCCAATATGTAGCACTACTGGTTAAAAAAGAAAGTGAATATCCCGAAATGATACCTCTTTTCGAAGAAAAGCAATTAGAAAGCATAATTGGCAAATTTGGAGATAATAATTACAGCTACATAAATAGTATTTATGGCAAAAATACAGAAGTAAACAAAGAGCTTTATAAACTTATATGGCAAGCTATGGAAGAAAAGCTAGAAGATGCAAAAACTGTTTATATTTCTCCCAGTGGTCTGCTTCACAAAATAAGTTTTGCAGCAATAGCAAAAGAACAAAATATTTATTTATGCGATAATTATAATATTGAGCTAAAATCAAGTACAGGTAAACTGGCATTGCCAGTAGGCTCTCTTTTTAATAATGATGTTACTTGCTCATTGTATGGAGGAATAAATTATACTAGCGATAGTACTGATACCGAAATATGGAAATATCTGGAAGGAACAAAAACCGAAGTACAAAAAATAGAAAGGATATTAACAAAGAAAAAACTTAGTGTAAATTTTGCAATTGCACAATTTGCATCAGAAGAAATGTTTAAAGAGCAGGCAAGCAATTCTAATATAATTCATATAGCAACACATGGTTTCTTTTATCCAGACCCATTAAAGTCAAAAGAAATTGCAAAAGATGAAGATGTAGAATATGGCGATTTAGTATTTAGAGGGGGCAGCAGAGGTTTTGGAGTAAGTAGTTTTGTAGAAAACAATAATCCATTAATGCGTTCTGGGCTAGTGTTTGCTGGAGCAAATGATGTTTGGAACAAACAAGAGGCCGGTACAACAGAAGATGGTGTTCTTACAGCACAAGAAGTTGCACATATTGATATGCGAAAAACCAATCTAGTTGTTATGTCAGCCTGTGAAACTGGCTTAGGAGACATTAAAGGTAGCGAAGGAGTTTATGGATTACAACGAGCTTTTAAAATGGCAGGTGTTGATTATATAATAATGAGCCTTTGGCAAGTGCCAGACAAAGAAACAGAAGAGTTTATGACAAGGTTCTACAAAAAACTAATAAAGCAAAAAGACATTAAAAAAGCTTTTGCCGAAACCCAAAAAGAAATGCGAACAAAATACGACCCTTATTTTTGGGCAGCATTTGTTTTGATTGAGTAAATGAGTTGAAGCAGATTTTTAAAAAGTTTTGCTTTTAACAAACCAAAATATATTATATTTGCTAAACCTTTAAGACATTATTGTCCAACAACTAAACATTTAATAAAAGTTTAGTTCCTCCCCTTTTTATGCTGAGCGTAGTCGAAGTATGGGGAGGCTAGGAGGGGCTGTTTAATAAATTGTAACTATAAGAGATATAACAAGCATTAATGCTTTTTATCTACTAGTTATCAGTAATTTTTCGCAACAAAACATCATAAATGCTCATTTCTTTATGAAAATTATGTCTTAATTGCATCTTATATGAAATATTAAAAAATGACCTTATGAAAGACCTATCCATTTTAATTTTAGCAGTATTGTTGTCAACCATATGTATACCTACAAAAGCTGAAAATAACCAGCAATTATCTTTGATGCAAAACCCAATAGACACTTCAGTAATTGCAATTTTACATTTCGATAGTAATAGTCTTTTTATGCCTTCGATTTCCAAAAACGCTATACCGACAACTCTCACAGAAAAAGACATTTTAGGCATTGAGAATTTATTAACTGGATGTATTAACAAATATAATACTGAACAATATTTTGTAATTGACCTCAAACTATACAAACGTCAATACATAGCTGTAATAAATAAATATGGAGAAAAAGAAGTTTGGATTAATTGTTTTTGCAGACATTTGACTTATAACTGGAAGAAAGATATCGTTTCAGTAGTAGATGGAGGAATCTGTTATTTTAATCTGAAAATTAATTTAACAAAAAATAAATATTACGATTTTAAAGTGAATGGTGGTGAATAAAAAACAACTGGTAACAAAACCTAAACAGCATTAAAACACAGTTTAGCCAAACCGTTATAAACAAGATTAAAACCAAAAAATGATGAATATAATTATATATATACTGTTAGGTGCATTCACATTAGGATGTACTAGTCCTAAAGTGAATATCGAATCAAATAAGCAACAGGAAAATTGCCTTACGGCAAAAAATTTTAATTCTATTGTCTCTTACATTGAAGATAATGGTAAGCCGATAAAACTTTCAGAAAGATTGATGTCTGATAAAGAGTCTTTATCCTTAGAAGTGTCTATTGGCATGAGGTCTATTCAGCTTGAAAATTATCAAGATCACAAAAGGATTATTATAATTGATAACAATGAAGATCATAAAATTCCGCCTTATTTTGTATCAATCGAAAACAAAGAACTTCAAATTTCAGCTTATTACTCAAGATTTGATACTGAAGAAGACAGAAAAAAGAGAGCAGATCATTGGTGCAATATTGTTTCAGAATTCGCAATAAAACAATGAACCAGTTTATAACAAAACCTAAAAAGCATTAAAACGCACCATATCCAAAACCTCACCCATCCCTAAAACCAAAAACCATAAAAAGAGCAAAGCTTCTTAAAAAAACTTTGCTCTTAACACTTATAATGAAATACCGATTTGCTATGCAGTTGGGATAAGTTAGTTAGTTCTAATAATTTTAAAAGCCGTAGTCAAAGTATGGAGAGGCTAGGAGGGACTCTTTATTATTTAATCTCTTCCTGATTTATTCCATAATGATTTACGCCTACACTATAGCTGGCAACTTTCTCGGCCGAAGTATTATTTATCATCAAGTATAGGTTTTCTTCGGCACCAAGTTCGCCACAATTGGTAATTGCAATTTTGTCTGGTTCTATTGTAAGAGTAGTTCCCGGCACAGTGTCTGATGGCAATTTAGTAGTATAAACCTGTATGGCAACATCGCCTGTGTTGTGAATTACAAGCTCGGTGTTGGCAACAAATTTTCCCGTAAGGGCATCAATATCAATTTTACTTTCGGGCTCAATATCGCCTTCGGCAACAATAATAGGATCGTCGTCATTAATATTTTGATGAGTGGTAATATACTGAAGCTCCCAAAATCTTTGAATTTCTTCGGGCTCGGTAGAAAAATGATTCATCAACAAACCAAGGTTCTGGTACATTGCCTCTGCAATTTTAACCCTGCTTTTTTCCAGTTCAGTTGATGTTTTTTTAACAGCTCCCTCGTATGCCTGTTGCTTGCTGCGGGTATCGTTAAGTTTATTATAAAATTTCAGAATAACATCAGCGGTATCTTTAAGCTCTTCGTGCTTGCTCACACTTATATGCAGACTATTAAGTTGCGATATACGAATATCGTAAGGGCCGGTTTGGAAAGCTGTACGTCCGCCAGGAAATATCTCTATATACTCGGGTGTTTTTTCAAGATATACGGCTTGTATCTGAACATCCCATTTAGGAATATTTTCATTTACCAAATCATTTAAAGCATTTGCAAGCCTTACAGTTTGAGCCTTATACATACCTTTGCTGTTTAGCCATTCGGCATAACAATTACTATAGTTTAAGCGAAAAGGATTAAACTTTTCGTACATTTCTACAAAAAAAGGCAGTCCACCCTGCATTTCGGCTGAAAGCCTGCTATCGTGGTCGGCAGAAAGAATGTTCATTAATTTAAAATTTCTGAATGTGCCATTTTCAAATTGATTTTGAGAGTAGTGCCATGTAAAATCGCTTGGAGCCATAATAATTTATTTTTTTAATATATATATAATGTATTGTGCTTATACAATCAAATTGCTTTACAATGCATAGCAAATAAGCATACATAAACAAACTAATTGCTAAGCACTAAAGTAGTTAAAATTATTGATACACAATTAATATTTATCAATTTATTTTTTTGCAAGCCACTTATGTGATTAATAATGAGAGAGAAAGATTTTGATTTTAAACAAATGCAATTAATCGTATATGTATGATAATTAGGCTTGTGCTTATGATAATTAAGCTTACATGGCATTATGCCAAGGCTGGTACTTACGCAAAGAAGCTTAATGGTGTACGTCAGAAGGCTGGTACTTACATAAAGAAGCTTAATGATGTACGTCAGAAGGCTGGTACTTACACAAAGAAGCTTAATAATGTACGTCAGAAGGCTGGTACTTACACAAAGAAGCTTAATGATGTGCGTCAGAAGGCTGGTACTTACATAAAGAAGCTTAATAATGCTAACCTCAAGCTTAAGGTTGACGTAAATAATCTTAATAATGCTAAGCTCAAAGCAGAGATTAATGTAAAAAGTGATAGATATTGTAGTATTTTTTGCAAGTTGAAACAGATTTTAAAAAAATCTGAAATTAAAAGAGGGGGGTTTCTTTTTTTTGTTATATTTGTTAAATGTTTAAAAACAATATTATACGATTACAAACGACTATAAACGTTTGTTGTCGGTTTTATTAAACATTATCAATGATTTAACAAAAATAACAAACTGTAGGCTATAAGAGATATAACGTGCATTAATGCACGTTATCCTGATGTTGGCAAACATTTAAGAAAAACGAAAACCTATGAAAAAAACGAACTTTATTTTTGGATTTATATTTCTATTAATGACTTCTTTGAATTGCGTTGCGCAAGAATACACTTTAGAAGAAAAAACAATTACAAGTGTATTTGACATAGAAGGAAAATCAAAAGTGGAAATTTTCGCATCAATTAATAAATGGATTGCATTAAATTATAATTCTGCTCAAAATGTTGTCCAATTAAACGATAAAGAATCTGGAAACATAATCGTTAAGGGAATTAATGAAGCAGTTTATAAAAATGTTATGAAGGAATTATATCCTAAAAATAAATATATGCAGGAATTCAGTACTGTTAAGTTTAATCATACTGTAGAAATAAACGTTAAGGAAAATAAGTTTAGAATAATTTACACTTTGACAGACATAATAACGCCTGAACCCGTTGCTGGTTATAATCTGGAATCTCAATATAATATGGTGTTTGATATGATAGATTTTACAGGTCTAAAACAAGACAAAATCGACAATTACAATAATTACATTGAGGAACTTTGGAAAAAAGCAATGGTTGGTAAGAAAAAGAGAGAGAAATTTAAAGCGATGACTAAACCGACTTTTGAGGAAATGAATAAAGGAGTAGTTGAAAGTATAAAATCGACAATGCTTTCGATTGAAAAAACTGTGAAATCAACTAAAAAAGATGATTGGTAAAAAAACGATTTGCCAACACCGTGTATAATTAATTGCTTTGGCAAGTGCTTATTTGGAAAATTCCTTCGGAATTTTCTCGGGTTCGCATTTGTTTACTAAATTAGTTGCTGAACCACGCAACTAACCATACACAATCACGTTATGGGGCATTTAAATAAGACAAATTGAAAAACATAAATTATAGAACAATTATGGAATATGATTGCATTATAGTCCTTGCCAATGAAATGGACAAAGAAGGAAATTTAAACTTAGAATCAATTTCAAGAGTTAAACTTGCAAGTGATTCATATTCTAATAATTCATCAACAACTTTAATAACTTGTGGCTGGAATTACAGAAAAGACTCAAAATTATTCATTGGCGATGTAATGAAAGAGTTTGCTGTAAAATTGGGTGTTCCCTCAGAGAAAATTATCACTGAACTAAACTCAAGGGATACAGTCGGTGATGCGTTTTTTACAAAACATAACATTTTGACAAATAGGAAATGGAAAAACATCTTGGTCGTAACAAGTGACTATCATGTAGACAGGACATTAAGTATTTTCAAATTTATTTATGGCTATGAATATACTATAGAAGTAATCGGTTCTTCAGGTTTTGAGAGTCTTGAAAAGCAAGAATCAGAAAAAAAATCTCTTGAAGCGTTTGAACAAACTTTCAAAAATATTAGAGAAGGAAACGATGTTGAAATATATGAAAAACTATCAACACTTCACCCCTTCTATAACGGAGTTGTGTATCCTAAAATTAATATCAATTTTAAAACAAAATAAAAATGAAAAATGAAATTTTATTTCTTGGACCATCTGATTCACCCGTTTTTGAATGGTTGCAAAAAAATGGTGAAAATGTTTCACCTATGGAAGATAAAATTACGGTAGATTACATTTTAGAAAACGGCTTTGATTTTTTAATCAGTTACGGGTATAGGTTTATTTTAAGGAAAGAGATTTTGGATTTGTTTCCTAATAAAGCTATAAATATGCACATTTCATATTTGCCTTACAACCGTGGTGCTGACCCAAGTTTTTGGAGTTTTATTGAAGGTACACCAAAAGGCATTACAATTCACTATCTTGACGAAGGGGTTGATACAGGTGATATAATTGTTCAGAAGGAAGTATCTTTTGATTCATTAGAATTGGAAACTTTAGCTTCAAGCTATCAAAAACTACAAAAAGAAATTCAAAACCTTTTCTTCCAACATTGGGACTTAATTAAAAATCAAAAATGTGATAGAACACCTCAAGTAGATAATGCGACAACGCATAGAGTTAAAGATAAAGAACATTTATTGTTCTTAATGGAAAATGACGGATGGAATACTAAATTATCAGTATTAGTCAATTATAGTAAAAGTTTAAAGAATTAGTAAATATGAAAATTGACAATTTTGAAATATCCCAATCTGGAAAAGTGTTTATCATTGCCGAACTATCAGCGAACCATAACCAAAAATTAGAAATAGCAATTGAAACCATTAAAGCTGCAAAAAGAGCTGGTGCTGATTGCATAAAATTGCAAACTTATACGGCAGATACCCTGACAATTAATTCTAATAAGGATGACTTTATAATTAAAGGAACAATTTGGGAAGGGAAAAATTATTATTCATTATATCAAGAAGCATTTACGCCTTGGGAATGGCATAAGAAATTATTTGAAGTTGCAAAAAAAGAAGGATTGATTTGTTTTTCATCTCCATTCGATAAAAGTGCTGTGGATTTTTTGGAAAATCTTTCTGTTCCCGCATATAAAATAGCTTCCTTTGAAATTACTGACATTCCATTAATTGAGTATATCGCATCAAAAGGGAAACCCGTAATTATTTCCACTGGGATAGCAACTATTGAAGATATTGAACTTGCTTTAGATGCTTGTAAAAGAATGGGCAATAATCAAATTGCACTTTTAAAATGCACTTCAAGTTATCCTGCGCCAATCGAAGAAGCAAACATATCAATGATTAAAGATATGAACACTAAATTTGGTTTAATTACAGGGCTCTCAGACCACACTCTTGGAGCCACTGTTCCAATTGCAGCTACAGCCCTTGGGGCAAAAATCATAGAAAAGCATTTTATTTTAAACCGTTCAGTTGGTGGTCCTGATTCATCTTTTTCAATGGATGAATCAGAATTTTCCGCAATGGTAAAAGCCATAAGAGAAACTGAAAAAGCGATTGGGAAAATTGATTATGACTTAACGGAAAAACAAATAAAGGGTAGGGATTTTTCCCGCTCATTATATGTTGTTGAATCGATAACTAAAGGTGATGTTTACTCAGAAAAAAATGTTCGTTCTATAAGACCTGGATTTGGTCTTCATCCAAAATATTTAAAGCAAATAATTGGTAAAAAGTCAAATCAAGATATTGAAAAAGGGACACGATTTTCGCTTGATTTTATTGACTAATAGTATTTAAATCAGTAAAATGAATAACAAAAACGCCCCATAACAATGTATATAAAACATTTGGCAGTCAGTGCGTTATCAAACATTTCAGCCCGTATCAAAAGCTGTTTTAACTTGACAAGAAAGTGCTTCGAAATGCCAAACGTTTCATATACTAACCGTTACCAGCAATGTTAAGCGACCGAGTGTCACTAACTTGATTTTGATAAATGTAGAATAATGAGATTAAAAAAAATGAAAATAAAAGCTCTGATTTCAATATTAACCATATTAAGCTTGAGTAGTTGCTCCGAGATTAATACAACTAATCCGACAGAAACCTATAAATACTGGTCAGGAACAAATTCACCTTCGAATTTAGAATTATTAAACGGACAGTATTGGCAGTCTTCACACTGGACAAAACCAATCGATGCACCGACTTGGTTTAAACCATCTGGAAATTCAGT
>CAYTWH010000080.1:0-11327 GCA_964442075.1 uncultured Bacteroidales bacterium
CATCCAACAAGTCGTTGGTTACATCCAACAAGTCGTTGGTTACATCCAACAAGTCATTTGTTGCATCCAACAAGTCGTTGGTTACATCCAACAAGTCGTTGGTTACATCCAACAAGTCATTGCTTACGTCCATAAAGTCACTTGCTGGCTCCAAAAAGTCATTTTTTACATCCAAAAAATTAATGAACGGTGTAGAAATTAGCTTTGAAAAAAGCATTACCAATGGTGTGCATATTTACCTCCGATTTGATAAAACCGACGACGAATGGGCATTTTTGGCTCGTGATACTCACAGTCCTTATATCAATACCAAAGATATGGGCACACATGCCACATTTCAGTATATGGTGCGTGCTTTGATTGATGACCAGGAAATTGGTATACAAAGTGCTGTGCATATTGTAACGGTTTAGAAAAAGCGTTATTACCCGCTTAGCGGATGAAAAAGTAAAATGCCTAAAATTAAATAAGAAAAGGAGGAGTAATCTTCCTTTTTTTGTTATATTTGTTTAATGATTTTTACAATAAACCACACGAAAGGATTTGTGCGGTAGCGGGGTTATTATCCGTTTAGCGTATAATAAAGTAAAATGGAAGCTGCAACCTTATAATAAAAAATTGCGTCTTTAAATTAGAGTCTATTAAATTAACCAAAACCAAATGATTATGAAAAAATTCACTTTTATTTTAGCTGCAACCTTAATAGTTAGTTTTGCTTTTGCTCAACAGCTTAATAATTTCCCCACTAAGAAAGGTGTAAGAAACCTTAGCAAAGAAAATACTGAAATTTATAAGAACAAGCCAATACCACAGACAAAAGCTCCGGGTGATGTAATTTACTCTTACGATTTTAATGGTTCTTTACCTGCAGGCTGGACAACAACAGATAATACAGGCAATAATTACGTATGGACTTGGTCTGATATTGGTCCGATTGGTGCTTATACAGGAAATCCAAATTGGGATGACCCAATTGCCCCTTTAGCATCAACAACAGGTGCAAATGGTTTTATGTTATTTCCGTCAGACAACTATAATACTGATCAGGCAACAGGGTTAATTAATGCTACTGTTGTAGATCAGGATTCTTATATTCAAACGGAAACTCTCGACTTTACAGGAGAACCATCAGTTATTTTAACTTTCCAACAAAGATTTAGAATTTGTTGTATTTGGAATGCAACTAACGAATTGTATGTTGATGTTACTAATGATGGTGGTGCCACCTGGACTTCTTTTGAAGTAGGTTCAACTGTTTCTTCTTCTGGCGACCATTCTTGTGGTGCTACTGAAGTTAATCAGATTGAAATAGATATTTCTAATATTGCCGGTAACGAAGCAAGTGTTAATGTTAGATTTCATCAGCTTGGACTTAGCCATTATTACTGGATGATAGACGATGTTGAATTTCTTGAAGGATATACTGATGATATTATTTTAGAAAAAGATTATGCTCATGTTTTTGCATTAGACAATGGTTGGTACGGACAAATACCATTGCCACAAAGTAGATATATGTCAATAGGATTTGGAGCCACAGTTTATAATAATGGTTATAATACTGCAACAAATGTTGCTTTAAATGTAGATATTACACGTAACGGATATTCTTATTATTCAGAGAATAGTTTTGCAGAGTATCCAATACCAAGTTTGGCAAGTTTAGGAAGAGATACAATTACTCTTGGTGTGGATACGGGTTCTGCATGGTTACCAACAGCATTTAATGCTTATGATTTGGGTACTTATGATATTTCATATTATCTTTCAATGGATTCTGTTGACCAAAATACTGCAAATGATTCCGCATTTCGTACTTTTCAGGTAACAGATAGCGTTTATGCACGTGATGGTGGTATTTTAACAGGTATTGTTAGCCCCGCAGACTGGGCAGGTTGGGGAAGCGATGGAGATATGTTTGCTATGTCTTTTGATCTGAACAATGACACAGCATCAATATGTTCCCCAACTGTACCAAATGAAATTACATCACTTTCGTTTTATGTTCATTCACAAACTACTTTTACAGGAACACCTCCAACAATTAGAGGTGCAATTTCCATGTATGATTCAGGAGCAGGTACTTTCAGTGAGATACTTACTACTGATTATTATGATATTCAGCCAATAGATTCAATGCAATGGGTAACTCTTGATTTCATAAAAAATGGATGGTCAGAATTTTTAATACCCGGATTTTATTTGGCAGTTCTTGAAATAACTTCATATAATGGTGGTGATTTTTATATTGGTGAAGATGCTGATTCTCCACAGTCTTCAATAGCAACTTTCTGGAAAGAAGCAGGAATGGTTGATTTTGCAAGTTTTTCAAATTATAGAAAAAGCCTAATGTTGCGTGCAAACTTTGATATGGGCTGTCTTGTAAGTTCTAATACAATTTCAAAATTAGAAAATGTAAAAATATTTCCAAACCCAACAACAGGCATATTAAATATTAGCAATGCCGATGGTGCAAGTGTTTATATTTATAATATTATGGGAGATATTGTAAAAACTGTTGAGCAAATTAATAATATCAGCAAAATTGATATTTCTGATTTGTCTAATGGTAATTACATTGTAAAACTTGTTTCAGAACAGGGTATTTCAACACAAAAAATTACTTTGCTTAAGTAAATCCAAACCCTTATCAAGATAAGTATTCCCTGTCAATACAGTACTGGAAACTATTACAGGTGGGCAGTTAGCCATCACAGGTGGGCTGTTAGCCACCACAGGTGAGTTGTGAGCCACCACAGGTGAGTTGTGAGCCACCACAGGTGAGCTGTGAGCCACCACGAATGAGCAGTTAGCCACCACAGGTAGGCTGTTAGCCACCACGGGTAAACTGTGAACCATCACAGGTGAGTTGTGAGTCCCCACAGATGTGCTGTGAGTAATCCCAAGTGTACTGTAAACTCGAAAATACAATGCAAAATGGAATATTATATTATTGTGGTTCATTTTTGTATTTTTACATACTTTGTCAAACTCTGAGTACTTGCATGCCGATTTATATACCGCAGATATGCAGTCTATTTTACAATTTCAATTAATATCGGCAATAATTTAAATGCGAAATTTGAATTATTTTTATTTAAAAAAATTATAAATTATAAATTATAAATAATAAATAAATTTGTATATTAGCGACCTCAAAAAATACACAATTTTTTAAAAAAAATAACTATGATTGATTTTTCATTAAGCAAAGAACAAGAAGCTGTACGAGAAAAGTATAGAGATTTTACAAATCAATGGATCAAGCCAAATAGAATGAAATATGACGAGCTTGCCGAATTTCCATGGGATATTGTAAAAGCTGCCTACGATAATGGTATAATGAACGGAATATTACCAAAAGAATTTGGAGGACAAGATTTTGATCTTGTAAGGTGTGCAATTCAATCTGAAGAACTTGGTGCAGGTTGTGCAGGAATAGGTATATGTATTGATGCAAATGCACTTGCACTTACTCCATTAGTACTTGCGGGAACTGATAGTCAACAGAAAAAATTCTTTCCCGAAATAGTAGAACAAAAAGCTGTAGCAGCATATTGTCTTACCGAACCAAATGCGGGTTCTGATGTAGCAGGTATTAAATCATCAGCAATTCTTAAAGGAGATAAATATATTTTAAACGGACATAAACGTTTTATAACTAACGCAGAAGTTGCAACATATTTTACAGTTTTTGCACTTACAGACCCTGCCAGAGGAGCAAGAAGTTTAACCGCATTTATAGTTCATAAAGATTCTCCGGGTATTGAAATTAAACCCCGATTACAAAAAATGGGACAAAGAGCATCTGTGCAGAATGAAATTATTTTTACAGATGTAGAAATTCCGAAAGAAAACAGACTTGGAGAAGAAGGTCATGGATTTTTAATTGCAATGAAAACTTTTGACCGTACCAGAACAGGAGTTGGAGCATTAAGTCTTGGTGCTGCACGTGAAGCTTATGAAATATCAAAGGAATGGGCAAAAAATAGAATTCAATTTGGCAAACCAATATCAGCACAACAAATTATCGCTTTTATGCTTTCTGATATGGCTACGGAAATTGAAGCTGCACGTATGCTTATATATAGAGCTGCCTGGGCCTATGATGCAAAACGTAAAGATGCATCAATGCTTTCCGCTATGGCAAAAATGTATGCTTCTGATATGGCAATGAAAGTTGCCACAGATGCAGTACAAGTAATGGCAGGCGATGGTTATACTAAAGGTTTTATTGTTGAAAAAATTATGAGAGACGTTAAACTTTGTCAGATATACGAAGGTACAAATCAAGTACAAAGAGTTGTTATCTCTAAAAGTATTTTAAAATAGGGCTGTAATTTCTAATTCACATTATTCCGAAAGTTTGCTTACTTAAAATCGTCTAGGTAAGCAAAATAAATTCATCAACAGATGCAGTATACTCTTCTTCAAGAGCTAATTGTGTTTTTTTCTCTTTGTAAGCAATTATCATTTGCTTTATTTTTCGTTTTATGAATGAGTAAAAAAACATAAGAATAAGTATTGAAGCAGGTATTGCCAATAGCAAGTATTCCTGATTATTTACACCGCATTTCATACCAAATGAAAGTTTTGCTGTTAATATCAGGGATAATAAAATTGCAAATTTTTTCATAATGAAAATATTTGAAACAAATATACGACAATAAATTGCTGAAAGCAAATATTTTAACAGGTATTCGGAATTTTTTATAAAAAATCAAATACAAAGCCAATTTAAAATCACCCAGATAATCAGCATATTATAAATTGATTTCAAAAAAAATGTTAAAAAGTTTGGAAGAAGAATTGTTTTGTTTAACTTTGTAGCGCAAAGTACTTTTTAATGTAAATAAAAAATTATCAAGTAATGGATGACAAAATGAAACAGACACAACACTTAGAGAATTTAATAGAGATACGTTCTATAATGGAACATTCTTCTCGTTTTATATCTCTTAGCGGATTATCGGGCGTGCTTGCAGGAATATTCGCATTAATAGGAGCAACAGTGGCTTTTTGGTATTTTAATTATGAGTTTTACACTCCTGAACTTTTCAATCAGATATTTGATTATAAAGGCTATCCTTTACCTGACTTTCTAATTTTTCTTTTTGCTGATGCAGGTTTGGTTTTTGTTTTTTCATTATTCTTTGCAATTGTCCTTACTACAAGAAAAGCAAAAAAGAGTGGTCATGAAATTTGGTCAAAAGCTGTTAAACAGATGCTTGTAGCTTTAATAATTCCGGTTGTTACAGGAGGGATCTTTTGTGTAGTACTTTTATTTTATGGTGCAATATTTCTTATTGCTCCTGCAACACTAATTTTTTATGGATTAGCATTGCTAAATGCAAGTAAATATACTTTGAACGATATTAAGTATTTAGGAATAATTGAAATATTGTTAGGATTAACAGCATGCTTTATTCCCGGTTATAGTTTATTGATTTGGGCTATTGGTTTTGGTGTATTTCATGTTCTTTATGGTATTATTATGTATTATAAATACGAAAAGCAATAAACAAGTAACAAGGAATTAAAAGTGAAAAACATTATTCTAAATATTAATAAGATTTTCGAAAACAGGATTCGTTTAGGAATAATGTCAATACTTATGGTAAATAGTAAAGTAGATTTTAAATCATTAAAAAAGATGCTCGATGCAAGCGATGGAAATATAGCAAATCATATAAATGCATTAGAAAAAGAAAAATTTGTTGAAGTAAAAAAACAATTTATTGGCAAAAAGCCAAACACAACATATAAAGTAACAGAAAAAGGTAAAAGAGCTTTCAAACAACATCTTGATGCTCTTGAACAATTAATAAAAGGAGGAAATTAAAAAAGGGTTTTAACATGAACAATTAAATGCGAATTATAGGGTTATTTACTACTGATACTGCAAATTAGAAATTTAACCAAATAATTGTTTATGAAACGAGCCATGTCAATTAGCTTAACATGCAAAGAAGTGATGATAGTGGCGAGTTCCATCTGGCAATTATTTTAAAACAATTATCAGATGAAAAAGACAGTAAGATTATTAGCAATAGTAGCCGGAACAATAGTATTTTATACTTTTTTCTGGGGAGAAAATCTTGGAATAAATACACTAATATATAGTGTAATAATGTTCGGATTAGTATTTTATTTACAAGCGGACAGTTTTAAGAAAAAGAACATGTTTATAGCCCTTGCGGGCACATTAATATCGGCAGTTTTAGTAGTTTATTATAACTCGGGAACAAGTAAGTTCGCATTTATTTGTTCGTTTATTTTAACACTTGGTTTTATATTTCAGCCAAGTTTAAGGTCAGTGCTAACATCTTGGTCGGCAGGATTTTTAAATTTCTTTGTTGCACCAAGGTTGTTGGCTATTGATCTTAAATCAAAAAAAGAAAACAGAAAAAGAAAAACTTCATTCTGGAAATGGATTAAATTATTTTTATTTCCCATTCTTATTCTTCTCGTTTTCTACTTTATCTTTAAAGGTGCTAATCCTGTATTTCATAAGTTTACAGCAGATATTGGTGAAAGCATACGTGTTTTCTTAGAAGAATTGTTTATAAATTATACTTGGGCACAGTTCTTTTTTCTTGTGTTTGGATTTTTAATTACTGTTGGTATTATTTATAACGCAAAACTTGATTTTTTTACTTCAAGCGAATCAAAAAGAAAAGAATATATTTCAAGAGAATCAATAAAAGCCAAAAGAAAAAGATTCGGAAAATTCCTTGCCTTACAAAATGAATATAAACGAGCATTAATTCTTGTTATCCTGATAAATATACTTGTTCTAATAGTCAACATTATTGATATTAACTGGATATGGCTGAATTTTGAGCTTAAAGAAGGAATGGATCTTAAACAATTGGTACACGAAGGAACTTACTTATTGATCCTTAGTATTCTTTTATCAATGACTTTAATACTGATCTATTTTAGAGGGAATTTGAATTTTTTCTCTAAAAACAAACTATTGAAATATGGTGTTTATGCGTGGTTAGGTCAAAATATAATTATGATAATCTCTGTTATAATTCGTAATTATCATTATATAAACTATTTTGGATTAGCGTATAAAAGAATAGGAGTATTAATATTTCTATGCTTAACCATTATTGGTCTAATTACAATATTCCTTAAAATACAGAAAAAACGTTCTGGGTTTTATCTTCTAAAAACAAATGCATGGGCTGTATTCTTAATGATGATCTTTATATCATTCTTTAATTGGGATATAATAATTACAAAGCATAATCTCAACCACAGATTTCCTGAAAACATGGAGGCAGATTTCCTTTTAAGAATGTCGGATAATACTTTATATATTCTTGATGAAAACAGAGATAAGTTTATCAATTCAAATTTTTTAAAGAATGAGAATTCAATAGAAATACTTGACCAAAGAATTGAGGATTTTATTTATTCAAAAGAAGAAAAATCATGGTTGTCGTGGAGTTATGCGAGTAGTAATTCGTATGAAAATCTAATAACAATAGCACAAAAAATAAACAATAAAAAATAAAAGAAATGAAAAAACAAATAGAAATTTCGCAAAAACTACCAAAACTAATTGGTCTAATAGCAATATGCTTGTCTGTATCAGTATTTATTTTATCCGATATTTATGATAAAGGAACAAGTAGTGATTTTTTCACTGGTTCATTTTTCATTAACTACATACTTGCATTAGGGTATTTTTCTTTTATAGTATTAAGAAGAATAATATTTCAGGGATGGAATATTTTTAAACTTGATGGCGGAAGTTTTAGATTATTTGTTGTTCTGTTTACAATAAGCGCTTTTGCGTTAAATAGAAGCATGCGTGCTTTTTCTGAACCTGTACTATGGTTGGAGATATATATAATTATTACTCAAATTGCTTTGATACTATATGCATATAAAGAAAAACTATCTGATAATGTAAAAGAAGCCATATTCTTTATTTTTGGAGCAGGTACAACTATTGCATTGTATTTCTCAATAGTATTATTTCCAATTTCAGTTTTTGGTTTGCTTTTTTGCTGGTTTTTTGGAATTTCTTTAAATGGAATAATACAATGGATTTGGTTAGCTGTATTTCTGATTCCTGTTTTTAAAATAAAAAGCAGACCTGCAAAAATCTCATTTTTAACAGGAGCCGTAATACCTATATTTATCGCAATATTTTTTATGTTCAAATGGTCACAAACACAAGAACTTGTAAAAGATATAAATGCGAATATAAATAAGAATATTCCTGAGTGGCTTATACTTAGCCAGAATTTACCTGATGACTATTTTACAGAGTGGGCAATGGAAAGTGATCTAATTAATGAAACTAGAACAGATCTTTGGGGATTTGATATGTGGGGTTTTGGTTCATCTAATTTCATTAAAAGACACGATCCTTTTACAATGATATCACATAATATACTCGGAGACCTTGGAATTTATAGAGATAATCAAATAAAAATATTAGAAACAAAATTTAAATACCGACATGAAGCTATTCCCAGACTTTGGTCTGATGATGATCTAATTACAAAAAATATTGAGACCGAAGTAGAATTGATGCCCGACTACAGGCTCGCATATATCGAGAAAAAAATAACTATTGAGAATACATATTATGATCCCCACGGATGGTGGTCGCCTGAAGGAGAGGCTGTGTATATATTTCATTTACCTGAAGGAGCAGTTGCAACTTCTTTATCATTATGGATAAATGGAGTTGAAGAAAAAGCAAGATTAACAACTAAAGAAAAAGCCGATAGTGCTTATACTACAATTGTTGGTGTTGAAGTTAGAGACCCTTCCGTTGTTCATTGGCAGGAAGGAAACAGGTTAATAGTTAGAGTTTTTCCTTGTACTCCTAAAGAAGACAGAAAATTTAAATTAGGCGTAACAGTTCCATTGAGAATTAATGATAATGAATTGATCTTTGATAATGTATACTTTCAGGGTCCTGATTACTCTGACACAAAAGAGAGCATAGAAATTATTGTTAAAAATGTGGATGAATTTGAAACTATTGATATTCCAAAGTTCTTTAAAAAGAAGAACGATAAATATACATATAAAGGAAAATACAGAGCGAATTGGAAATTGAAAGTGTCAAAAACGGAGCTTTCAAAAAAGTATTTTTCATTTAATGGCAATTCATATAAAATTAAAGAAATTACCAAAACCAAAGAGAATATTAATATAAAGAATGCATATCTTGATATTAATAATAGTTGGTCAGAGAGTGAGTTTAATGAGATTTGGGAACTGATAAAAGAAAAAAAGGTATTTGTGTTTACTAATGAATTGACTCAAATTACTGAGGATAATAGGGCAGGAGTCTTTGTTAAGCTACACAATTTGAATTTTTCTCTATTTCCCATTTACAAAATTGAGACACCTCAGAATTCATTGTTAATTACCGGATCAAAATCGGATTCCCCAATGCTTGAAGATCTTGAAGGCACTGACTTTAAATTCCTTACACTTGAATATTTGAAAAGTAATAAAGGTAAAATAAAGCTGTTTGATATTGGAGATAACATAACATCATATTTGAAGGTTTTAAAAGAATACGATTCATTTGATTACGCGACAGGTACTATTGATGAACTTAAACAAATATTAAAAGAGAATACTTTTCCGATAATCAAAGAAGATGAAAACACGGTTGCATTAGAAACTTCAAATATTACAATTGTTAAAGATACAATTGAACACAAAAGCGAAGCCCCTGACCATTTATTAAGATTATTTGCATACAATAAAATCATGAATGAGATTGGTAACAAATTTCTTGATAAAGAATATATTAATAATGAAATAATAAATATTGCCAAAGAAGCTTATGTAGTTACACCAGTGTCAAGTCTTATTGTTCTAGAATCGAAAAAAGATTACGATAGGTTTGATATTGAAAAAACGGATACTAATACAAGTTTGGAAAATGCTTTTACGGAATCAAGTGGGGCTGTTCCCGAACCCCACGAGTGGGCATTAATTATTATGGGGTTGTTAGTAGCGGGATTCTTATTTTATAGATTTAAATTTTAAAATAATAAACTATGGAAACACAAAACAAATTTTCAAGTAAAAAGCGGGCAAAGAGTTTTGTCTATGCTTTCAATGGTATAAAAATTCTTTTTACTACTCAACATAATGTTTGGATACATACAGTTATTGCAATTATGGTTATTACAGCAGGGTTTTTATTAAAAATGAACACTACAGAGTGGTGTTTTATAATTTTTGCAATTGGAATTGTTTTTATGGCAGAAATAATAAATACTGCAATAGAATATTTTGTAGATCTTGTTTCTCCCGAACACAATGAAAAAGCAGGTAAAGTTAAAGATCTGGCCGCAGGTGGTGCACTAATAGCAGCTATTACATCGGCAAGTATAGGACTTATTGTTTTTGTTCCAAAGATTTATGAATTAATTTAAATAAAATATTGTCCCGCAGATATCGTAAATAAACGTAGAAAAATATCAGCTAAAATCTGTGCAATCTGCGGGAGGAACACACACACTTATACATAATGAATATTTATAAAAAAATAAGAAAACAAAAGAAAGAGGGAGCATTATGGGTTTTAATATTCTCTTCATTATTTAGCGTATCATTGTTAATATTTAGAATGACATATACTTCACGAATCACATTTATATTTTTAGGATGGAACTTATTCTTAGCATGGTTACCTTTTATAATAAGTTTTGTTTACAGTTTGTACGATAAAACATTCAAATCTAAAATAATGCTGTTTTTCACAGTAATTGTGTGGTTGCCTCTTTTTCCTAATGCACCGTATATAATAACGGACTTATTTCATTTATGGCAAAAACCGGGAATGCCCTTGTGGTTCGATTTGATATTACTTCTTTCATTTGCATGGAATGGCTTGGTGTTAGGATTTTTTTCACTAATAATTTTGCAAAGAATTATAAAAAGAAGATTTGGGAACTTTATATCATGGAGCTTTGCTATTGTAGCAATTTTCACAGGTAGTTTTGGAATATATATAGGGCGTTATCTAAGATGGAATAGTTGGGATATTATTTCAAATCCTTTAGCTCTTGCTAGAGATATGTTAGATATTATTATTCATCCATTTAGTAACGCGGCTGTTTATGGCATGACAATATTTTTCTCATGCTTTTTTATCTTAGGATATTTGACTGTAAAATATCTGAATATACCGAATCGGCATATATAATTAATAATTCAAAATACTTAAAATAGTTTAAGAAGAATGTTGGCAAAAAATTATTCAATATTATATTATGAAACCTTTGCAAGGCAAAAGACATATAAACAATTATCTGTTAATAAGTTAA
>CAYTWH010000081.1:0-2252 GCA_964442075.1 uncultured Bacteroidales bacterium
AGAAAATTTAATTTTTGCATGAAGTCTTGAATATATAGTTGTAAGTATAAATCCAATTATTCCGGAGACAAGATATGCTTGTGACAACATTGATTCACCAAAAGTGTTTATAAATAATCCTGTGGCAGAAATTTCAAAAATGGCTATAAATATTCCAAGAAAAACAGTTTGTAGCAATAGCAGATATACAGAAGATTGTTCTTCTTTTTCAATATTTAAAAGTTTGTTTATTACGCTGTTGCTTGCCATTTATTCTAATAATAGAGTTTTAGAATTCTATTTTAATTTGTTTTTTCATTGACTATTTTTCTACCGATTCTTTTTCTTTAAACATATGATTTGGTTCAATATTAAGATATTTTGATAGTATTTTTACTCCTGCATAGAATGGAATTGTATCTAAGAGTGCGGATAGTAATTTAAAAATATATCCTGAATAAATAAAAACCATTAACGTTTCAAATACTTTTCCTTCTTCAACTTTAATAGCATGAGCATAATAATAAGTAATAAGTATAACAGCGACTGAATCAACCAACTGACTAACTAATGTTGAACCATTATTTCTTAGCCACATGTGTTTTCCTTTTGTTAGCTTTTTGAGAAAATGAAATATTTGAACATCCACAAATTGTGCAGATAAATATGCTATCATTGATGCGGAGACAGCTCCAAAAGTTAGCATCCTTATTTCATAAAAAACTCTGTTTGGATCATCAATAGCCGGCAACCCGGTTTCTGCTATCATTTCCGGCACTTCCGGTAATATTCCGCCTAACCATACAATAAAAAGCACCCATAAATTTAATAATAATCCAACCCAAACAACAGTATTAGCACGCTTTTTTCCATACAGTTCACTAATAAAATCTGTGCATAAAAATGTTATAGGGTATGGTAAAACACCTATAAAAAGTTTCATTGGAATATTTATGCTAAAAATAGTAAATGATAAGTCAATTTGCCTCGTTAAACCTAAAATATTAAGCATGGCTAATGAACCTAAAAATAATCCGGCAAGAATGATAAATACTATTTCTCTTCGATTGGCATATTTATCACCTTTCTCAAGTTGTCCAAACATAATGTAAGGGAATTATGGTAAAAATTAATCAAATTAATTTAATTTATTAGCACAAAGATATATTTTTCTGCTTCATTTGAAATAAAAATCAATTTTTTTTTGTAAAAAGATCAAAAAACTTGATTGCTTTATGTTCAAGGCTTTTCATACTATTAATAACGATATGTTATCAATTAATTCTGTATGATTAAAATTAATTATTTAGATTCTCAGATAACCCTAATTTTCAATAATTTTATTTTTAATTAATGAATATTAAAATTTTCTACTTATTTTAGCACAAAAAAACAAGTTATGACAATCCTAATTACCGGTTCCAGTAAAGGTATTGGCAAAGAATTAGTATATTATTTTAGTGAAAATCACCCTGATTATAAAATCATTGCTATATCGCGAGATAATAAAAAACTTCAGGAAATAAAAAGGGATATTAATAGCAATAACATCTATACAATTTCTTTTGACATTAATAATATTCTTAACAACAACAATGAATTAATTGATAAAATAAAAGAAATAACACAACAAATAGATATACTTATTAATAATGCAGGGATTTTAATTAATAAACCATTCATAGATTTTACTTATAAAGATGCTCAAAATATATTTAATACTAATTTTTTTGCACCATCGGCACTAATTAAAACACTTTTGCCATTATTGAGAAAAAGCACAAATCCACATATAGTCAACATAAGTAGTATGGGTGGTTTTCAGGGAAGTTCAAAATTTCCTGGGCTATCGTATTATAGTGCAAGCAAAGCGGCACTTGCTAATATAACTGAATGTATTGCCGAAGAATTTAAAGATCTTAATATAAAAATTAATTGTTTGGCACTTGGAGCTGTGCAAACTGAAATGCTAAACAATGCTTTCCCTGATTATAAAGCTCCACTCAATGCAAAAGAAATGGCAGAATTTATTGCAAATTTCTCAATTAACGGGAGTAAATATTTTAATGGAAAAATCATTCCTGTTTCATTATCATCGCCATAGATTTAATTGGACTTGTCTTTTGAAATATAATTTAAAAGTTATTAAATTGCATTTAATAATCTAAGCAATAAGACCTTTTACTCACCAAAAGCAGGGCATTACTCACCAAAAGCTGGGCTTTACTCACCAAAAGCCGGGCTTTACTCACCAAAAGCAGGGCTTTACTCAC
>CAYTWH010000081.1:2352-10666 GCA_964442075.1 uncultured Bacteroidales bacterium
GGGCTTTACTCACCAAAAGCCGGGCTTTACTCACCAAAAGCAGGGCTTTACTCACCAAAAGCCGGGCTTTGCTTACAAAAAGACACCCTTTACTCACTAAATGGCACCGATTACTTACCAATAGGTACAGATTGTTCACTAATTGGAGCCAATCACAAATAAGCATTTGCAAATCATTATAAACTTATGTATTTTTGAGGATATTCTAATACTACAATAAAAAACTCAATAAAATACCTGCACCAACTGCCGAACCAATAACACCCGAAACATTAGGAGCCATAGCATGCATTAATAAATGATTTGTAGGATCTTCTTTAAGTCCCATTTCCTGCACTACTCTGGCACTATCGGGTACTGCCGAAACTCCCGCAGCACCAATCATTGGGTTTAGAGGGTTGCTTTTTGGAGAAAACCAGTTCATAATTTTTGCAAACATTACACCACCTGCTGTTGCTACCATAAACGATACTGCACCAAGTATAAATATCAAAATAGAATCGGAAGTAAGAAAAACATCTGCTTGTGTTGAAGCACCAACAGTTAATCCTAGCAAAATTGTAATAGTATCAATTAGTGCATTTCCTGCAGTATCAGCAAGGCGTTTTGTAACACCACTTTCTTTAAGCAAATTGCCAAAAAACAACATTCCAAGCAATGGTAATGCTGTGGGGGCTATATATGCTGTTAGCAGTAGACCTATTATTGGAAATAGTATTTTTTCGAGTTTAGAAACCGAACGTGGAGGTTTCATTTTTATTAGTCTTTCTCTTTTAGATGTCAACAATTTAATAATAGGAGGCTGTATAACAGGAACAAGTGCCATATAAGAATATGCAGCAATTGCAATAGGTCCAATTAGGTTTTTAACTGTTGTACCATCGGCAAGTAAATTAATACCGTTTGCAAGTTTTGATGATAAGAAAATTGCAGTAGGTCCGTCGGCACCGCCAATAATACCAATAGCTCCGGCTTCGGCGGGAGCAAAGCCTAATGTTAATGCTCCAAGAAATGTTGCAAAGATTCCAATTTGGGCTGCTGCCCCAAGTAACATTAAGCGAGGATTTGAAATTAAGGAAGAAAAATCTGTCATAGCTCCAATTCCAAGAAATATTAGTGGAGGATACCAACCTTGCAGAACACCGCTGTAGAAAATATTCATAACACTACCTGGTTCGTAAATTCCAAGTTTAAGGTTAAAATCAACGGCTTGAAACATTGGGATATTTCCAATAATAATACCAATGCCTATTGGTATAAGTAATAAAGGCTCGTAATGAAATTTAATTGCAAGAAATATAAAAATTAATCCAATAACTACCATTATTAAATGTCCGGGAGTAGCGTTTGCAAAACCGGTAAACTCCCAAAAATTCATTAAACCATAAACAGCACCTGAATAATTTTTATACTCGGCACCATCGTCTAATTTTAAAATTTCATCATCAATATAACCTGTACGTTGTCCAAGGTTAATTATTTCTTCGCTTGTATTATATTTATAAGTTCTACTGTTAGGGTCTGTGTTTTTGCTGTAATGAGTAATTGTTTTAGGATTAAAATTTAGAATTATTTTATTGTCGGATATTTTCCATGTGCCGGAATATTTTTGTTTTGCAGTATCCATAAAAAACACATTGTTTTTCTGAAACTCAAAAGCTCTAATTCTTTCAACTGTTATATCAGAATTTCCAAGTGCATTTGGAATATAACCATCCGATTTATTAATCCATTTGCCTGATGTTAGTTGATTTTCAATATCTGTATTATCGGCAAAAGCATAATTAAATTGCAAAATTGCAATTATTGATATTAAAAATATTTTTAAAACTTTATTCATAATTACCCTGATTATTCAATTTCAATTAAAACATCATTTTGCAATATTGATTGTCCTGTATTTACTTTTATATTCATGACAACACCTTCTTTTTCCGACAATATATTATTTTCCATTTTCATTGCTTCCATGGTTAAAAGAATATCACCTTTTTTAATATTATCACCTTCTTTAACTTTAATTTCAAGGATATTACCAGGCAAAGGAGCTTTTACCTGAAATAGTTTAGACATAGTCGGTTTAGCAGCTTCTTGTTTTTTAGCGATTTTAATATCAGAACGAACCAAAGTTGGTGTTTTAGTTGTTTTTATTTCTTTGTGAATTTCAACTTTATAAGATGTTCCGTTTACTTCAATATCGGCTAAATTATTTTCAATACTCTTAATGTCAACTTCGTATTGTTTACCTCTAATTGTAAATTTATAATTTTTCATTGTTTATATTTTTTTTGCCTTGATATTTTTTATCTATTATTAAGTCTATTTGCTACTCCATATATTTTTGAACTCCATGGAGAGTATCGCTTATCAATTCTTTTAACAGTTACAATCCCTGATTCTTCATCATGATGTGAGCCAAAATGTAGATATATTGACATGGCAATTGCTGCATTTACATCTCCAATCATTTCTTCACTAACTTTGTCAATACATTCGGTTTTACCTTGTTTGCGAAGTTTATTTTTAATATTTATATTAATTAGCTTTGGCAATAATGAGAAGAGATAAAATAATGTTACAAGAGCAGTAAATACTACTGAATATCCAACAATAGCAACCGTAATTGCATTTTCATCAATAAATTTCCAGTCAAAAGATATGTTTATTAAAGTTGTATTAATCATAAATTATAAGTTTTATAATGGAATATTGCCATGTTTTTTTGGTGGATTTAAATCTTTTTTAGTTGCAAGTGTTTGCAATGCTCTTATAATTCTAAACCTACTGTTTTTTGGTTCTATTATATCATCTATGTATCCATATCGTGCTGCCTCATAGGGATTAGCAAATTTATCTTTATACTCTTCTTCCTTTTCTGCAATAAATTTTGCTTTTTCCTCTTCAGATGTAAATTCACTTAATTCTTTATAATGAATTACTTCAATGGCTCCTTTTGGTCCCATTACAGCAATTTCTGCTGTTGGCCATGAATAATTAAAATCACCACGCAATTGCTTTGAACTCATTACATCATGAGCACCGCCATAAGATTTTCTTAAAGTAATGGTAATTTTAGGGACTGTTGCTTCGCCATAGGCATACATTAATTTTGCACCATGTATAATAATACCGCCATATTCTTGTGCTGTGCCAGGTAAAAATCCGGGAACATCAACTAAAGTAAGTATTGGAATATTAAAAGCATCGCAAAAGCGAACAAAACGTGCTGCTTTTCTTGAAGAATCAATATCTAATACGCCGGCAAGAAAATTTGGCTGGTTTGCAACTATACCTGTGGGCATTCCATTAAATTTGGCAAAGCCAACAACAATATTTTTGGCATAAAATCTGTGTGTTTCAAGAAATTCACCATCGTCTACCAGTGAATAAATAATATCTAAAATATTGTATGGCTTGCTAGGGTTATCAGGAATAATATAATTTAAATTCTCATCCATTCTATCTATTGGGTCGGTACACTTTGTTAAAGGCGGTTCTTCAAGATTGTTTTGAGGTAAAAAACTTATTAATTTTCTAATCAATAAAATTCCTTCCTGTTCATCGTCTGTAACATAATGACAAACTCCTGATTTTGACGCATGAATATGAGCTCCACCAAGTTCTTCAATAGTAACATCTTCGCCGGTTACTGTTTTTGTTACTTTAGGACCTGTAACAAACATATAACTTGATTTTTCCGACATAATAACAAAATCTGTAAGTGCGGGAGAATATACTGCTCCGCCGGCACAAGGACCAAAAATTGCTGAAATTTGAGGAACAACTCCAGATGCCATAATATTTCTTTGAAATATTTCGGCATATCCGGCCAAACTTGTAACTCCTTCCTGAATTCTTGCACCACCACTATCGTTTAATCCAATTATAGGAGCACCAACTTTCATTGCTTGATCCATGATCTTGCAGATTTTTTTGGCATAAGCTTCAGAAAGAGAACCTCCGAATACAGTAAAATCCTGAGCATATATATAAACAACTCTTCCATCAATTGTTCCATATCCGGTAACAACTCCATCGGATAAAATTTTATTTTTCTCTAATCCAAAATTAGTACTACGGTGTGTAACAAACATGTCAAATTCTTCAAAACTGCCTTCATCTAATAACATTAAAATGCGTTCTCTTGCAGTAAATTTTCCCTTATCGTGTTGGGTTTCTATTTTATTTTCACCACCACCTAAGCGAGCTTTTGCTCTTAATTCAACTAATTTTTGAATTTTTTCTTCAATTGGCATAATAAATTTTATTTTTTAGTTTTATTTTCACAAAGTTCTGTTAATACTCCAAAAGTGGATTTAGGGTGAATAAATGCAATATCCAAACCTTCTGCTCCTTTTCGTGGAGTTTTATCTATTAACTGAATATCTTTTTGTTCTAATGTTGATAATTTTTCTTCAATATTTTCAACTGCAAAAGCAATATGATGAACTCCCGGACCTCTTTTTTCAACAAATTTACCAATTGGACCTTCGGCTTCAGTTGATTCTAATAATTCAATTTTTGTTTGCCCAATTTTAAAAAAAGCAGTTTTTACCTTTTGCTCTTTCACTTCTTCTATTGCATAGCATTTTAGTCCGAAAATGTTCTCATAAAATTTTATTGCCTCTTCTAAATTTTTAACAGCAATACCAATATGTTCAATGTGTGTTGGTTTCATATTCAAATTGTAATTAAATAATTAAAACAAATGTAATTAATAATATTAATTAAGACTTGATTTTAAATAAAAATTATTATTTATAAGTTAAAGCTTCAAGTTCTCCATTTAAGATCATTAGTCCATTTGTTGCTAATGCTTTCATTTCATCTTCTCCGGGATAAACACCAACCGGAGCAATAAACTCAACCATTTCTTTAATAAGTACAATAAAATTATTGTTGTATGCAATGCCTCCTGTGAGCAATATAGCATCTACTTTTCCTTTAAGAACTGCTGCTAATGAGCCTATTTCTTTACTTACCTGATATGCTAATGCTTCTTGTATTAATTTTGCTTTTTCATCTCCGTCATTTGCTCGTACTCCAACTTCATAAGCATTATTTGTTCCCAGATATGCTACATAACCACCTTTACCAACTAGCATTTTTCGAATTTCTTCCTCCGAATATTTGCCACTAAAACATAAAGTTACCAATTTCCCTACTGGTAAAGAGCCTGTTCTTTCAGGAGAAAACGGACCATTGCCATCAAGTGCCTGATTAACATCAATAACTTTTCCATTATTATGTGCACCAACACTAATTCCTCCTCCAAGATGAGCAACAATTAGGTTTAATTCTTCATATATTTTTCCAATTGCCCTTGCGTGAGTTCTTGCAATTGCCTTTTGGTTTAGTGCATGAAAAACGGAATTTTTTTCTAACTCAGGATGTCCTGTAATTCTGGCAACATCATTTAATTCATCAACAACAACAGGGTCCGCAATATATGCTTTTGCATGAGGAAGTAAACTGGCAATATTATCAGCAATTAATCCACCTAAATTACTAGCATGTTGACCCTGAACACCTTTTTGTAAATCTTCTTTGAGTTTTTTGTTAACAATATAAACTCCTGATGGGATTGGTTTAACTAAACCACCTCTTGCAACAACAGCATCAATCTCATCAATTTCAATATGAGCTGTTTTAAGTTCTTCAATAATAATGTTTTTTCTAAACTCGTATTGTTCAATTATATTTTTAAATTTATCAAGTTCTTTTGTTGAATGTTTTATGTTTTTCAAGAAAACTAAATCATTGCATTGAAAAACTGCTATTTTTGTTGATGTTGAGCCGGGATTGATAGTCAAAATTGTTTTCCGTTTCATATTTTATATTTTTCGTCAAAATTACCTAAAAGTGTATTCATTATTTACAGAAAACATTATGTTTTTTAATATTAATCATTTTTATTGCCTTTATGCTACGGCCTGATAAATAGTGCTATATATTATATTGTATTTAAAAACATATTATGAATTTTTATTATCCCTATTAATAATAGTAATATTAATGCTTATATAGTAATTAAAAATTATAAAGATGATAAAACAAATTGCCTTTATTACTGTCCTAATAATAACTATTTTAGTATTTGTTTATACTGCAATAAAAGTTTATAAATTTTTTAAAATAACAAAACCGGCATTCAAAATAAGAAATTTTGGAAAACGAATTATCCTTACATTTAATGTTGTTTTTCTTCAATCAAAAATATTCAGAATGCCTGTATTGGGATTTTTACACGCTTTGGTTTTTTGGGGATTTTGTGTAATACTTTTCGGCTCTTTAGAAATGATTATTGATGGAATTTTTGGATTGGAAAGAGTATTAAGTCCTTTGGGAATTGTTTATGATGTTCTTTTGGCTGCTGGTGATATTTATGCACTACTTATTGCAATCGCGATAGTAGTATTTTTATTCAGAAGAGTTTTTATGCATGTTAAGAGATTTGAAGGAATTGAAATGAAAAAGAAATCTCATCAAGATGCTAATTTAGCATTGACAATAATTCTTTTTCTTATGCTTTCATTAACAGGCATGAATGTATTTTATTTAAATCTTGGAATTGAGACTGTTGGTGTATATCCCGTAAGTAAATTTATAGCACCTTTATTTTCAAACTTAGACCATAGTACTACACATTTATTATATGAAATAAGCTGGTGGTCGCATATTTTATTAATATTTATTTTTGCCAACATTCTTCCATATTCAAAGCATTTTCATGTATTTATGTCTGTGCCAAATGTGTTCTTAAGCAATCTTGAGCCATTGGGTAAGCTTAAAACCATGGAAAGTATAACAAAAGAGGTTAAATTAATGATGGACCCCGATGCTGCATTTGCCACACCTGCAGAAGGAGAAGGGACAGACATTGAACGCTTTGGAGTACTTGACATTGAAGATATAAACTGGAAAAATTACCTTGATTCATTATCGTGTACACAATGTGGTCGCTGCACAGCAGTTTGTCCGGCTAATATTACAGGGAAAATGCTTTCGCCTCGCAAAATATTAATAGATGTAAGAGCAAGAATGAAAGAACGAGGACCTTGTATAATCAGAAATAAGGATATTACTGATGCTAAATCTTTAATAAGGGATTATATAAGCGAAGAAGAATTATGGGCTTGTACAACATGTAATGCATGTGCACAAGAATGCCCGATAAATATTAATCATCCATCGTTGATAATTGATATGCGTAGATATTTGGTAATGGAAGAATCTGTTGCCCCTGCAGAACTTAATACTACATTTTCAAATATTGAAAATAATGGTGCCCCATGGCAATTTTCTCAGAAAGATAGAATGTTGTGGGCAGAGAATTTAGAAATGAATGAAATATAAAAAGATAAACAGATGAAGAAAGTTGAAATTCCATTAATGTCAGATCTTTTTGCACAAGGCAAAAAGCCGGAATATCTATGGTGGGTTGGTAGTGCCGGTGCATTTGACGATAGATATAAGAAAGTTTCAAGAGCATTTGCAAAACTACTTACGTATCTAAAAATTGATTATGCTGTTTTGGGTACAGAAGAATCATCGAGTGGAGATGTTGCCCGTAGATCTGGTAATGAAATGCTTTACCAAATGCAGGCATTAATGAATATTGAAATATTTAATGGATATGAAGTAAAAAAAATAATTACTTGTGACCCACATGTTTATAACACTTTTTTAAATGAATATCCTGATCTTGGCGGGAATTATGAAATTATTCATCATACACAGTTTCTTAAAGAACTTATTAAAAATGGAAAACTTAAAATAAATAGCGATAAATTTAAAAATAAAACAATATCATTTCACGACCCTTGTTATTTGGGTAGAGCTAACGGAGAATATAAAGCACCTCGTTTTGTGCTTGATGCAATTCCTTCGAAAAAAGTTGAAATGAAAAGAACAAAAAGTTTTGCTTTGTGTTGTGGTGCAGGTGGAGGACAAATGTTTAAAGAAGCCGAAAAAGGTGAAAAAGAAATATTTATTGAAAGAATAGAAGATTTTATTGAAACAAAAGCTGATATTATTATAACTGCTTGTCCTTATTGCATGGTAATGATGACCGACGGACTGAAATACAAAAACATTGAAGAAGAAAAACAAAATTTAGATATATCTGAAATTATAGTTGAAGCGCTTGGACTATAATTCTCTAAAAAAACCTCATTCATTATTTTAAATCTAAAAAATGTTTTTACTTTTGCAACTCGAATTTTGGAGAAATGGCAGAGTGGTCGAATGCGGCGGTCTTGAAAACCGTTGTGCGGCAACGTACCGGGGGTTCGAATCCCTCTTTCTCCGCCAA
>CAYTWH010000082.1:0-10087 GCA_964442075.1 uncultured Bacteroidales bacterium
ATCAAAAATTATTTATAATATTAATTGATTTTATTCTAACAATTTATTAACCTATTTTTATATTTAAAATTTCATAAAGTTTTCAAATTTATTATTATTAACACAATGTTAATTAAATTTGCAAAACATTGTTATTCATAATCTAATTATAATAACAATTTGTTGAAATCATATTATAAAAAATAATAACAAAAAAAGCTTAAAATTTATCAACTATATTAACAGGATATTAATATCATTATGTATTTTAAAAATTTATTATTATTATTATGTATTATATAAAAAAAAGTATTTCAGAAAAAGGTTTTATTGATAAAGATATAGAAAAAAATATTAATATTGTAGAAGAAATATTAAAACTTAAGAAAAAGAAAAATGCAATAATTTTAGGACATTTTTATCAGGAACCTAAAATACAAGATATATCAGATTATCTTGGTGATAGTTTATATTTAGCTCAAATAGCAGAAAAAACAAATGCTGATATTATTGTTTTTGCAGGTGTTTATTTTATGGCAGAAACTGCAAAAATGTTATCACCGCAAAAAAAAGTTTTATTACCTGATTTAAATGCAGGATGTTCGTTAGCTGATTCTTGTTCAACTAATGATTTTAAAAAATTTAAAGAAAAACATTCTGATCATATTATAATATCTTATGTTAATACAACTTCAGAAATAAAAGCATTAACAGATATTTGTTGCACATCAACAAATGCTGTACAAATAGTAGAAAGTTTACCTGAAAATGAAAAAATAATATTTGCACCAGATAGAAATCTAGGAAACTATATAAATAGTGTAACAAATAGAAATATGCTTATTTGGGATGGAGCTTGTCATGTGCATGAAGAATTTTCACTCGAAAAGATATTGGAATTAAAAAATAAGAATCCTGATGCAAAAATAATAGCACATCCTGAATGTCAAAAACAAATTTTAATAATTTCTGATCATATTGGTTCAACATCATCTTTATTAAAATTTACAAAATTAGATAACGGTAAAAAATATATAGTAGCAACAGAATCAGGTATTTTACATCAAATGAAAAAAATAAGTCCTGATAAAATTTTTATACCGGCACCACCAAAAGATTCAACATGTGGATGTAATGATTGTAAATATATGAAAATTATAAACTTAGATAAATTATATAATACATTAAAATATGAATTGCCGGAAATAATAATGAATGATGAATTAATAAAAATGGCTGTTAAACCAATTAAACGAATGTTGGAAATATCTGAAAAACTCGGACTATGAAAAAGTTTATTTACACATTAATATTTATAGTTTGTATTTATTCTTTAAATGCTCAAAAAAAGGGTATTGATCCAAATGGTCATAATAAATTTTATTATGAAAATGGAAATATATCAAGTGAGGGAATGATGAAAAATGGAAAACCTATTGGAATATGGAAAACATATTATGAGACAGGAATAATAAAATCGGAGGGTATAAGAAAGAATTTTTTACTTGATAGTATATGGGTATTTTATGATAAAGAAGGTGATATAATTAAAAAGATAAGCTATAGAAGCGATAAAAAAAATGGATACTATTATACTTATAAATATAACATAAATAAAGATACCGTAAAATATGGAGGAGTAATTTCAAAAGAACTATATCTTAATGATATAAAACAAGGAATATCATTATATTATACAATTGATGGTTATTTAAAGAAAACAATTTTATATAAAAATAATAAGAAAAATGGAATTTCAAAAGAATATGCAAAAGACGGGAGATTAATTACGCTGGTTGAATATATAAATGATGTTTTAATTAATAAGGAATTTATAAATAGATATAACAGTGAAAAATTAAAGCATGCAATTTGGAAAGAATTTCATTCAAACGATAAAATTAAAACAGAAGCAAATTATATTAATGGTAAAATTCATGGATTGTATAAAGAATATTCTGCTTCAGGAAATCTAGAAAAAGTTATAAAATATGAATTTGGAGAATTGCTTATTGACAGTATTGATTCTTTAGAAATTAGTGATAAATTGAATAAAGATATTTTTAAAAAATTAAGAGAAGAATACCATGAAAATGGTAAAATAAAATATCTTGGGGCTTTTAATGATTCTATTCCTGTTGGTTTACATAAGGAATATAGTGAAAATGGAGAAATAATAAATGCCAAAAAATATGATGATTATGGTAATTTAATAGGAGAAGGGACTTATAACCAAAAAGGGAAAAAACATGGTTTTTGGAAATATTATTATTCTATCGGAGAAATAAAATCGGAAGGAAAATATATAAATAATAGAAAATCAGTAAAATGGACATATTATTTTAAATCGGGAACAATAGAGCAAGAAGGATATTTTATAAAAGGAAAATTAGATGGAGAATGGAAATGGTATTATGAAAATAAAAAAATTGAAAGAGAAGAAAATTATGAATTAGGAAAAGAAAATGGACTATTTGTAGAATATTCAAAAAACGGAGCAATAATAACAAAAGGAGAATATATTGAAGGAGAAAAAGAAGGATTTTGGTTTTATAATGCAGGAGATCATATTGAAGAAGGGGATTATCAATTAGGTCTTAAAGAAAATACCTGGAAACATTATTATATTTTACAAACCGAAAAGTCAGATAATAATGAAAAAGGACAATTAATTTTTATTGGTAATTATATACAGGGAAACCCAAATGGAAAACATAAATATTATTATGATAACGGAAAAATGAAACATGAGGGCAAATATATAATGGGTAGCAAGGAAGGAAACTGGTATTACTATAATTATGAAGGTGAAAATTTTCTTATTATTAAGTATAGAGATGATATAGAAGCTAAAATTAACGGAGCTAAAATAAAATTACAGAAAGAGTAAAGTTTTAATGGTATTATTTATGTTTAGAGTAAAAATTTTCAACAATAAGTTCCGATTTTTTAATACTTGTTTTTAGCCAGTCCAACAAAATATCTTCTCTTTGATTTTCTGTTAATTGCCAGTTAATATTTGAATTTCGAAGTTTTTCACTTATATGATATAAAATAATGGCTGCCGAAACCGAAATATTATAACTTTCGGTAAATCCATACATTGGTATTTTTACAAATTCATCTGCATTGTTAAGTATTACATCACTAAGTCCGGAAAGTTCAGCACCAAAAAAGAGAGCAATTTTTCCTTTTTCAAGATCCAATTCATTAAGATTTACATCATTTTTATGTGGAGTAGTGGCAATTATTCTATATCCTTTAGATTTTAGATGTTTGATAGTTGCCAGAGTATTATGTTTTTTTTTGTTATATTTTTTTATATCAATCCATTGATTTGAGCCTAGAGCAACATCAGGATTTATTTGGTATTGGTTTTTATTTTCAATAATGTGTACATCTTGTATTCCAAAACAATCGCATGTTCGTAATACTGCACTTGCATTATGTGGCTGATAAATATCTTCTAATACAACTGTAGTATATTTAGTTCGTTTTTGTATTTTTTCCTGAAACAAATTGTACTTGTTTTCACTAACAAATTTAAAAAGGTGTTCAATTAATTTTTGTTTCATGTTATTAATTAAGTGTATAAAAAAAGGGAGTACAATGTACTCCCTTTTTATTATAAAAAACTATTAATTTTATTTAACAGTATTTGCTAAATCAGCACCTGCTTTAAATTTAACAACTTTTCTAGCTGAAATGTTAATTTCAGCACCAGTTTGTGGGTTTCTACCTTTTCTAGCTTTTCTTTTAGAAATTGAGAAAGTACCAAATCCTACTAATGAAATTTTGTCACTTTTTTTAAGTGCACCTTTTGTTGTTACCATAAATGCTTCTAAAGCTTTTTTTGCATCTGCTTTTGTAATTTTTGCTTCTTTAGCAATTGAATCAACTAATTGTGATTTGTTCATAATAATTCAATTTAATTTGTTAATATTATTTTAAAATTCTTGGCAAAGATACGCCAAGTAACATTCTTGGCAAATTTTAACGCAAAAAACACCGATTTTGTTGATAAGTAGGCAAAATTGTTAATAACTACACTTGTTTTTCCTTATTTTTCGGGCATTTCGAACATTTTTTTAATTTTCATATTAAAAAAGCACAAGTAAAACCTGTGCTTTTTCATCAAAATTATATGTTTTCTACTTTAAATGTCCCTGGCATTTTCCTTTTTCAGGGTGACTTTTTCCAAGCATTTTGTTTCCATGTTTATTACCATGCATGTCAAAAAATACCTTTTGATCATCATTTAGCAAGTTTCTAATACTTAATTTGCCTTCTGCTTGCTTTTTCATCATTTCTATTTTAATAGCCCCTATTTCATCAATAATTGTATTTATAACATTTATATCAGGATCATCTGCTGTCATTAATGTTTGTTTTTTAGCCACTTTTTCTGCTAATTGGTTTTTAAATTGCAACATTTCTTTCATGTGGTCTATACGAAACTTCTCAATTTTTTCCTTTTGCTCGTCAGAAAGATTGGGAATATCCATATTGCAATGATTTTTCTGATGCATTTGTTGGCTCCCCTTACAGTTATGTTTTTCCTGTGCCAACACATTGGCATTAATACTTATTATTACAGCTATAACAATAAACATAATTTTTTTAATTTTTCTCATAATTTTTTGATTTTTAATTTAACACCTTTTTAATTTAAGTAACGATAATAATTTTTAGACGGAATTAAATCAAAAAGGTTTAAAATAAATAACATCCTTTTTATTTAAAGTTTAAAAATGTTGATAATTAGCCGTAATATTTGTAATTTTGCATATCTTAAAAAAAAAAAAATGGAAAAGACTAAAATATTATTTGTATCACAGGAAATTACACCCTATACTACAGAAACCGAAATGTCTGTTATAGGGCGATATCTACCTCAAGGAATTCAAGAAAAAGGCAACGAGATAAGAACTTTTATGCCAAAATATGGCAATATTAATGAAAGACGAAATCAATTACATGAAGTTATTCGTTTATCGGGTATGAATATAATTATTAATGAAACCGATAATCCATTATTAATAAAAGTTGCATCTATTCAATCAGCAAGAATGCAAATTTATTTTATTGATAATGAAGAATTTTTTCAAAGAAAATATATATTGCAAGATAGTGAGGATAAATATTTTGATGATAACGATGAAAGAGCAATATTTTTTGCCAGAGGTGTTTTAGAAACAGTAAAAAAACTTCGTTGGGCACCCGATATTGTACATTGTCATGGTTGGGTTACTAATTTAATTCCATTATATATTAAAAAAGCATTTAAAGAAGACCCTTTATTTAATAATTCAAAAGTTATTTATTCAATTTATGATGATGACTTTACGGGTTCACTTAACAAAGATTATAAAAACAGACTTGTTATAGAGGGTGTAGAGAATGAGCATATTGATGTTTTAGAAAACCCAAATTTTATTAATGTTACCAAAATGGCAGTAAACATGTCTGATGCAGTTATTTATGGCAGTAAAAAAATAAATAATACTTTAGATAAATTTGTTAAAGAAACTGGTAAGCCAATATTAGAATATCAAAATCAAGAACAATATATTGATGCATATTCTGTTTTTTATAATGAAATTTTAAAAGAACAACATGTTAAGACCCATTAATACCTACAAAAAAACCTTTTATAAGGTAACTATCTTTTTATTTGTTTCAATTAATTTTATTTTCGGGTGTAAAAAAGAAATTAGTGATATAGGATTAAATGTTCAACCCGATGGAGATAGGGTGTTGCTTTATTATTCCGATACAACAACATTAAGCACATATACAGTATCAGAAGATTCTCTTACATCTTATAGAAATTCTGAAAATTTACTGGGATGTTATTTCGACCCTGTTTTTGGAAAAGCAAAAGCATCATTTTTAACACATGTTCGACTATCATCTCAAAATGTAAATTTTCATACAAACGGAACTCCTGTTGCAAATTCAATAGTGTTGTATTTGGAAAAAGCAAATTCTTATGGCAACGAATCAACACCTCAACACATAAAAGTATATAAATTAAATACACCCATATATCACGATTCAACTTATTATTCCGATATTAATGTGGGTGATTATTATGATATCGCTGATTTAATTGGTGAAAAAACATATACTCCCGACCAAATTGATTCAACTTTAAACATAACATTAGATAGTACATTTGCCAATTTTTTATTATCTGCCAATATATCAAATTTTGTAGATAATGCTGTTTTTTTAGAATTTTTCAAAGGAATTTTTGTTACAATTGAAGATATAAATTCCGAAGGTGAAGGTGCAATAGTATATTATGATTTGCTTTCCGATAAATCTAAAATGGTTTTATATTATCAGGATACCGCAGGTAGTCATGAATTTGATTTTGTAATAAATAGTAATTGTCAGCGAATAAATGCCTATACTCATGATTATAATACAGGTCTTTCTGTTTTAGATTCCTTAATGATAGATAATTTTACAGTTACAGATAGTGTTTTGTATGTACAGGGAATGGGTGGCACTAAAGCAAAAATAAAGTTTCCTTTTATAAATAATTGGCGAGGCCTAAATAGTATTGTCATTAATAAAGCAGAGCTAATTATAAATATAGAAACAAATGAAACAAGTCATAACGATTTTGATTTACCTGAGCGCATGACATTAAGAGCTATTAATGAAAACGGAACCGTAAGCTTATTGCCCGACGACCCAATTTATAACGAAAATAACACATATTTTGATGGATATTATAATGAAGAAATTCAAGCATATAAAATAAATATTACACGATATTTTCAATATTTACTTTCAGGAAATTATTCAGATAATGGTTTGTATTTATTTTCTTATGATAAAAGAATAACTGCAAATAGGGTAGTGATTACAAGCGGTACCCATTCTAATAAAATGCAATTATTAATAAATTACACAAAACTATAAATCAAAAACATATAAAATGTGTGGAATTGTTGGTTATATAGGCAAAAAACAAGCATACCCAATACTAATTAATGGTTTAAAACGTCTTGAATACAGGGGATATGATTCAGCCGGTGTTGCAATTTTAAACGGAAACATTAGTGTTCATAAGTGCAAAGGAAAAGTTGCAGATCTTGAGGAGTTTATAAAAGATAAAAATGTTTCCGGTACAATTGGAATTGGACATACACGATGGGCTACACATGGAGAGCCGAATGATATTAATGCTCACCCACATACATCAAATAATGGCTTATTTGTTTTAATCCATAATGGAATTATTGAAAATTATTCTCGCTTAAAAAAAAAATTACAGGATAGAGGATATATTTTTAATAGCGAAACAGATACCGAAGTATTGGTAAATTTAATAGAATATATTTATATAAAAGGAAAAGTTTCTGCAGAAATTGCTGTTCGTTTAGCATTAACCAAGGTAATTGGTGCTTATGGATTACTTATTGCTTGTCCAAATGAACCAGAACAGTTGATTGCGGCAAGAAAAGGAAGCCCATTGGTAATTGGAATTGGTGATGGAGAATATTTCTTTGCGTCTGATGCAACACCAATTATTGAACATACCAATCGTGTTATATACTTAAATGACAATGATGTTGCTATAATTAACAAAGGAGAACTTTTTCTAAAAACTATTGACAACATTGATATTGACCCAAAAATACAAAAGCTTGATTTAGATATTGGAGAAATAGAAAAATGCGGTTATGACCACTTTATGATCAAAGAAATATTTGAACAATCAAAATCAATTAAAGATACTTTTAGGGGAAGAATTTCTGCAGACAATACAAAAGTTCATTTGGGAGGATTACACAACGTTATTGATAAACTAACTGCTGCAAAAAGAATTATTATTATTGGATGTGGTACATCGTGGCATGCAGGGCTTGTTGGCGAATATTTATTTGAAGAATTTGCAAGAATACCTACAGAAGTTGAATACGCATCAGAATTCAGATACAGAAACCCGATATTATTTAAAGATGATATTGTTATTGCAATTAGTCAGAGCGGAGAAACTGCCGATACTTTAGCAGCAATAAAACAAGCAAAAGAAGCAGGAGCACTTGTGCTTGGAATATGTAATGTTGTTGGTTCAAGCATACCTCGCGAAACAGATGCAGGCGTATATACTCATGCGGGGCCGGAAATAGGAGTTGCTTCCACAAAAGCTTTTACTGCACAGATAACAGTTCTTACGTTAATGGCCGTGCTTCTTGGAAAAGAAAAAAACATTCTAAGTGAAATAGAATATAAAAATGTAATACAAGATCTTAGTCAAATCCCATCTAAAATTGAAAAAATTTTAGATCAAAATAATAAGATAAAAGAGATTTCTAAACTTTATAAAAATGTTTCTAATAGTCTTTATTTAGGAAGGGGTTATTTTTTCCCAGTAGCATTAGAAGGAGCTTTAAAACTTAAAGAAATATCTTATATTCATGCCGAAGGTTATCCTGCGGCAGAAATGAAACATGGTCCCATTGCCCTTATTGATGAAAGTATGCCAGTAATTGTTATTGCAGCAAAGGATAATTCTTATGAAAAAATTGTTAGTAATATTCAAGAGGTAAAAGCAAGAAAAGGTATTGTGTTGGCTGTAGTTACTGAGGGAGATACGGTTATAAAGAGCATGGCAGATCACGTGATAGAAATTCCCGAAACACATAACGCCCTTACTCCTATACTTGCAGTAATTCCATTACAACTATTTTCTTATCATATTGCTGTATTGCGTAATTGTAATGTTGATCAACCAAGAAATCTTGCAAAATCAGTTACAGTTGAATAATGTATTATGGAATCTAATCTTCAAATAGGGATTAAACATAAAATTGAAAAAATAATATTACAAAAAGATACTGCCGTAAAATATGGTTCCGGCACGGTTGAGGTTTTTGCTACTCCTGCAATGATCTCTTTAATGGAAAAAACAGCTTTTGAATCGGTATCCCAATTTCTTCCAAAAGGTTTCAGCACAGTAGGAACAATTGTAAATATAAATCATATTAAAGCAACTCCTGTTGGACAAAAAGTTATTTGTGAATCAGAGCTTATTGAAATTGACAAAAAAAAGTTAATTTTTAAAATTATTGCAAACGATGAAAAAGGAAAAATTGGTTTTGGAATACATACTCGTTTTATAATCAATATAAGTGATTTTATGAATAAAATATAGTTGTATTTTTCATTATTGATAAATATTAAAAACACACAAATTCAATTTCTTTTACAGATTAATGGTTGAGAAATGAATAATAAAATAAATATTAAAAATAAAAAAGCTTATTATAATTATCAGTTGTCTGAATTTTACACAGCAGGCATAGTATTGCTGGGTACAGAAATTAAATCTATACGACAAGGCAAGTTGAACTTTGTTGACCCTTTTTGCATATTTAAAAATGGCGAACTTTGGTTAAAAGGTATGCATATTTCAGAATATACTTACGGTACAATTAATAATCACGAACCCAAAAGAGAACGAAAATTACTATTGAATCAAAAAGAATTATTGAAATTAAATAGAAAAATTACGGAAAAAGGTTTTACAATAGTCCCTACACGCTGTTTTATTAATGAAAACGGTTATGCAAAAATTGAAATAGCTCTTGCTCGTGGGAAAAAGTTATATGATAAACGAGAGGTGTTAAAGAAAAAAGATTCTAAAAGAGATATTGACAGAATGTCAAAAGAATTATAATTATTGTACTAAAGACAACATAGTAACAGAGCAACCGTCTTTTCCATCTTTGTATGAGATCATTATTGAATAAATACCTGTTTTATTGCAAACAAAATCAAATGCAGGATAAATTTTATCAGAGTCTTTAACAAAATTGCTTCCAACAAGCTGGCTTGACTGGTATATCTGAATTATTGCTTCCGAATCTTTATTTACATCGCAACAAATAGTGAAACGATATTGATTGCCTTTTGAAAAAGCAATAGAATATTTTGCAATAGGAGATTTTTTGTTTTTTTCGGCAACCTGTAATCTGACCTTAAAGTCTTTTAAATATGTTGTTCCTTTAATTTCAGCATAGCATTTGTCATGTAATTGGCTATTACATTGAGCTTTTATATTATAATTCAAAAATATTAATATAGG
>CAYTWH010000083.1:0-10017 GCA_964442075.1 uncultured Bacteroidales bacterium
TCACCTTTTTCTTTCCAAAACTCATCGTAATGTTCCCATTTATCGTAATTTGGTCCATTATTGAATTTTGGATGTTTTTTTCTAAACTTTTCAGCAAACTTCTCATGATGTTTATCTTTATGTGGGTGTTTAAAACCACCAAATATTAATCTGGCAAGTAATACTACTCCAACCGATTGCCAAAATGTTATTGTTGTAATGCCAAACAGATCGGGCATAAGCCAGTTCCATAAATGCATTACTACGTAACCTAACACTATGGCAATTGCTACAGCAATTATAATTCCTACTATAACAAATCCAATTGTTTTAATTATTTTCACAAAAGATGTGTCGTCTTTTTTAATGCAAATGTTTTTCATAATAACCTCCTTAAATTTTAAATTTCTGTTTTTAATATTTTATATAATTTATTTAATGCTCTGTGTTTTTTCGACAACAAAGTGCCAATGGGAATTTTTAATTCTTTAGATAATTGCTCAAAAGTTTTCCCTTCAAATTCGGTTTGGTTTATAATAAATTGTTCAATATCGCTAAGTTCCTGTATAGCATTTATCATTTTGCCCTGTAACTCTGTATTTTGACTTAGGCTTTGAGTTTCTTCATCCTCTTCCGTATGCTTTCTTAATATTGAATTATCTTTATCGGTATAATTCTCAATTGAAACATTGTATTTTGGTTTTCTTTGTAGATCAATAATTTTATTTCTAATTGCTCTGTAAAAATAACTTGATAAATTCTCTATTGGAGCATTAAGGTTTAGTTTGCTGTAAACATTTAAAGCTACATCCTGAATAATATCATCGGCATCGGCATTGTAATATGTATCACTATAACGGCTATTTATATAAGTTCTAAGCTTATCGTATTCTGTCGACAAGAATACTTTTAAGGCTGATTGTTTTTTTAATTTTGCCATTATGCCTTTATAGACGATATTGTTTTTTATTATTGCATTTGGGTTAAATGGTAGACCAGAATAAGTGTAAAATAATTTTTATTTATAAGGTTTTATAGCATAAGTTGTAATTATTGCAACTATTCCCGCAACAAAAAAAGTGAGAATTCTGGCAGTAATAATTTTATCCATTCCTGTACTTATCCAAACTATTGTAAATGTCACACCTGCTACAATAGTTATGAGCACAGATATCCCATGAAATTTTTTCCAAAACAATGAAAATAATATTACTACAGAAAATGTTCCTCCAATACCTGCCCATACATAACTAACAAGAGTATATATGAGATCGGAAGGAGAAATGTACGCCAATATCAGAGCAATAACAGCCAAAAGTGCAGTTATAATTCTAGATTGAGCAAGACTTTGTTTTTCTTTAATATTTTTTTGTAGTGGTTTTATTAAATTTTCTGAAAGTTCAGTAGCAGATAGTATTAGTAACGAATCGGCAGTAGATATCATTGCTGCAATTGCTCCGGTTATTAAAATTGCTGCAATTGCCGGTGGAAAAATTTCCAATAAAACAGCAGGCATTACGTATTCCTGATCTTCTAGTCCCCCGGGACCAAAAATTGCAATACCTATCCAGCCTATACTTAATGCTCCAATATACGCAATAACTGTCCAGATAATTCCAATATTTCTGGCTTTTTTGGCTTCTTTTCTATTTTTAATTGCCATAAATCGCATGCTTAATTGAGGCTGACCTCCAAGATAACCAAAGAACCATGAGAACCCTCCTGCCAACACAATGCCGGCAGCAAATCCACCTGATAGGTCTAAAAAAGTTGAATAACTACTACCTGCTTTTTCAATAGCTTCAGGAATTGTATTTGCAAAAATATCAGGATTATTAGCTATATAAATTATTCCTACAATAGGTCCAACAATTAAGGTTATTATCATTACCACAGCTTGAATAACATCTGTATGAACAACACTTTGAAAACCTCCATAAATTGTATATGGAACTATTATTGCTGCTGTTATTAACATTCCCCATTTAGCATCAATATCGAACATAGTATGAAGAGTTTTTCCTCCTCCAAGAAATTGTGCTCCAACATAAAAGAAAAAGAAAAAAACAATTGTTGAACTACCAACTATTTTAATCCATTTTCCAATTTTGCCATGTCTTTTTGCAATATATTCTGTAAACGTACTTATATCATATTTTTCAGCTTCATTTCGCAAACGCCACGAAATTAAAACCCATGCTATTATAATACCCAGTACGCAGCCAATAGCTGTCCAGATTTCTGTGAGACCCGTTGCATAAGCAGCACCTGGTAAACCAAGTAATGCCCATGATGATTCTCCTGTAGCTCTTTCAGAAAGTGCAGCAGTCCATCCCGGCAAATTGCGTCCTGCTATTGCAAAATCTTTACTCGATTTTACTTTTCTCCCCTTGTATAATCCCCACAATATCAGAAGGGTCATATACGAAACCATTACAACAAGAAGTTGTGTTTTGTATTCCATTTTATAAAAAAATAAATTGTTATACAATATTACTATTTAGTATTGATTTTTGCAATATTGATATACTTTATTCATCCAATTAACAGTAATTTTTCATTAAAAAATAGAAATATAAAAATACAAAAACTACAACAGGGGCTAAGTATAAAGATGCCAATAAGGGTAAAATAATTTTTGTGTGTAATAGATATTGAAAACTAAAAAAATTAATGTTTAACAAAAAAAAACTTAGAAATTATGAAAAAGTATTCAATCATTTTATTAGCATTTACAGTAGTTTCGTTATTAGTAATGAGTGGCTGTAAAAAAGACAAAGAGGAAGAACCACAAAAAGACAGTATTGTTCCAGTTCATTTTAGAGTTGATATTCCTGATGCCATTAGTAAGACCACTACAACAAAATCAGGAAAAGGAGATACATTGCAAGGTAATGATATTTATGAGCACCTTACTAATTTTATTGCTATAGGCGAAAGTGCTTCAGAACTTGTTGAAAAAATAATGTGGGCAATAGCTGAATATGAAATTAATCAGGCTATGGCATTTTCATATACAAGTGAGGAGGACGGAAGAACAAAAAATTGTGTAGTAGTTGAAAATTCTCTTTTTGACGGAATTACATGGGCATATCAAATGACAATTGCCGATGCAGCTTCAAGTAGCAATACTGATCAGGGTAAAGCACTACAGGTATTTTGGAATGTTAGTCCTGTTAAAGGAATTGCAATTATTAAACCTTATAATTGTAATAGAGATGAGAATATTAATTTCCCCGATGCTATGTATAGAATTGATTATAGCGAAGCAGGTGAATATGGTTACGATGCACACATGATAGTATCAATAGCAGGTATTCCTTTGGGAAATCCTCTTGTTGAACCATATTCAATCAATGCATTAAAAATGTTTGCAGGCAAAACAGGTGATATAATTGATGTTTATGGAAACTCAAACCATCCTAATGCAAAATTTTTCACAGATACTACAGGATTTGATTGGGCATTTGTTGCTTCAGGAAGCGAAAGCTCAGATATTGGAGTTGCCGAAGTTGGTTTGCCACCTAACACTTTAGATGAAACAAATCGTGATGTTTTATTAAAAACGCACTCTATTAAAAATGTATTTACACAGCAAATATATGAAGTATGGCCTAGTATTGATTCAAATACTGTAGCCTCTTATTTATACAATACTGATGCTCCCGGATATTTTAATACTTACGGTTTTATACAGGGAGGAACTTCTCCGGGTTCAGAATATAATACGCTTGAAACAAGCATGGATGCTTTAACACCTTATAACCCTGATGATATTAATAATTTAACCCTTAATTTCAAATAATACTTAATCCCTTTAAAAATGGAAGCCGCTCATTAAATTGAGCGGCTTTTTTTATTAAAATATGATGAATTTATGTTTTTTAATAATATTTTTGTTTAAAATTGTGTTGATTTGAATAGCAATACACATATAAACAATTTTACTGAAAAGAAATTTGAAGAGCTTTTCAAATTGCATTTTGTGCCTCTTTGTGCTTATGGCAGAAAATATATTTACGATATTGATGCAGTAAAAGAGATTGTTCATGATGTTTATATCAATTTATGGGATAAAAGAAAAAGTATTGATGCAGATAAACCTGTAAAATCGTATCTATATACATCTGTTCATAATCGTTGTTTAAATTATATTAGAGATAATAAGAAGTTTGATAGAGGAAATGTTGAAATAGAAAATATAAACCTTGATTCAAATTGGGAAAATTCAGATAAATTGGTTGAGGCTGAATTGGAGAATAATATTAAAATGGCAATTGATTCTTTACCTCCAAAATGCAGAGAAGTTTTTATGTTAAATCGTTGTGAGAATTTGAAATATGCTGAAGTTGCCAAAAAATTAAATATTTCTGTAAAAACTGTTGAAGCACAAATATCAAAAGCATTAAAAATATTAAAAGAAAAACTGGCAGATTATTTAACTGTGTTAATGATTATTTTATATGAGTTTTTTAATTAAAAATAGTGAGTTTTTGTATAAGGGTAAACATATGCTAATGTGTATTAGTAGTGAGATATAATGAAGTCATATAACCAACATATTGAATGTCAGGAATTGATAGTAAAATTACTTTCAGGCTCAATTTCAGAGCAGGAAAGAATTTCTCTTAATAATTGGCGTAAACAAAACCCGAAAAATAATAAATTGTTTGAAGAGTATGAAAAAACATGGGAGATATCGAACATTAACAAAGATATTGCAGAAATAGACATTGATGCAGAATGGAATATTTTAAAAAGCAACATTGCTGAAAATGTTGTGAGCCTGAGTCCAAAACAAAATAAAAAAATATCGTCATTGCAATATTTTATCAGAATAGCTGCCGTATTTATTATTCTTGCAGTATCTATAACTTCTGTTTATTATTTTTTCAATCAAGGAAGCCAAAAAGATTATTTAAGTGTAAACGGACCCAATGAAGTTTCTTTATCAGATGGTTCAGAAATATCTTTAAATCATAACACAGAATTTAAATACCCTGAAAAATTTGCAAAGGATAAAAGACTTGTAATATTAGAAAATGGCGAAGCATATTTTGATGTTGCTCATAATAAAGAAAAACCATTTATTATTAATACAGGAGAAATTGTCATTGAAGTTATCGGAACATCTTTTAATGTAAGTGCATTGCCTGAAAGCAACGAAATTGTTGTAATTGTAAATTCGGGCAAAGTAGCAGTTTACAGAAAAAGTAATGAAAATGATAAAATAATATTGCAAGCCGGAGAAAAAGGAACATTCATAAAAGAAGAAAAGATATTAGAAAAAACCGAAAATGTTGATGAGAATTATAAATCATGGAAAACTAAAAAACTGGTATTCAAAAATAAAAAGCTTAAATCAATTGTAAAAACTATCAATAAAATATATCAATCAAATATTATTATTAATGATGAAATTAAAGATTGTCGATATACATCTACTTTTGATAATCTTTCTCTTGATGCAATTCTAACAATTTTACAATCAACTTTTGACCTTAAAATTGATAAAAAAGAAAATGCTATTGAAATTTCCGGAAAAGCTTGTTAATTTTGGGATTAGTTTATATGCAACAATATAGATTTAAATGAGAAAAAAGCATTTTATATTATTATTGATTTTATTGGTATTTGCCACTGTAAACGGTTTCTCTCAAAGTGATTTATTAAGTAAAAAAGTATCAGTAAATGTGAAAAATGAGCAGCTCTCTGTAGTCCTTGAAAACATCAACGAAAAATATAACATCAACTTTTCTTTTAGTAATGATTTAATTACAGAAGATATTAAAGTAACACTTAAAGCAAAGAACAAGCCTCTTAAAACTGTTTTAAAGAAATTACTTAATGATAAACAGATTGAATTTTTGGTAGTAGAAAATCATGTTATAATAAAGAAGAAAAAGATTGAAGAAAATTCTACCTCAAAAAATAAAAAACATACAATTAGTGGTTATATAAAAGATAAGGAAACAGGCGAGTTGATGATTGGAGCTACAGTTTATGTAAAAGAACTTGTAGCAGGAACAATTACAAATGCTTATGGCTTTTATTCAATTACATTACCTGGGGGAAGCTATACATTAGTATATTCTTTTATAGGTTTTAATGATGTTGTAATTCCTATTGAATTAAACAAAAATTTAAAATTAGATTATGGGCTTAATTTAAATAATGAATTTTTATCGGAAGTAATTGTTGAAGCCGAAGATGATGATGAATATTTGTCTAATACCCAAATGAGTGAAATTAAAATGAATTCTAAATCATTTCAGCAGATACCTTCATTTATGGGAGAAACCGAAGTGGTTAAATCTTTGCAATTATTGCCCGGAATTAAATCTTATGGAGATGGTTCTACATTTTTTTATGTAAGAGGTGGTGAAAGAGACCATAATTTGATATTAATTGATGAAGCACCCATTTATAATCCAACACATTTACTGGGATTTTTCTCTTCATTTGTGCCCGAAGCAATTAAAGATGTGAAAATTTACAAAGGAGATTTCCCTGCAATGTATGGTGGAAGATTATCATCACTTATTGATATTAAAACAAAAGATGGAAATAAATATAAATTTGGAGGTAATGCCGGGCTTGGTCTATTTATGAGTAGATTTTCATTAGAAGGACCTATTATAAAAGAAAAAAGCTCATATTTTATTTCATTTAGAAAGTCAAACTTAAAATGGTTGTTTAGTGAAAACCCTAATCAGAGTTTATATTTTTATGATTTAAACTTTAAATTTAACTTTAAACTGGGAAGTAAAGATAGATTATTCTTTTCAGGTTATTCCGGTAAAGATAATTTTAGCAATACTGGATTAGGAGAAAGAAATTTTGGCATAAACTGGAAAAATACTGCTACAACATTAAGATGGAATCATCTTTTTAACGATAAATTATTTTCAAATACAACACTTACAGCAAGCAATTACAATTATTTTTTGGTAATATCTGAAAAAAATAATTATTACTGGAATTCAAAAATTGCTAATTTGTGTTTGAAAAGTGATTTTACATATTATCAAACACCTGAATTAACAATTCGCTTTGGAATGAGTATTACTGCCCATAATTTTATTCCCGGCAAGCTCGAACTTGGCGATAATCAATTTCGTTCAAGTTATCCGGTAATTAGTCCTAAAAATGCCAGTGAAACAGCATTATATATGACAAATGAACAAAAACTTAATGATAAAGTTATTATAAGCTATGGAGGACGTTTAACGTCATGGAGTAATATTGGAGAAGCTACAGAATATACTTTTAATGAAAAATATTCACCAATTGATACCATTATTTATGAAAAAGGAGAAAGATATCACAAGTATGTAAATTTTGAACCACGTTTGAGCATAAATTATTTGTTAAATTCAGTAAGCTCGGTTAAAGCAGGGTATCATAAAACTTGTCAGTATTTACAATTATTATCAAACTCAATTAGTCCGTTTACTTCTCTTGAGGTGTGGTTGCCAAGTGGTCCAAGTATTAAACCACAAAAAGCTCATCAATTTTCACTTGGATATTACAGAAAAGTTAAAAAACATAATATTGACATTTCGGTTGAAAGTTTTTACAAATCAATGAAAAACCAAATTGACTATAAAGATCATGCTAACATGTTGTTAAATCCTTTAGTTGAGGGAGAATTGCGATTTGGTAAAGCATGGTCTTATGGTATAGAATTTATGGCAAAAAGAGATTTTGGGAAATTAAGCGGAAGGATAAGTTATACTTATTCAAGAGTTTTGAGAAAAATCAAAGATGTAAATAATGATAATGTATATCCGGCATTTCAAGACAGACCTCATGATATTTCTTTTAATTTCTCTTATAAATTGTCAAAAGCATGGTTGTTGGCGGCTAATTGGGTGTATAGTACCGGAAGTGCAATAAGTGTTCCAACAGCATTTTATTATTATAATGGATATTCATTACCTGTTTATGGTGAGAAAAATAACGGCAGATTACCAGATTATCACCGTTTGGATTTACTGGTAAAACTAAATTTAAACCCAAATCATAAAGGTAGTTTCAGGCACGATATATCATTTACTTTATATAATGCATACTGGAGAAAAAATTATATTTCACTAAATTATAATCAAACAGAATTAAGTGACGGTTCATTTATTGTACCCGGCAATTTGCTGAATCCATCGGAATATGTTCCTACAAGTATTTATTTATTAGGTGCAATACCATCAATTACATACAATATAGTTTTTTAAAGATGAAATATTTATATAGCATATTGATTTTAACATTTTTGTTTTCTTGCAAAGAAAAGATTGATAGCCCAATTGATGCAAAAAATGAAAACCTGTTGGTTGTTGATGCATTAATAACAAATGAATATATTCAGCACGAAGTACAGCTTTCAAAAACTGTAAATGAATTAAATGGAGTTCCTGAAAAAGTTTCAGGAGCTACTATAACTATTACTGATGGCGATTCTATTTATGTTTTTGTTGAAGATTCATCTGAACTGGGAACTTATATAAGTTCTCCTTTTAGTGCTGTAATTGGTAAATACTATTTCCTTTCTATTGATTATGAAGGCAACAACTATGCTGCCGAAGCATATATGATACCAGTTACACATTTTTCATATATTCCTTATTCTCAAAATGATAACGATTCATATTATATTAATGATAATTTTTCAAGCATGGAAGATGCAATGTGGGAAATATCATTAGATTGGAGTCATATAATTGATGATAGTTTGAATACAATGAATAAAGCATTATTGTATTATTATACTTTGCATACCATTGATATTGCACAGATTTTTGCTCCAAAAACGGAAACTGTATATTTTCCATCCGGCACAATAATTACTCAAAAAAAACACTCATTATCACCAGAATATGCTGCATTTTTTCGCACATTACTTTCGGAAACAGAATGGAGTGGAGGATATTTAGATGTAATGCCTGCTAATCTTTCAACAAATCTAAGCAATGGAGCTATTGGCTTTTTTGCAGCATGTACAGTTATTGAAAGTACTGTAATTGTAAAATAAAATATGCTATTTGCTTTATAGTTTCTCCCGTTCGATTCAAGTATGATTAGGATGTGTTTTTATTTAATTAAATAATCATTTATAATAGATAGCAGTTCATCTTCATTAATAGGTTTTGATATTAAAGTTTCAAAATTTTCATTTATTGTTTTGTTTGTTTCTTTTGATATTGAAAATGCTGTTTGAATTATTATTGGAATATTATTATTGAATTTTTTAATTTCAATAGAAGCACTTATCCCGTCTAATTTTGGCATTTTAATATCCATTAATATAATATTAATTTTAGATTTTTTTGCTTGCTCAATAGCTTCAATCCCATTTTTTACTCTAATTATTTTTGCTTTTGTTGAATTAATAATTTCTTTTAAAAACAGATAATTAAACTCGTCATCTTCGGCTATTAATATGGTTTTGTTGTTCCAATTGTATTCAATGCTTTCTTCTTCACTATCTATGTTTTCTATTTCTTGTGATTTTAAATAAGGCAATGTAAAATAAAATGTTGATCCAATTTTTTCAGTTGATTTTATCCATATTTCACCATTCATTAATTCAACTAAACTTTTAGAAATAGCAAGTCCAAGTCCTGTTCCTCCATAAGATTTAGTATGCCCGTCATCTGCCTGAGTAAATCTATTGAATATTATTTCTTGTTTATTAGCAGGAACACCAATTCCTGTATCCTTAATAAAAAATTCAATATATTTGTTTTTATTATTATGTTTTATTTTATAACCAATTTCAACAGAGCCGGATTGAGTGAATTTTATAGCATTATTAATAAGATTAGTGAGAATTTGATTGAGTTTAGTTTTATCAATTTTAATATGCAGTGATTCATGAGAATATTTTTTTATAAGTTTTACATGTGTTTTTTTTGTTTTGAAAAAATCATAAAGTTCATCTATACAACTATTGAGTTCAATATTATTAAGATTTACTTCAACTTGTTTTGATTCAATTTTTGAAATATCAATAATATCATTAATAATATTTAACAATTC
>CAYTWH010000084.1:0-8312 GCA_964442075.1 uncultured Bacteroidales bacterium
TTAAGAATAAGACAGGTGTTAAATAATCTTTTATCAAATGCAGTAAAGTTTACATCAAAAGGGGATGTAAAATTTGGATGTAAAATTAGAGATAACAATAAATTGTTATTTTATATTGAGGATACAGGAATTGGAATACCGGAAGATAAAAAGGAGTTAGTTTTTAATCGTTTCCAACGTATTAATAATTCAAAAAAAGAATTTTATTCAGGTACCGGTTTAGGATTAAGTATTTCGAAAAGCATTGTTGAGCTTTTGGGTGGTAAAATATGGTTTGAATCTGAAGAAGGTAAGGGTTCTATATTCTATTTTTATATCCCTATAGAAAAAAGGGGATACTATAAAGGAGGAAGTATTGATAAACATCAAGAGAATGAGTCATTTGATTGGACGGGAAAGACTATATTAATAGCAGAAGACGAGGATTTTAATTATTTAGTATTAAAAGAGGTTATTGGCGACACAAATGCAAAACTTATTAGAGCAAAAAATGGTAAAGAAGTCGTTGATATTTGTATGTCAGAACAAAAAATTGATTTGATATTATTAGATATTCAAATGCCGGTAATGAATGGATATGAAGCATGTTCCAAAGTAATAGAAAAATTTCCCGACATGCCTATAATTGCACAAACTGCTTATGCCATGGAAAATGAAAAGCAAAAATTATTACAAGCTGGTTGTTTAGATTTTATTACTAAACCTATTGATATTGATAAAATGATGTTAAAATTAAATAAGTATTTATTTGAAAAACTATAATTTATTAAGAATTTTTTGCTTGATATGCCATAGCATAAAGCTTCATTTGTTTTAACATTGAAAGCAAACCATTTGCTCTAGTTGGAGAAAGATGCTGGTCTAATCCAATTTCTTTTACAAAATATAAATCAGCATTAATAATGTTGGCTGGTTTATGTCCGGATAATACTCTAACAAGTAAAGCCGCTATTCCTTTAGTTAAAATGGCATTACTATCTGTTGTGAAATTTACAATTCCATCAACATATTCTGCATACAACCAAACATCAGATTGGCATCCTCGAATAATATACTCATCTGTTTTGTATTTATCATCAATTAGTTGAATATTGTTCCCCATTTCAATAAGATAGCTGTATTTATCCATCCAGTCATCAAAAACCGAAAATTCTTCAATTATTTCTTTTTGCTTCTCGTCTATTGTCATTTTAATTAAACATTTGTTTAACCTTTAATATGCTATCATACAAATAATCAATTTCTTCTTTTGTATTGTAAAAAGTCATAGAAGCTCTTATGGTACCATCTATTTTATAGTAGTCCATTATAGGTTGAGTACAATGATTCCCTGTTCGTACAGCTATATCCATTTTATCAAGCATCATTCCTGCATCAAAATGATGAATGCCATCAAGCACAAATGATATTATGCAAGATTTTTCTTTTGCATAGCCAATTATTGATAAACCTTCAATGGTGCTTAATTTTGTTGTAGCATAATCTAAAAGTTGTTTTTCGTAATTAAAAATATTTTCAAGTCCTATAAATTCTATATATTTTATTGCAGATGCTAGGCCTATTGCCCCAATGTAATTTGTTGTACCTGCTTCAAATTTGAATGGCAGGTCGTTGTAAACAGTTTTAGCAAATGTTACACTTTTTATCATGTCACCTCCTCCCTGATATGGAGGAATTTCTTCAAGCCACTTTTCTTTTCCGTATAAAACACCAATCCCTGTTGGCCCATAAACTTTATGCCCAGAAAATGCATAAAAATCAACATCAAGATCTTGTACATCAACTTCTAGGTGTTGAATACCTTGTGCTCCGTCAATAAGTACCGGTACATTGTGATTGTGAGATATTTCAATTATTTTTTTAATAGGATTTATTGTTCCTATAGTATTTGAAACATGATTAACAGCTACAAGCTTAGTCTTTTCATTTAATAATTTTTCCAATTCATCAAGAGCCAATTCTCCATTACTGAAAAAGGGAATAATTTTAAGTTTTGCTTTTTTTCTTTCACATAATAATTGCCAGGGAACAATATTAGAATGATGTTCCATTGCAGAAATAATAATTTCATCATTCTCATTTATAAATTTTTCTCCATAACTAAATGCAACAAGATTAATTGCGCTGGTTGTTCCATTAGTAAAAATTACCTCATGTTCGTGTTTTGCGTTAATAAAATTTTTAACCGATTCTCTTGCATTCTCATAGGCAAGAGTAGTTTTTTCACTTAAAAAATGGACGCCTCTATGAATATTACTGTTGTATTTTGTGTAAAACTCACTAATTATGTCAATTACCTGTTTTGGTTTTTGAGTAGTTGCGGCATTATCAAGATACACCAAAGATTTATTATAAATTCTTTGCTGTAAAATGGGAAAATCTTTTCTGATTTGTTCAACTTTAAATTCCAAGATTTTAGGGTTTAAATTAATAACTAATCTGTTTGATAACAATTTATTGTGCAGTTTGCACATCTTGTTAATTCGCCTCGCAAGCGTTTTTCTACTAAATCTTTTATTCTTTCTTGCAAAGGTAATATTCTTATTTTATTTATTACTTCTGCAGCAAAAGCAAACATTAATAACATTTTTGCTTCTTTTTTACTAATACCCCTTGCTCGCATATAGAACATAGCTTCTTCATCTAGTTGTCCAACAGTTGCACCATGGCTGCATTTTACATCATCGGCATAAATTTCCAATTGTGGCTTAGTATTCATTTTAGCATCATCACTAACTAATATATTATTGTTTGCCTGAAATGCTTTTGTGTTTTGAGCATCTTGCCTAACTAATATTTTTCCTGAAAATACACCAGTTGCTTTATCGTCAAGCATTCCCTTGTATAGTTCATTACTTGTGCAATTTGGTTTTGCATGGTCGATAAAAGAATAATTGTCAATATGTTGTTCTTTATCTGCCAAATAAATTCCGTAAGTTTGATTTTCACAATGCTCGCCATTCATTAGCACATTAACATTATTTATTATATTTCCTCCATGTAACGAAATGATGTTTGTTAGAGCATTACTTTTTTCTTTCTGTAACAAATAAATTGAATTTACTTTTTGAGCAAAATTATGTTCGTCTTGCATATTATAATAATCGAAAACAGCATTTTTTTCAACAAATATTTCTGTTACATTGTTTGTTAAATACTTTTGTTCTGACAAAGTATGGTCGCAAATAATTATTTTGGCCTGTGAATTTTCTTTTGCAATTATTAAATTGCGTTGCTGTATCATTCTATCTTCAGTTGTATATAAAATATTCACAATCTGAATAGCTTTTTCAAGAATAACATTTTCGGGAATATACATAAATAATCCATCCTGAGCAAAGGCAGTATTTAATGCAACAATACCATTATTTTTAGTTTTTGTATTATGTGTGTAATATTTTTTTACAATATCAGGATATTTTTTGCAAGCTTCAGCAAATCCGCAAATAATTACATTTTTAGGAAAATTTTCAAGGGGCTTATTGTTTTCATAATATGTTCCGTTAATCAGTAATACCAGATGTGTGTCCAAATCAGGGACATTACATTGAAAAACCTCATTAATATCTACCTCATATTTTTCCTGTTTAAATAATTTTTTATAATTATTATTAAATATTTTTCGGAAATCGGTATATCTATAATCATCATTGTTTTTATCGGGAATTCCAAGTTTTTCAAAATCGGCAATAGCTTTTTGCCTTATTTTACGAATAAAATCAGGAGCACCATTGTTTATCTCTTCAAGATTATCATTGAAAAGATAAATAAATTCGTCTTCAAGTTTTGATATTAATTTCAAATTCATATTGATTTATTATTCGCCTAATTCTTTTTTAATCCATTCGTAGCCTTTTTCTTCAAGTTCTAATGCCAATTCTTTACCTGCTGATTTTACAATTTTCCCATTGTAAAGAACATGAACAAAATCAGGTACAATAAAATCGAGTAATCGTTGATAATGGGTAATTACAATACTCGCATTATCTTTTGTTTTTAGCTTATTAACTCCATTTGCTACAATTTTTAACGCATCAATATCCAAGCCCGAATCTGTTTCGTCAAGAATTGCAAGTTTTGGCTCAAGCATCGCCATTTGAAATATTTCATTACGCTTTTTTTCGCCACCGGAAAAGCCTTCATTTACAGAACGATTTGTTAAGGCAGAATTTAATTCTACCAATTCTTTTCTCTCTCTCATCAATTTTAAAAAATCAGCAGCCGAAAGAGGTTTTAATCCTTTATATTTTCGTTGTTCGTTAACTGCAACTTTCATAAAATTGATCATGCTTACTCCTGGTATTTCAACAGGATATTGAAATCCAAGAAATATTCCTTTTTTCGCTCTTTCTTCAGGATTTAACTCAAACAAATCTTCTCCAAAATAATTTATTTTTCCTTCGGTAACATTAAATATTTCTTTACCCGCCAGAACTGAAGCCAAAGTACTTTTCCCAGAACCATTGGGTCCCATAATGGCGTGAACTTCTCCTGTTTTTATTTCAAGATTAATACCGTTTAATATTTTTTTCCCGTTTATTGAAACATGTAAATTTTTTATACTTAACATGATGAATTTTTTATTTTCAATAATTTATTAATAATTTAACCAACACTGCCTTCCAGACTTATCTGCAATAATTTTTGTGCTTCTACTGCAAATTCCATGGGCAATTTATTTAAAATTTCTTTTGCATATCCGTTTACTATCATACCAATTGCATCTTCGGTTGAAATGCCCCGCTGATTACAGTAAAATATCTGATCTTCTCCAATTTTTGAAGTTGTTGCTTCGTGTTCTATAATAGCAGAATTATTAGCAGCCTCTATATATGGATAAGTATGTGCACCACATCTGTTTCCAAGCAACAGGGAGTCACATTGAGAAAAATTTCTGGCGTTTTCTGCTTTTTTTAAAACTCTTACAAGTCCTCTGTAACTATTTTGGCTTTTACCTGCCGAAATTCCTTTTGATATAATTGTGCTTTTTGTATTTTTCCCAATATGTATCATTTTTGTTCCTGTATCTGCCTGTTGATAATTGTTAGTAACAGCAACAGAGTAAAATTCGCCAATAGAATTATTTCCTCGTAAAATACAACTAGGATATTTCCAGGTAATTGCAGAGCCTGTTTCAACTTGTGTCCACGATATTTTAGAATTATCTCCTTTGCAAATACAGCGTTTGGTAACAAAATTATAAATACCTCCTTTACCTTCTTTATTTCCCGGATACCAATTTTGAACTGTAGAATATTTTACTTCTGCATTTTCCATAACCACAATCTCAACAATTGCTGCATGTAATTGATTTTCGTCACGCATTGGTGCTGTACAGCCCTCAAGGTAACTAACATAGCTGTCGTCGTCGGCAATAATAAGTGTACGCTCAAATTGACCGGTGTTAGCGGCATTTATTCTAAAATATGTTGAAAGTTCCATAGGACAACGAACACCTTTTGGGATATATACAAAAGAACCATCGCTAAATACCGCAGAGTTTAATGCTGCAAAATAATTATCTCCATGAGGAACAGTTGAACCAAGATATTTTTTTATAAGGTCGGGGTGTTGAATAACCGCTTCGCTAAACGAGCAAAATATTATGCCTTTTTCAGCTAAAGTTTCTTTAAAAGTGGTTTTAACAGACACGCTGTCCATAACAGCGTCAACAGCAACTCCCGATAATATCTTTTGTTCATTAAGAGGAATTCCAAGCCTGTTGAATGTGTCTCGTAGCTCAGGGTCAATTTCATCTATGCTTTCTAATTTCTTCTTTGGTTTTGGAGCAGCGTAATAAATAATATCTTGTAGATCAATTTCAGGAATATTCAAATGAGCCCAGTTTGGCATTTTCATGGTTTTCCATTTTGCAAATGCCCTTAATCGAAATTCCAACATAAAATCAGGCTCATTTTTCTTTGCAGAGATCAATCTTACCGTTTCTTCACTTAATCCCTTCGGAATCGTATCATTCTCAATATTAGTTACAAACCCATACTTATAATCGCTCTGAGTTACTTCTTTTATTATTTTATCCTGTTCTTTTGCCATGAACTGCAAATGTAATATAAAGGATAAATATAAACAAGTAATTACATATTGCCGAAAAGTTTCCAGTATTGTTTTTTGGAGATAGAAATGTGAGAAAAGAAATTATAAAATTCAAGTATTTTTCATGTTAAAAGACTTTTTTTTTACTTTTGACCTTTAAAATAAGTACATAAAAAATGAGTGAAGACGAAAAAAAAATTGTTGAGATATCTGAACTGGGAGAGTTCGGATTAATTGAACATTTAACAAAGAATATTAAAATTAAGCATAGCTCAACGGTAAAGGGAGTGGGCGATGATGCTGCGGTATTAAATCATAAAGGAAAACACACTTTAGTTACTACCGACATTTTAATTGAGGGAATTCATTTCGACCTTGTATATACACCATTAAAACATCTTGGGTATAAGGCTGCTATAGTTAATTTTTCTGACATCTATGCAATGAATGCAATTCCAAAACAAATTACTGTTTCAATAGCTGTTTCAAGTAAAATATCGTTACAAGCAATAGAGAAAATTTATCAGGGCATTTATCTTGCCTGCGACAAATATGATGTTGACCTAATTGGCGGTGATACTTCATCATCAGTTACCGGAATGGTAATAAATATTACAGCTATTGGAGAAGCAAACAAAAAGGATATTGTGTACAGAAATGGAGCAAAAATAAATGATATTATTTGTGTGTCTGGCAATCTTGGTGCTGCATATATGGGATTACAACTACTTGAACGAGAAAAAACTGTCTTTAATACAAATTCAAAAATGCAACCGGAATTTGGTGGTAATGAATATATTCTTGAAAAATTGCTAAAACCCGAAGCAAGAAAAGATATTATTGAATTGTTTATGGAAAAAGAAATTAAGCCAACATCAATGATAGATGTTTCTGACGGTTTGTCGTCAGAGTTATTTCATATCTGTACACAATCAGAAACAGGATGTAATATTTATGAAGATAAATTGCCAATTGATACAAATACGGAGAAAATGGCAAAGGAGTTTAATATTGACCCAACAATTTGTGTTTTGAACGGAGGTGAAGATTACGAACTCTTATTTACAATCTCGGTAAAAGACTATGATAAAATTAAGGATATTGAACTTATTAGTATAATAGGACATATTACCAATAAAAAAGATGGCTTAAACTTAATAGTTAAAAACGGGACTTCTGTAGAGTTACAAGCACAAGGTTGGAATACTTTGAAAAATGAGGAGTGAAAAGATAACCGTTCACAAGGCTAATAAAGAAAATAACATAGTTGATAATTAACAGTAGGCAATTTGAGCAATGGAACTTGAAAGTCATGAATTATGAATATTACAAACGAATTATTATTTATCATATATTTTTACTGAAATTTATTGTAAATGGATACTCTATCGAAATAAATTGGTTATCACAAAATGTGACACCCAAATTTAAAAAATTAGTATCTTAGCAATTCATTAATCCATACTAAACTTATTATTATGAAAAATCTATTTTTAGTTTTTACAATTTTTTTAATCTCTATAACTGTAACAGCACAAAACGATACAATTAACGACCCACAAAACATTTTGGTTAATATTAATCAGGAAGCGCATTATCCGGGTGGTGATATGGAAATGTTTCAACTAATGTATATGAATATAAAGTGGCCCAACATAAAAATAGGAGTTATTGACGATTATGTAACAGTAAGTTTTAATATATTAATAGACAGTACTGTTGCGGATGTTGAAGTAATGAAAAGTATAGACCCGCAAATTGATAAAGCAATAACAGATTTTCTTAAAACATTAAAATTTGCTCCGTCCATTCAGTTGGGAACTCCTGTGAAAATGAATTTAATGATGAATATTCCTGTAAGGCGCAGGTTTGAGTAGGTTAAAAGTCAGATAACTGCTTTCTATTTTTTATCTCTTTTATTGGTAATGTCTCTGATAAAAAGTCCAATGCTTAATATTACACACACAATAAATACAACTATTACAACAGAATCAATAATGTTTGGGTGAATATCAACGCCTGTGGTTTCTTTGATAAGAAAGTGTATATAAGAATTTGATTTTATTGGGTTGCCAAGCTTAAGGCGTATCTGCCAGTGCCAGTCGGTGCAAACACAATAGCCCATTCCATACCAAATACCAAGCACAAACCACGAAATTGCAGTAATTGCAATTGTGATTAGATGAATTTTACGTGTTTTTCGCCATATCCAGCCAATAATATTAAAAATGGTAAACAGCGAATGGAAAATAATAAAG
>CAYTWH010000085.1:0-7411 GCA_964442075.1 uncultured Bacteroidales bacterium
CCCCGCTACCGCACGAATCCTTTCGTGTGGTGAGGAAAGAGGAGGAATGATTTATGTTTTAAAAATAAATATTGAATGAAAAAAGAAATAAAAATAAAAACAAAAAGATATTAAATATACCACACGAAAGGATTCGGCAGTGGTGAAAAATAAGTAAAAGTTAAGAAAATAATAGAAACTGATATTAGTTATTATTAAATGAAGATATACATATTAATCATATTGAGTTTTATTTTTATTAACAAGCATTCTAAAGGACAAGTAAGTCAGGATACTATATATTTTAATAAAGATTGGGATAAAGTTTGTCATAATAATGCGAAATATTACAGGATTATTGAAAAACTTAACACACATTTTATAGTTAGAGATTATTATATTAATGAACAATTACAAATGGTTGGTTCGTATATTTCTATTAACCCAGAAATAAAAGATGGAGAATTTACTTGGTATAAAAAAAATGGAAAAGTTTTATCAGTTGGGCATTATATAAATAATATGGCAAATGGTTCATTTATGAGTTTTCGAAAAAATGGAAATATTTTTTTAAAAGAAACATATATAAATGACACTTTGAATGGAATATTAACTTACTGGAAAAGAGATGGAACATTCGATTTTGCTGTAGAGTATTGTAAAGGGAAACATGATACCTCGTATGCTTCTTTCAAATATATATATTTTTATTCTATAGCTTTTATTGATTCAATATTCAAGATGTATTCAAAAAACTATGTGGAAGAAAATATTTATGTTGATTGTTTAAACACAAGAAAAAATGAAAACCCCAAGATTGCTGTTTTCTTTAATCGTGAAAATAATCGGTATTATGAAATTGAATTATATAAAAATTTAATATTGAAATATAAATATACTCGTTATGGATTTCATGAACATTATGAATTTTATAGAAGAAATGGGTATTTAAACTCAGATAAGTTATACACTAATAAAGAAAAAGATGGAGTTGTCAAAAATTATTACAGAAATGGTGAAATTAAAACTGAGATGCGACTTGTAAAAGATGAAATAGTATTCCCATATTATATATGGAAAAAAAATAGAGTAAAATATAAAATTGATTACATATCTTTGGAAACGTATAAAGAATTTGGGAAGTTTAATTTTATTGGTTTTGCTACAAAAAAAGTTAAAACAAAAATGAATTAAACCCCAATGGCGCTGATTTGTAATCATGTGCCCTGCTACCAAATGTTAGTGTGGTTTAGAGTATATTTAATTCTTGTTTTTGCTTATTTCTCCAAAAAGGTCATAATCTTCGGCAGAGTTTATTTTAATATTATAAAAATTTCCAATTTTCAAACCTTTTTGTCCGTAAGGCATGTTTGGAGTATTTTTTATTAGTATTTCATTATCAACTTCGGGAGAATCGTATTCTGTTCTGCCAATAAAATATTCACCTTCTTTTCTGTCAATTATTGTTTTATAAGTATTTCCTATTTTTTGCATGTTAAGTTGTTTTGAAATACTTTGTTGAATTTCCATTATAATATTTGCTCTTTCGTTTTTAAGTTTTAAAGAAACATTATCTTTAAAATGCTTATATGCATAAGTATCTTCCTCGTTAGAATATTCAAAAACACCTAATCTGTCGAATTTAAAATCGGAAACAAAATTTGTTAGTTGTTCAAAATCTTTTTTGGTTTCGCCCGGAAATCCAACAAGTAAAGTTGTTCTTATAGCTGCATTGGGCATGCTTGTTCTTATATTATCAAGCAATTGTAATGTGCTTGTGTTTGATACACCTCTTCGCATTCTTTTTAAAATATTATCAGAAATATGCTGAACAGGAATATCAATATAATTACAAACTTTAGGGTTTTGTTTTATTTCTGATATAAGCTCTTTTCTAAAATTTAGCGGATATGTGTAATGAAGCCGAATCCATTCAATGCCATTAATGTTAGACAGTTTATTTATAAGTTCTACTATTTTAAATTTTTTGTAAATATCGTATCCGTAATATGTAAGGTCTTGCGCAATAAGTATTAATTCTTTTACTCCCTTACTTGCCAAATATTCTGTTTCTTTAATTAATTGCTCTATTGATTTTGATTTATGATTACCTTTTATTAGCGGAATAGCACAAAAAGCACAGGTTCTGTCGCAGCCTTCCGATATTTTAAGATATGCATAATGAGAAGGAGTGGTTATAATTCTCTTAAAATCAATATCAACAATATAAGGCGAAGTTAATTCTTCAACAATTTCTTTAAGTTGATATACTCCAAAATATTTGTCAACCGATGGAATCTCTTTTGATAGTTCGTTTTTATACCTTTCCGACAAACAGCCCATAACATATAGTTTTTGTATATCGCCATTTTCTTTTGCTTGCACATAATTTAAAATTGCATCAATCGATTCTTCTTTTGCATCTTTAATAAAACCACATGTATTGATTATTACAATATCACATTTATTTAAATTAGAATCGTAATGAATTTCAAATCCGTTATATTCAAGTTGCTTTAGTAGAAATTCCGAATCAACAAGGTTTTTAGAACAACCAAGACTTATAATATTTACTTTTTTGTGATTTTTCAAGCCTGAATTATTGAATGTTATTCGCCAAATAATGAATCGACAAATTCTTTACGGTTAAATATCTGTAGGTCTTCCATTTTTTCACCAATACCAATATATTTAACAGGAATTTTAAATTGATCGGATATTCCAACAACAACTCCACCTTTTGCAGTGCCATCAAGTTTTGTAAGAGCTAATGAATTTACATTTGTGGCTTTAGTAAATTGTTTTGCTTGCTCAAAAGCATTTTGACCTGTTGATCCATCAAGTATTAATAATATTTCGTGTGGTGCATCAGGTATAACTTTTTGCATTACATTTTTTATCTTGGAAAGTTCGTTCATTAAATTTACCTTGTTGTGCAATCTTCCGGCTGTATCAATAATTACTATATCGGCTTTGTTGCTGACAGCAGAAGCAAGTGTATCGTAAGCAACCGAAGCCGGATCAGAGCCCATTTTTTGTTTAATAATTGGTACATCAACTCTTTCAGCCCAAATTGTAAGTTGGTCAATAGCAGCAGCCCTAAAAGTATCGGCAGCGCCAAGAATTACATTTTTCCCCATTTTCTTAAATTGATATGCCAGTTTTCCAATAGTTGTTGTTTTTCCAACACCATTCACGCCAACTACCATAATAACATAAGGGTAATCACCTGCTGAAAAATCGAGGTTTATATCAATAGAATTACTTTCTTCTAATAAGTTTACAATTTCTTTTCGTAAAATTCCATTTAATTCTTCTGTGCTTGTATATTTATCTTCTGAAACCCGTTTTTCAATTCTTTCAATTATTTTTAATGTTGTATCCACACCAACATCTGATGAAATGAGAACTTCTTCAAGATTATCTAAAACTTCATCGTCAACTTTCGATTTCCCAACAATTGCTCTTGATAGTTTTTGAAAAATATTACTCTTGGTTTTTTCTAAACCTTTATCCAGATTTTCCTTTTTTTCTTTAGAGAAGATACCAAATAATGCCATAATACCTTTTTGTTTTTTACAAAGATATAAATCTCTTGATTAAGTATGTGTTTTTTAAAATAAAAAAGCTCTCTTCAAATATGAAGAAAGCTAAAATTATATTTTTTCAACACTTATTTCTGTGATAAAAATGCTTTTACATTATCGGTGTGTACAATACTTTCTTTAAAATTATAAGAACCTGTTTTTTGTGATTTTACCATTTTTATAACTTTCACCATACTTTTATCGGAACCTGATTGTAATGATGCAACTGCTTTCTTTGCCATAACTTATAATTTATTTAATTTCTTTATGAATTGTAACCTTTTTCAAAATTGGATTATATTTCTTTATTTCCAACCTGTCAGGTGTATTTTTCTTATTTTTCGTTGTAATATATCGTGATGTTCCCGGCTGTCCGCTGTTTTTATGTTCAGTACATTCCAAAATTACCTGAACACGATTGCCTTTTCCTTTTGCCATTTTTATTTATTTTTTAGTATTTAAAAACCCTTTGTCTTTAGCATCTTTTAATGCCTTGTTTAAACCTTTTTTGTTGATAGTTCTCATTCCGGCAGCAGATACTTTTAATGTTATCCAACGTTCTTCTTCTTCAATAAAAAACTTTTTTGTAAACAGGTTTGGATAAAACTTTCTTCTTGTTCTTCGTTTTGAGTGAGATACATTGTTCCCAACCATTACTTTTTTACCTGTTATTTCACAAACTCTCGACATAATAAATTTATTATTATTTTCTAAATTTTCGGATTGCAAATTACGTGATTTTAATTCAATTAATCAAATTTTACATTAAAAATATTGCAAATTATCAACACTCACTGCAAACACCCTTGATCACAAGCGATTATGTGTTCGTTTTTAAAGTGTTGAGAAGCTTGTTTTTAATTTAACATAGAAATATGAGTAGAAATAAATAATTACATTTTAATTTGCAAAGTATTATAAAGAATACTTACATTTGCAAACATATTGCGAGGTGGAGCAGTGGTAGCTCGTTGGGCTCATAACCCAAAGGTCGTATGTTCGAATCATGCCCTCGCTACTTGAAAACCAGAGATTTACAAATCTCTGGTTTTGTTTTTTTAAAATCTATGATACATCTATGATACTATTCCACATGTACTAGTAGGTCAGTGTTTTAGACGTCAAAAATCTGGCCAAAAAAATTGCAAAACGCACATTGTGAGGCGTGTAAGAATTTTGATGATTATTATTGATTTTTCGTGAATTTCCACGAATTTAATGAAATCCGCAATTTAAATTTATCCCTAAATCTAAAAAAAAATCTAAAAAAACTCAATATAATCTGTAAACTTTTCAATCCTAATTTTAATATTATCAAAGATCTTCAAACTTTATTTGGTCAAATTTAATAAAAAAAGTCAATATTTACTACAATAGATAATCAAGTTTCCCGCTAAATAACACTATCTTCACTAAGGGAGCTTTTATAAATATTTTTGATTATACACTAAAGATGTCGGAATAAAAAAAATATTCATTTTCATGTAGGCAATTTGAACATTGAAATCGAAAATCAAATAATAGAATATAAAACCTGTAGATGTACCTTGCAAGTCTGGGTTTAAGACATTCTGACAGAAAATATTTTATACCATATATTAATTAACGTGAATAATACTAAGGTTTTTGTTTCATATATTTCTGATATGTAACAATTAGTGTTTTTATTTCATCAATTTTAGCATATCCAAATTCGTAACAAAACTTGTATTTAATATTGTTTTTAGTAGTATAGGTATGGGTATGATAATCGAAATTAAAATTTAACTTTTCAAGATACTCGGTTCTAATAGTTGTTTTTCCTTCGCGATTATATGTTTTTAAGATTTTTCTATTTCTGCGTAAAATCGAGTTTATATTTTGTATTAGTTTTTCATCATCACGTTTTACATTGTTGTTATAGCTGTTTCGACAATATATATCACAAAATTTTTTATCTGTTCTTCCTGTTAATTTTTCGCCACATTTAAGGCAGGTTTTCTGATTAGTCATAATAAATGGCTTAAGGACTGATATTCTTAATTATACATCATGTTATTCATTTTATTAAACGCTTATAGTCGACTATAAGTACTTATTAAATTGGTTAAATTTACTATATATATTATCTTAAACAAAAAAATCATTTAAAAAAAGATGGTATTATGCAAACATTTAGAAAACCAATAGTTTATTTAAATATTCACAGCTATGGGGCTAAAGAACTTATTCTTCTATTTTTTAAGAGCAATAATCAGATTATAAGTCGAATTAAGTCGAACGATTGGATAAATTATAGTGTTGAATTAGGGAACTATTATGTTAAATATTGCGAAAAAAATATTAATTTGATAAAGGATATATTTGAAGATATTGCAATTGTTAATACGGCCTATTTAAAGAAAAGAATAAATGCAAGGGCAGTAAATATAGATTTAGGGAATAGATTCTCTGGGTTTAAAAGCATGGAAGTTTTTGAAGATTTGCTTTATGTATTATTGATTCCTATAGAAATTGATAATAAGAGATTTATTCTAATTAATAATGAAAACGAGAAATTAAACTCTTTATTGAAAGTGAAAACGTTTTGCATATGGTCTAATAAGCATAAATTGTTTTTGATAGATTCAAAAAAATCGAGTATAATTCAGTTAATTATTTGTTGTAGTGGATTAGCGAGATTATCATTACATTCATCATTAAAAATAAAAGATGCAAAAATAAAAAGAATGTTGTTTGAGCAAAGTTATATTAAAAATATAGGCTACATAGAGTGTCCAGAAAAGTATATAAGCATTATGATAATGAGAAACTATAGCGAAAGCACTATTAGAACTTATCATAGCATGTTAATTAAATATCTGAACTCATTTAAAGCTAACACTATAGAACAGATTAATAGCTTTAATACTGAAACTATTAATAAGTATTGCGAGTTAATAAGCCAATCGGGGAACTATAGTGTATCTAGCCAAAATCAATCAATAAATGCAATAAAATTCTATTATAAAAATGTATTGGGAAGACAAATTGAATTGGATGAATTAGAAAGACCCAAAAAGCCGAGAACTTATCCTAAAATATTTAGTAAAGAGGAAGTTGGGGCGATTATAATGGCCATTGACAATTTAAAGCATAAGACAATGATAATGGTTTTATACTCAACGGGATTGAGGGTTAGTGAGTTGTTAAACTTGAAAATATCGGATATAAATTCGGACAGGATGCTTGTTTTAGTTAGAGGAGGTAAGGGCAGAAAGGACAGGGTTACAATTTTGTCAGAAAAATCGCTTGAACTTTTACGAGAATATTATCTAAAATATAAGCCAAAAGATTTTTTATTTGAGGGTCAGTATGGAGGCAAGTATTCAGCAGGAAGCATCAGAAAGGTTTTAGAGAGGGCTAAGAAAGCAGCAAAAGTTAACAAGCCAGGAAGTGTACATTCGTTAAGGCATTCATATGCAACTCATTTGTTAGAAAACGGAACAGATTTAAGATATATTCAGGCTTTACTAGGACATAGTTCTAGCAAGACAACTGAAATATATACCCATGTTTCAACTGCACATTTAGAAAATATTAAAAGTCCGGGTGATTTATTAGAAATATAATGCATTTAAAATGAATTTATTTATTATATTTACAAAATTGTTATTTAAAATTATTTAATTATGCTTTATGTTGTATTATATATTAATGTAACTGAGGGAGGCGAAGCCGAATTAAAATGTGATATTTTATGATTAACTTGCTACAAAATATAACAGGCATAAATAATAAATTTGCAATTACAACTAAAAACTGTAACTTGCAGGTTAATAATTATATAATAAATAAATTAACAAGTGCCATAATGTAAATATAAG
>CAYTWH010000086.1:0-7373 GCA_964442075.1 uncultured Bacteroidales bacterium
AAAGAAGCTTACATGGCATCATACGAAGGTTCGTATCGAGGCAAAGAAGCTTACATGGCATCATACGAAGGTTCGTATTAACACAAATAAGCCTTCTGATTAAGGTTCGGAGGTGGAAATTGATGAAAAAAACTCTATTTTGGTAAGTACTTCGTGCCTACGGCACTCTATTATCTATTGGAAACATCAATCTACAAATATTTAGCATCTACGATGCTTAATGTCAGCCTCGTTAGAGGCAATATATTTGTAGTAAACATAATTATTGCTAAAATAGAGCCCCATAGTGGGCGAAATATTATTAATACAGATTGTTAATTAATTTTATTTCACACACTAATAATAACCATCTGCAAACTACGTGTTTTAATAATGATAAGTATCTTATATCTTTAAAAGATATTAAGCAACCATTTACATTTTTAAACGTATAAATTGCATATATTATAATAAACCAAAAAATTAAACCATGAAAAACCTTATTCTACTCACAGCAGCACTATTATTAGTGTTATTTGCCAATGCACAAATAGTAAATATTCCGGATGCTAATTTTAAAGCTGAGTTAGTTGGAAATATTTTAATAAATACTAACATGGATGCTGAGATACAAGTTAGCGAAGCTACTGCTTACACAGGAGAAATTTATGTTCCAAATAAAAATATTTCTGACTTTACGGGGATTGAAGCTTTTACCGCTTTAACGGAGTTGTGGTGCTATAGCAATCAATTAACCGTATTAGATATTAGCAATAATGCTGCTCTTACGGAGTTAAGATGTCATTACAATCAAATAAACACATTGGATTTAAGTAATAATATTGCACTTGCAGTATTAGAGTGTTATAGTAATCCATTAAACACATTAAATCTAAATAATAATATTTCACTTACTAAATTGTATTGTGCAGGTAATCTATTAACTTCACTAGATATAAGCAATAATACAAATCTCAATGAATTGTCGTGTTATCAAAATCAATTAAGCAGTTTAGATATAAGCAATAATATTTATCTTACTTATGTAGCATGTTCATCAAACCAATTGACTACTTTAGATATTAGCAATAATATTAATCTTACACATTTAAATTGCTATATGAATCAATTAAGCAATTTAGATGTAAGTAATAATCCTGCTCTTATTATGCTAACTTGCAGTAATAATCAATTAAGCACTTTAGATTTAAGCAATAATCCTGCTCTTACTGATTTATCTTGCAGTAACAATCAATTGAGTACTTTAGATGTAAACAATAATCCTGTTCTTACAGATTTAAGCTGCTATTATAATCAATTAATATCGTTAGACGTGAGTAATAATCTGGCTCTTACCTCACTAAGGTGCTATGATAATCAATTAAGCAGTTTAAATGTAAAAAATGGAAACAATATTAATTTTACATCTTTTTATGCTACTAATAATCCTGACTTGTTTTGCATAGAGGTAGATGACCCTATATGGTCAATTGCAAACTGGATAAATATTGATTCTCAAACTTCTTTTGGCAATAATTGTTTATATGGTATTGCCGACCCAAATGAAATAACAGGTAAAGTTGTAATAGATACTAACTGTGTTATTGATGGAACTGAACAGGCATTAGGAGGTATTATTGTTAAAACCGGACCAAATGAATTTTATGGAATGACAAACAGTTTAGGAGAATATTCTATTTATACCGATACAGGAACATATCAGGTTGAACAAATAATTCCGATAGCATATGGATTATTAATAGATCCATTGTGTCCAACACCAAATTACCATACAGTTCATTTCGATTCATTAGGAATGGATGTTACAGGTATAGATTTTTTTAATGAGGTTATAGCTTGTCCAATATTAACAATTGATATAAACAGCGATAGGCGAAGAAGATGTTTTACAAACAATACTTATGTGCATTATTGTAACGATGGTTTTGCTGATGAAACAGGAGTAGAGGTGCATGTTCAATTACCAGATTATGTAATATTTATTAGTGCAAATTATCCTTATACAATAGATACTTTGGGCAATTATGTTTTTGATATTGGCAGTTTGGTTCAGGGAGATTGTGGAGATATTCATATAATAGATTCTGTAGCTTGTATTAACGGCATTACAGGTTTAACCCAATGTACCGAAGCATGGATAACCCCTCCAAACGATTGTGCTAATAGTTTGGACACTGTTGCTTATAATGCCTGGGATAAATCATCGGTAATGGTAGAAGGCGAATGTATTGGAGATACTATTGTTCGTTTTACAATAACTAATACAGGAGATCTTGGTAATGGAGATATGCAAGTAGCTTCTGAATATCGTATTTATGAAGATAATACACTTGTATATACAGGCAGTTTCCAATTATTAGGACAAGAAGAGCTTGTAATAGATATTCCTGCAAATGGTCATACTTACAGACTTGAAGCAGACCAGCATCCAATGCATCCGGGTAATAATCATCCAAATGAAACAATTGAAGCTTGCGGCAATCCATATACCGGTTCCGGTTTTGTTAATACAATGCCACAAGATGATGAAGATGCAGAAATTGAAATTGATTGCATGGAAATAAGAGACAGTTACGACCCTAACGATAAAAGTGTAAGTCCGCAAGGAATAACAGCCAATAATTATGTAATGCCCGGAACAAGTTTAGATTATGTTATTCGCTTTCAAAACACAGGTTCCGATACTGCTTTTACTGTAATTGTAGTAGATACGCTTTCTTCACATCTTGATATTTCTACTTTTCAGGCAATAATAAGCTCACATCCTTATATTCTAGATGTAAGAGGACAGGTAAACCCTGTTTTGTTTTTCCAGTTCTTTAATATCAATTTACCCGATAGCACAACAGACGAAGCAAACAGTCATGGTTTTGTAAAGTTTAAAATTGCTCCTTACGATACCTTGGCTATGGGAACAATAGTTGAAAATACAGCTGATATTTATTTCGATTACAATTTACCTGTAATAACTAATACTACATCTGTTATAATATCCGATACTGTACTTATTGGAAACCCAATAGTGATTTATGGCATTGATAATGACTTTGAATCACAAATAACAGATATTAAAATCTATCCTAACCCAACAACAGGAAAAGTAACTGTAAAAGCAGAAGGGATTATAGGAATTGAAGTAATGGATATTACAGGAAAAAACCTTCAAGGTTTTCAAAACCTTGAAGGTCTAAATGAAATTGACTTAAGCCAAAACCCAAAAGGGATATACATAATAAAAGTAACAACAGAGCATGGTGTAGGGATTAAGAAGATTGTTAAACAATAAATTTAGAATAAGCGGAGCTAATCTTAAGCTTGAAATATACATTGTTAAACTAAGATTAAATAGTAAGGGAAAGATATTGAATTACTTTTAAATTATGTTCTCTAATCAATTCTGGTATAGATTAAATAAGTGAAATCACCTAAAATAAGTTTTGTTAATAAATTTGTTAATTATTGACACAACACAATAAGCATATAATATAAATCGGAATTATAAACTAATTGGGCTAACATCTATTAGCCTGTATATACTAACCCTTTCAATATTATCAAGTCAATTCTTTTAACCCAAACTAATTGGGCTAATTTTCATAACTTTGAAGTGTAAATATAATCATTAATCAAAAGGCAAAATTAGTTTAATCTTAAATTAAAATTATGAAAACAAAAATTATTTTTTCATTAGCAATAACAGTCCTTACAAGAATAGAGAGTATATGGGCGTTATTTTTATTAATTTTTAATAATTCAAATACTAAAACTGAAATGGAAATAGAAAATTTAATACCAGTGAGCCCGTCAAGTTATTGGGGTTTTCAAATAATTACCATAATAGTATTTTTTATAATTGCGTGGGTAGTTATTTCTTATATTCAAAAAACTAAAAAGGAAACAATTGAGTTACTGCAAAATCAAATTGATTTTGAAAGGAATATTTTTACAATGGAATCTAAAATAAACTCAAGAAAAAGAAAATATTTGTATAAATGTATGGTTAAAGGGAAAATACTTCCAGAACCTAAATCTTATTTAACTGATTTAGAAAAGCAGTTAATAAAGGAGAAAGGAGACGCTCTTTCTAGTAAACTTAATTATTTATACAAGGAATTTGACAAGAAATTTGAAGACGAAAAAGAATGAACATAATTCAGATAATGGAGAAATTTCCAAGTGAGATTGATACAATAAAGTATTTCGAGTCTTATCGTTGGAAAAAAGAAAGGACTTGTCCGCATTGTGATACTATTCATGCAGGAAATAGAAATAAAGATTTTCGGTTTAAATGCACGAATTGTAAAAAGTCTTTCTCAGTTACAACGAAAACATATTTGCATAATACAAGACTTCCTTTAAAAAAATGGCTTTTAATGTTTAGTATTGTTTGTGATGCAAAAAAAGGATTGTCTGCTATGCAACTTCAAAGAAACCTTGACATAAGCTATCCTACTTCTTTTAACTGTTATCACAAAATAAGAGAGTTAATGACATTAGAAAACCAAGAAGTTGAGTTAGGGGGGATTTTAGAGCAGGATGAGACTTTCGTAGGTGGCAAGCCTCGTAAAATGGCAAACCCTGATTGCTTACAGCCAAAAGAAAGAGAGGAGCTTGATGAAGCAATTGAGGGATATAATAAAGAAGGTTTTGATTTTGAAACTAAAAATAAGAGGTACGTTGCTTGTGATAAAGATATAAAGCGAGGTCGAGGCAGTCAAAAGAAAACTGCTGTTGTTGGACTTGTTCAAAGAGACGGACAAGTAGTTGCAGAAGTGATGAAGCAATTGGGCTACAAAAACCTAAAAAAACTTGTAGAAAAACACGTAGAAAATGTTGACGACTCTTTAGTGATTACAGATGAATATAAAGGATATAGTCAATTCAATAAAATAATTGAACATATCCAAATTGAACATAATGAAATGTATTCCTATAAAGGAGTTAATACCAACACAATAGAAAGTTTTTGGGCTTTTATTAAGAGGCAAATTATGGGGCAACATCATCACGTTACACCTAAGAAGTTGCCTTTATATGTAGCAGAAACAGTATTTAAATTCAACAATCGTAAAAATGACGATATGTTTGAAACATTAGTGAAATTAAGTATGAATAATAAAAATTAGAAATATGAAATATCCAGAATTATCAAAAGAAGAAGAAAGAGAGCTTTTTGAATTTGATATTACAGACCAAGAAAGAGATGAGCTAGTAAAGATTAAAAAATACTATGAAACATTAATAGAATTAATGGAGTATTTTGACAAAAAAAGCGAATTTTGTACTGAATTAATGTTTATGTGCTGTGCATTAACAAAAAGACACTCGGAAATTTTAGGGTATGAACCACTTAAAATAAATCACTTTCCATATTAGGCGAATCTTTTTTTGGAATATTAACCATCGCCTTTGTTTCCCCGTCTTGATAAACATAGAGAACAGACTTGTTCCAACCCTTCGTTTTCTTTGATAATTCAACAAACTCTGGGTGAATAGTTTCTAGTATTCCACTTGGAAATAAATGTAGAAATTCTTTTTGCTTGTTCTTATCTCCTATTTCTGTTTTGTCATTTAATACAAAAATCACATCGCACTTACTCATAAGAATTGTTTTAATTTCCCCAAAGATAATATTTACAACTACCAGACAATGATTTTAAGCGACTAAGTTATTTAATCAACCAATATATTATTGTTAAATTAAACAATATTCTTATATTTGTCTTGATAAAAATATAAAGCGTTAGCTTTTATTCTAGTCTCTAAAAACGACCAATTTTAAAGCGACTGTCTGAATAATAGGTTAATGCTCACGTTTTGCGTGGGCTTTTCTTATTTACAGTCGTGGGTGCTTGGTCGTACCTTAGAGATAAATAGGCTAAGTTCCACGCTTTTTTCATTTAAAATACTAACTGTCTTTGGAACTGAGGCAAACTAAAATTATTTATAATGAAAAAATTAAGTTTATTTATTGCCTTGACAAGTATTATGTTATTGTTTCAAAATTGTGCAACAATAGTGGTAGGAACAAAACAGCAAGTATCAATCAATTCTACTCCTGATGATGCAACGGTTTATGCTGTCAATGGCAAGCAAAAGCCAATAGCAATCGGCAAAACACCTTTGTCTGTCGAAGTAAGCAAAAAAGTGTCAATGCTTATTTTAGAAAAACCAAATTATTGTGATACTGTCCTTTATAGTAAAAAGGTGTATCGTAAAAGTAAAGAAATGACAAAATATGGAGAAGTAAAGATTAAGACAAAAATCGCAAAATACAATCAAGTAATAGGCAAGAGTATGGCTTGGTATTATGGTAATCTATTACTTGGCGGTGTAGTTGGATGTACTGTTGACTTAGTGACAGGGGCTTATATTGATTTACCTAAAAATATGGAAGTTAATTTAAAAGAGGGATGTAAGGAGTAGTTTTTAAAGGCTTATAACATATAATTGTAAGCCTTAATTTTTCTTTCCAAATTATTTGTAGAGTATATTATATTGTTGTACCTTTATTGCTGTAAAAGGAGTTAGCCCAATTACTTTATAATTCCGATATAAATAATATATACATTTGCGAGATTATTAACTAAATTTAAAAAGATACATTATGATTAGAAATTTTACTTTTATTTTATTGATGTTTATTCTTGGAACAGGAATAACAATTGCTCAAACAACACAAGACAATTTAAATTATTCGGGTACAATCAAGTATCACAATGATGGTCCAACAAATATAACCAAAGGACTCAGTACTTGTTTTGCTTTACCGTCTCCTTTAGATCAGAATTTATCAAATTGTGATGCAGGAGCAACTCCAATTGCAGTTGATGTAATGGTTAATTATGCAAAATTAATTTTTACTGATGTAATGGACACAACTTATGTTGATAATGCAGGTTTTACTTATGGTCCTCCTGTTATTGATACAACATTTAATGCTCATGTTTATCCCGGTTCTGATATTGTAATTTCCGAAGTTTGCTTTGACGATGACTTTGTTGAAATACAAAATGTCAGTAATTCAACAATCCATACAGAAGACTGGTTTGTTATAGTTACCGATGATTATGTTGATATAAATAATGTAAACACAATAGCATGGATATTACCCGATAGTATTGCTCCCGGAGAAATATTAATTAGAGACGATAATGCAGCCGGCACACAATATTGGGGTTCAAATATTATGTTTTCCACATTCGCAGGAAGAAAGTCATGGGTAATGATCATTGATAATTGTGGTAATATTGTTGATGCATATTTTCACGGATGGTCAAAAGCTGACATCAATACAATGTCAATAACTTTTGCAGGCTTTACAATAGCTCCAAACTCCGAATGGCTTGGTCATGGAGCTGATAATACATTAA
>CAYTWH010000087.1:0-6370 GCA_964442075.1 uncultured Bacteroidales bacterium
TTGTCTGGGAGTATATCCTGCTTCACTTATTTGTTTTTCAATACCTTTTTGGTTTAAAGAATAATTTGCCCCTGCTGCCGAAACCACATTTTCCTCTATCATAATAGAGCCAAAATCGTTTGCTCCGGCATTTAGTGCTATTTGTCCTGTTTTTGTTCCCACCGTTAACCACGAAGCCTGTATATTTTCAATATTTATTAATACAATTCTGCTTATTGCAATTAATCTTATATAATCGTTTATTGTAACATTGTTGTTTACATTATGCTTTTTTTGCAAAACAGTATTTTCGTCCTGAAAAGGCCATGGAGTAAACGAAATAAACCCAACAGATGTTTTTGGTTTATTGTTTTGCACATCACGCAGTTTTATCAGATGCTCTATTCTTTCTTCCGCTGTTTCAATATGCCCAAACATCATGGTAGAAGAAGTTAAAATATTTAATTTATGGGCAATATGCATTATATCTAACCACTCATTAGCACTGCATTTTGCGGGCGAAACAATTTTTCGCACCCTCTTGCTTAATATTTCTGCTCCAGCTCCGGGCAAGCTGTCAAGACCTGCTTCTACCAAACTTGTTAAAATATTTTGGTAAGATGTATTCTCTAATTTTGCAATATGAAATATTTCGGGCGGACCTAAAGCATGTAATTTTAAATTGGGATAATGCGATTTTAAGTCTTTAAAAAGAGAAGTATAATATTTTAATCCAAGCTCGGGATGCAAACCACCTTGTAAAAGTATTTGTTTGCCTCCCAATGCGTAAAGTTCATCTATCTTTTTTAGATACTCGTCAATAGTAGTTATGTAAGCATCTTTTGCTTTAGGCACACAATGAAAATTACAAAACTTACAACGCGAAATACATACATTGGTAATATTAATATTTCTGTCAATAATGTAAGTAATTATTTTATTTGGATGTAGCTTTTTTCTTATCTCATTTGCATAAAATACAAGCTCCGAAGTGTTGGCATTTTTATAAATAAACACACTTTCATCAAGGCTGATAGCTTTAAGTTCTAAAGCTTTATTTAATATGTTGTTTGTTTCCAATATCAGTAAATTCTATTTGCTAAATTAAAAAAATAAAATTGTATTTACTTTTTATAATCTGTTTTCTTAAATTTTGTATAATTTTACGCTAAATATTAATAACACTATAAAGTTATGATAAGCATAAAGACAGACAAATTAAAAGCTGCTGAAACGGTGGTTTTTATAGCAAATAATAAATGGAAACCTTTTGCAAACGATTTTACAACAGACGAAATAAAATATATAAATAAAAACATTAAGGATAAAAAAGAAGTAATATACATCAATAAATATAAAGCATTAAAAATTATTGTTGTACTTAAATCTAATCAGCCCGAATATAAAACAAATGAAAAATCAAGGTTATTGTCTTTTGATGTTTGCAAGGCTGTTAACAAAGAAAAAATAAAAAATGTTGTTATTAATGATTGTATAAAAAACAAACAATATAGTTTAGCTTTTGCCGAAGGTTTGATCTTAAGTAATTATAGTTTTGATAAGTATTTTACTAAGGATAAAGATGAAAATTCACACATTAAGCAGATTGCAATTAAAAGCCCTGATATCAATAAAAGAGATATTGATGAATTAAATAATATAACACAGGCTGTTGTTATTTCGCGTAATCTTATAAATGAGCCACTGTCTGAATTAACGGCAGTTAAATTATCAAAGGAAATTGAGAGTTTTGGCAAAAAAGCCGGCTTTACTACCGAGGTGTTTAGCAAAAAGAAAATTGAAACATTAAAAATGGGTGGTTTGTTGGCTGTAAATCGTGGTAGTGTTGACCCTCCCACATTTTCGGTGCTTGAATGGAAACCTAGAAATGCAAAAAATAAAAAGCCTGTTGTTTTAGTTGGCAAAGGTGTTGTTTTTGATACGGGCGGCATGAATATTAAGCCTGATAAAAGTATGGCATTTATGAAATGCGATATGGCAGGAGCAGCAGCAGTTGTTGGAGCAATGTATGCTATTACCAAAAATAAATTGCCTGTTCATGTAATTGCACTGGTACCTGCAACCGATAATCGTCCTGGAGGTAATGCTTATGTGCCACAAGATATTATTAAAATGCACAATGGCAGTACTGTTGAAGTTCTTAATACCGATGCTGAAGGCAGAATGATACTTGCCGATGCTTTGAGTTATGCCAAAAATTACAAACCCGAATTAGTTATTGATATTGCAACTTTAACAGGTTCGGCAATGGCGGCAATTGGTCATTACGGAATTGTTGGCATGGGTAATGCCAAAGTTAAAACGTTTGAAAAGTTGAAGAAAAGCGGTGAGAATGTTTATGAAAGAGTTGTAGAATTTCCTTTTTGGGATGAATATAATGAAATGTTAAAATCTGATTATGCCGATATTAAAAATATTGGAGGCAAATCAGCTGGAGCTATAACTGCTGGTAAGTTTTTAGAACATTTTACCGATTATCCTTATATACATCTCGATATTGCAGGTCCTGCATACACATTTACAACTGATAACTACAGAGGAAAAGGCGGAACAGGTGTTGGTGTTAGATTATTGTACGATCTTATTAAAAATTATGCATAGAGTGTATGGCACATAGCCGTTAGACGGATGATTAAAAATATTAAATTATAAATTACAAAACAAATGGCAAATAAAATATTACTTGGAATTACACATGGCGATATTAACGGTATTAGTTACGAGGTTATAATAAAAACGTTTATAGATAGTAGAATGCTTGATATGTGTACGCCTGTTATATATGGCTCTCCTAAAGTAGCAGCATATCACAGAAAAGCATTAAATATTGATAATTTTAGTTTTAATAACATTAGATCTGTTACCGATTTTAATCCAAAACGGGTTAATATTATTGATTGCATTGGTGATGATGTTCGTGTTGAGCTTGGTAAATCTACCGAAGAAGCAGGTAAGGCATCGTTTAAAGTGCTAGAAATGGCTGTAAACGATATGTTAGAGAAAAAATTCTTTGCTTTGGTTACTGCACCTATCGACAAAGATAATATTCAATCTGATAAATTTAATTTTCCGGGGCATACCGAATATCTACAACAAAAATTTAATGTTGATGATGTGTTAATGCTTATGATATCCGATAAATTAAGAATTGGTGTTGTTACAGGACATGTGCCTGTTAAGGATATTCCTGCATATATTACTGAAGAGAATATTCTAAAAAAATTAGATATATTAAACCAGTCTATGTTAACAGATTTTGGAATTAGAAAACCCAAAATTGCTGTTCTTGGATTAAACCCGCATGCAGGAGATAATGGTGTGATTGGTAACGAAGAGAAGGAAATTATAATTCCTGCATTAGAGAAAGCAAGAGAGAATAATATTGTTGCTTTAGGTCCGTATCCTGCCGATGGTTTTTTCGGTTCACGTCATTACGAAAAGTTTGATGCCATACTTGCAATGTATCATGACCAAGGACTTGCTCCTTTTAAGGCAATATCGTTTAATAAGGGTGTTAATTACACTGCCGGCTTACCAATTATAAGAACTTCGCCGGTGCATGGCACTGCTTTTGATATTGCCGGTGAAAATATAGCAAATCCTAATTCGTTTAAAGAAGCAATTTATCTTGCTTGTGATATTTACAAAAATAAAGTTTCACATAAACAATTAAATAAAGACTCTTTACAAAAACACACAGTAGAAGGTAGCAAAAACAACGGGAATGGGATTAGCTAGGTATATATTATTGAATTTAAACAAATAACAAACATTGAAATACATATCTTTGCCCCGTCCTTCAGGTTGGGGATAATGAATATTCCTTTTTTTACTCTTGCAACATTAAATCAGCAAGAACAATAGCGGTAACAGATTCAACAATAACAGGCATTCGTAATGCAATACAAGCATCATGACGACCTTTTACATTAAGTTTTTCAATATCACCGGAGTTTAAATTAATTGTATTCTGTGTTTTTGCTATGCTTGATGTAGGTTTCACAGCTACTCTAAAAACTAATTCGTTGCCATTTGTAATTCCACCATTAATGCCACCTGCATTGTTTGTAGATGTTGTTCCCTTGGCATTAATAATTGTGTCGTTATGTTGACTTCCGTTCATTCTTGCGGCATCAAAACCTGAACCAAATTCAATGCCCTTAATAGCCGGAATAGAAAATACCGCATGACTTATAAGTGATTCAACAGAATTGAAAAAAGGCTCCCCTAATCCAATAGGAAGGTTGTTAACGGTACATTTCACAATACCACCGATACTATCATTAGATATTATTGCAGTATCAATTGCTTTGTTAATATCCTTTATACCACCTGCTTTTTCTAAATAAGCATTTATTATAATATTTTGATCATCAGGGTTGATGATTTTTTTTGCAATAACTCCGGCAGCAACCAAAGCAACTGTTAATCTGCCGGAAAAATATCCACCACCTCGATAATCATTAAAGCTGTTAAATTTTTTATTAGCAACAAAATCTGCATGACCGGGGCGTGGAGTATCTTTTATATTTTCGTAATCTTCTGATTTTACATCCTTATTATCAAATAGTATTGTAATGGGTGATCCACTTGTTTTGTTATTGAAAACACCACTAATTATTTGTGGAATATCTTTTTCTTTTCTTTCTGTAGTTCCTTTTATTTCTCCTTGACGTCGTATTAAGTCATCAAGGAAATCTTGTTGTATGAGATCAATTCCGGCAGGGCAGCCGTCGATTACAACACCAACGGCTTTCCCATGTGATTCGCCGAATATACTTATACTAAATAATTTTCCAAAAGAGTTATTCATTGTTTTTTAATTATAGACTTTTCAAATTTAATAAAATTTCGTGTTAAAATTACACATTTTATCTATAAAAATACAAATGACTATCAAAACAACATGTCTGCACTAGCTGGTTAATATAAATTGAAACGCCTTCTAATTCCTCCCCTTTGGGGAGGCTAGGAGGGGCTGTTTGGTTTTAAAAAGAACCAATCATTTTACTTGGATCAACCCATTCATGAAATTGTTCTTCTGTAACTAAACCAAGTGCAATTGAAGCTTCTTTTAGTGTTGTGCCTTCTGCGTGTGCTTTTTTTGCAATTTTAGCTGAATTATCGTATCCAATATGCCTGTTTAAAGCTGTTACAAGCATTAATGAATTTTGTAAGTTATTATTAATAACCTTATCGTTTGCTTCAATTCCAATAGCACAATTATTACTAAATGATGTACAAGCATCACCAATTAATCTTGCAGATTCTAACAAATTATGAATCATTACAGGCATAAATACATTTAGCTGAAATTGACCATTCATACCACCAATATTAATTGTTGTATCGTTTCCAATTACCTGTGCACAAACCATAGTTAAAGCTTCGCATTGTGTAGGGTTAACTTTTCCTGGCATAATAGAAGAACCTGGCTCGTTTGCCGGTAAACTAATTTCACCAATACCACATCTTGGTCCTGAAGCCAATAGACGAATGTTGTTTGTAATATGCATTAAGCTAACAGCAACAGTTTTCAATGCTCCCGATGTTTCAACAAGTGCATCGTGTGCAGAAAGCGATTCATATTTATTTGGAGCTGTAATAAAAGGATTGCCTGTTAACTCAGCAATTTTAGCTGCAACTTTTTCTGAATATCCATCAGGTGTATTTAAACATGTTCCAACAGCAGTTCCGCCAAGTGCTAATTCTGAAATATGTTCTAATGTGTTTTTAACAGCTTTAATTCCGTGTTCTAATTGAGAAACATATCCCGAAAATTCTTGTCCTAAAGTTAAAGGCGTAGCATCCATTAAATGAGTACGTCCTGTTTTAACAATGGTTTTAAACTGAGCCGATTTTTCTTTCAAGGTATTTTTAAGCAATTCAATTCCCGGAATTGTTGTATCAACAAGTAATTTGTATGCAGCAATATGCATAGCAGTAGGGAATGTATCGTTTGACGATTGCGATTTATTTACATCATCATTTGGATGTGTAAATTTCTTTTCGTCATTTAAAGAGCCACCATTAATTACATGAGCACGATTTGCTATAACTTCGTTTAAATTCATGTTAGATTGTGTGCCTGAGCCGGTTTGCCATATTACCAAAGGAAAGTTATCATCTAATTTGCCTTCAATAATTTCATCACAAGCCTTTGCAATAAAGTCCGCTTTGTCTCCATCAAGAACACCAAGTTCTTTGTTTGTAATTGCGGCAGCTTTTTTTAATATGCCAAAAGCATGAATAATCTCTAAAGGCATTGATGCTTCTTTACCAATTTTAAAATTGTCTTTTGAACGTTGTGTTTGAGCTCCCCAGTACTTTTCTGCGGGAACATGAACTTCGCCCATTGTGTCTTTTTCAA
>CAYTWH010000088.1:0-6261 GCA_964442075.1 uncultured Bacteroidales bacterium
CGCTCAGGGCTATGGTTTGTTGTTATCTAAAAAAACAAAAATTCCACATGCTTGTCGCACCCTGCTTCTTTAAAGTATCCAATGTGCCAGTTAAAAGCTAATCTTAATTGAGCATCAAAAGCTGAAGTTTTTTCATAAGTGCTAAAAGCGGGTCCATTATATTCTCCTCCAAATGGGTAACTTTCATTTGTCATCAGGTTAAAACCGTAACTAATACGTGCACCAATAGAAATATCAAAATTCTGATTCCAGTAAATACTGCCTCCAACACCAAAAATCATAGAAGTGTAATTGCTGTTATACATATTTTTTGTTGTAAAAGCAGGAGTATCACTAAATCTGCTAAATTTAGGTCCAATTTCAAAATAAGAAAAATTTTCGGAAACCACCCTAAGCAATATAAATGTGCCCGTAGATTTAAGAGTTGTATTATATTCTACAGAATAAACATCATATTTTTGATTGAAAGTAGATTGGTCAAATCCGACAAGCAAACCTATTCCAAAAGGGAAATTTATTCCCAAACTAAAATCAAATCCCACAGATGGGTTTGCAGCACTTAGATTTACGTCATCGGTAAGCGATACATTATTGTTAAACATCATTGAATTTCCGTATCTGCCACCCACCGATGCAAAAAACCATGAGGCAACTCCTTTTTGCTTTCTGCCATTATTATTACTTTTTTTCTTTTGTGCATACGATATGTTTAATGCCAATAATAAGGATAATATTAATATTGTAATTTTCATGTATTGTATTTTAATAAATATATGTGCAAAAATAAATTAAATAATTTACTTAAACTTCTTTTCTATTTCATCGTTTTGCAAAATTGAAATTATAAGTTTTCCATCGGGTGTATAATTTGGATTATTGCACGCAAATAGATTATCAATTAAATTTTGCATTTCTTCAATTGTTAATGTTTTTGAATAATCAAGCGATGCAGCTTTTGCTATTGTTACTGCAAGCTGTTTTCTTATTTCTTCTTTAGTATCAATAGTATTATTCTTATATTTTTCGAGCAGTGTATCAATTGTTGCCGATATTAATTCCTCGTTAAGCTCCGGTGGCACGCCGTTTACAACAAAAGTATTTTTTCCGAATTCGACAATATCGAAACCTAAAATATTTAAATCAGCAATTATTTCGATTAGCAAACTGGTATCTGACGGATTTAATTCTATTTGTTTGGGAAACAAAGTGCGTTGCGAGCAATATTTTTCAGTTTTTACAGATCTTTCATATTGCTCAAAAAGAATACGCTCATGTGCTCTTTTTTGGTCAATAAACATAAGCCCCGATTTTACAGATGTAATGATATATCTACTCTTATATTGAAAAAAACTTAAATTATTATTTGTCGATAATATTCCTCCGTCCTTTTCTTCATCAGTTAAATCCCGTTTTTCAAAAGATTTATTTTCAATTCCTCCATATAGTTTTTCCCAGTTTTCTGCACTTTTTTTACTCGGGAAATTAAAATTTGAAGATACGGGTTTTTTATTTTCATCAAAAGGATTGAAATTTGGATCAATCTCTATTTCGGGTTGTTTAAAATTAGTATTTTTACTTAATGTAGGGATATTTACAGATTGGTCGAGTTCAAAATCAATAGAAGGAAAAATGTTGAATTTACCCAACGATTCCTTTAATGTAGCTTGTATAATTTGCCATATTGCTACCTCATCAGTAAATTTTATTTCTGTTTTTGTGGGATGAATATTTACATCAATATTTTGCGTATCAATAGTAAAATAGATAAAAAACAAAGGTTTAGTACCTGGCGGCAGCAAATTTTCGTATGTTTTTATAATTGCAGAATAAAAATACGGATGTTTCATAAATCGTTTATTTACGAAAAAGAATTGTTGCCCGCCTGTTTTTCTGGCATTTTCGGGCTTTCCAATAAATCCTTCTATTTTTATTATACTTGTTTTAGTATTTATTGATATTAAATTTTGATTTATATTTTTACCAAAGATATTAACTATACGTTGTCGCAAATTTGTAGAAGGCAGATTATATATTTCAATATCATTATTTGTAAGTTGAATTGATATTTCGGGGTTTGCTAGCGAAATTCGGTGTGCTTCGTCAATAATATGTCTTAATTCCGTTTGATTTGATTTTAGGAATTTTCTTCGTGCAGGAACATTAAAAAATAGATTTTTAATTGAAAATACACATCCACCGGTACAATTAACCAATTCTTGCTTAATTAACTCAGAACCTTGAATTTCAATAAATGTACCCAGTTCATCTTCTATACGTTTTGTTTTTAATTCAACATGAGCAATTGCCGCAATAGAAGCAAGAGCTTCGCCCCTAAAACCCATAGTGTTGATGGCAAACAAGTCCTCGGCTTTTTTTATTTTTGAAGTTGCATGGCGTTCAAACGAAAGCCTTGCATCTGTTTCGGACATTCCACAGCCATTATCAATAATGCGAATCAAAGTTTTTCCTGAATCTTTAATTATTATTTTTATTGAATCTGCACCAGAATCAATTGAATTTTCAACTAATTCCTTAACAACCGAAGCGGGTCTTTGAATAACTTCACCGGCAGCTATCTGATTGGCAACACTATCTGGTAAAACTTGAATTATATCAGACATTCTCGAACATTATTGAAGTATAATGAAATATTAAATAAAAGATGGCAACAAGTAATCCTATTGTAATTAAAATAATTATCATTTTAAAAAGTGGCGTTTTCTTTGGAGAATGCCCACGCCTTGAATAATTGCCTTGAAATCTGCCTCTTATATCTGGAGCATAAGATTTTTCTCCTTCCTTTATTCCTAATTCTTCTCTTATTTTTTCACTTCTTGCTTCTCGTTTTTCTTTGTCTTTATCGTAATAACGTGGAGCATAATTGAATTGTTTATTACGAGGCACTTTAAAAAAACTTGCAATTTTCATTATATAAATCCTATATGATTATTATCTCTATTACAACTGCAAATTTACTTTATTTTTTTACTTTTTTCATTAGTGTTAAATAATAAATTTGAACTTTACTTTTGGATATTGCACATTTTTAATAGTTTTGGGATTGTTAAAGTAAAATATTTTACAAATGAAACAATTAGTAACTACTGCTTTTATTATATTGTTATTAGGAACATTTTCTTTTGGACAATCAAATAACAATAATACTTTAAAATTAAAATACTCTACAAATAATCGTTCCGATAAAATTAATGATGGAGAGATATTTATAATGATTGATGGTGGAGTTTCTCCATATACATGTAAATGGTCTGAAGAAAGTATTTCTTTACAATCGTTTTATTCAAAAACAATTACCGAAGGAAAACACTATTCGGTAACTGTAACAGATGCAAACGGGAATACTATTACAGAAAATATTGAGATTGAACCAAGTTCAGCCGATGAAGCTATTAATTCTATATTTATTCCAATAGTTAATGGAATAAGTAGTTTTTTAATGGCAGATATTTTTGCCTTAATGCACATTTACGACCCCGTTATATATGATGATAGTGGAAACGCATTACTTCACCCTAATGGAGATGAAAAAACGATGAAAATACCGCTTGTAGTAGTATGGTTAGTTCTTGGAGCTTTGTTTTTCACTTTTAGAATGAAATTTATAAGCCTTAGAGGAATGAAACATGCAGTACAGCTTATTCGCGGGAAATATGATAATCCCAACGACAAAGGAGAGGTTTCACATTTTCAAGCTCTTACAACCGCTTTGTCGGCAACAGTTGGTCTTGGTAATATTGCAGGCGTGGCAATTGCAATAACATTAGGAGGTCCGGGTGCTACTTTTTGGATGATAGTTGCAGGTTTTCTTGGAATGTCTTCAAAATTTGTTGAATGCACTTTAGGTGTAAAATACAGAATCATTAATGAAAAAGGAGAAGTTTCCGGTGGACCTATGTACTACTTAAGCAAAGCCCTCAAGGATAGGAAAATGGGTGGTTTTGGAAAAGTTCTTGCTTTTATTTTTGCAGTATTAGTAATTGGTGGTTCTTTTGGAGGAGGGAATATGTTTCAGGCAAATCAAGCATTTTCTCAAATTTCGTCAGAATTTACTTTTTTACAGGATAAAGGACTTTATTTTGGAATTATATTAGCAATATTTGTTGGCGTTGTAATAATTGGAGGAATTAAGAGTATTGCCAGAGTTACTGATAAAATTGTGCCATTTATGGCTATATTATATGTTGTTGTTGCTTTAATAATTATCTTTTCAAATATTACTTTTATTGGTGAAGCATTTTCATTAATTTTTGAAGGCGCTTTTTCTCCTGATGCTTTAAAAGGAGGTATTATTGGTGTGCTGATTGTCGGCTTCCGAAGAGCTGCGTTTTCAAATGAAGCCGGAGTTGGTTCTGCAGCAATTGCTCATTCTGCAGTAAAAACAGATGAACCAATTAGTGAAGGAATAGTAGCATTACTCGAACCATTTGTTGATACGATAATAATTTGCACTATGACCGCATTAGTAATTATCTTTACAGGATTTCATACTCCTGAAGCTTCTGCAGGATTGGAAGGTGTTGAACTTACTTCAAGAGCATTTGAAAGTGTTATTTCATGGTTCCCAATATTGCTAATGATAGCTGTACTGCTTTTTGCATTTTCTACTATGATATCCTGGTCGTATTATGGATTAAAAGGATTTTCATATTTATTCGATAAGATTTTCTTTAGTATTTTTAAAACTACAAAAGCAGTTAAATATGTTTATTATGTTATTTTCTTAACATTTATTGTTGTTGGCTCAACAACTTCACTTGGTGCAGTAGTTGATTTTTCTGATATGATGATACTTGGCATGGCATTTCCAAACATTTTAGGTTTACTAATACTTGCTCCGGAAGTTAGCAGAGATTTGAAATCATATTTTAAAAGAGTTAAAAACGGAGAAATTAAAAAATATAAATAAGTTTTGAAACAATTTTTTAAAGAATACTTCTCGTTTACTAAAAGTGAAAGAAACGGCGTTATAGTTTTATTAACGATTATTGCTCTGTTAATCGTTTTCCCGCAATTTGCTTATCTTATAAAAAAAAATGAAAGTATAGATTTCTCTGAATTTGAAAAAGAAATAGATGATTTTGAAGCTTCGTTAATTGAGAAAAAAACAGAAAATCAATATGAAACATCATACTCTTCTAACAATGTTTTTCCTTCTGTTGATTCTGTAAATTATTTTTCATTTAACCCCAATACAATAACTGAAACTGAATGGCAAAAATTAGGTTTATCAGACAAATTAATTAAAACCATATTGAATTATAGAACTAAAGGTGGTAAATTTTATAAAAAAGAAGATTTGAAAAAAATGTATGGAATGCCTGAAGATATTTATGATACCCTTCAACATTACATAATAGTTGAAAATAAAAAGAAGTATGCAAATAACTCTAAATCTTATAATAATAAATACAATAATAATTATAACAACAATTACAATGAAAATAACAAGTCCAAAAAATATAATAATGAGGAATACAATATTGTTGTTGAGATAAATTCTGCTGATCAAGAAGAATTAGTAAAATTGAGAGGCATTGGTGCGGCATTTTCTGAAAGAATTATTGATAAAAGAAATTCGTTAGGAGGATTTGTTGAAAAAGAACAACTATTAGAAGTTTATGGGCTTAAATCCGAAACATTTGAAATGATTAAAGATCATATAATAATTGACCTTACAAAAGTGAAAAAAATAAATCTAAATAAAGCAGAATTTGGAGACTTGATAAGGCATCCTTATATTGATAAAGAAACAACTATTTTAATCTTAAAATACAGAGATAAAGCAAATATTATTTACTCAGTAGATGAGCTTTTAGAAAATAATGTTTTAACAAATGATATGTTCAACAAGTTAAAACATTATTTATCCACAGAATAGGAGGAATTACATTCTGTAATTTACTTTTTCTAAAAAAAACTTTCAATAATTATTGACTTATATATTTCTATTTAATATCTTTGCAGGCTTAAATTTTAAAAAGAAAAGGAAAATATGATAATTATTCCACTAAAAGAAGGTGAAAATATTGACAGAGCTTTAAAAAGGTTTAAAAGAAAATTCGAAAAAACCGGTGTCATCAAGGAGTTAAGAGAAAGAAAAGCATATAAAAAACCATCTGTTAAAAACAGAGAAACTATTATTAAAGCTGTTTACCGTCAAAAAATGCAAGAACGCGAAGTGTAAATTTTTGAGAAAAACGTAATTACATTTGCATTTTGTAATTTATTTTTGTATATTTA
>CAYTWH010000089.1:0-4032 GCA_964442075.1 uncultured Bacteroidales bacterium
CGTTAACTGAAATTCGCCATTAAAACATTCCTGTGAAAACAGGAATCCATTTAAACCTAAAATTATAAAGGGGAGTTTTCTTCTTTTTTTGTTTATATTTGATGAATTATTAATTTGAAAAATAATAATGAAATGACTACAGGTAAAAATTATTACATAAATTCTGAGGCAGATGTTAGTAGTTCTTTAGTAAAATATTGGAAGAAATTTTTTCCGCACCTTGAATTTATTGCAGAAAGGTTTAGTTTAAAATTTAATACTAAAGGTAATTGGAAAGGGATAGATATTCTGGCATATAATAGAGCAAAGAAAAAATTTACGATAATTGAATTAAAAAAAGGTAAAGATAAAGGGCAATTGCAACAAGCTTATGAGTATAGGATATACTTGCAAAATCAAATTGAGACTATTTACAAAATGGTTCGTTCAAAATATGATCATATTTTATTGCCCGAATTTGAAGAACTGAATCATGCAGAAATCTTTTTAATTGCAGAAAACTTTCCAAATGATTTTTTTTTAAATTTAAACGATAGTAATATTTTACTTGCAAAATATCATTGGTTCCAGTTTGATTCAGATAGTGCATATTTTGCTCTTGAATATATAGCAAATAAACCGCATACTGCAAAGCAAAAACCTCAATGTGTAATTTCTATTAGTGAAATAAGAAAGAAAGAGTTTATAAAATTATCAATACCTGTAAAAATTATTAAAGTGACATTTCCTGATGGTACCATAATTCAAAAGAAACATGCAATTGACTCTTTTATAGAATCAATAAAAAAAATGGGAATAGAAAAAGTCCGAAATACTAAAGTTAATTTTAATAAAATCCCTTTGTTTATAGAAAAGTTGAGTGACATTGATGATTTGAAAAGAAGGAAGAATTATAAGAATATTGACAACTATTACATTTACAAACACCACTCTACTGATGCAAAAATAAAGATGCTGAAAAAAATATCTGACAAATTGAAAATTAATCTCAATATTGAAACATTGAATGCTATAGATAGTATTGGATATAGGGAAAGGGAAAAAATAAAGAGTATGAAAAAACGTCTTGTAAGTAAAATCATAGGACTTACAAATATAGAAGTTGCCGAATTCACTGATGAGGAAAAAAGAAGGATAATAGAAAAATTTAATCCGAATTAATAAAAAATGGTATACTAATTTTTTAAATCAGAAAATTGTACTTATATTTGTACAATAAAACGTACATTAAATTAAAATTTTATACAAAATGTTGACAGCAACAATATCGGATTTCCGAAAAGATATTAAAATGTATCTCGATAATGTGACTAAGAATTTTGAAACTTTGATAATTAATAGAGGAAAAGGTAATGGAGTAGTAGTAATGTCCTTAAATGAATATAACTCGTTACTTTCAACTCAACATGAATTATCATCAAAAGCCAACGAAACAAGATTGGATTCAGCAGTTGATAAATTGAAAAATGGTTCTTCATTTCCAAAAGAACTTATAGACTGATGAAATATATATTTGTAGATGAATCTTGGGATGATTATCTGTATTGGCAAAAGACCAATAAAAAAATGTTGAAAAGAATAAATGAGTTATTAAAAGACATTTCTCGTAATCCATTTTCAGGTATAGGAAAACCGGAACCTTTAAAATATAAATACAAGGGATTTTGGTCTCGTAGGATTGATAAAGAACACAGATTAATTTATCAAATCAAAAAAGATGAAATACTTATTGCTAAATGCAGATTTCATTATGATTAACTAATTCATCCCCGTATCAATAACAATAAATTCCACACGGCGATTTATTGAACGAGCCTGTTCGGTGTTTTTCAAGCTAAGAGGTTTTGTTTTTCCGTAGCCTTTGGGTATTAATCTTTCCTTATCAATTCCTTTATCAATAAGATATTGAGTAACTGCATCGGCACGTTTATCAGAAAGCTGCTGGTTAAAAATTGCAGTACCCACATCATCGGTATGAGCAGCAATTTCAATAATTAACGAGCTGTATTTATTAAGTACATTATATACTTTGTTTAGCATATTGTAAGAGTCTGCCGATATTTTATACTCGCCATAATCGAAATGAATACTTTTCCACTTGCTAAGCAAATTGTTAAGCAGTATTAATGCAATTGAATCGTTAACAGTAATAGAATCGGGAATAATATCAAAACTCTTAACCTCGGTATTTATGTAGCCTGCTTTTTTCACAGTCATAAAAACAGGATAAATGTTTGTTATATTTGTTTCGTTTCCCACAGTATAGCTGTAAACACTATCGCTGGAAACGTAATTTTCCATAATTGCATACAGATTTCTAAGAGCATCGAAATATTCATCTTCTAAAGACATTTTTTCTTCCGTACGCGCCACTTCAACTTTATATGTTTTGTCTTCCAAAATATCCTGCTCCTTACCAAACTCTTTCAATTCGGGTTTTTCATATTCCTTAAGCCTGTCAATTTTGTTAAACTTAATATTATTTACCAATTGTGTTGTATCGGGCATTTTATAATCATTAATTATCAATATATCTTTTATCACACATCTTGTTTTATTATCGCCCTTTACTCCCAACTGAATTGTGTATTTGCCCTCTTCGCTATACTGATGCTTTGTTTTTACACCAACAGCTTTAATGCCATCGCCAAAATCCCAGTAATATTCGCTTATCTCAAAATCTTTAATATTGGTCTGCAATCCGTCAAATTCAATTTCCATTTGATTTGCAAAAGTATCGGGAGCATTAATATACACTTGCGTGATATCTGTAATTGCAAAGCTGTATGATGCCTGATTATAAAATATTTCACTTGTTAAGGTATCAATAATATTAAGATTTATCTGATACTCACCCTCGCCGTCAAAACAATGGTCGGCTTCCAGACCTTTAACTTTTTTTAATCCTGCAATATCCCACTCGTAGCGTAATGGCATAGTATCAAGATCATAATTTCCTGTTTCAAAAAAAGTAAAACAATAGTTATTTTTTTGTAGAGTGTCGCAATTATCAAACAATGGCAAATTCATTTTAAAGGAATAAATATCATCGCTTTCATCTCTGTTTGATGAAAAATATCCAAACTCCTGGGTTTGGTCACAAATTAACGAAAAATCGTTGTGTACCGAATTAAGAGGCCTATTTAATAGTATTGCTTTTTTCCACTCATTACCGATATTGCTGCTGTAATAAATATCAAATCCGCCAACACCATTTTCTCTGTTGGAGCTAAAATATAGTCTGCCACTTTCGTGATAAAAAGGAAAATACTCGTTTGCCACAGTATTTACTTTTGCTCCCAAATTTTCGGGATTGCTCCATTTACCGTTCTCAAATTTTGAAACATAAATATCAGAACCGCCAAATCCTCCCTGCATATCGGAAGCAAAAAATAATAGTTTTTCATCATAAGACAAACATGGATGAGCAGAATTATATTCACTTTTGCTGTGTTCCCATAAAATCGGTTCTGTCCACTCTTCGTTTTCAAGCTCGCTTATAAATATTCCAATATTACCATTGTCGAAAAAGGTGTTTCCTTCCTGCTCTTCAACAGAAATATTTCTTGTAAAAAATACTTTGTTATAATCTTTAGTAAAACAAAGCGCACCCTCGTTAAAAGGTGTTGTTAAATTATGTGATAATATTCTTGGTATCTCCCATTTGTTGCTATCCCTCTTCTGCACATTGTAAATATTATATAATCTTTCCTTTGTAGTATCCTTGTAATTTAGCAAAAACGGGTGCAGTTTGTTTGAACAAAAAACTAATCCATTTTTATAAAATGCAGGAGCTATCTCACTCGATTTGGTAGTATTAAAAGGCAATTTCTTTATCAGATAAATATCCTGTGCATTACCAATTTGAATTAGTAATACAATTATTAAAATGATATTTATGATTTTTGCCATATTACTTATTAGCTTTCACTAATGCTTTTACTGGTTCAAGTCCTGACGTTGTTCCTTCCTGTATAGCCTTTAAAACAGCTCCGCCACCGGTAAATATATAATATTTTGGACTATCAAGAG
>CAYTWH010000090.1:0-2530 GCA_964442075.1 uncultured Bacteroidales bacterium
TCTAAAATACAAATTCTTAACTGATATACAAGTATTTAATTTTTAGAAGTCCCCTGGTGTTGTAAAAAAAGTTAAATATTCTCGGAGAGGTTATGGAAATATGATTGTGATAGATCATGGTTATGGATATGAAACATTATATGCTCATTTACAAAAAATATTTATTGAAAAAGGAGATAAGGTAAGAAGAGGACAAGTTATTGCAAGTGTTGGCAATACCGGCTTTTCAACAGGTCCACACCTTCATTATGAAATACACAAACATGATATTCCTGTAAATCCTGTTAATTATTACTTTAATGATCTGACTCCGGAACAGTTTTTAGAAGTAAAAAGAATGTCAGAATTAGATATTATCCCTTTTGATTAAGTGAACCTTTAACTAAGTTACATTAAAGAAAAATTGTAAGTAATTGTACCTGTTTGTTCAATTGATTTAAAATCGTTACTAAAACGTACCTGCCATGCAGCTTTCTTTGCAGCACGCATTAATCCTTCATCACTTGTTGTAGTTCCTTTTCCTATATCAACACGTATTACCTTACCGTATTTGTCAACTTTTATATTTACAACAACTTTACCATAAACATTTCCCGGAGGATAATCCGGTTTTGGAAATTTCCCTACAGGACTTCTTCCTTTTAAATTATAATTAATACCGTTTCCAATTCCTCCACCTGTATAATTGTCAGAATTAGTTCCATCGGGGTCTCCCATATTTCCATCACCATTGGTATTACCTTCACTTGTATTATTATTTCCTGTATAAAGTGCATTATTATTAACTTCCGGCTGATGTTCTTCTACATTATCTTCAGTGTTATTGTTATTTTCTATAGCAACAGTTTCAATATCATCTTGCACTAAAATTTCTTCCTCAATATTTTCCGAATTATTATTTGCGTTTGATGTATTATTTTCGACAGACTCAGGTTCTTCATCACCAAGTCCTGTTTCAGAATCTCCAAAATCAATTAATATGCCTTCCGGTTTAGGGAATTCAGCAGGAGGGGCAGTAAAACTTAAAAAAATAAATAATAAAACAAGCATGAGGTGGAACAAAATTGTACCAATTAAACCATTTTTATTATTTTTCCAAAAAACACTCATTTATTTAGGATTGGTTGCTAAAATTAGTCTGTATTTATTGTCTTTTGCTATATTCATAATTTTTACCACATACTCTATCGGAACAGCTTTTTCTGCATGCAATGCAATAGTTGGTTCTTTTTCACCAAAAAGTTTTTGTTGCAAAATTTGTTCCAAATTTTCAATATCAACAATATCACGCTCTACGGCAAATATTAAATCTTCAGTTATTGAGACAGTAGTTGTTGCTTGTTTATCCGATTGATAAGAACTGTTTGGCAACAATAAATCAAGTGCATTAGGAGCTATAAGAGTAGAAGTTATCATGAAAAATATTAGCAACAGGAAAACTATGTCGGTCATTGACGACATGCTAAATCCTGCATTTACTTTATTTCTTGTTTTTAATGCCATATCGGTTTAAATTATTTAGCAGGTTCGTTTAATATATCCATAAACTCAATTGATTTAGCTTCAAGATTATTTACAACTTTATCAACTCTTGCTACCAAAATATTATATGCAAAATATGCAATAATTCCTACAATAAGACCAGCTACCGTGGTAACCATTGCCGTATATATACCGTTTGAAAGTACCTGCACATTAATATTACCGCCTGCAACAGTTGCCATATCATAAAATGCCCGTATCATTCCCATAACTGTTCCCAAAAACCCTATCATAGGTGCTCCACCCGAAACCGACGCAAGTGTAGATAAGCCTTTTTCAAGTTTTACAATTTCAAGTCTACCAATGTTTTCTATTGCAACATTAATATCATCTAAAGATTTACCAATTCGGCTAATTCCTTTTTCTATCATTCTTGCTAATGGACCTGAAGTTGCTGTGCAAATTGCTAAAGCTTCATTAACTTTCCCGTCTTGAATGTTTTGTTTAATGTTGTTCATAAATTCGGGTTCTACTTTAGATACTTTTTTTATAGCAATAAAACGTTCTATAAAAATGTAAACAGCAATTACAGATAAAATTGCAATTGGTATCATTATCCAACCACCTTTTAGTGCCAGATTCCAAATAGATAATGATAATTCTTGTGACTTATCCGACACCTCATTAATAACAGTTACTGTATCGGTATTTCCAACCTGAATTTGTAATAAAAGAGAATTAATAAAGTTCATAATAATAAAATTTTTATTTGCAACGAAATTAGCTACTAATAAGCCTGAATTTATAATAGAATTGAAATATTATTAACAAAAGCTTGTTAATCCACGATTATGCAATAGGAGACTTGGAAAAGTCGAACTACTTGCATTAGCGAGGATTAATCCCGACTTAGAGTTTTACCATTTTGATGTTTTTCAAAATGAATGAAACTCTTTGTCGCTATGCAATAAAAATTTATTTATATTTATATTACGAAACCTTTGCAAGGCAAAAGACATATAAACAATTATCTGTTAATAAGTTAAAT